>DATMNI010000313.1:0-24497 GCA_035570275.1 Candidatus Acidiferrales bacterium | reverse complement strand
CGATTGGTGGCTCCGCAGCAGGCGTGCAGATCGGACGGCGGCTTCCGGCCATAACGCCACACGGGCCGGCCCGTACGGCCATCGAGCGCCACCACCTCGCCGCCAGGTTCGGTGATGTAGAGGATGCCATCGATCGCGAGCGGCGAGGTCGAAAACTTGCCGGGCTGCTGGACCTGATACGCCCATGCGGCTTGCAACTGGCTGGCGTTGGCGGCGGTAATCTGGGTGAGCGGCGTGTAGCGCTGGCCGTTGTAAGTGTGCGAATAGGTCAGCCAGTTGCCAGGCTCGCGATCGGCGTTGCGAATGCGATCGGCCGTTATCTGAGATGAAGCCGCCTGAGATGAAGCCACCTGACCCGCGGCCCCCTGAGCACTCAGCGCAGCCGCCGTGGCCACAAGCGCCAGCATGCGCCCGGTCATCGGAGCCCCCGCAGTCCCGCCAGATAGCCGACGAGGTCATCGAGTTCGCCGGCGGAAAAGGCGTCTTTATAGGAAGGCATCGGCGACTTGCCCCAGTGCTTGCGCAGTTCGGCCGTCTCCGTCTTGAGGAAGGAACGAATGCGGCCCTCCTGATCGCGAACCTGAATGGAGAAGGCATCTTCGTTTAGCCGGCTGCCGGTGACGCGTTCGCCCGTCCTGGTGACGATGTCAACCAGGAGGTAATTGTCGGGAATCAGGATGGTCCAGCGATATCCGGCGAAGCTGTCGTAGATCGCCGACTCCGGTTCCGTCACCGCGCGCCGCAGCCATTGGGAGTCGCGCTGGCGGCCGATGTCGGTGAGGTCGGGGCCGGAGGCGTGGCCTTCGCCGTTCACGCGATGGCAGTCCAGGCACTTTCCTTTGGTCCGGAAGAGTTCTTCTCCACGGCCAAGCCGGCTGGTGGCGGCCTGCGCCGGGTCTACTTGGGAACGCATGGTGCGCAGCCCAAGTACGTAAGCCGCCAGTGCCCGAAGCGGCTGGTCCGCGACTTCACTGGCGGCCAGCGCGGGCATTTCGGTGCCCGGAATGCCGCTGCGCAGCAGCGCCGCCAGCGACTCGATGTCGTTGGCCCGCTGCAGCGCCGGGACTTTGAGCGCCGGCCCGCGGCTCCCTTCGCCCGCCAAGCCGTGACAACCCGCGCAATGTGACTGGAAAAGTTCGCCCCCGGAGCGTGCAGGAGGTGTCTGGGCGGAAAGCGCCAGCACCGCCACAAGTCCGAACCCGTACCACCGCATGGGATGAGTGTATCTCATCCCGAACCTTCGAGCACCGCTCCCTCGGCGCCCTGAAAACGACAAATCGCGGATTCAGTCCAACCGGACGATGGAGTGTCCCTCTACGCGTACCCGCGCTTCTCGTAACGCCTCTTCCCAACCTCTCCTGTGGCCAATATCGGTCATAGAGAGCAATCCGCACTCGTCCTCCGCGCGCGTCAGTTCAGCGAACGTGCCAAAGGCAGGATGAAGAGGGTCGATGAAGGTCTCCTTCCGGTGCAGTATGGGTGGGTTTTCAGATCCGGTGTAGTCTCGCATCGAGAATGAAATGGTCGGCAAGTAGACGCGCAGGCTGTGTTCGAGAGCCGGATGGGCCGCCTCTTCAAAGCCGGGATAGCGCAGAAAAGAGACCTTCCTGCCGTCCGTGGCGACCTTCACCAGATCGTATTCTACCTCGCCGACTATCTGCCGGGCAGCGAAAAGAATGAGCCGCACTAGCGGAGGCAGGCGATCCTCCGCGGATTTATGCACATACAAGTCCTCAGGAAGGAGTTTGCCCACGAGCGACCGTGCGCACCCTTCCCGAACAAATTCCGGCTTGCCCATTCTAAACAGAAATGCGTTTGCCTCTTCAAGCGCTCCCTTATATGACATCCACAGGGATTTAATGTCCGCCTGCGTCTCGTCGGGAAGCCTCCGGAATGGCGGCGGATTCAACCCGCGCAGTCTGAGCATCGCGATATAGGTCAGGATATCCTCACGCCGCTGATTCCGCGTGTCTGCAAGGGTGTCGCGATCAATCGTGGCTGAAACCAGGCGCTCTAACCGGCTGACAGGTCCGAACCGGCTCTGCAAGTCGGAATATTGTGGGAACTCATTCTGTAGCGGCAGTCGCCCGAGCTCGCGCGTCCGCGCCAGCAACTCCGCGCCGATAGCGTCTCCGGCAAACGCACTTCTTATATCGACGCGGTCTTTCCTCGGTCGAATGGCTTGGCGGGCGACAAATGAGCCTTCGGCGTCTTCCGTTTTGAAAACATACGCAACACCGAGACCGGCGACATAAGGACGTCGGCCGAGGGTGGCGTTGAGGTACTCGCGGAATTCCGCCTGGCTATATAGCTTTTGAAACGACCCGTGGTTGGTTAGATAACCGTCTGCGTAGGTCATCGCGCCGTCAAGCGCCTGATCGACCCGGACGCTGACGATCAGAAACTCGCGCGCCAGGTCGAAGGCTTTGCGCAAAGTGTCGGTGCGTTCACTGGGGTCCTCAATGACATTGAGGACGTATCCGAGATTTACGCAACTAGCCAGTTGGGGAGAGACATCCGGGCGGTGATAAGGGTCCCATCCGTCGGCTTCGATGCCAGCTTCGGAGAGAAGGCGGACGTCCTCACCGAAGCCGCACCCATAATCGAAGACCGACACGCCGGGACCGATCAAGCCGTGACCGAGCGCGAGCGCCACGGGTTTAGAGTGCGCGTATCGCCGAATCGCCGTTCTGTGGCGAGGAATGTTTAGGCCCGATCCCATACGCCCCAAAGATAAAGAAGAACCGCACCGATCAATCTATACCGCAGGTCCCGCCTGATTCGGGTCGTCCTCTGAGCCAAGGAGGCGGGCGCACAGGTCTTCTTCGGAGACGGGGTATTGAAAGTTCCTGATGTCTTTAAATTCTTTCCGAGCTTTCTTAATGGCTTGCTTGCTTGGCGGAGCCAGATGGCATAGCAGGAGATCGAACAGCAGCTCAGTGAATTCCTTGCCCGTGAGCATCTTTTCACTGTCCGGAGCGTAAACTGCCACCCAGGGGGCTTTGCTGATCTCCCAATCGAGCTTCGACAAACGGTCCATGCTCTCCGCCCAACTCAGGACCTTTTGACTGACGATATGTTTGACAACCCGGGCAACCGCCTTTTGCACCACGGGGCGCATGAACGCATGACCTGCGCCCTCATTGTTCTTGGGTGCCCGCACGTCGCAGGCGGAAACTGCAGCCAACATCCGTTCGCGGATGTTACCGCAGGCCTTCAGGAACACATCGACCCGTTTCGAGAGCTCGGTATAGGCGAATTCCAGAACATCGGAGGTCGGACGGGTATTTGCGGCCGTAATCGAGGGGGGCAGGTCGAACGCCAGTTCCTTCAAAAGTTCGTTCAGGACAGCGATGCTGGTTAAAGCCTTCGGGTGCGTTTTCGGAATAGAATTTCCGGCGAGAGACAGTTCCCCTTCGTCCCCTTGCTTGGTGAACACCAGAACCACGCCGTCGCGTTTCAGGAATTCGTGATCTGTCAGGAAACGCCGCGTCAGTATGTTGATACCGTAGTCCTCGTCCAGCGCGATGTTTTCGGCCGACGTCGTCACCTTCGCATTACGATTGATGTTTGTGAACAACCGCCGCGTCTTGGTCCGGCCATCTTCGGTGTCGAAATGCGAAACCAAAAGCACGCAGACATCTTCCTTGCCAATCTCCGGATCTAATTTGATCGCGTCCTTGATCGCTCTCAGTCTGTGCTGGCCGTCGAGGGCAAAATACTGCTGAGTGCCGTCGAACGTCAGAACGCCAAAACCGCGGTCGATCCCGGTGAGAAGGTCGTCCGGATCGTCCATTGCAAAGTGCGTGTACTCGGGGGAGCCACCCCGCGCGGCCACGATGAGCGATCCAAGGAAGCGATGCGGGGACGCGAGCAGGTAGTCGGTTATCTCTTTGGTGCGGGCGGAAATGGTGCGCTGAATCATCGTGCTCAGGTCGTCGTTTCCGCCTAGTTCATGGGCGAAGCCAACCTGGCGGGCCACCTCCGCATATTTCATGGTGCAGATGTAGTATTCGCAACCACCGACCTTCGCACTGAGTGCTGGTATTAACGTTTTGTTCGCCATTTTTGTGTCCTTGAGTGGACCGGAACAGCATTGCCGGCGCGTCCTAGTTGGTCTTCCCCATAGAATATATGAATTCTCTACGTACTCAGGTAATCCGTGCGTAGTATGCCTGTATCTGCTCCATTGCTGCGCTCCGCAGAAGGGCTTTGTCGTCGGCAGTTAGCCTCCGCCATAGCGCTTCGTCAAACCGAACAATCGAAAGGTCCTTAATGCGACGAAAGAAGCGCTTCCGCTCGAACTTCTCAAAGGGCATCCCCAGCATGACACGCTCGATCTGAAGATCGTTAAGTTCGGCAGCGCGTGCCATCCTGATATTCGGTGCTTCGACGCAAAGGCCATTTTCCAAGCGCTTCAAGTAGAAATCGCGAAAAAAAGCCGTCAGTTCGGGTATGTTAACACGACCACTGCCGTCGGCGCATGCTAGCATGCCGAGAAGCAAGACAGGCTTGTAAGATGCCGCCATGTCCGCTGCTGCCACAAATTCCATGAAGGCAGTTTGGATATTCTCGGCTGTCAAAGGCTCCACTCCATAGTGCTTCTGTAACTCGGGTATACATTCGCGACGAAAGTAGTGGTATTCTCGCGACCCGATTTCCACGGAACGATCTGGCTTGATATCGCCCCTTCGAACCCTTTCCCGAATGGTCTCGTCGTCAACACGAAGTTCGACAGCGAGTTCGCTGGCTTGGACCATTCCTTCAACCTCGTCCTGCCACCTGAACACATCCACAACTTCGAAATGGGTCGCATACAGATGGAGACCCGAGATGGCGGTCGGCGTCTCGCCTGCCGCAAAAGCGTTGCTCTCCGCTTGGAGCAGCTGGTCGGGCGCGGCAACCAACGCACCCGGCCGGTACTCGCCCTTCTTCAGCAATCCATGGACGCTGAGTGCCTGCGCGTGGCGGACTGTGTTGTCGATGAAATCAAACACGAGAAGACAATCCTTTCCCGCCGCCTTCCTCGTTCCCCGACCGAGTTGTTGCACGTAGACGATCTTGCTGAGCGTCGGCCTTGCCATCAGGAGAACCTCCGTAAGTGGGGAGTCCCAGCCCTCACTCAGGATGTCGCAGGCACACAATACAGTGAGACGGCCCGCCTCGTAATCGGTCAGAACACTATCGCGCTTCTTCACAGACATACCGCCGTCGACGCTGGCGGCCGCGACTCCAACCTCCCGAAGCGCAGCAGCCATCCGTTTTGCATGGTTAACGTCGACACAGAAACAGACGCCCCGTTTCCCAAATGCATGATCGCAATAGGTCTGAGCGACCATGGTGTCCCGCCCCGGTAATTGAAGAGCCTCTTCGAGATCACGGATTCGGTAGTCGACTCCATAAACCTGACGCGAGTGAGGTCCACATTTGTTTTGACGCGCACGCACCGGATGGGAACTAATATCTCACGGCGGATGGCCTCCTCCAGGTCTAAGCGGTGTGCTGTGTCTCGGAAGATTTCCAAGATCGAGCGATCATCAGTCCGTTCAGGCGTCGCAGTCAGCCCGAGTAGAAAGCGCGGCCGGAAGTACGAGATGACTTTTCGGTACGTATCAGCGGCAGCGTGATGTGCTTCGTCGATGATGATGTACCCGAATTCGCGCGGATCGAAGCGACTCAAGTTAGCAGCCAGCGACTGGACCGTGCTCAGGACCACGTAGGATAGGGGCTTGGAATGATCCGTGCGGTAGGTTTCCGCGGCAACTTCCGGCCAGATCTCGGCAAAGCGCTGGCGGGTCTGCTCTGGCAGATGCCGGCGATGAGCCACGTAGAGGGTGCGCAGCCCCATACTTCGGGCATCTGATACTGCGACGTGCGTTTTCCCCGTCCCCGTCGCATGTGTGATCAGCGCGATGGTTCCGCCCCCTGCCCGCAGAGCCTGCAGATCGGCCAACGAATCACTTTGGTGAGGATGGAGTTTGACCTCGGCGCCATCCTGCCGAGGCAGAATGTCGCTAAGAGCGCCAGAGGCTATCTCGGACTCCAGGAACAAACGGAGTTGTTCGACGGTTCGATTTCGGTCCGCAGAAAGCTGGTAGTCGGTCCAACGGTAAACGCGCCAACCTTGGTAGATCAGGCTATTCTGCCGTCTCAAATCGTCCCGATGCTTCTCTGGGCTTACCAACGGTGAACTGGGATCATGGAATATCTCGCCATCTACCTCGAATGCATAGCGGCCATAGGGCGAGATCAAAGCATAGTCGATCGAACGGAGACTTCCGTCGATGTCCGGGCAAGGCAACTGAAACTGGAGTGATTGCGCACCGTGGAAACCCACAGCTTCCTGGAAAATATCAACAAATATGTCCTCGGCGGAGGACGAACGGTCTACCACGTTATTGTCACCTTACGGAGCTTACGTCCCTGCCTACGCCGTATGCAGATTGCCGCGACAACAGGCTTCAGGAATGCGCAAGGGATCGGCCCGGGAGCCCCGCTCACCAGAATAGATCAGAAACCGGTGCTGGTGACGCGGTTCTTCAAGTTCCGCTCGAAACAAGGCTCGATAGGTGTCGGGCATCTGCGTGAGAAGCTGGGGCTGTCGATGCTGCATCGACAGGACTTCGAGCGCCGGTCCCCGGCTCCTTCGCCCGCAATGTCGTGACAACCCGAACCCGCACCACCAAAGGGATTGAGTAACCCCGTCCCGTTCGACGCTGCCCCGGTAACGGGGCGAGCTGCTCCTATTTCTTCGAGTTTGCCAGCAGCCGCTGCGGATCCAACAGGTGCTGAGGCTTATACGACTTCTTCGACCACTGCGAAGCGGAGGTGAACTCTACCCCGATAAAGTATCCAATCTCCCGATAGACGCAATACCGCACGTAGCCTTTGAACTGCTGCTTGGGGCATTCCCAGTAGATCTCCGATCCCAAGGGTACAGGTGTCTCCAACTGCAGGCAGGCTCCGGAAGCGCAAATGTCTTCCAGCAGGGCCGTAGCCCTTTGCGCTTTGCCGGCATGATCTTTCCAACGGACCTCCATCATGTCCGCGCACATCATTCGAACTTCTGTTCGCCTCTCCATACCGTTCTCCACAACCTTCATATCGGCGCTTCGACGCAGACCTTTACGAATATGGGCGCCGCCAGCCAAACATGACTCGCCGCATTGTACGGAGTTATACTTTGGTGTGGACCGATCGGCGTTTCCCTCCGGCCCGGCGTATCTTCGCGTCTACCTGGGCCCGTGTCTCGGCGCGCTGCTGATCCTGGCCGCGCTCTCGGGATGCGCCCACAAGAAGCACGCCCGGCACACGCCACCGCCGCCTCCGCCAGCCGCGGCGCCTGCCGTCGGCGACACGGAAACCGGTATCGCCAGTTGGTACGGGAAACCCTACGACGGCCGGCCTGCCGCCGATGGCGAGATTTACGACATGGAGAAGCTTACGGCGGCTCACCGGACGCTCCCCTTCAACACCTGGGTCCGGGTTTACGATCTGGACACCAACAAAACTGTCGAGGTTCGCATCACCGACCGCGGCCCATTCGTCGGCGGCCGCATCATTGACCTCTCGCATCGGGCGGCCCGCGAGATCGAAATGATCGGCCCCGGCACCGCCCGGGTTCGGGTGGAAGTAATCCGCGCGCCTGAAGGCGTGTCTCCTTTCACGGTCAACTCCGGCGTGTTTGCGGTGCAGGTGGGCGCCTTCCGCGACCGCGCCAACGCTGAGCGGCTGCGCGGCCGGATGGAGTCCCTCTATGGCTCCGCCCGCCTGGTCCAGCGTGCCGAAAAGCCCGATTTCTGGTTCGTGCTGGCCGGCCGGGAAGCTTCCGAAGACGCCGCCAAGGCACTGGCTTCCCAAATCTGCCCAAATTCTGGTGAGAAAAATGGCTGCTTCGTTGTACGAATTGATACCGAATAAGAGAGGTAGTCCATGCCCCAGCCAGCCAGAGGCTGTACCCACGGTTTGGTGGGCCAGTCATCACCAATACAATCCGTCCGCCGCCTGATCGACAAGGCTTCCCGCAATCGCCTTCCCGTGCTGCTGCTCGGTGAGAGCGGCACCGGCAAAGAAGTGGTCGCCCGCGGCGTCTTTAACGCCAACCCGCGCGGCCAGTTCGTGCCCATTGACTGCGGCTCACTGGTCGGCACCTTGATGGAAAGCGAGTTGTTCGGCCACACCAAGGGCTCCTTCAGCGGTGCCGTGGAGAACAAGAAGGGCCTGGTGGAACTGGCCGATGGCGGCACGGCGTTTTTCGATGAAATCGGCGACCTGCCGCTCGAAATGCAGGTCAAGCTCCTGCGGCTGCTACAGGAATCCGAATTCCGGGCGGTGGGCTCCCTGCAGTGGCGCAAGGTTGACCTCCGCATTATTGCCGCCACGCACCGCGATCTGAAGGCTGAAGTGGCCGCCGGCCGTTTCCGCCTTGATCTGTACTACCGGCTCAACGTCTTCTCCATCCACCTGCCGCCTCTGCGCGACCGCAGAGGCGATGTCCCACTGCTCATCGACCACTTTTTGGACCTGGCGCGGTCCGCCGGCCTGCCGGAATTCTATCCCAGCCGGGAGATGGTGGAAACTCTGGCGACATACGATTGGCCCGGCAATGTTCGCGAACTGAAGCACTGCGTCGACCGCATGGCGGCCTTGTACTCCGAAGGCGCCTTGCAGATGGCGGACATGCCTTCGGCCATCGTGAACCACCAGGCGGTTATTCGAGGACTGCACAACCTTTCGGTCATGGTGGACCACCAGGATTCGAACCACCGGGGGCCGGCTGGCGTGTCCGATCTTCCCACCTGTGCTCTAGCCCCAATCTCGCCCGTGATCTCCATCCCGGCCAGCAACCGGCAAGCCATCGCTAACGCGCTCGCCGCCACCAATGGCGAACGGGGCAAGGCCGCCCACCTGCTCGGCATCGGCCGCACCACGCTGTACCGGAAAATGAAAGAATACGAATTCGCTAGCGCGAGCGCGCATGACCTTCGCACTGGACGCCACGTACAGCTTGGGTGACACACTCTCGGGGGTGGGCCTCTATTCGCATGAGATGCTGTTCGGTATGGCCGCGGCCCACCCCGAGGCGCGCTTCGATTTCTGCTATCGACCGCATCGCTACTTCCGCTCATGGCGCGCGAAACTGCCTGGGAACGCCCGCCGCCGTTGGCTCGGCGAACCGATGGGGTCGCTTTTTGAGTCAAGTCCGCGAGACGCCGCACTGTTTCATGGGCTGAACCAGCGGCTGCCGCGAATTCCGCTGCGCCGCGCCATCGCTACTTTCCACGACCTGTTCGTTCTGACGGGCGAGTATTCCACGCCGGATTTCCGGGCACGGTTTCGGGAACAGGCGCGCGATGCGGCGGAGCGGTCGGCGGCCGTGATCGCCGTTTCCGAATTTACCAAGAGCCAGGTGGTGTCATTGCTTGGTGTGGACCCCGCCAAGGTCCACGCCATCCACCATGGCATCCGGCCTCTGGCATTTCCGGTTTTGCCGCGCGAGAAGATCGTCCTCAACGTGGGGGCCATCCAGAAACGCAAGAACACCGCGCGCCTGGTGGAGGCATTTGCGACCGTCGACCCGGCCTGGCGTCTGGTGCTGGCCGGTTCCTCGGGTTACGGGTCAGCGGGTATTCTGGAAGGCATTGCACGAAGCCCGGCCCGGCAACGCATCTCCGTGCTTGGCTACGTCTCGCCCGGCGATCTGGCAGCCTGGTACGCCCGCGCGCAGATCTTTGCGTTCCCGTCGCTGGATGAAGGTTTCGGTATGCCTATTCTGGAAGCCATGGCCGCCGGCGTGCCGGTGGTGACATCCAACCGGTCCGCCCTCCCCGAGGTGGCGGGTGAGGCGGCTATCCTGGTGGACCCGGAGAATACCGAAGCACTGGGCGAAGCGCTGCGGAGCTTAGTCCGCGACCAAGACTTACGCCGGGAACTGGTTCGGCTCGGAACCGGGAGGGCGCACCTGTTTACGTGGGAAAAAGCGGTCCGCGAAACGTGGGAGGTTTACCAGTCAACGCTGGGCTGAATCATCTGAAGCAATGGGCTGAATCATCGGGCCGAATCATCGAACAACGGTTTTCGGCTGACAACGCCGCAGCCGCCCGTTCCTCAAAAACCTGGTCAGCGGTTTTCTTCGTCTACCGATATCTTGAGTGCCCTGAGAAAGCGGTGGTCCTGCGAAGTGAATTTGATTTTGCCGGTGGCTTCGAATCGGGGCTTGGGCTCTTCGACTACCTCGCCCTGCTCCTCGTCGTCGTCCTCGGCGTTCTCATCTCTCCGATTAAAGCCGATCGTCGCTTCCAGAACCAGGAAGACGTCGTAGCCGGCCCTCTTGATTTCGCCGATCGCTTCCGCAATGCGGTCGGATTCGGAAAGGGAATCGTTAATCGCATTTCCCAATTCCTGCATGAGGTGTTTCAATGGCTCTTCCACAGAGTCTCCCCCCTAGATTAGCAGATGCGCCGGACACCACCGGCGTTCCACCCCGCGGGTCTAGCATCCCCCGTTCCGATTGTAGTGGACCGAAACCCGGTTCACAAGCGCAACTAGTATTATCAATCGGCAGGTCCGGGTATGTTAACCATCGCAAACTGGCAGTAAGCGATCTGTTACGATAATGGAGTGTGGCAGCGTCAAGCAGTCCGGCATTCCCGTGCCTTCCTGGATCACATCGTCCCGGCCTTAATCAAACCCGCGCACACCCTTTGGAATGAGGTTATCGGGTTTCTTTTCATTTGCTTAGCCGTAATCATCGGCTTCCCCACAGCGAAGTCCTTCCTGCACTTCCAGAAGGCGGCACCGGAGGCGGCGCTGAACGATCTGCTGCGCCTGGCCTTAGGCGTTCCCGGAACGCTGATCCTGCTCTACTACGGAATTTCGTCGTTCCTGCGGGCAAGGCGAATTTCCAGATCGTGATACCCAGATCATGAAGCTGCGGCGGGGAGAACCTGGTGAATTCGAACCTGGTGAATTCGAACCTGGTGAACTTAGACCCGGCGAATTCCCCTATACGCGCGGTGTTTACCACGAAATGTACCGCAGCCGGCTCTGGACCATGCGGCAGTATGCCGGCTTCGGAACCGCCGAAGAAAGCAACCGGCGCTACCGTTACCTGCTCTCGCAGGGCACCACCGGCCTTTCCGTCGCCTTCGACCTGCCGACTCAGATGGGCTTCGATTCGGATCATCCCATGGCCTCCGGCGAAGTGGGCCGTGCCGGCGTGGCCATCTCTTCGCTGGCCGATATGGAACGGCTGTTCCAGGAAATCCCGCTGCAGAACGTCTCCACGTCGATGACCATCAACTCGACCGCGGCCGTTCTGCTGGCCTTCTACGCGCTGGTAGCCCAGCGGCAGGGCGCCCTCCTTCGGACACTCTCGGGCACCATCCAGAACGACATCCTCAAGGAATACGTAGCGCGCGGCACCTACATCTACCCGCCGCGCCCGGCCATGCGCATCATCACCGATGTCTTTGCCTGGGCCGGCCGCGAAATGCCCGAGTGGAACACCATTTCCATCAGCGGCTACCATATCCGCGAAGCCGGTTCCACCGCGGTTCAGGAACTGGCCTTCACGTTCGCTAATGCCATCGCCTACATCGAAGGCGCCATGGCGGCGGGCCTGGCGGTGGATTCTTTTGCGCCCCGGCTCTCCTTTTTCTTCAACTCGCATAACGATTTCCTGGAGGAAATCGCCAAATTCCGCGCCGCGCGCCGCATCTACGCCCACCTGATGCGCGACCGCTTCGGCGCCATGGACCCGCGCTCCCGGATGCTGCGCTTCGACGTGCAGACCGCGGGCTCAACGCTGACGGCGCAGCAGCCCGACGTGAACATTGTGCGCACCGCCATCCAGGCCATGGCGGCGGTGCTGGGGGGCGCGCAGTCCCTGCACACCAATTCGCGCGACGAGGCGCTGGCGCTTCCCACTGAAGAATCGGCCCGCATCGCGCTGCGCACGCAGCAGATCATCGCCTATGAAAGCGGTGTGACCAACACGGTGGATCCAGCGGGCGGCAGCCAGCACATTGAGGGGCTCACGGACAGCATCGAGCAGGGCGTGCTTGACTACCTGAAACGCATCGACGATGCCGGCGGCACCCTGCGCGCCATCGAGACCGGCTACATCCAGAACGAAATCCAAAATGCGGCCTACGAATATCAGCGCGCCATCGAATCCGGCAGGCGGATTGTGGTGGGGGTCAACCGCTTCCAGCAGGAAGACGGGTGCGCGGTTCCGACTTTCCGGCTGGACCCGGCGCTGGAACAGGCGCAGGTGGCCGGTTTGCGCCAGGTGCGCGCCATGCGGAGCCAGTCCGCGGTGGCAGAGAAACTTGGTGCGCTGGAGCAAGCCGCGCGCAGCGGCGAGAACCTGATGCCGCCGATTCTCGATGCCGCCGACGCGTACGCGACCGTGGGCGAGATATCGGACCGGCTGCGGGGCGTGTTCGGCGAGTATCGAGAGGGGTAGGGCGCAGCAGGGATCGTGTGCCGGATTGCCATCTGGCCTTTCCGACACCCGAATCGCCTCAAGCAAATTCGTTCGAGCCCGCGAATCCGGTTTATGGCGGATGATGCTATACATTCAGACCTTCTACGATGAGCATCTGTTGGCTCATGGCGGGCTCACACCCATCCGAACACACGCGCTAGCCAGGCAGGCGGAGGTTCTTCCAGAAAAATAATCGCGCCCGCCTTGGCTTCCATGATCAGTCGTGGTGGTCCACCCAACTTACTGTTGTCGTAGATCCACAACTCGTCAGTCTCCTCGGTCGCCCGCGGCAGGTTACCCAGGCTGGCGTTGTGAATGCCGCGAAGTGTCGCCTCGGAGGCGCTGTGTCCGCCGGCATCGGCGCGCGCCTTTACTCGCTCCAAGTGCAGTTCGAAACTCACAAGCGCCAGATAGCGCATTTCGATTGCGAACCCCATCCCCTTCGCGAGGCGGGCCTGGTCGAACGTGACGTGGCTCCGGAGAGTAGTCTCAATCGCGAAGCTCTGGCGCCGTTGGATGCAGTCGATCACGAAGCGCTCGTACTCAAGATTGACCTGCTGACGGATCTGTCTGGAGATGCCGGCGTACGATCCACGATTCAGAGCAGCCGCTCGATCGTCAGCGTTGAAGAAAGGCACGCCAAAGCCAGATACAGGAAACGCGGTAGACTTGCCGCTGCCGGGAGGACCGGCAACCACAATCATCGTGGGACGCATTAGCCGCCGAAGTCGCGGCCTGCGTCCTCTTGCATATCAGGCGGCAAGTCCTGCCGGACGCGCCGTCCTTGAGCATCGATAATCCCCTTCTCCTGGAGTTCGCGAGCTGCGCCCTTCACCCGCTCGACGGCGGCGAGATAATGAGGATCTTCGGTAGGCGTCTGGTGTGCCTTGGGGATTTCTACGGTAGCCACTACTTTCATGTTACCGCCGTTTTGCGATGCATTTAGATACCGTCACCAGTTGCAACCGCATCGTGTGAGGGACGGTCCAATGGAGCAAGACCCGCATTTTACTGGAATCTCCAGAGTGTCTGGACGGGTAGGGGTTGCCGGCGCCGCTCCTGGTCGCGACCGGCGGAGCGATCGCGGCCTTGTTCGAGGCTGACGGAATCCCCATGGCAGAGGACAATCCGGTGCTCTGGGAGAAAATCCAACGTGCCAGGGCCAAAATGAGTGAGTCCCGCCTTTGAGCATTCGCTTTCCGGGACGCCGATCTCAACTTCGACATCGTAAAGGGAGTCCGCCAGCAGGAACCCGCGATCGATTTTGCCTCAGCCGCCGATTCTCAACTGCGAAGCGTAAAGGATCCTGATCTCCTGGAAGCGGCAGCAGTTGCTAACCGCGTCCTGGTGTCGCATGATCGCCGGACCATGCTCAATCACTTCCGCAACCGCTTGGGAGATGGGGAAGGCGAGTCCCGGGCTGTTAGTCGTGTTCCAAGGTGCGCCCATCGGGCTCGTTGTCGAGTCGATCGTCGTTCTATGGTCCGTCTCCGATCCCGCCGAATTGCGTGACCAGGTCCGTCACTGCCTTCGCTGATTCGCCACGTATTCCCTCGTTGAAGCGAAATCCGCCGCGAAATTGTATGAGGCAGATTGCACGGCGAGGGCCGAACGTGGTGCACGGCCATCCCCTCATCTCGTTGAGGCTCGCGAGTGGATTCGCATCACCGGCCTCCCGGTTCGCGACCCCAGTGGTTCGCGACCCAGAGGGTCGCGGCTACCTACTCGTATCGCAAGCACACAATCGGGTCCAGGTTCGCCGCCCGGTTGGCCGGATAGTAGCCGAAGAACAGACCTACACCGACGGAAATCGCCACCCCCATGAAGACCCAGAACGGCGACATAGTGGCGGGAATCGAGGCCACCGCGCGGGCCGCCATCGAAATCGCGCCGCCGGTCAGAATTCCCAGCACGCCGCCGATGCCCGAAAGCGTCACCGCCTCCAGCAGGAATTGCACGCGGATGTCAGACTTGCGTGCGCCTATGGCTTTGCGGATGCCGATCTCCCCCGTGCGTTCCGTCACCGAGATCAGCATGATGTTCATCACCCCGATGCCGCCGACCAGCAACCCGATGGAGCTGATCACGCCCGTCAGGAGGACCATGGCGCCGGTAAGCTGGTTCCAGAGGTCGGTGAAGAAATTGGGGTCGGCCACGTCGAAATCGTTGTCCTGATTGTGCAGCACGTGCCGGCGTCGCCGCATGGCTTCCACTACCTGGTCGCGCACCACGTCCAGGCTGGCTTCCTCGCGCACGGTAAAGATCAGGAAGATATCGCGAATCTCCGGGTAGTTCTTGTGAAAGTTGGAAAGCGGAATGCACGCGAACTGGTCGACGCCAAAGCCGCCGAACAGGCCCGGGTCCTTTTCGAAGACACCGATCACTTCATATAACCGCCCGTTCAGCCGCACCTGCTTGCCGATCGGGTCCAGGTGCGGAAACAGGGAATCGGCGATGGCGCTGCCGATCACTACTACGGCGCGCGAGTGCTCCTCGTCGAAGGGCTGAATGTAGCGGCCGGTGGCTACCGAGAACAAGGGCAGCGCCACGGCGTATTCCGGCTGGGTGCCGCGGATGATCAGCTTTTCCACATGTTCATTGCCATAGCCGATGGAGTCCGGCGTGCCGGTGCCGAAATTGATGCGGTTGGCGAAGGCCGCCGCCACGTCCAGCCCTGGCACCAGTCCCTTGAGATACTGGGCGTCCGAAATCTCCAGGTACTTCCGCAGCCGGATTTTCTGCGGCAGGCGGCCCAGACCGTTGAAGCCGGGGGGAATCCGGCTGATGAAGAACGAGCGCGAGCCGAACGATTGAATACGGTGCTGGATGTAGCCGTTCAGCCCGTCGATAATCGCCGCCACCGAAATCACACTGGTCACGCCGATCACGATTCCCAGGATGGTCAGCGCCGACCGGATCTTGCGGGAGCGCAGCGTGTCCAGGGCGACGAACAGGTTCTCTTTGATCTCCATCTGGGTCATGATTCACTCCGGGTCACGATTCACTTCCCCTCATTATTCAGTCGGCACGAAGGGCCACCACCGGGTCCAGCTTGGACGCCTTGACCGCCGGATAAATCCCGAAGAACAGCCCGATCACCGAGCTCAATATCACCCCCAGCGTGGCCACCCACGCCTGCACCGCCGCCGGAAGACCGGTCAATTCGCGCAGCCCCAGCGCGCAGACAAAGCCAATCCCCACGCCGATGGCGCCGCCCACCACGCATTGCAGCACAGACTCCATCAGAAACTGCCGCAGCACGTCGGATTGCGTGGCGCCCACCGCGCGCCGCACGCCGATTTCCTTGGTTCGCTCGGTGACGCTGACCAGCATCACGTTCATGATCACGATTCCGCCCACCACGGCCGAGATCGAACTGACCATCACGAAGACGGCGAAAAAAGCCGCGCTGATGCTCTTCCACAGCGAAATGTAGCTCTCGGCGGTGCCGATGAAGAAATCGTCGTCGTTGCCGGGGGCCACGTGGCGGCGGGCGCGCAGGATCCGGCGCGCCTCATCCTGGGCCAGGTCGAAGGCCTGCTCCGCGCCCTCGGCTTTGGCGTGCAGCATCAGGCTGTTCCGCTGGCCCTTCAGCTTCAGGTAGGTTCGCAACGGCACCACCAGGAAATTATCCTGGTCCTGTCCCAGCACGGAGCCAATCTTCTCGAAGGTGCCTACCACGGTGAATTCATCCGGCCCGGCGCGAATCACGTGGCCCAGGGGATCGGTCTCGGGGAAGAACTCCTGCACCACGCGGTCGCCGACCAGGCAGACTGCCGACGCGTGACGGTCCTCCACGTCGGTGAAGTACCGGCCCAGTTGGACCGTGCGGGTATCGATGGTGGCCATGCTGGGCGTGTGACCCCAAATGGTGGCGTCTTCAAGCTCGCGGTTCTCGGAGCGGAGATTGATGCTGGTACTCAGCGTGGCCCCGACCAACTGGCAGTGCGAGCAGTTTTCGGCCAAGGCATCCAGATCGTCCGGGTAGAGGTACTTGTTGCGCTGCGCCCGCGTGAGCAGGGTGAAATCCGTTACCGCAAACGGCAGGCGCGCGATGCGGAAAACATTGGTGCCCAGGTTGGCGATCTTCTGCTCCACGTAAAGATTGGCGCCCTGCACCAGCGTCATTACCAGGATCAGCGTGGCCACCCCCATGGTCAAGCCGAGCACGGTCAGCGCGGCCCGGAGTTTGTGGGCGCGGATGGAGTCCATCGCCAAAACAAGGTTATCCGAGAAGCCTATCATCCCGTATTGTGATTGTGGCACAGCAGCCGCGACCCAAGTGGCCGCGACCCAGTGGCCGCGACCTCTGGGTCGCGAGCCTTGAGATTGCCCCCTCTGCGCGCTACTGACCGCTCCGCTACCGGCGTTCGGTGGTTAGGGGTACTCTCAGTCCGGTCATAGGCGTAAATTGCCGCGTGTTTGTACTGATGAATCCCGGTGCGCCGAGTTTCGTTTCGAGTGGTTTCCAGTTGGCTTCCATGGCCGGCGTCAGACATCGCCATCAACTCCTGCTCACCTGCCAATCCGATGTTCGATGCGATGCGTAGCAGAACACACTCTGATCGATCGGGCCGCGGCGTCGAAAGTACGCTGACCGCGATCATGGGACCCATGGCGATGGATCGCGGCCGCGAAGTAACGTGGGAGGAAACGCTGGCTTTGGAATAGCACGTCCAAAACTGAAATCCGGTTTCAAATTACAGATTGACATTGATTTGCGGCGGTCCTAGACTTGGAAAATGTCGCTCCGTGAGCGAATCGCGCTGATCCCTGTCGTGTGTGTCTTGGCGCCCTGTGTGTGCGCCGCGGACCTGCCGCATCCGATTAAGAACGTCATCATCTATCGGGAGTCAGGCAGATTCGGCGGCTGGCCGGCGAATCATGGGATCTGGACGTGGGGCAATGAGATCCTGGTCGGCTTCGAAGCCGGGTATTTCAAAGATAAGGCGCAAGGCCACGCCATCGATTACACCCGGCCCGCCGAACATGTTCTGGCGCGGAGCTTAGACGGCGGCGAGACCTGGACCATCGAAAAGCCCGAGGGCTTGAAGCCGCCCCCATCCATCAAAGTTGCGGGCGTGCCTACCGCGGAAGGCGGCAAGGAGCCCGTCGATTGCTCCGGCGGAATCGATTTCACGAGCCCGGGATTTGTTTTGACCGCGCGCATGGCCGACATCAACATCGGGCCGTCGCGTTTCTACGTTTCGAGCGACCGGGGTAAGGATTGGATCGGCCCGTACCGTATTCCCGACTTCAGCCAAAAGGGAATCGCCGCGCGCACCGACTACCTGGTGAACGGCCAGCACGACCTCACGATGTTCCTGACCGCCGCGAAGTCGAACGGCAAGGAAGGCCGTGTGATCTGCGTGCGTACCCACGACGGCGGCAAGAACTGGGATTTCGTTTCATTTATCGGGCCGGAGCCCGAAGGCGACGACTACGCCATCATGCCATCTTCCGTGCGGCTCTCCAAAAGCCGTATCGTAACCGCGATCCGGCATCGTAACTTCATTGACCTATACCGTTCTGAAGATGACGGCAAGACCTGGCGCTTCGTTACCAGGCCGGCGCCCGATACCGGCGGCGGCAATCCTCCGAGCATGGTCCACCTCAAAGACGGCCGGCTGGCGATGACTTATGGTTACCGGTCGGCGCCGTTCGGAATTCGCGCCCGGTTGAGTGGCAACGAAGGCGATTCGTGGAGCGGCGAGATCGATCTTCGAAGCGACGGCGGCGCTTGGGATCTTGGCTATACACGTACGATGCAACGGCCGGACGGCAAGATGGTCACAGTCTACTATTTCAATGACGCCAAAGATAGGGAGCGCTACATAGGCGCCACCATCTGGGATCCTGGTGGAATCCAACCCGGAATCCAAGCCGGAACCCAACCAAGAGGCGCCAGATAAGATGTCTTCCCGTCGCGGCTTGTGCGCAGCGGCATCGCTGCTGAGCGTTGCGGCGCTTTATGGGCAGTTCGGGAATCGCCTGAGTGCGCCGATTGACGTCGAGCGCCTCAATGGCCCGCCGCTTCAAATCTCCAACTACGCCGAGCACAGCGGTACCGTGATCTTGTTCCTCTCGACGCGCTCCGATAAAACGGCGGCCGCGGCGGGCACCATACAGCGGCTCAACGCCATGAACCGCCGCAACCGCGTGATGTTCGTCGCCGTATTTCCGAACCCCGCCGAATCCGCGGAAGAAGTGCGGGCGTTTTGTCAGGATAGCGGTTTCATCTTCCCGTGTTATCGCGATCCACAGCACAAGGCGGCCACCCAGCTTGGCGCGACTGTGACGCCGCAAGCTTTCGTCATCGATAAGGACGCCCGACTGCGCTATCGAGGCCCCATTGGAAAAGAGGACGATGCAGTAGGGTTGGCCGGAGCTCTCAAAAGCCTGGCGGAGATTCGCCCGGGCCCGACGTATTTGGAACCTGGCGACGGAACTCCGATCTCCATGCCGGGCCCGGCGCCATTGCTCAAGGATTCCTATGAATCGATTCACTTCGCATCGGAACTGATTTTCGAAAAGATACCCGGCGCGCCCGCGCACCACGCTTCGAGCATCGCGGAAGCGCCCAACGGCGACCTGCTGGTCACGTGGTACGGCGGCAGCTACGAATCCTCCGATGACGAAGCACTGTACATGGCTCGCCGGAAAAAGGGAGAACGAAACTGGAGCACGCCCGAGTTGCTGTTTCGCGACGCCGCGCACCCCGTCGGAAACGCGATTATCTTCGTCGATCCCGCCCAGAAGATCTGGATCCTGTGGGGCCGCATGGAGGCGACTCAGCCTCTGCTGGCGCACACCGGCTGGGACGGAGCGCGGTTGATGTACCGCGTATCGAACGATAACGGCCACGCCTGGACGAAGGACGTCCTGTTCCCGATGGAAACGTCCGGTTGGCTGCCGCGCAATCTTCCTGTCACGCTTCCGGGCGGCGAGTTGCTGGTTCCGTTGAGCGACGAGCGGGACAACGTCGACAAATCGTTCTTCGTGAAGACGAAGGACAACGGAAAGACGTGGGTGCGCTCACAAAACATTCCGAATCAGAACGTCATGGGTGAGCAGCCAGCGGTGGCGCCGAGGCCCGACGGATCGCTGCTTGCCTTCGTGCGACTGAAGCCGGCGCTCCTGCAGACCGAATCCACCGACGGCGGGCTCAACTGGACCCCGGCGCATGCGACGGACCTTAAATGTCCGGACTCCGCGATCTCGCTGCGGGCCCTGCGAAACGGCCACCTGCTGCTGGCCCACAACGATTCGGACCGCGCACGCACGCCCCTGAGCATCACGCGATCCCTGGATGGCGGCAAGACCTGGAGCAGCCACCTGGTGTTCGAATCCAATCCGGGCGAGTACTCGTATCCTTCGATTTTGCAAACTTCCGACGGCCTCATTCACGTTACCTACACGTATCGCCGGTATTCGATCAAACACGTGGAGTTCGACGAAAACTGGCTGGATCACTTGAATCGTCCGAACTGACCCTGTATGCGCATTATTGGAGTCATACCGGCACGCTACCAATCATCGCGTCTCGAAGGCAAGGTGCTGGCGGATATTCATGGGAAGCCGATGGTCCAGCATGTTTACGAGCGTGCCAGGCGCGCCTCCTGTCTGGATGACGTCGTGGTGGCTACCGATGACCAGCGCATCCGTTCCGCGGTTGAGAGCTTTGGGGGCAAGGCCGTGATGACCAGCGCGGACCACCGCTCCGGTACGGATCGCGTCGCCGAAGCCGTCCGCGGAATGGATGCCGATGCGATCGTCAATATCATCGTCAATATCCAGGGCGATGAGCCGATGCTCGACCCCGCGATGCTCGCCGAGGTGGTGGATCCGTTCCGAAGCGGCGTCAGGGCGGATGTCGTCACGCTGAAGAAGCGGGTGCTGCACGAGCGGGAATTTGCGGACCCGGGCGTGGTCAAGGTAGTGACCGATCCGGCCGGCTATGCGCTGTATTTCTCGCGCTCGCTGATCCCTTACCCGCGGCAGAGGACGCCCCGGTTCGCGGTCTTCGAACACCTCGGCCTGTACGCATACACCCGAGGCGCGTTGATGCGTCTAGCCGAACTTCCGCCCTCGGACCTCGAAGAGATCGAAAGCCTCGAGCAACTGCGGGCGCTCGAAAACGGCATTCGCATTCTGGTGATAGAAACTGCGTCGCGGCAGGAGATGCTGTCGGTGGATACGCAGGCCGACCTGGAACGGGCGCGCGAACTGATGGGCGCCGTGAACGTATGATGGTACCCGCCCGGCACGCTATCGACAGTTGGGCTGAGTCCCTTGCCGAACGGTCTCTGGCGAATCTTCTCGAAGGCGCGAAGCAGATCGTGGCCGCGAAGCTGCGAGGCGGCAAGGTGGTCGTGGTTACAGGCAGCGGGCCCAACCTTCACGAAGGCGTGACCACGTTGATCGCGGAATTGATGCATCAGGGCGTGATCGATGGGGTAATCACCAGCTCCGCCGTAATCGCGCACGAAATGGCAGGCACACTCGACCGGGTCAAGCGAGTATCCGCGCGCGACCACCCGGAGCTGGCGATTCCCAGTTCGCTGCTGCCGCGCGGCGGTCTGTTCGAGATTACACTGCTTACGGCCGAACAAAAGGCTCAGATCGCGCCGGAGGTGGAGGCGTGGTGGGACCGTTATGATCGCATTGCCGCGGAACCTGCGCCGGCGGTTATCAAGGCCGCGGGCAACATGTCGTGGCCCATGGGCCCCCGTACCGAGCGCCTGGCCCGCGAAGCCGGCGAACTGGCGCATGAGAGCGGCGTGCTGCTGGAGCGCGTTGCAGGCTTCGGTGCGGACCCGATGACCATGATCGGCGCGGGCGCGAAGCTCGGACTTCCGGTCGTCGTATCGATACCGCAGCTTGTGGGCGGCGGCGCCGTTGGGTTGGCGATTGGCGATGCGGTCTCGATTACGCGTCGCGCCAGAACGGTGGCGGAGACGCTGGCGAGCGCCGACGTAATCGTCGAATCGGCGATCGCGCTGGCCCAGGAGATCCATGACGGTCCTTTCGAAACCTACACAGGGCACGGCATCTGGTCCGAATGGAAGGGCGAGTATGCTTACAGCCTGCAAGGCAAGAGCGTGATTCGGATCGATCTGGATTCCAATCTGGAAACGGCGTGGAATAAAGAACGGCAGAGCGCGGACATACAGCGAGCCGTGGATCAGGGCCTGCCGAAAACCAAGCTCACCGGAATCCCGTTTCGCATGGAGATGTCGGGTTTTGCCCGGCTCGAACACAGCCTCCCGGTAACCGCCGATATCGGTGTCGCCTGGCCGGTCCTTGCCACCCACGTCGCCAACGGGCTTGGGTTGAAACTGGACTTCATCTCCGCGCCGCAGGAAACCGCGGAAGGGCAGCGCATGCGCGAGTGGATTGTCGATGCAATTCAATTCGTTGACCGCCGCGCGATGTACCAGCAGGCACGGCAGCTCACCGCGACGGCGGAAATCGATGTCTAACGCTGGGTCTAAGCCCCATATCGCTGGGGATAAGCGTTTTGCCGGCAGCCCGAACTATGGATGGTACGTGGTCGGGATGCTATGGTTCACCGGCTTCTTGAATTACGCTGATCGCCAGGCGATTTTCTCCGTCTTTCCGCTGCTCGAGAAGGAATTAGGGCTCAATTCCGTCCAACTCGGGCTGCTGGGTTCGTCCTTTGCTCTGGTATACGGCATTTGCGCGCCGTTTGCCGGCAACATTGTGGATCGCATTCGCCGGAAATCGGCGGTGCTCGGCGGCCTTTTTGCCTGGAGCGTCATTTGTTCCGCCACGGCGATCTCGCGGAACTTTTCCCAACTGCTCTTTTTCCGCGCGGCCGAAGGTCTGGGCGAGACCTTCTATTTCCCGGCGGCCATGTCGATGATCAGCGACTATCACGGCAAGCGGACGCGATCGCGCGCCATGGGGACGCATCAGACCAGCGTCTACGCCGGCACCATCGCGGGCGGATTCCTTGGAGGGCTGATCGCTCAGCACTATGGGTGGCGTTCCTCATTCGTCGTGTTCGGCTCGCTCGGCGTGGTTCTCGGCTTTGTGCTGATGAAGACTTTGGTCGAACCTGCCCGTGGGGCGGCCGACCTCCAGGATTTTGGAGCTCCTATCCATGACGTCAAAGACAGGATGCCGCTGGTCGATTTCCTGAAGGTGATATGGACAACCCCCACGGTCCTGTTGCTCATGACGGCCTTCATGCTCGACAACTTTGTAGGAATGGTCCTGCTGACGTGGATGCCGAAATTCCTTTACGATAAATTCCACCTGAGCCTGGCCATCGCCGGCCTGACGGCGACCATTTTCATTCAACTGGCGAGTATGGTCGGGTCACCCGTCGGCGGATGGCTCGCCGATACGCTGCGCCGGCGCTTTGCCGGGGGGCGCATCGCCGTGCAGATGATCGGCCTGCTGGGCGCGGCGCCGTTCGTGATCTGGTGCGGCCAGACGCTATCCGTTCAATCCCTCATCATCAGTTTGACGCTCTGGGGATTTTTCAAGGGTCTGTACGACGCCAACATTTTCGCCGCCATGCTGGATACCGTGCCTCCGCAGGCCCGCGGAACCGCAGTGGGGTTTATGAATATGACGGGGTGGCTGGTCGGAGCCGGCAGCGCCCCGGTGTTGATCGGGTACATCGCCGGGCAATCGAGCCTCAGCTTTGCGATCTCCATCGCGGCCATCGCTCTGGTCATCGGGTCCGGTCTGTTGTTGACGGCGATCCTGGTCACCGTGAGCCGCGATATCGAAAAGGTCCGGCTGCAGAGTCTTGGCAAGTGATCTCATCGTTTTCAGATAGCCGCCTGCGGTGGCACTGCGAGCCATCGAACTGGAGCATCGCAGCAGGCCGCCTAGTAATCGCGTCAGATTCGCCCACGGATTTCTGGTCGAAAACGCATTATGGGTTCGAGGCCGATAATGGCCATTTCCTGTTCGCGAAGATAGCCGGGGATTTTGTACTGTCTGCCGAGATTTTTGTCACGCCCCGCCATCAGTACGATCAGGCCGGGCTCATGGTGAGGCTCTCGAAATCCTGCTGGCTGAAAACGTCCATCGAGTTCGAGCCGGATCAAATGAATCGCCTGGGTGCGGTGGTTACCAACGCGGGCTATTCGGATTGGTCGACGCAGGATATCCCGTCTAACGTGAATCGCTTCCAGCTACGAGTGGTCCGGGAGGGAAGCGACTACCTGGTGCACGTGTCGCTTGACGGTAGCGATTGGACCCAGTTGCGCGTCGCACACTTGCACGAGGACGTCGATCCGGAGGCGCCGGTTGCGTGCGGCGTGTACGCTTGCAGCCCCAAGGCAGCCGGCTTCATTGCGGAGTTCGATCATTTTGTAATCGACCGCCTCAAAGAACCGTAGGGGGATCTTCAAGGCAGCGCCGGGGCGGGCGTCCTCAACCATGCCAGGTTGAAGGCGTAGTGATTCTTGCTGCTGATCAAATGAATCACACCATTCTGCCCCTGGGTGATTGCCAGGTAGCCGAACGTCTCGGCGCTCGACGCGCTCATTGTGAACTTGCGCTGGTCGGTGGTCTCCATTTCCCGTGGCGGACCGTCATCGCTAATCAGGCGGGTCGCCGGCCACGTGTTGCCCTCATCGAAGGAGAGTGCGGCATAGAGACCCGCCACCGGCCGCTGCTTGCCGGCGGCATCCGTGATCATCATGTCCTGCTTGCCCGGCTGCGTCTCAGCGCCGCAGAACGAGATGAAAAGGAGCGGCCCCTCACGCAGGCGCAGCAGCACCGCGCGCTGCATGGTGCGTATCGCCTGCAATGGGCTCGCCGAATACGTCCAGGTCTTTCCCATGTCGGTCGAGATGCTCTTCGGCATGAAGCCGTCAATCGGTTCTCCGCGGCCGAGCGCCATCAGGCGGCCATCCTTCAACTGCACAACGCCGGCGTGGATGCCGGCGATCCGTCCGCCCGCATCGACCCAGGTCCTTCCATTGTCGCGGCTGAGAATGACCGCGGAGCCCGGATTCACGTC
>DATMNI010000312.1:0-20090 GCA_035570275.1 Candidatus Acidiferrales bacterium | reverse complement strand
GAACCTCACCCATGCCGATTGGATGGACGATTCCATCCAAAACAATTCGCCCCTCGGCCACTCCTACCAGAACGCCCTCGAAGCCTTTAGCCGCCTCCAGCGCCGCATCGAATACACTAACCGGATGTACCTCCGCACCCTCAAAGCCCTCCAGGACCTCCAGAAGCCAGGACAGGCCCCCGGGGGTGATACCGATAGCCCTGTCACGGACGGACCTGTCACGCCGGCGCCCGAAGCAACCGCGGGGCCCGTCATCCCCGCCACCGAACCGGCATCCCCGGAAACTCAGCCGCTTACCCCGCCAATTGGCTTCGTTCCGTCATTCACTCCTGCAACTGGGGAACTACCTCACGTCAGTCATGAAAACCACCAGTCACCCAGCCCGCGACACCACCTGTGAAAACCACTCCAATCGCCTCCAACCCACCTATGGGACCCTGCCGTCCGGCGCACGTGGCCCGGGAACGCGTGGCCCGGGAAATGGATATACTGATCACCGGCAGTGAGAGCTCCCAAGGTCTCGATGCCTGGCCGGAATGCGTCATGCGCGACACGTGCGACATCGTCCAGCCCGGCCCTCGAACAGTACAGAGTCTGACGCACATGCAAATCGCGCGCAGTCTTATTTCAACTTGTATCGCGGCCGCCACATGGTGGTCCGCGTTTCCCGCCGCGGCACAGAATGCGGGCCAGAATGTGGATACCGGAAGGCCGGCAGCATACGCGAAACTGTGCGCCGCTTGCCATGCGGAAGGGGCCACCGGCACCGAGCGCGGTCCGGCGCTTCTGGACAACCGGTCTCTGCGCAGCCGCTCCGAAAAACAGATCCACGATCTGATTCAAAGTGGGAGTCCCGGCGGCATGCCGGCGTTTCCGCTGCCCGAAGACCAACTCCAACCGCTGGCACACTGGGTGAGATCGTTGAACGCTTCGGCCTACGATTTAGGGCCGCCCGGAGACGTGCGCGCCGGCGAACGATTCTTCTTTGCCCAGGGTCAGTGCGCGTCGTGCCATATGGTGAGAGGGCTTGGTAAGGCCAATGGACCGGATCTCTCCACCATCGGACGCGAGCTGACGTTGGGACAGTTGGAGCAGGCTCTCGACGATCCTGCGGCGCGCGCCGCGAACCGCTCGGGAGGCTCATGTCCCCCGTGGGCCTGGTGCCCCGGTCAGGGATGGTCGTTGGTGAGCGTGCGCCTGCGAGACGGATCCGCGCTTCGGGGCTTCCTGCGCAGCCAGGGGAAACACGACCTGCAGTTGCAGACGCTGGATGGACATCTGCATCTGCTGCTCGACACCGAGTATCGGGAAATTGCGCGCGAGAAAGGCAGCTTCATGCCTGCCTTGAAGGCCTCGGGCGAGCAGCGCCGCGATCTGCTGGCGTATCTCAGCCGCCTCGACGGAGTTCCTGTAGGTCCGCTGGTTCCGGGTGCAGTTCCAGCCCCAACGGAACAGCCTCCGGTCCCCGCCGAGGCCGTCCAGCAGATTCTGCATCCCCAGTTGGGCGATTGGCCCACTTATAACGGGGCCCTCAGCGCCAATCGCCATAGCGCACTGACTCAGATCGACGCCCGGAACGTGAGCCGTCTGCAACTCGCCTGGACTTACACCCTTCCTTATGTAGGATTGCAGACCACGCCGCTGGTGTCGGATGGGCTGATGGTTGTCTCGGGTCCAAACCGGGTTTGCGCCCTTGACTCGCGCACGGGGCGGGAGATCTGGTGCTATTCGCGGCCTCGCGGCTCGGCAGGCACAGTTGCCGGCGACGCCGCCAAGGGCGCCAACCGCGGCGTGGCTCTGCTGGGGGATCGCGTCTTCTTCGCTACCGATAATGCGCACCTCATCTGTCTCAACCGGCTCACCGGCGGGTTGATGTGGGACATCGACGTCACCGTTCCGGGGTCGCCGGGACGTTACGGATCCACTGGCGCTCCGCTGGTTGTGGGCGATCTTGTGATTACCGGTGTTTCGGGCGGCGACGCCCCACTCCAGGGGTTCATAGCCGCTTACCAGGCGGCCACCGGCCAACTCGCCTGGAGATTCCGGACGCTGCCACAACGCGGCGAGCCGGGTTCGGAAACCTGGAAGGGGTCGGCGCTCGATACCGGAGGCGCGGCCACCTGGCTGACCGGGTCCTACGATCCGGAAACGGGTTTGCTCTACTGGCCAACCGGCAATCCCTTCCCGGACACGGACGGTCAACAGCGGGGCGGCGATAATCTCTATACCAATTGCGTGGTGGCGCTCGACCCTAAGACCGGAAAATTGCGGTGGCATTATCAATTCACTCCTCACGATCTACATGATTGGGACGCCACCGAACCGCTTGTCCTGGTCAATGCGGGCTTCCAGGGGCGGGAGCGCAAGCTGTTGCTCCAGGCCAATCGCAGCGGGTTTTTTTACGTCTTAGACCGGACCACTGGCGAATTCTTGTTGGGCAAGCCATTCGTTCGAAAGCTGACCTGGGCCAGCGGCATCGGTCGCGACGGCCGTCCGCTGGAATTGGAAGGCAGCAAGCCCACACCGCAGGGAACCAAGACCTGCCCGGCTGTACGCGGAGCTACTAACTGGTATTCGACAGCTTACAACCCCGTTACTAAGCTTTTCTATGTGATGGCCGTTGAGGACTGCAATATATACCGGCAGTCGGAGCGCGGCGGATATGTGCCTTCCCGGGACCCGTCGAATCCGCCGGAGAAGTATCTTCGGGCAATCGACATTGAGACCGGCAGAATTGTTTGGGAGGTGGGCCAGGTGGGCGCGCCGGAAGGGAATTACTCGGGTGTTCTGTCGACGGCGGGCGGGCTGGTCTTCTATGGTGAGACTGGCGGCAGCTTTGCCGGGGTAGACGCCAGGACTGGAGAGACGCTATGGCACTTCGACACCGGCCAGGAATGGAGGGCCTCGCCCATGACATACCTGGTGAACGGACGGCAGCACGTGGCTATCGCCTCCGGAGGCAACATACTTTCCTTTGCTTTGGCGGATAAGTGATTGTTTTGTGGGGCAGGTTGGCAACCTGCGGCGGATTGGCAATCCGCCTGCCGCACGTTGCGGACAAGGCCGCGATCTCGGGCTACTCGTTCGGAGTTCTTATGCGGCTTGATCGCTCCGGCCTAAGGAAGAAATCGTATGCGCCTGTGCTTTTTGCTTTTCCTGATTAGCGTCTTCGGAACATTGCCGGCACTGGAGGCCCAGCCGTCTTTACCAAAGTCTTTACCAGAGGAGGTTCGGGAGGTGCAAATTACCAGTTCCAAGGACCATTCCATCCAACCGGCACTGTTTTACACACCGCCGGCCGTTGCCAGTAAGCCCACTCCGCTGCTCGTATTTCTGCATAGCTGGTCTACGGACTATAAGACCATGGGTGGACTGGCTGAAGCGCTGGCGGAATCGCGCCGGCGCGGGTGGGCATTCATGGACCCGAATTTCCGCGGGCCGAACGACCATCCGGATGCCTGCGCATCCGATCTGGCGGTGGCGGACGTGCTGGACAGCGTGGTCTACGCCAGGAAAGCCGCTCGTATAGACGCCCGGCACATCTACTTGCTGGGCAGTTCCGGCGGCGGACATATGGCGCTGATGATGGCCGTCCGGTCGCCGGCCGTTTGGACCGCGGTATCGGTTTGGGTGCCCATCACAGACCTGGCGGCATGGTACGGCTTTTCGAAAGAGACCGGGAGCCAGTATTACAAAATGATGGAGCAATGTTTCGGCGGACCGCCGGAAGATCCGGACCGCGGCCCGGAGTACCATCGCCGTTCGCCGCTGGGTTTTCTTTCGCGGGCCAGGAAGCTGCGGATAACGATTGATGCCGGATTGCATGACGGGCACGATCGCAATGCGGTACCTCTGCGCCAGTCGCTGAACGCGTTCAACGCGCTGGCACGGGCCAACGGATTCGCGGACAAGGTTTTGGCCGATGCGGATGTGGAGTCGATGACCCGGGAGGCACGGATACCCGCTCACCTGGCCAACGAAAGGGAAGACGATCCGGCCCGCCAGCAGAAGATTCTTTTTCGGCGCCGGGCGGGTCCGGTGACACTGACAATCTTCGACGGGGGCCACTCCCTGGATGTGCTGACCGGGATCCGTTACTTCGAGTGAGTGCGGCCGCGTTTACACGAAGGGGGTACAGCTTACGTCAGCCGCCTTGCCACGTCCGCCCGGAAGCGGTCCACAAAGCCCAAAACGTAATCGGCGATTGGCAACGCCGCGTCCTCCACCAGCGGCGTCAGATCCATGGCGAACGACAGCGCGCTCTCCTGGTCGGTGCCGTGGGAGGCGAAGTAAGTGGCATGAGCCAGGCGGCGGCCGGCGGTGGCCAGATCGTAGCGTTTGCCACCGGTGACTTGGGAATCGAATACGCCCACCAGGGCGGCGGCGATGTTGGATCGGGCCGAGACCGGCAGCACCTGCTTCTCTTCGTCGGCGAGCCAGTCCAGATCGCGCCACACTTCGCAGCCGTAGACCTTTCTCGGCTTCACTTCGCCGGCGGTTGCGCGCAGCGCGGCAATCGAACGGAGCGCGACGCCGATGTGGGTGTCGTGCTTGTCCGCCAGATTGTGCAGGTAAACGAATTGCGGTTTGGTGGCCAGCAGGATCTGCTTGAGGTCTTCCACCACGGCGGTCTCGTTCGGGTTCTTGACGGCGGAACTCGGGAAGCCGAGTTGAATCTGGGCGGCGTATTCGCCCACGTAGGCGGCCTTGCGCTGCTCCATCAGGCGCACGCGCTGCATTTCCGGGTCGGTATAATCGCCGTAGATTCCGGATCGCGGGCTGCCCGCGCCGGTGGTCACCACCACGCCGGTGAACCACTGGTCTTTCTGGCCGAAGCATCCCGCGATGCCGTGATAGGCCATGATCTCGATATCGTCCTGGTGCGCCGCAATGCACAGGTGGGTGGTGCGCGCCAGCGCGGCCGCAGGCGGGGTGCCGTCGGGAACAAACAAGTCCGCGGCGGGATTATGAAATGGCATGGTGGGTCTCCTTGGCTGTGCCGACGGTTGCTGTACCGCCGGTTGCCGTGGCGCCGGTTGCTGTACCGCTGGTTGCTGTACCGCCGGTTGCCGTGCCGCCGGTTGCTGTGCCAGCGGGGACTATACCGCCGGGCGCTGTACCGGCGGGCGCTGTACCGGCGGCGGCTGCGATCGCGGGCAGACTGGCGGCGGCGATGGCCTGGCCGTGGCGCTTTTCCTTTTCGTCCGGGATATGAAAGCGGATGCGCTCGGCCACTTCCGGGAACTCGGCTTTCAGAACCCGGTTGGCCACCGAAAGGATCAGGTCGCCGCCAACCCCGGTCATCACGCGGCCTAGCACCAACAGGTTGCGGAAGTCGTACATGTCGGCGTAAGTGGCGATGTTGTAGCCGAAATAGACGCCGATGGTTTCGTAGATTCCGAGCGCGCGGGGATCGCCGGCGGCGGCCAGTTTTTGCACCTGTTCCAGCTTGACGGGGAGCGGCATGTCCGCCGGAAGGTCGATGCCGGCGGGCGCCAGCAGCCGGCCTACGGCCTGTTGCGAGAAGTATTGGGCCCCCACGCCGCCATCGCCCGACCATTCGTCCACATGCGCGTTTTCCTGGTAATCCACGGGGACGAAGGCAAGTTCGTTCAGCCAGGTGGTGATGGTGCCTTGCGGTGTGACGAACCCGGCAGCCAGGCTGCTGCCCATGGCGATGCCGAGGACCCCGTTATCGTCGAGCGCCATGGAACCGGCCAGCGCGGTGACTTCGCCATCGTTCACCACATCGAAGGGGATGCCGCCCCATGCCGCCTGCAGGTCGAAAAACAGGCGGCGGATGCGGGTGTCGAAAAGATCCTGCGGCACGGCGCGGTAGAGGGAGCCGACGCGCACTTCCTTGGCGACGTAGACGCCCGCGGCGCTGCCGCCGATGGCATCGACGCGTGGAAGGTGCCGGGCGGCGCGCTGCAGCGAATCGTGGATGCCGTCGTAGTGATATTGCGGGTCGGCCTGCACGCTCGGGTTCCAGGCGACCTCTTCGCTGAAAACCACTTTGCCATCGATGACGGCCGCGCATTTGCGGTCGCTGGCGCCCAGGTCGAAGCCGATGCGGTAGCCATCCAGGTGGCGGCCCAGCGGCGCGGCGGTTTCTCTTTCCGCGGGGGCGGCATCCAGCCCAACGCTATCAATGACCATCGCGCGGCCGTAAACACGGTCGCCCATGAACTTGTGGTCGAAGGCGCGGGCGCGGCCGGGGGCATACACCGTTCGCAGGTAGTCCGCGACGCGCGGGTCACCGGCAATGGTGACGCGGTATCCGCCCTTCTGCCACAAGAGAAACTTGAGCAGGCGTTCCACGTACCGGTGGTTGATCGCCACGTTGCCGCCTTCGTGGGGCAGAACGGCGGTGTGGCAAACCGAGACGGAGCCATCGCTGCGCTCCAGTGCGATGGCGAGACCCTGCGGCCCGCCTTCCCGGCCAGTTTCGCGCAGTGCCGCGCGATAGGCCCGGTTCCAGAGGCAGGCTGGGATGAATTCTGGGTCTAAGACCGGGCGGAACGCGGGCGAGACGGAGATGCGTGGGGACATCAGAACCTGATTGTACGTCACCTGGGCCCTTGGGGCAGGCCGGGGATTTGTGGCTCGTAACTACACTCTCCACAATTCCCATAGGGTTATGGCATAATGAAATTCCAGGCGGTTTTCGATGGAGAGCAACACCCGAAGTATTGCCAAAGCGGTCAGCTATCGGATTCTGGGTTCAGCGGTTACCGGCCTGATTCTCTATGTCCTCACGGGTAAACCGGGACTCTCAATCATCGGTAGCGGAATGGACGTGGTACTGAAAATCGGGGCCTACTTCGTGCACGAGCGAATCTGGGACCGGATAAACTTTGGCCGCTCCAAGCCGCCGGAATACGAGATTTGAGCGATTCCAGGCTAGCTATTTAGAGTCAGCAGTCTGAATTTAAAGGACTTACGACTCGACTGCTTGCGCCATCCGACCATCGAAATGGTATACTTCTTCGACATGGGTACCACATCCGCGACGGCTTCAGGGGCGCCTGGAGCACAGGCGCCGGGAGTACATCCGGCCAGCCCCGCCGGACAGCCGAAACGCAAGCGCCACTGGTGGGTCTGGATTCTGCTGATCGGCCTGGCCGCGACGGCCGGCTACCGTTTCTATCCTCAGGTGTTTGCAGGCAATCCCAAAACGGAAAACAAGGCCGAAAAGTCGGCTGGCAAAAAGGGTAGCCAAGCCGTTCCGGTGGTCGCGACCGCCGCGCGCCGAAGCGATCTTCCGATCTACTTGACCGGGTTGGGATCGGTTACGGCCTACAACACGGTAACCATTCGCAGCCGTGTTGACGGCGAGCTGATCAAGGTAGCTTTTACCGAGGGCCAGATAGTTCACCAGGGCGATCTGCTGGCGGAGATCGATCCCCGGCCGTATGAAGCTCAGCTTGCCCAAGCCGAAGGACAATTGGCCAACCTCGCGGCCCAACTGGAGAATGCCAAGGTCGATCTGAAGCGGTACCAGGCGCTCGATGCGCAGTTGGTTATACCCAGGCAGCAGGCCGAGACCCAGGCCGCCTTGGTGCATCAGTTGGAGGGCACTCTCAAAGCCGACCAAGGCATGATCCAGAACATCAGGCTACAGCTCAGCTACTGTCACATCGTTTCCCCACTTACCGGCCGCATTGGCCTGCGCATCGTAGACCAAGGCAATATAGTGCACGCCGCCGACGCCAACGGTCTGGCAACCATCGCGCAGTTGCAGCCCATCGCCGTGGTCTTCAATCTGGCGCAGGACAACCTGCCACAGGTGCTGGGCAAGATGCGCTCCGGGCAGGCTTCCGGGCAGACCTTGGCAGTGGAGGCCTACGACCGCGACCTGAAAAAGAAGCTCGCCACCGGCAAGCTTCTCACCGTCGACAATGCTATCGACGCCAGCACCGGCACCGTCCGCTTCAAAGCCGAATTCCCGAACGAAGATGGCAGCCTGTTTCCGAACCAGTTCGTGAACGCCCGGCTGTTGGTGGACACCAGGCACGGCATCGTAACGGTTCCCGCCGCCGCCATCCAGCACAGCCCACAATCCAGTTTCGTCTACGTGGTGAATAGCGACCAGACGGTGGCCATGCGCAACGTGGTCCCGGGCGCGGTGGAGGGGGACGACGCCGCGGTGGACAGCGGTTTGCAAGCCGGCGAGATTGTAGTAGTGGATGGAGTGGACAAACTCCAGCAGGGTACCAAGGTGGAGGCCCGGGTGACTGGTGGAGCGGCCAAGTCCGCGGGTAGAGCGGCCAAATCCGCGAGCGGGGCTTCCAAAGACGCGGGTGCTTCCAAAGACGCGGCGAACCAGAAGCGCGGCCAGAAATAAATGAACCCGTCGGCTCCGTTTATTCTCCGTCCGGTCGCGACCTCGCTGCTGATGGCCGGTATTCTGCTGGTGGGCGCGGTGGCATTCCGGCAGTTGCCGGTTTCGGCGCTGCCGCAGGTTGACTATCCCACCATCCAGGTAGTCACGTTCTATCCCGGCGCCAGCCCGGACGTGATGTCGTCTTCCGTCACTGCGCCTCTGGAGCGCCAGTTCGGCCAGGTGCCCGGGCTGAACCAGATGACGTCCACCAGTTCCCAGGGCGCTTCCGTCATCACCTTGCAGTTCGTGCTGGATCTGAACATCGACGTGGCTGAGCAGCAGGTTCAGGCGGCCATCAACGCAGCCACTACGTTTCTGCCGCGCGATCTGCCCAACCCGCCAATCTACAGCAAGACCAATCCGGCCGACGCGCCAATCATCACGCTCGGCCTGACTTCGAAAATCCTACCGTTGTCTAAAGTGGAAGATCTGGCGGATACGCGTCTGGCGCAGAAGATCTCGCAGTTGCCCGGCGTCGGGCTGGTCAGCATCAGCGGGGGCCAGAAGCCCGCCGTGCGCGTGCAGGCCAACCCAACGGCGCTTTCGTCTTACGGCCTCAACCTGGAAGACTTGCGAGCGGCCATAGGCGCGGGAAGCGTCAATGAGGCCAAAGGCAGTTTCGACGGCAAGCAACAGTCGTACACCATCGGCGCCAACGACCAACTTCTCAGCAGCGCGGACTACAAGCCTCTGGTGGTGGCTTACCATAATGGCGCGCCGGTGCTGTTGTCAGATGTGGCCAATGTGATTGACGACGCCGAAAACGTCAAGCAGGCGGCCTGGATGAACACGGTTCCGGCGGTGATTCTGAACATCCAGCGCCAGCCCGGGGCCAACATCATCGAAGTAGTGGATCGCGTGAAGAAACTGCTCCCGCAGTTGAAGACTTCGCTGCCCACCTCCGTGGATATCGCCATCCTCACCGACCGCACCACCACCATCCGCGCCTCCGTGCACGACGTGGAATTTGAGCTCATGCTCACGGTGGGCCTCGTGGTGATGGTGATCTTTCTATTTCTGCGCAACATCTCCGCCACCATCATTCCCAGCGTGGCCGTGCCGCTGTCGCTGGTGGGCACGTTCGGCGTGATGTATGTGCTGGGCTACAGCCTGAACAACCTCACCCTGATGGCGCTCACCATTTCCACCGGCTTCGTGGTGGACGATGCCATTGTGATGATCGAAAACATCGTGCGCTACATCGAGGAGGGCGTGCCCCCCCTGGAAGCGGCGCTCCGGGGGTCGGCGCAGATTGGCTTTACCATTCTCTCGCTCACGGTTTCACTGATCGCGGTGCTCATCCCGCTGCTCTTCATGAGCGATATTGTCGGCCGGCTGTTTCGCGAGTTCGCAATCACCCTCAGCGTCACCATCCTGGTGTCGGCATTCGTATCTCTCACCCTGACTCCGATGATGTGCTCGCGCCTGCTGCGCCACAAACCGGTCAGCCAGCAAGGGCGCCTCTATAAGGCATCGGAACACGTTTTTGTGTCCATCATCGCCTTCTACGGCAAAACGCTCACCGTGGTCCTGCGCCATCGTTTCCTGACCATCATGGTGGCTCTGGCCACGCTCGGCTTCACGGGCTACCTGTACATGATTATTCCCAAGGGATTCTTTCCGGTGCAGGATACCGGCGTGATCCTGGGCATTTCGGAGGCGCCGCAAACAGTTTCGTTCCCCGCCATGGCGGTGCGGCAACAGGCGCTGGCGCGCGTGATTCTGAATGACCCCGCGGTGGAAAGCCTGTCGTCGTTCATCGGCATCGATGGCACCAATACCACCATGAACAGCGGGCGCATCCAGATCAACCTGAAGCCTTTGGAAGATCGCAAGATCGACGCCGGCGAGATCATCCGGCGGCTGCAGCCGGAACTGGCCAAGGTGGAGGGCATCACGCTCTACATGCAACTGGTGCAGGATCTGACGGTGGAAGACCGCGTCAGCCGCACGCAGTATCAATACAGCCTGGAAGACCCCGACGCCAATGAGTTGGGCATCTGGTCCGCGCGTCTGGTAGACCGGTTGAAAACGTCGCCCATCCTGCGCGACGTGGCCAGCGATCAGCAAAACACCGGCCTGCAGACCAGGCTGACGATTGACCGCAACACGGCTTCGCGGCTCGGCATCACGCCGCAGATGATTGACGACACGCTCTACGATGCCTTCGGCCAGCGCCAGGTGGCCATCATGTTCACGCAGTTGAACCAGTACCGCGTGGTGCTTGAGATCAAACCGGAATTTCAGCTCACGCCGGAGGACTTGGGCAAAATCTACATCCGTTCGTCCTCCGGTGGACAGGTTCCGTTGAACGCTTTCACCCGCTACGACCAGTTGACTGTGCCGCTGGTGGTGAACCACCAGGGCCAGTTTCCGGTGACCACGGTGTCGTTCGATATCGCGCCCAACAGTTCGCTGGGCGATGCGGTGCGTGAAATCGACAACGCCAAGAAAGACCTGGGCATGCCCGCCAGTGTGCAGACCGATTTTCAAGGAACCGCGCGGGCCTTCATCACCTCGCTGGCCAACGAGCCTATCCTGATTCTGGCGGCCGTGGTGACGGTGTATATCGTGCTGGGCATTCTATACGAGAGCTACATCCATCCCATCACCATCCTCTCCACGCTTCCCTCGGCGGCGGTGGGCGCGCTGCTGGCGCTGATGCTGTGCAAGGCGGAGTTGAGCGTCATCGGCCTGATCGGGATTGTGCTGTTGATCGGCATCGTGGAAAAGAACGCTATCATCATGATCGATTTCGCGCTGGAAAAGGAGCGCAAGGAGGGCGCGGAACCGTTGGAGGCGATCTTCCAGGCCTGTCTGCTGCGTTTTCGGCCCATCATTATGACGACGATGGCCGCGCTGCTGGGCGGCGTGCCGCTGGCCTTTGGCTCGGGCACCGGGCAGGAATTGCGCCGGCCGCTGGGCATCACCATTGTGGGCGGTCTGATCTTCAGCCAGTTACTGACGCTTTACACCACGCCGGTGATTTACCTGGGCTTCGCCAGCCTGGCCAAGCGCTTCAGGAAGCCGGCGGCGGCGCCGGCCGAGCATGAGGTGTTGGTGCATTGAGACCTATTGTCAATGTGGGGCAGGTTGGGAACCTGGAGGTCTACTTTGCGTTTGGCGTGGCCGTTGGTTCCCCGCAGTGAGCGGATGAAGTCTTGCAGTTGCCCGTCCGTCTTACGTTGCGAGGCCGCGAGGTCATGTTTCGTGAGACGTTCGTGAGTGCTTGATTTTTGCGGCATTGTGGGTGGTGGCCTGCCTCCTTCAGAATAGCTGAGATCCACAACGGGGCCTTAGGGATTTGTGGCGCCAGGAGGCCGCTTGCTCACGCGCGCGGCTCTACCGACCCCAATGTTTACCTTCCAGCAGAGTGCGGCCGTTGGGCGAGACGAATCCCGAAACTGTTTGCGCGGCTTGAGGCGGCCCGCCAGCAACTGAGTTCGAAGCGCGCGTGACCGTCCGCTTCCTGGCGGATGAGGATCTCAGGGACAGCATCATCCAAGGTTTGCGTTCTCGCGTTCGAAGTCATGATCGACGTCGGCAAAAAAGTCGTCGACTAGTTTCCTGTTCTCCAGGTAGTAGGCGATGGCGCCATACACCTGCGCCGCAGTAACCGTCGGGAATTCCAGCGCGATCTTATCCGGAGATTCGCCCTCATGAAATCCTGCGACGATGGACGAGAGCCCGACACGAGTGCCTGCGATCCTAAGAGCACCATCTTCCTGGTCGATATAGGGCGATACCGGAAAGCCACGACGGCTCCGAGTTCAGTTTAGCATCCACCAGAATTTGGCGCTTCGCCTTGCGTCAATCGACCGGCCTCGGCGGTTCGAAGCCAGTCCAAGGTGTTGATTTTATGGTGGCCAGGGACGGAATCGAACCGCCGACGCCAGCCTTTTCAGGGCTGCGCTCTACCAGCTGAGCTACCTGGCCGGGGAAACCTCAGTGTACCAAACTTGCCCGCCAAACACTTGCCTGGGGCCCGGCTGCTACCGGCTGCGCACCGTGCCCGCCACGCCAAATCATGCCTTCTGCAACGCTTCCAGGCGCTCGCCAGTGGCGCGCTCCACGTCGGCGTGCATACTATTGCCGTGCGCGTCCATGGTCACGATCGCCGCAAAATTGCGAACGCGCACTTGCCACATCGCTTCCGGGATGCCGAACTCCATCAGGCTTACGCCCAGCACCTTCTCCACCGTGCGCGCATAGTACTGCGCCGCGCCGCCGATGGCGTTCAGGTAGACCGCGCCGAACTCCTGGAGCGCACCCAGCGTCTTCTTGCCCATGCCGCCTTTGCCGATCACGGCGCGCACTCCATAGCGCTTGATCACGTCGGCCTGGTAGGGCTCTTCGCGAATGCTGGTGGTGGGGCCGGCGGCCTTCACTTTCCACTCGCCTCCCTCCTGAAGCATCACGGGGCCGCAGTGGTAGAGCACCGCCCCGTTCAGATCCATCGGCGGCGGGTTCTTCATCAAATAGGCGTGCACGTTGTCGCGGCCGGTGAACATCTCGCCCGAGATCAGCACCACATCGCCGACCTTGAGCGCGCGCATCTGCGCCTCGGTCAGCGGCGGCGTGAGCACCACCTCGCGGCCGGTCAGCGGGAAACCTTCGCCGCGCGCCATCCGCTCCACCGGGCGCTGCGGGTCCCGGTACAGCCATTTCACGATGGCGCCGGTGGCGTCCAGGCGCACGCCCAGACGGCGGAAGGCCCAGCAGTCATACGCCACGGAAACAAAAAAACTGGCCGGCAACCGGTTGGCGGCGGTGATCTTGCAGCCGATCAGCGAACTCTTGCCGCCGAAGCCCATGGCTCCGACACCCAGCTTGTTGGCCTCCTCCATGATTTCGGATTCCAGCTTGGCCAGCAGCGGGTCGGCGTTCACGTCGTCCAGCGTGCGGAAAAGCTGCCCCTTCGCCAGTTCGTAGCCGTGCGCCCGGTCGCTACCGATGCAGACGCCGACGGCGCCGGGGGCGCAGCCTTTACCCTGCGCCAGCCAGACGGCGTGCAGAATGCACTGGCGCACGCCCTCCAGATTGCGGTCGGCGCGGCCCAGGTGATCCAGCTCGCACGGCACCGAGTATTGATTGTTGGTGTTCTCGCAGCCGCCGCCTTTCAGGATCAGCTTAATTTCGATGTCGTCTTCTTCCCACTGTTCGAAATGCATCACCGGCGTCTCCACACCCAGGTTGTTGCCGCTGTTCTTGCCCGTGATGGAGTCCACGGAGTTGGGACGCAGTTTGCCCAACCGCGTGGCTTCGGCCACGGCTTCGCGAACGGCCTGCTTGATGCGGATCTGGTTTACGCCCACCGGCGTGTGGATGATGAACGTGGGCATCCCGGTGTCCTGGCAGATCGGCCCTTCGTCGTCGTTCGCCATATCCACGTTCGACAGGATGATGTCGAGCGCCTGCGAGGATTGCGTGGCAGGCGTCTCGGCGTTGGCGGCGATGGACATGGCGGCGCGCACATCGGGCGGAAGGTTGGTAGAGGTTTGGATGATGAGTTCCAACAGGCTGCTGGCTAAGAATTCCATAACGGCTCCGGAAATCTCAACGTAGCACACGGCCATTCCCGCCTGTGTGCCGGGTCACTCCAGCTTCAGCCGCACGCCGGCCACCATGCCCGGCTTGATCGCCGGCAGGTTGCTCTCGAACTCCACCACCACCTGGCTGCCCTTGATCTCCCGCACCACGCCGGGCAGGCCCTGGCTTTGCAGGTCGAGGATGAGCACCATTGCCTGCTGGCCCGGTTGGATGCGTTTCAACTCTTCCGGCTTCGGTTCCAGCGTGACTTCCAGCGCGTAAAGATCGGTGGCGATCTGGAAGAACCCGGCGCCCGCCTCGTACGCCGGTTTGCCGATCTCGGCCCGGCGCCCTACCACGGTCCCATCGACCGGGGAGCGCACCTCGGCGGCCTGCAGATTCCCCTGCGCCTCTTCCAACTGCTGCTGGCGGTCTTGCACAATCTTCTTTTTCGCGGTGACCTCGCGCAGCGCGTTCTGCACCTGGTCGCGAGCTCCGCGGGCGCCGGCATCCATGATCTCGAACTCTTTCGTCAGGCTCCGATACTCGCTCTCGGCCTTCTCAAAAGTGAGCCGCGGCGTGGCGCCCTGGGCGAAGAGCGTGCGCTGGCGCGAATAAGTCTTCTCGGCGCGATCGAGCGCCAGGCGGGCGCGCTCGACATCGGCATCGGCGCGCGATTCCTCCAGCCGCGCGGTGGTCACGCCGGCCTCCGCCCTGGCGGTCTGGTCCTGCGCATGCTCCAGGTCGGCAGCGGCTGCCTCGCGCGCCGATTCCAATCCCTGCCCCCCAACGCGCGCCAGCACCTGGTCCCGGTAAACCTCCTGACCGATGTCCACCGGCAGCCCCTCCACCAGTCCGGTCAGCGGCGCGGCCACGCCGACGACGTGCTGCGGGCGGATGGTCCCCTGGAGGGTGATCTCACGGTTGACGATGACCGCCGCACCCGCAAGCCGCACCGGCGGAGGCGCCGCGCGATGGGACCGCATCGCGAGCCAGAGCGCCAGCGCGCCTGCGAGGACCACCGCCACGGAGAGAAGGACCCATTTGGCGCGCATAAAAGAGCGATCGGCAATCAGAAGGCTATTTTAAAACTATCGCAAACCGGGGATAGTCCGTCGCCTCGTTGGCCGCCTTCGCCGCACCAGCCTCCACATGATTGAGCAACGCCTGAGCCTCACCGGCCAGCCGCGCCGTGTCGACGCCCTCGTATTCCGGCAGATACGCTGCCAACTTGCGCAGAGCCTTGCGGAGTTGCCGGCTGGCGCCCGCCGGGTTCCGCCGCTGGCAGTGGTACCGGCCTACGGCCACGTGGATCAACGCCTGCAGGAACAGGCGCCGGGGACCGCGCTCCGGAGTCCAGGCTTCCTCCAACACTTCGTGGCATTCGAAGAACTCGCCGTCATTGAATAACTGGATTCCCCGGTGCAGTAGTGGGTCCATGAGTTTAGTGAGGCTGGCGGTCGCGGCTCTGAAAGCAGGCTGGGCTGGGCAACCGCTTCCTAACGGTCGAGCGACAAGTCGCGGCTCTGAAAGCAGGCCGGCCAACGGCGCTTTGATTTTGGGACAGCTCCTCCGTGTTAGCGTCCCTTCGTCAATTCCGGAAAGCGCTTCTTGAGCTCGGATAGCTTGGGCAGATCGTTATACACTACGTACGGATTGCCGGGGTTCCGCGCGATGTAGTTTTGGTGATACGCTTCCGCCGGGTAGAAAGCGGGAAGCGGAACTACCTTGGTCGCGATGGGGTGCCGGAAGACTTTGGCCTCCGTCAACTGCTGAATGTAAGCCTCGGCCACTCGCTTCTGTTCTTCGGACTGATAGAAGATCGCCGACCGGTACTGCGTGCCCTCGTCCGGCCCCTGGCGATTGATTTGCGTGGGATCGTGCGCGACCGTGAAGAAGACCTGCAGCAGTTTGCCATAGGAGATCTGCGAAGGGTCGTAGGTGATTTGTACCGACTCGGCGTGCCCGGTGCGGCCGGTGCCCACCATCTCATAATGGGCGGCCTGGCTGCTGCCGCCGGCATAACCCGATACCACGCCCGTCACGCCCTTGAGGTGGTCGAAGACGGCTTCCACTCCCCAAAAGCAGCCGCCGGCCAGTACCGCAACCGCTGGTTGATGGCTGCCGCCCGCCGGGATATCCACCGCGGCCGGCGGCACGTCAGCCGCCACGGCAACGCCGGCCGTCATAGCCAGCGCCAGGAAAACGAATCGACGTTTGTTCATATAGACTCCAACAGTAAGTTCGAAAACTTCCGAGCTTAAGTTACGGCTGGACCGCAGTGCCGCCCTGCCAACGCCAGCGCGCCCCAGAGCACGCTGTCATCGCCCAGCGCAGCCGGCACTACATCCAGCCGCGCGCCCGACCACGAAGTAATTTGCCGGCGCAACTCTTCCCGCAGCGGCACAAACAGGCGGTCGCCGGCTTTGGCGATGCCGCCACCAATCACTACCCGCTGCGGGTTCAACAGCATGATGGCGGCTTTCAACCCCAACGCCAGGTCCACCACGTAGCCCTTCACGAAATTCGCGTCCTGCATCAACTCCCTGGCTGGCTTGCCGTAGTCGCGCTCCAGCCAAAGTCCGCAGCACATGCGTTCATAGCAACCGCGGGCTCCGCACAGACATTCCGGTCCCTCGGGCCGTATGGTCAAGTGGCCAATCTCTCCGCCGTACGAATCGGCGCCGCGCCACACCCGGCCGTCCGCGTAAATTCCGCCGCCGATGCCCGTGGAAAGGGTCATGTAGAAAAGCGGCGAACACCCGTTCCCGGCACCGAATTCGGCTTCACCCAGCGCACCAACGTTAGCATCGTTGTCCATCGCCACCGGCCCGCCGATCAACTGGCGTACAAAACCGCACAAGTCGAAATCGCGCCATCCTCCCACATGTGTGGAGAGTATCACGCGCTGCGCCGCGAAATTCACCGGTCCGCCGAATCCGATCCCGCACCCCAGGATTGGTAACTCTTGTTTCCACCGGCCCACCATGCCGCCGATCTGCGCCAGCATCCACTCGCGGCCTCCCAGTGCGTCGGTGGCGCGCGATTCCCGCCGAACCATCTGCGCGCCGTCAAAAACCGCCATGGTGAATTTCGTGCCACCGATATCGATTGCCAAAATCATCATGCCACCCCAGTGTCTGAATCGCAGGCGGAGTACTATGATACCGTTGGTACCAGTGGACGGACAGAAAACTGACCCTTTGCGACGATCCGTATTAAGGATGTCCCACACCTTCGGCCCGATTCTTGCGCTGCTAACCGTGATTGCTATCGGGACGATCTCATACCTGGAAGGCCAAGCATACAAAAAGAATACGGCATACGCCGAGCAGTCCCGGTCCATCGTCGACCAAACGGAGGAGCTGGTATCCCTGCTGACCGATGCCGAATCCGGCGTGCGCGGCTTCCTGCTGACCGGCGATCCGCACTATCTGGAGCCCTACCAGGCAGCTCTTCCGCAGATCAATAAGCTTCTAGGTGAACTTAGCCGGCCCGGCATTGCGTTTGCGGGCGCCACGGATGCCGCGAGTCTGCGGCCGCTCTCCAGGGAGAAGCTCGCAGCACTCGCCACCGGCATAGACGCCCGCCGCAGCGGCGGGATCGACACAGTGCTCGCCTTAGTGACTAACGGCGACGGCCACGGCAGGCAAGCCATGGAGGAGATTCGCACAGTGGCCGCGCGCGTGATCGACGCCGAGAACCGGGAGTTCGCCGTGCGCTCCGCCGCCGCCGACACCCAGGCCAACCGCACCCGCCTCATCGTTCTACTCGGCATCATCGGGCTGGCCTTCCTGCTTCTCGTCTCCACCAGGCACGTCAACCGTCTGGTCCGGACACAGGAGTGGCTCATCCTGGACTTGGGCCGTGCCCGGGAAAAGGAAGCCCGCGCCAAGGCGGAATTCGAGACCACCCTGCGAAGCATCGGGGACGCCGTGATCTCCACCGACACCGCCGGGCTGATCCAGTTTATGAATCCCATTGCCGCGGCGCTCACCGGCTGGACCGTGGCGTCCGCGGTTGGCCGCCAACTCTCCGAGATCTGCCGCATCGTCAACGAATCCACCCGCCAGCAGGTGGAGGATCCCGCCGATATCGTACGGCGCAGTGGTGTAGTGGCCGGGCTGGCCGATCACGCCATCCTGCTTGCCAAAGACGGCCGCGAAATCCCCATCGACCATAGCGGAGCGGCCATCCATGACCAATCCGGGGCCGCCACCGGTGTGGTGCTGGTCTTCCGCGACGTGACGCAGCGCCGCCGGGCGCAACGCGAACTGGAAGAATCGGAGCAGCGGTATCGCTTATTGTTCGACTCGAACCCGGAGGCCATGTGGCTCCATCACCCCGATACACTGGCGTTCCTGATGGTGAACAACGCCGCCATCCAGCGCTATGGCTACACCCGCGAAGAATTCCTCGGCATGACATTGCGCGATATCCGGCCGCCGGAAGACGTGCCCCTGCTAGAGGCCGACATCCGCAAAGGCGACGGAAGAGCGCACAGTGCCGGACCATGGCGCCACCGCAAGAGGGACGGCAGCATCATCTTCGCCGAAACTGCCGTTCACTCCATCACGCTGGGCGCGATTAGCGGCCGCCTGGTGATTGCCAAGGACATCACCGAGCGCCGGCGCATCGAGGAGCAGTTGCGCCAGTCCCAAAAGCTGGAAGCCGTCGGCCACCTGGCGGGCGGGATTGCCCACGACTTTAACAACCTGCTGACCGTCATCCAGGGCTATGCCGAAATGATCCACGCCGGCCAGGAGGAGAATAGCCCGGACCGCACCGCCACGGAAGAAATCCTGGCCGCCTCGCAGCGCGCGGCCTCGCTCACCCAACAACTGCTCGCCTTCAGCCGGCGCCAGGTGCTGCAACTGCGCCGCATCAACCTGAATCCCAGGATCGTTCAAACTCAGAAAATGCTGGCGCGTTTATTGGGTGAGGACATTCAAATCGTCACCCGGCTGGCGCCGGATCTCCGCGACGTTCTGGCCGACCCGGGGCAGATCGATCAGATCGTGCTCAACCTCTCCGTCAACGCGCGCGACGCCATGGAGCACGGAGGCACGCTCACCATCGAGACCTCCAACGTGGATTTCACCGAAGAAGAGGCTGCCCCCTTCGTGGGAATGGCTCCCGGACATTACTTGCGGCTGTCGATTGCCGACACGGGTCACGGCATGGATGAAGAGACCCGGCGCCACATTTTCGAACCGTTCTTCACCACCAAGGAACTGGGGCGCGGGACTGGCTTGGGACTCTCCACGGTTTACGGAATCATCAAGCAAACGGGCGGCGCCATCGCGGTCTATAGCGAGCCGGGCGTTGGTACCACCTTCACGATTTACCTGCCCAGCGCGGCAAGTGCCGATCTTGAAGCCCCCGAAGCCGCCGCGCCCCCGCCTTCCCGGCAGGCCTGCGAAGCCGTTTTGGTGGTGGAAGATGACGATACGCTGCGGAGGCTGGTGGTCGCCATGCTGACCAATCTCGGCTATGTGGTTCTGAAGGCCGACACGCCCGAGGAAGCCCTGCGCCTCTGCGCCAACCCGGCCATCCGCATTGACCTGCTTCTGGCCGACATGGTGTTGCCGCATTCCGATGGCGCCGCGGTAGCGCAGCAGGCCGCATTACACCGCCCGAACCTGAAGGTGCTGCTCATGTCCGGTTATACCGAACACGCCGTACTGCGCCGCCATGCCCTTGACCAGCAAACGCCGCTGCTGCAAAAGCCTTTCACGGAATCCATGCTGGGCATGCGGATCCGCAAGATTCTGGATGTCGGGTCCGAAAACAGCAGTGCCGCCGGCTGACAGGCAGGACAGGCGATCGCCTTTTGTGGTCTGTTAGCGTTAGCCAGCCGGATGCCCGTTTCCAGTTTCTCCGCTGCATACAACCAAAGGGCGTTGAACGAAGTGGCCTAAAGCCTTCGACTGATCGATCTTGCCAGCGATCGCCAGCACCGCCGCGTTGGGACCGGGAGCGGCTAGCTTGCTAAGCACACTCTTTCGCAAATACCCTCTCGTATTTCGAGGCACCGCTCCGTGACCGTCGCGGCTCTGATCGGAGACGTCCGTCGCGGCTCCGATCAGAGCCGCGACCGTTAGGAAGCGGTTTCGTCGAAATACGCGACTGTATTTATGAAACGGTGTACTAAGCTAAGCGGGCGGTCAGCGTC
>DATMNI010000311.1:0-24466 GCA_035570275.1 Candidatus Acidiferrales bacterium | reverse complement strand
TAGAGGTACTTCGCATCCGGTGACTCGACGGGCCGCAAAACCGCCTTTGAAGGTAACCTGCGTAGGCTCACCGCTCCGCCACGGGGATCACGAACCGTAACGCCGTTTGCGTCGCCGAAAAACTGGCGACCTTCGTGTCCTTCAACCCCGCCGCCCGCCCGGCCTGCAGCACTTCGATCTCCCGGATCGCGGGCACCGACTTCGGATACACCACCCACAGCGCACCCGCCGGTTTCAGCCAGCCCTTGAGTTTGACGACGCGCGCCAGGTCCCGCCTGGTTTCCGCCGCCAGGAAGACCAGGTCGGCCTGGGCCTTTCCGTTCACTGTTCCGTCCACTTCCGAGCCCCGCAGTTCCTCCAAAAACCCAGCATCAAACTCGCCCGCCAGCCTTACCGCCAGCCCAGGTTTCAAACCCAACTTTCCGGCCCGCGTAGGCGGATGCAGAATCTTCTGAGCCCACTTCTCCGCCGCCTTGCCCAACTCCAGCGCCGCCGGCCCGCCGGGAAATTCGATCTTCAACAGGCCGCCGTCGGTCTGCACCGCCGTGAGGTCCTTCAGCGCGATCTTCAGCCGCTCCTCGCCGCGAAACAGCAGGTATTCGGTTTCCAGATACGCCTTCCCCGCCAAAGTGCGTTGCTGGTATTGCAGCCTGCACTGGAGTTCTTGTCCCATGCCTAACCCTCCATCGTCACCAATTCACCCAGCTTCATTCCAAGATCCCGCAAGTAGCCCTCGATGCTGGCGGTGTACCCAAAGAAGAACCGCGCCATAAAACGAAAAATCACATTGTAGATCTCGCCGTCCTCGCTGATGCGCACTTCGGCGCCCTCCCCCGCGCGTGAAATCTCGAACGTCCACGTCCCGCCGAACGGCAGCCCCTGGTCTGCGATGCGAACCACGCGCCGCGTGGGTGGCCGGCTCTCCACCAGTTCGAAGGTAATCTTCTGGCCATGGCTGTCCTGCTCCCACCACTGTGTCCGCCCGTCCCGCGCGGGCAGCGGACCCCAGTCCTTGAGGTCGCGCCGCCAGTCCGGCGGGCCAATCAGCACTCCATAGATGGCCGTCGGCGGCTGCTGAAACCGGGCCTTCCGCGTGGCGTGATGGGCCCGCGGCAGCATCGCCCCGATCGCCGCCATCAGGGCAAACAACACCACCAGTCCCCCGCCAATCAACCAAACCCACTTCATGCCGCACCTCTCATGCCTGACCTGTCACGCCGCACCTGTCACGCCGCGCCGGGCTTCAAAATACGGTTCAGGTCGCCGGCCGCGATCATCTGGCGCGACGCCTCCGCCAGCAATTCCAGCCCTCGCAGCGCCTGCCGCCGCTTGCGCTCGTCCAGATGCGAAAGCACCGCCTGCACCAACTCCGGCTCCAGCACCTTTTGCTGCCGTTTGATCCGCACCCCCGCCGCCGTAAGCCGCAGGTCCACCCGCCGCCGGTCCTCGGTGCTGCGCTCCCTATTTACGTACCCGCCCCGCTCCAACCGGTCCACCGTCAGCGACATGGTGGAAGCCGTGACCCCCATATGCCGCGCCAGGTCGAACAGCGACGTCGCCGCCACATCGTCCAAATGGTCGAGCACGCTGGCCTGGTGGGCGCTCAGAACGGCCTGCGTCCGCTCATCCCGCACGTGCCGCCGGTGGCACGCAAAGTAGATCTGCGGATAGCACCGCAACACCGTCTCGACCTCGGCCAGGCCCATGCAGAGTCGAGTATACGGCAGTCTAATTTGATTTGTCAAAGCAAATTACTTGCCTGGACCCCCCTTCGCCCGCCCTGCGGTCCTGATGGCGCCTGGCGGGCACCAGGCCGAAGCCGGCTTCTGCGCGGCTAGCAGCTAGCCCTGGGCTTCCAGCATCTTCCTTAAGAACACCAACTGGCCCAGGTGATACGAATTATGGTCCGCCACCACCAGTGCTTCGCGGAGCAGCGTTTGCCCCGTACCGTGCGGCAACTTCGCTAAAAGGTCGTGGCTGGTATCCGCAATCAGGTCCTGCATCGCTTTCAAGTCATTTTGAAACTGCAGTATGCTCTGGGCCCACGCGTCCTCGCTCGGCGGCGCTTCGGTGGACGGCCAGTAGTCGTCCGGGAACTTCTTTTCCTGGTATTTCGGATTGCGGCTGAAATCCAGAATGTCCGCCTGCGCCATCCGCATGTGCTCCAGCAGTTGCCACGCCGTGTGCGGAGCCGACTGCGGCCTGGCGCCGCGCATCGCCACCGGAAAGTCCGCCACCGTTTCCACAAACTTCACGTGGGCACCCTTCATGTTCAGCAGAGTGGCCAGATGCTTCCGAAGGGACAAGGTTTCTTGCTTCGCCATACTTCCAGTCTCGCACTGCGGGCGCGCGCGGTCACAGGCCGCCAGATCCGCTGGCACCGGAGCAAAGCAGGCGGATTAGCGATCCGCAACAGATTCACATCGATTCACAATCTGCCCCACAATGGGGACATGGCGATCACCACGCAGCAGATTCTGGATTCCGGCGACCCCACACTCTTCGATGTCCGCTCCAAAGCTCCGGGCCCGCCAGGCTCGCTGCCCATCACTCCCGAGATGCTGTTGCAGCGGCCTTCGGGCGACTTGTTCGGATGGAGCCAGAACGCCGGCATGGGTTGGGACCCGTTGGCGCTCGGCGGCAAGGAATTCCTGATTCTCAGCACCCACGGCGGCATCCGCGCGGCTGATGGCACACCGGTCGCGCTCGGCTACCACACCGGCCACTGGGAGGTCGGTCTCCTCATGGATGCCGCAGCCAAGGAACTGAAATCGCTGGGCGCGGTCCCTTTCGCGGCCTATTGTACCGACCCCTGCGACGGCCGCACCCAGGGCACCACCGGCATGTTCGATTCCCTGCCCTACCGCAACGACGCGGCCTCGGTCTTCAAGCGCCTGATCCGCTCGCTGCCCACGCGCAGCGGCGTGCTGGGCGTCGCCACATGCGACAAGGGGCTGCCGGCGATGATGATGGCCCTGGCCGGCATGCACGACCTGCCTTGCGTCCTGATCCCCGGCGGCGTCACGCTGCTGGCCGAAGAGGGCGAGGACGCCGGCAAGATCCAATCCGTGGGTGCGCGCTACGCTCACCAACAGATCACCCTGGAGGCGGCCGCGCTGGACATGTGCCGCGCCTGCGCCACGCCGGGCGGCGGCTGCCAGTTTCTGGGAACCGCGGCCACGGCGCAGGTGGTCGGCGAGGCGCTGGGCATGTCGCTGACGCACTCCGCGCTCAGCCCATCCGGCCACCCTATCTGGACAGACATGGCGCGCCGCTCTGCCCGTGCCGCCCTGTCTCTGGAGGCGCGCGGTCTGGCGATGAAGGACATCCTGACGCCGGCTTCGCTAAACAACGCCATGGTGGTGCACGCGGCCTTCGGCGGTTCCACCAACCTGATTCTGCACCTTCCCGCCATCGCCTATTCCGCCGGATTGACCCGCCCCACGGTGGACGATTGGACGCGCATCAACCGCCTGACGCCGCGGCTGGTGGACGCCCTTCCCAACGGGCCGAAGATGCACCCCACTGTCCAGGTCTTCCTGGCCGGCGGCGTGCCCGAAACCATGCTGCACCTGCGGCGCGCCGGCCTGCTCGATACCGGCGCCCTCACCGTCAGCGGTCAGACGCTCGGCGCCATGCTCGATTGGTGGGAGCAATCCGAGCGGCGCACCAGCTTACGTCGCGTGCTTCACGAGCGCGATGGCGTGGACCCCGACGATGTCATCATGGACCCGGACCGCGCCCGTTTACGGGGCCTCACCCCCACGGTCACCTTCCCGAAAGGCAATCTGGCGCCGGGCGGTTGCGTCATCAAAAGCACCGCCATTGACCCCAGCGTGGTGGATGCCGACGGCGTCTACCGTAAAGCCGGCCCCGCCCGCGTCTTCCGCACCGAGGCCGCGGCGGTGGCCGCCATCAAGAGCCACGGCCCGGACCGCATCCAGCCCGGCGACGTCCTGGTGCTGATGTGCCGCGGCCCCATGGGTTCCGGCATGGAGGAGACCTACCAGATCACTTCGGCGCTCAAGTACGTGGATTTCGGCAAGCACGTGGCGGTGATCACCGACGCCCGCTTCAGCGGCGTCTCCACCGGCGCCTGCATCGGCCACGTCACGCCGGAAGCGTTGGCAGGCGGCCCCATCGGCAAGATCCAGGAGGGCGACCTGATCGAAATCGCGATCGACCGCGTGAACCTGGAGGGCTCCGTCAATCTGCTTGGCAACGGCAGCGCCGAAGAGGGATCGCGCATTTTGGCCGCACGCCCATTGCGCACCGACCTGGCGCCCGATCCGGCGCTGCCCCCGGAGACCCGTCTCTGGGCCGCCTTGCAGGACGTCAGCGGCGGCACCTGGGGCGGATGCGTGTTCGATGTCGAGGCGATCGCCAAGGCGCTGGGATACTGAGCGATGGCCGCCGCCCCAGCGGGCTGACCAAATCGATTCGGGACACAGTCAAACCGTGGCGAGGCAGTTGGGGGTGGTATGCGAGGATGGAGTTCTTTATCGACCGTCGAGAGGAGACACGAAATGACGCAACAGATGGAACTTGGCGGCAGCTTTACGCTGTCCGGCACATCGACCAGTTTGAAGCGAATGGGCTATGGCGCCATGCAGCTTGCGGGCCCGCAGGTATGGGGGCCGCCCGGTGATATGGACGCTGCCATCGCAGTTCTGCGACAAGCGTTGGCGGCAGGAGTCAACCACATCGATACCAGCGATTACTACGGTCCGCATGTGACGAATCAGATCATCAGACAGGCGCTGCATCCTTATGAAAAGGGACTGGTGATTGTCACGAAACTGGGCGCCCGGCGACTGGCCGACAAGTCGTGGGTCCATGCGCTTGCGCGTCAGGAACTGATCGATGGCGTTCACGATAATCTTCGAAATCTCGGACTCGATGCGCTGGACGTCGTCAACTTACGGGTAGGCGCGGTGCTGGGGCCTTCCGAGGGATCGATCGAAGAGCCGCTGACGGTGCTCGTGGAACTCCAGCGTCAAGGACTGATACGTCACCTCGGGCTGAGCAACGTGACTCGCGCTCAATTGGCCGAGGCCCAAGCGATCGCGGAAATTGTTTGCGTGCAGAACCTGTACAATGTGGCGCTCAGGCAGGATGACGGATTCATCGACGAGTTAGCACTTCGCGGCATCGCCTATGTGCCGTTTTTTCCGCTGGGAGGGTTCACCCCGCTGCAGTCTTCGGCGCTCGACCGGACGGCCGCAGCGCTCCGGGCGACCCCGATGCAGATAGCGCTGGCCTGGCTGCTGCAGCGCTCGCCTAACATTCTGCTGATCCCCGGCACATCGTCCGTCAAACATCTTCGCGAGAATCTCGAAGCGGCGACGCTGCGGATTCCTTCCGAAATCCTTTCTGAACTGGACTCAATCGCTGGAGACGACCACCCGAAACGCTAGAACTGAAACCGCACAGACATGGACATCTGGCGCGGGGGCAATGCCGCGGTGTAGCGGCCCAGGTTGGCGTTGGTCTGCTGCAAAATGCCCTGTTGCCAAAGGGGCCAGTTGTATGTGGGAGCGATGTTGGCCGCGGTGAACTGCGTGTGGTTGAAGATGTTGTACATCTCCGCCCGGAACATGAGTTGACGCCGCTCGCTCTTGATCGGGAAGACCTTGGTGAAGGTCATGTCAAAGTTGAACATCTGCGTACCGGGAATCGGGATCAGGCTGCCCGCTCCGGCGTTTCCGTAACAGGACAGGGATTGCCCCACGCCTTGCTGCGGCGTAGCCCCCGGCGTAAAGCTGCACGGGAATGGAATCACGAATGCGCTTTCATTGAGTAGTTGGTTGCCCGGGGTTCCGTTGGCATTGGCGCCGGGGGATTGAACAAGAGGCGTATTGCCGGCGAACGAAACCTGGCCGGATGGAAGCTGCGGGTTCCCAACCACGATCATCCTGGCCGCGTCGATCCCGCTGGCGTAACTACCGGTCCAATTCATCAGAGGGTTGGTGGAAGTGTTTCCGGAGAAGGAGATTCCCGGGACACCGACCCTGATATCACTGTGCCACTGGGTAATGCCGGATACAGCCCAATGGTCAGTAACCCATCCCAGCGGTTTGAGGTTGAGGTGCTGCCCGAGGTTCGGCACCTCGTAAACGTAGTTGACCACCAGGACGTGTGGAGTGGGCGAATATGCGGGCCCGTAGTCCCGTAACTTATCCGGGAAGTAGGCACTGCCGGCGGGAGAGTTTCCGGGAGGAAGAAATGCGCTCATTGTCTTGGACCATGTGTATGCCAGGCCATAAGACAGGCGCTTGGTAAAGTTGCGCCGGACGGTCACCTGCAGCGAGTTGTAACTGCTATTTCCCGAGAAGTCGATGGTTCTAAGCGCGCCCAATCCCGGCAGCGGCCGGAAATAATTGTCGTTGAGGGTCTTACCGGTTGTGTTGGGAGGCAGATATGCCACATTCGGGTTGTAGTTAGCGGGGTTGTATTGCGAGAACATCGCAACCGGATCGAGCGTCCGCGCCACCGGAAGGTGCTTGCTCAGATTGAATACGTAGGCTACCTCCAGCACCGTCCCGAAGCCAACCTTCTGCTGGACCATGAAGCTGCCGTTATAGGTCCCCTGGACTTTCTGATTGCCAACGGTCCCATCGGCGGTGATCGGTGTAATGCCGGCGGTGCTCGCCAGGCTTGGGATCTTGTCGACGCTGGAGAAATAAACCGCCCGGTTGTAGATATCAGGCGGATTGCCGGAGGAGTTCTGGGCTATCTGCGTCGAGCCGAGGTTGTAGAACTGCCCGAAGCCGGTACGGATGGCCGTCTTGCCATTGCCGAATACATCCCAGGCTACGCCGATACGGACAGCGGGAAGCACCGATTGCACGTTCCACAGCGTCAGCGGAAGGTCGGGGTTATTGGCGGCGGCCCTCTCCATGCCCGGCGCCGCGGTGGGCGTGGTGGAATAGCCGCCTACCGAAGCCGGCACTAAGGTGCCTGCCAGGGCGAAGAACGCAGTGGTTCCGGTTACCGGATCGACGGCAATCTGGTTGGCCGTGGGGCAGGCCTTGGCGGCCGTGGAAACCGTGCAGCCCGGGTAGTAGAGCCGCATGGCTTGCGCGGGATTATACGCGGAGCGGATAAAATCCGTCGTATTATTGTCCAGGTTCTCGGTGGGTAGCTGGTGATAGAAGCGGATGCCCAGATCGACAGTCACCCGCCGGCTGACACGCCAGTTATCCTGCACGAAGGCCTCTATGTCCGTATACCAGTAGTTGCCTACAACCCGCCCTCCTTCGTTGTAGTTGTTGAAATTCCCCAGGAAGGCGTTGGCGTATCCATCCTGGGTGTTGTTAGGCATGGCCGAGGTACTGGAGAAATCGTAAGCGCCCAGATAGGAGCTGGAGAATTGATTCTGCTCCACTTTGCCGGTGCGTTCGACGTAGAGCCCAGTCTTGATGTTGTGCTTGCCCCACGTCTTACTGAGAGTATCGTTGAAGCTGTAAATGTCGTTCCAGTTGGTGTAGGGGCATTGTCCGCTGCACGGGTCCGTGAAGTTGGCCTCATTGGGCAACTGGCCGCCGCCAAAGTTGAGATTCGGGATGCCGATCTGGATATTCTGGCTGCCGGGCGAGAGCCCGGGCCGCGCCTTGTTCTGGTCGGCCAGGAATTTCGGATCGGTGGCGAAGTTATCGAACGATGGCGGATTGCCCATTGTCGAACGGTCGATCTGGGACGGGTCATGGGCATAATAGTCCCAAGTGTTGTAGCTCTTGCCGAAGGTGAACTCGTTGACCATGGTGGGGCTGATGGTGTAGGTAATCCCGACCGCGTAACCATGGCCGGGGTTCGGGTGATCGAAGGCAAAAGGAGTGGACTGGCCCTGGGAGTTTTTCAGCCCGAAGCTATTGCTGGTAGGGGCGGCGGTATCCACGTCATAGTCGTTGATGTAGCGCGCCCAGGTGGTCAGCTTCGAGGTCGGGTTGTAATCGATTCGAACGGTATCGTTGCGCCGTGGATGCGTCTCATTGAAGCTCCAGTAATAGTTGCGCTGGTATTGTTGGGTGGCGAACTGGGCGTCCTGGATGCACCCCGAGGCGGGAACGCCCGGGTGGGCGCAAATGTTGGGCAAGGGCAGGGCGTTCAGAATCGCCTGGCCGGCCTTGGCCGCCGCTGGATTCAAAGCCGCCAGGCTGGCGATGTTATTGTTCGGAATTGGGTTGCCGGTGGTGGGGTCGGTAAGCGCAACCGGCACGCCGTTGCCGTCGGTGTAGCCAGAGAAGTCGCCCGCCCGCTGGGCCACCGTCGGCATATTTGCATAACCGCTCTGGGTGCCCGGCTTCTGCTTGGTGTACTCCTGCGACCAGAAGAAAAAAAGCTTCCTTTTATCCGTGTTGAACAGCTTCGGAATGTAGACCGGCCCGCCTATGCTGTAGCCCCAGACGAAAAACCGGTACAGGCTCTTCTGCTGGCCGTTGTAGTTCTGGAAGAAGCTCTTGGCATTGAACATCTCATGCCGCTTGTTGGCCCAGGCGCTGCCATGGAACCCCTGGCCGCCGCCCTTGGTCACCACGCTGATGATGCCGTTCGAGTTGCGGCCGTATTCAGCCTGGTAGTTCGCGGTGAGCACGCGCATTTCGGCGATCGAATCCATGTTCGGCTCGAAGTGAGAAGTCCCATTCGAGCCGGTGTCCAGGTTGGTGACTCCATCCACCGTGAAGTTGGCGCTACTGAAGGCTGCGCCATTGATGCGGACCGACCCGACCGTGCTCTCACTGGTGGTGTCTCTCTGCGTGACGTTCACGCCGGGCAGCGTCACCATGAGGCCGAACATATCGCGGCCCTTCAGGGTAATGTTCGCCAACTGGCTGCTGTCGATCAGCTTCGAGTTCTCGCTGGAGGAGGTCTGTGTCAACGTGGTGGTCGCGGTGACCGACACCTGTTCCGTTATCGCGCCCAGTGTCAGGGTAATCTTTCCTAAGTCGCGGACTTCGTTAGCGGTGACATCGATACTTGACTCCCTATAGGCCTTAAAACCGGCGCTGGGCGTAATGGTCAAGTTATATGTCGCGGGCTCCAGGCTATTGAAGCGGAAGATGCCCTCGGCCGCGGTCGTGGTCCTGGTGACCGCCCCGGTCGCGGTATTCGTCAATTCGACTCGTGCCCCTGCCACGGCGGCGTCACTGGGATCTGCCACGGTGCCGAGCAAAGTTCCCGTTGTGGTTTGGCCGAAAACGCAGCCGCATAGGAGCGCCAAGGCGCAGAGCGCGGGCGCGATTCGCGTAACAGTCATGACCGGATAACCCCCTTGTTCCCAAACGTCCCAATTGCCCCCAAACCCATAGGGCAGGGCAGCTTCGTGGTTCGGATTATATATCATTCCGCAACGAAATTGTGCAACGAACGTGCAGATGAGCGCCATGCGAAATCTCCTCGCCGCCGGATTGCGGCTGCGGTTCACTTCCGATACCAGGGCGGGCCAAAGAACAGGGTCTTCGGGTGTAATTGTACTTTTTATTTACACTCGGAAAACGTACTTGCTGCCGCTCCCTTTCCTCCGCTACCTTGAGTGCACCGTTTCACAAATACAGTCGTGTATTTCGACGAAACCGCTCCCTAATAACGGTCGCGGCTCTGATCGGAGCGGCTGTGATCGGAGCGGCTCTGATCGGAGCCGCGCGCGTTAGCAAGCGGTTTCCCGATACGTCGGCGTACTCCTGACGTGACCGACTCAGCGACGCCGCCGATTCAGCCCCCTCCGATACCGATGCCAATTTGGATGCACAAAAGTCTTCCCGGCACCGCCAGGCGCGCTGGTTGCCGGTTACCATCATTTGAGGTGACGCAGGCCTTCGGGATCGGCCGCCATCAATGCGGACAGCACTTCGCCCGCAATCTCCCATTGGGCGATCGACGGATAGGCAAGCAGCGCAAGCTGCGCCAGCGCGCACGAACCTTCGATCGAAGCGCGGATCGCGGTTCGCTCATAAGCCTTGACCGACAGCGTCAATCCGCGGACCTGTTCCGGCAGTTGCCCGGTACGACGCGGGCGGGCTCCTGACCTGTCTACATCGCACGGCACCTCGACGACGTCGTCGGCTTCGAGGTCGTCGATCGCGCCGCGGTTCATCACGTTGAGCACGATCTCGCGCGCACCGTCGGACAACAATCCGTTCATTACGTCGAGCGCGATGCGGTGGTAGCCCGTTGCCAGTTCGAATGGGTTCGGTTCATTCTCCACCGGAGTGAAAGCCGATCCGCCGAGACCCTCCAGCTTCATATAGGATGCGTTGCGTTGTTGCAGATAGCTGGTATAGGTAGCGAGGGCTTCCGAGTCGGTCTGGGCGCCGAGCCGTTCGAAGAGGCCGCTATTCATTCGTTGCAGTTCCTCGCCGCGGCTGGCGCCGGCACTAAGCTGATTCCGGTATGCCTTTCGCTGGCTGTAATAGAAGAACAGGTACTCGGTCGGAATGAGTCGCAGCGCCCGAATCAGCGCCGGATCGAACAAGCCGGCCGGATATAAACTGCGCAGGAGCATGGTGTCGCCGAGCACACGATCCGTGATTTCTTCCCCCCGCAGATGGACACGGCGCACCCAGCCAAGGTGATTCAGCCCGGCATAGTCGCACGCGACATCTGCGACAGGCGCTCCAACGGCCCCGGCGATTTTATGGAAAAGTTCGCTCGGGGTGTCGCAGATGCCGATCACCTTCAGAGTCGTGTTCTGCGCGAGAGCTTGCGTAATCAATCCCGCGGGATTGGTGAAATTGATGAACCAGGCGCCGGGCGCAACACGTTCGATCACTTTCGCATGACCAAGAGTCACCGGAATGGTTCGTAGAGCCATCGCCGCTCCTGCCGGCCCGGTCGTCTCCTGCCCGGCCAGTCCGTGCTGGATTGCGATGCGCTCATCCCGTGCGCGTGCGGCCATCCCACCCACGCGGATGCTGCTGAGAACGAAATCGGCTCCGTCCGCCGCTTCCGCGAGCCGGGAGCTGCAGCGGATTTGAAATCCGGCGCCCCTTCGACGGACAATCTCGCGGCCGATTCGCGCTATGGTCCGGGTCCGCCCCTCATCCAAATCGAAGAGCGTCAACTCAGCGGTTTTGAGAAGCTCTTGAGACTGGGCCAATCCGTATATGAGCAGGGGCGTCCGCACGCCGCCGCCGCCGATAATCGCCACCTTACGCATAAGCCCTATGTATGAGCCCTGGCCAATTCGAGTTGGACCCGTTCGGGGCCGGGGAAGCCGCTGACGCCGCCGGCCTGTTCGGTGGATACTCCCCCGCAGAAATTTCCGGCTCGCAGGCAGATCGGCGGAGACTCACCCCGCAGCCAGAAGTGAAGAAAGCCGGCGTTAAAGCAATCGCCGGCGCCGGTGGTGTCGATTGGCGTGACCGGACAGGCTTTGATTTCGAGGATGTCGCCGTCCCATAGAAGGGCCGCGCCATCCGCCCCAAGCTTCAGCGCGACCCGGCGCGCGCCCGCCGATGCCATCCGGCGAAGCATCTTCGCGGGCTCCTTTTCTCCCGTCATCCGATTCGCCTCCACTTCGTTCGGAAAGAAGATATCGATCAGCGGCAGCAGCGCCAAAGAACGTGGATCGGCCAGCCAATCCTCATGCCACCCCACGTCGAGCGAGATCGAGCAGCCCTGGCGCCGGATCGCCGTGAAGAGATCCGCAGCAGTTGCCAGATCGGGAGCCCAGTTGAGATGGAAGTGCCGCGCGTTGGCGAATCCGCCCGATGCGGCTGCTTCGGCGAGCACCCGCGGAAAACGTACGTTCGGCCCGTGCCAGGTCAGAAATGTCCGCTCCCCCGGGGTGCTGATGGCGACGCTCACCGCGGTGGGCTGCTCAGCGTCGAAGCGCAGGCGCGACGTAATGACACCCAAATGATTGAGGCGGGCGGCCAACCAATCGCCGTCGTGACCGGCCATGCCGAAGAGGGCGACGCGCGAGCCGAGCCTGGCCAGCCCGCACGCCGCTATGGCAGCACCGCCTCCCACCTCACGGTGGAGCTCTTGGGCGAACGACTCGGTTCCGGGCTGGGGCCACGAAGCAAAACCCGTCATAATGAGGTCGATAAACAGATCGCCGCCTACCAGGATGTCCAGGGGGATGTCCAATGGGATATCCAGGTTGATGTCCAGGAATTTCGATTCGGCGCTCATGCAAATGGCCATTCCGCGACGCGCCTGGCGCGCAGCAGATATATCGCGATCCCGAAGACCAGCAAACCCAGACCGGCAAGAATGTAGGGCAGGCCGCTGGCGATCAGAATATACAACCATCCCATAAACGCGATCACGCTGGTGGCTGGATAAAACGCCATGCGGTAGGGCCGCACGATATCCGGCCGATTGCGGCGGATCAGCGTGACGGCGAGAATCTGCGCCATGAACTGGACCACGACCTGAATCACGATCAGCGCATTGATGACCACGTCCAGAGTCATCAGGCACGTGAGCGCCGATGAGATGCCGATGAACAGCACCGAAAAGCTGGGGAAGTTGCGCGATGGATGCAGCCGCCCGAAAGCGGCGAAGAACCGGCCTTCCACCGCCGCGGCATAGGGAACGCGCGAGTAGCCCAGCAGCACGGCGAAGAGGGAAGCCGCCGTAGTCCACAAAACCAGCACGGTTGCCACCTGTGCCCAACGCAGACCGTACAGGCGGCGGATGAAATCCGACACGATGGATGTCGACTGGATTGCCTCGCGCCACGGCACAACGCCGATGATCCCGAGATTCATAGTGAGGTAGAGTACCGCGACCGCGGCTATCGACCAGATGATCGAGCGTGGGATGACCTTGTCCGGTTGCCGGACCTCGCCTGCGAAGAAGCAGACGTTGTTGTACCCGCCGTAATCGTACATCGCGATCAGAGTGGCGCCGCCAAGGCCGAAGAAGAAGGCGCGCGAGGGCGCAAAAGCGCCGGGCGGAAAATCAAGCAGCCGCCGGGTATCCAGATTCAACAGACCGGCGGCCGTGATCCAACCGACGGTGGCGAGCACCACCATCCACATCCCCACCGACAGCCGCTCCACGGCGCGAATGTCCCGATACAGCATGAAGGTAATCAAAAGGCAGACGGCCATCGCAATGCCTTTCTCCTGCCACCAGCCCATCTGGGGGGACAAAAATCTGGCGTACTGCGAAAAGCCAATGGCGCCGGAAGCGATGGAAAGCGGCGCCAGAAAAATGGTCTGCCAGATGAAGAGGAAACTCATCAGACGCCCCAGGCCGTTTGGTCCGTAGGCTTCCGAGAGATACCGCAAAGGGCCGCCGGTACCCGGCATGGCTGCTCCCAACTCGGCCCACACCATTCCGTCACACAGCGCGACCAACGCGCCCAGCACCCATCCGAGGATCGCCTGCGGGCCATTCATTTTGGCCAGCAGGATCGGAATGGTGATGAACGGCCCGACTCCGATCATCTCCAGCATGTTGGCCGACGTCGCACCGAGCAGGCCCACGCGGCGAACCAGATGTAGCGATTCCGAGTCGGACAAGGCCAAATGTTATCATAGGAGCGTTTTGCTCCGTGCTCGAATTCGGACAGCACTCGCCATGTTGACGCTGTGCGGCAGTGCTCTTCCGCAATCAACCCCTCAATCATCCCAGCAATCAACGCTGGAACGCGCAGTCACCCTTACCCGCGAGAAGCGTTACAGCGAATCGAGCGCGATTCTACTAGGTGCGCCGGAGCCAGTGGAGACGCGGCAGCGCATTGCATTTCACCGGCTGAAGGCGGCCAATGCCTCGGGCACGGGTGACCATGCGGCCGCGGTTCGCGAGATCTCGCTGGCGCTCTCCCTGGCGCCATCGGACCCAGGTCTGTTGGTGGCGACAGCGATGGCGGAGTTTCAGGCCGATCGGTTGGACAAAGCGCTGTGGCACGCAGCCCAGGCCGGGAACGACCCCACTGCGAAGGCCGTAATCGGCGACGTCCAGGAGAAACGCGGCAATTACGCTGAAGCGTCTAATGCCTATCGCGAAGCGGTACGGCTGGCACCCAGCCAGGAGCAATACCGTGTCGCTCTCGCCTATGACCTGATCCGGCACCAGGATTTCCGCGCCGCGGTGGAACTGCTGCGGCAATCGACGCCGCTTTTTCCCCGGTCCGCCAAGCTGCGAACTCTGCTCGGGATCGCGCAGTATTCCAATGGGGATACCGATGAAGCCATTCCCAGTTTGATCGATGCGATCGCGGTGGACCCGGGTGCGGAGCCGGCGTACCGGTGTCTGGCGCAGATCCTGTTGCAGTCATCCGCGGCGGCCCCGCCGGCGGCAACGGAGCGCCTGTGCCAATGGAACCCGACAGTTTGCAGTGCGTTGAAGCTCCGCCTGGCGCGCCAGGCGGGCGATGCCGCGATGCAGAAGGAAGCCATCGCAGGGCTGCAGCGGGCGGCGTCCGACGATCCGGTGGCACGGTGCGAATTGGCGCGTGCTTTCGAATGGACGGATCGGCTCACGGAGGCACGCGCCGAAATGGAGGCCTGCGTGCAGTTCGACCCGTCCCCACAGAATCACTATCGGATGGGGCTGATTTACAAACGCCTTGGCATGAACGATCTGTCGCAGAGGGAAATGGACCTGCGCGGACAGATGCTGGAAAAAATGTCCGAAGAGACCGCGCTCGGGTTAAACGCGCTAAAAACTATCCGGTAAGCCGCAGGGGGTGTGGGGGCGCGTAAGCGTTTTGGGGATAGTGGCAAACCATTGTGGGGCAGATTGTTAATCTGCGGCGGATTGCTAATCCGCCCGCGCGATGCGGCAGCGAGCGTGCCCGCGCTGGCGGCGTCGCCAGTAACGTCCGACAGGCGGATTGCCAATCCGCCGCAGGTTAGCAACCTGCCCCACAGAACCGCTTCACACTAGGTTGCCCGGATCGGTTGCGCAACCGAGCTGTAGTGGCGGAGCTGGCATCCTTGTTCTCCAGAACGAAGCCCACGAGGATACGCTTGGAAATCAATCGCATGGGTCAGAGCAGGACTATCGAATTTCCGATGGAGCAGGCGTCCGAGGTCCTTCGGCAGAATGACCGGCGCATCCTTAATGGATGGGTGATTCCGATGGCTATGAGCGACGAAGACGCTCGCTGTCTCGGCCCGGTCAAGTAGACCGGCGCGGGTGCTAGCCTACCGCATCGCACGCTACCGCATCGCGCGGTTACCGCATCGTCGAGCTTACCGCGGCGCCGATCAGCGCCAGATCGTGGCTGGTGGGCGTCAGTTCGAAAAAGCTGCCTTGCAGCGGGCTCATCTTGACCATGTCTTGCACGTACGACCCCAGCAAGTTCACGTCCACGTAATCGCAATTCGGTCCGGCGATATAGAAACGCCCGGGGCCGTCCAGGTGAATGCTGGTGGCGGTACCGGCGGCCAGTGCCCGGTGCCAGAGCCTTACGAAGTCGGCCGCCCGCTGGTCGCCGTGGCGCGCCGCCATGAAAATTTCTTCCGGCTCCATATCCAGAAACCGCAGCCGCATGGCGCGGTGGCCCATGATGCCTTCCAGGTGGCCCTGGCCGCCGCAACCGCAATAGCGCTCCTTGGGGTCGAGCGATACCACCATGTGGCCGCCTTCCCAGACTCCGGTAGTCTTCGGGTAGCGGCCGAAACCGATGCCGTCGCCCAGGTACCAGACGCGGATCAGCGATTCCAGCTTCTCCAGCGTGGCCGCAATCCCGGCCGCCAGTGCATCGGCGTCGTTGAGCGCCACTACTGGCACGTCCAGCCCGTCGGCCTTGAGCGCGGCGCGCAGGTCCTGCTCGATGTGCAGGCCCTTAAGCTGGCCCAGGTTTGGCGATTCCTGAATAATGCCGCTGCGTACGATGCCCGGAAAGCCGGCGCCCACCGAGTCCACCGGTTGGCCCTTCCGCACCTCCGCGATCAGGCTGCCAATGCGCGCCACAATCTCATCGGCCGGAATGGCTTTCAGGTCGATCGAATCACCCGGATCGGGATACATCCGCACGTCTCCCATGGTGGTGCCCTCCACCATCCCAACCCATATGTATCGCGTGGCTAGAACTCCAATGCTACGTGGCATGTTAGACTCTTTCAATACCGTACCAGCTTGTTGATTCCGTTGAAGGCCGCCAGCTTATAACACTCGGCCAGCGTGGGGTAGTTGAATACGGTATCCACGAAGTAGTCCACCGTGCCTTTCAGGATCATTACGGCCTGCCCGATATGCAGCAATTCCGTGGCCCCTTCTCCAATGATGTGGACGCCCAGAACCTCGCGTGTTTCGCGATGGAAGATCAGCTTCAGGCGGCCTGCCGTGTCGCCGCGAATCTGGCCGCGGGCAGTGTCGCGGTAGTAGGCCAGGCCCACTTCGTAGGGAACGTCTTCCTCGGTCAACTGCTCTTCCGTCTTGCCCGTGAACGAAATCTCCGGGATGGTGTAAATGCCGTACGGGTAGGTCGCCGGGTTGGATTGAATCTTCAGCCCCACCGCGTTGGCGGCCGCAATCCGCCCCTGCTCCATGGAGACCGAAGCCAGGCTCGGAAAACCAATCACGTCGCCCGCCGCGAAAATGCCAGGGACCTTGGTGCGGAAATCGGCATCCACCGTGATGCGGCCCCGCGGGTCGGCATCCAGACCTGCGGCTGCCAGGTTCAGTTCATCCACGTTGCCCTGCCGGCCCACCGCGTACAGCAGCGTGTCGCCGGAAATGACTTTGTTGCTTTTCATTTTCGCGACCACGCCGCCGCCGGGAAGTTCCTCCACGCTGGCCACCTCTTCGTTCAGCCGCATGGTCACGCGCTGGTCGCGCAGGTGATAGGAAAGCGCCTCCACCATTTCCGAATCGGCGAACTCCAGCAGGCGCGGCCGCTTCTCCACAAGGATGACGCGCACACCCAGAACTGCGAACATGCACGTGTATTCCACGCCGATCACGCCGCCGCCCACCACGATCAGGGTTTTGGGAATTTCCGGGATCTGCAGAATCTGGTCGCTGTTGATAATGCTGCGCCCGTTGATCGGAACCGTGGGTGATGCCGCCGGCTTGGTGCCGGTGGCGATGATGATGCCAGGCGCTTCCAGGTCGCTCTGGCCCTTGGAATTCTCCACCCGGATGTGCGTGGCGTCCAGAAAGCTGGCGCGCCCGGTGAGCACTTCCACCCCGTTGCGCGTGAGCTGGGCATGGGTTACATCCACTTCGGTCTTGATCACCTGACTGACCCGGAACCCCAGGTCGGCCATGGAAATCTTTTCCTTCACGCGGTAATTGACGCCGTAAATGCCCTGGTATTGAAACCCGGACAGGTGCATCACGGCTTCGCGCATGGTCTTGCTGGGAATGGTGCCGGTATTGACACTGGCGCCGCCCACGATTTCCCGTTGCTCCACCACCACCACATGGCGGCCACACTTCGCCCCTTGAATGGACGCGCGCTGGCCCGCGGGACCGGAGCCGATCACGATGAGGTCGAATTTCTGCATGTGCTTGTCTCCGCTCCCTAACGGTCGCGGCTCTGCAAGGCATCCGAGCTTTGCAAGGCATCCGAGTTTTTGCAAGACGTCGGAGTTTTTGCAAGACGTCGGAGCCGCGACCGTTAGGGAGCGGTCAGGGAACTCACTTTACTTCCCGCTATTGAAGCGCTCTTCGACTTCCTGCCAGTTCACGGTATTCCACCAGGCGGCCATATAGTCCGGGCGGCGGTTCTGATACTTCAGGTAATAGGCGTGCTCCCACACGTCCAACCCCATCACCGGGTACTTGCCCTCCATCAGCGGGCAATCCTGGTTGGCGGTGGAAATGATCTCAATCTTGCCGGCCGACTTGACCAACCAGGCCCAGCCCGATCCGAAGCGCGTGGCGCCGGCGGCGCTGAACTTCTCCTTGAAAGTTTCCAAGCTGCCGAACGCGCCGGTGATCGCCTGCGACACGTGCCCTACCGGCGCCCCGCCCGAACCCGGGGTCATGATCTTCCAGAACATCGAGTGATTATAGTGGCCGCCTCCGTTGTTGCGCACGGCGGTGCGGATGCCTTCCGGAACGATGGCGCAGTTGTTGGCCAGCAGTTCCTCCACGGTCTTGCCTCCCAGGTCGGGCGCCGATTCCAGCGCCTTGTTCAGGTTGGTTACATACGCGTTGTGGTGCTTGCCGTGGTGGATCTCCATCGTCATTTTGTCGATGTGCGGCTCCAGTGCGTCAGTGGCGTAGGGCAGCGGCGGTAGTGTGAATGGCATGTCGATCTCCTCTTCTATTCAAATACTCCGGCGTTTCGTTCGTAGGCATCGGCCAGCCGGAACATCGTGGTCTCGCCGAAATGCCGGGTCAAAATCTGCATCCCCACCGGCAATCCCCCGGCGGTGTTTCCGCACGGCACGCTCATGCACGGAATCCCCGCCAGGCTGCCGGTGATTGTATAGATGTCCGAGAGGTACATGGCCAGCGGGTCGTCCACTTTCTCGCCCAGCCTGAAGGCCGGAAACGGCGAGACCGGCGCTACCACGGCATCCACCTCTTCGAACGCGTTCGAAAAATCGCGCGCAATCAACGCGCGCACCTTTTGCGCCTTCAGATAATACGCTTCGTAATACCCGGCGCTGAGCACATAAGTGCCCAACATGATACGGCGCTTGCACTCCGCGCCGAAACCCTCGCCGCGCGTGTTGCGGTACATATCCGACAGTGTCTCGGAATGCCCCGAGCGAAACGTGTACCGCACACCATCGTACCGCGCCAGGTTGGAACTGGCCTCGGCCGTGGCAATAATGTAATAGCTGGCGATGGCGTAATCGGTAGCCGGCAAACTGATCTCGCGAACCTGGCAGCCCAGGCCCTTCAACACATCGACGGCCTTGAAGATCAACCGGCCGGTTTCACTGTTCAGATCTTTTAGATATTCGCGCGGCAGTCCAAGCTTCAGGCCTTTTACGATGCCAGTCAGCGCCGAGGTGTAGTCCGGCACAGGCGCTTCAGCCGAGGTGGAGTCGTGCGGGTCGCGGCCCGCGATAGCGGACAGCAGTGTGGCCGAATCCTTCACCGACCGCGCCAACGGCCCGATGTGGTCCAGCGAACTGGCAAACGCCGTCAACCCGTAGCGCGACACCCGGCCGTAGGTCGGGGTCACCCCCACCACGCCACAGAACGAGGCCGGTTGGCGAATGGAGCCTCCCGTGTCCGACCCCAGCGCCACCACCGCCGTGCCCTGTGCCACCGCCGCCGCCGAACCGCCGCTCGAACCTCCAGGAACGCGGTCGGACGCCACCGGATTGCGCACCGGTCCGAAGGCCGAATTCTCGGTGGAAGAACCCATCGCGAACTCATCGCAATTGGTCTTGCCGATGAGGATGCCGCCGGCTTGTTCGATGCGCACGATGGCCGTGGCGTCGTACGGCGGAATGTAATTGGCCAATAACCTGGAACCACAGGTGGTGCGGATGCCCTTGGTGACGATGACGTCCTTCACCGCCACCGGCACTCCCGCCAATGGTCCTGGATCTTCTCCGCGAGCCACGCGCCGGTCCACCTGCCTGGCGGCGGCCAGCGCCCGCTCCGGGGAAAAGTGCAGGTACGCGCCCGTTTTGGGATTCTCGGCCCCGGCAAAGCGCAGCGCCTCGGCCGCCAGTTCGGCGGCGCTGAAGTGGCGTCCAAGCAGTCCCTGCCTCACGCTGTCGATCGTCAAGGTTGCAATGTTCATGCGTCAGCGTTCAATCACTTTGGGTACTTTGAAATATCCGGCGCCGGGTTGTGGCGCGTTAGTCAGACCCGCCTGGTTGCCCAATGGCGTCACCGGCACGTCGGCCCGCAAGGTCGCCGTCGCCGCGGCTTCAAACAGAACCTGAGCCATGGGCTCCACGTTGCTGGTGTCGATTTCGTTGAGCTTGTCCGCGAGCTCCAGAATCCCATCCAGGTCGGCCTGAAAGCGGGCGACTTCCGCATCGGTGAGCCTGAGGTTGGCCAGGTCGGCCACGTACCGCACTTCCTTCTCCGTAATTTTCACGCCTGCGCCCTTTTTCGAGATGCTTTGTAAATGCCGCGCATCACCGGGTCCCGAATGGCGTCGGCTTCGTCGGCGAACAGGGCCGGCATGGCCTGCTGCGCGCGCTGCGGTTCGCGCCGCCTCGGAACCACGCGAAACTCCAGGTCTTCCACCAGGCCCGCCCCCAGGCTGCGTTCCAGATTGGCCAGAATGTGGCGCGAGAGCCCGAATAACTGCCGCTGCCACGTGGCATCTTCCACTTCCACCACCAGGCGGTTGCGCACCAGTCGCGCCGCGCGTGTGTGGACCGCCACTTTTTTCCCCACGGCATCGGGCCACGCCGCGCAAGCCACCTCTTCGGCGCTGATCACCTCGCCCGAGAGTCTCAATCCCCGGATGACCTTGCTGGCGCGTTCCATGTTGGTTTGAGTTTTCCCAGTTTATCACGGCCAATCCGGTTGGATTCCTGGCGAGAGTGCCATCCATGACACAATGACACCAATGAATGACACCAATGACACAATGGCGGACACAATGGCGTGACGCCATCGGCGGCGTTATTCGTATCTCAGGGCGGTCACAGGTTCCACCGCGGTGGCGCGGCGGGCTGGGCCATAGCTTGCCGCAATGGCAACAATGATCAGCGTCATAGCCGCCGCGGCAAAGGTCACGATATCGTGCGGTTGCACGCCAAACAGCAGGCTCGCCACCAGATGGCTGAACGAAACCGCTACCGCAAGCCCCGCCACCAGGCCGATGCCGACCAGGAGCAAGCCTTCCTTCATGACCATTCGCAGGATGGCCATGCGCCCAGCCCCCAAAGCCATACGAATGCCGAACTCGGAGGTCCGCCTGGCCACCGTGTAGGCCAAAATGCCGTAGAGGCCCACCGCGGTCAGTAATAACGCCACCATCCCAAATCCTGCCGAAAGCCAGCTCACCAAACGATCCGGCGCCATCGTCCGGCTCACCGCGGCGGTCAGCGGCTGGAATGAGACGATCCGAATATTCGCATTGACCCCGCGGATGGCGGCCCGGCAATCGCCGATGACGGCGGCCAGCGAACGGCCACCGGGCAGCCCTCGAATCTGCACGAAATTCGGGCCTGGTCCTTCTTGCAGGATCGACAAATATACCAGGCGCGGCGTCTGTTGCCTGAGATTGTCGTACTTCGCATCCTTCACCACGCCAATGATTTCGATATTCTTGGGATCCGTCGGCCACCAGGCGAACCGTTTGCCCACCGGGTTGGCGCCGCGGAAATAATGGCGGGCCACGGCTTCGTTGACGACCGCTACCCGCCCGGCCCCGTACCGGTCCGTGGCGGCGAACTCACGCCCGGCGAGGATCGGGATGCCCAAAGCCCGGAAGTAACCGGAGCTTACCGCTTGGGTGCGCACGTTCTTGTCCTCATCGGCAACAGGGGTGTACCCCTCGGGCGCTATGCAGCAAACGCGGTCCGATCCTTGCCCGAACCCGAATCGCGAAAAGCTTACGGTTTGCACCCCGGGCAAAGTGGCGAGCCGCTCCGTCAGCTTGCGGCCAAGAGCGACGCCATTTTCAGCAACCAGCGAGGTGTCGAGATTCGCCTGCAGAGCCTGCTCATCAAAACCAGGACTCACCGCTTTGAGATTCAGAAAAGTTCGCAGCAACAGCCCGGAGGCAACCAGCAGCACCATCGAGAGGGCGGTCTCGGTGACGATCAGGACCCGCGCCGAGCTGAACCGGTGTCCTGGACCAGCCGCCATTTTTCCATCCTTCAGTGCGGTCCAGGTATCCACGCGGTTACCTTGCATGGCAGGAGCCAGTCCGAACGCCACTGCCGCCGCCAACGATATGGTTACGGTAAATGCCAGCACCGCCAGGTTCATGTGGACGTCGAGTCCTTTCGTATCCGGCATCGCCAGCAGCAGGCGCACGAGACCGCGGGCGATCGCCAGACCAGCCGCACACGCCATCGCCGAAAGGAGAAAGGATTCGGTCAGAAGTTGCCGGACCAGCCTGGCCCGACCGGCGCCGATCGCCAAGCGGACGGCGAATTCGCGCCGCCGCGCGGACGACCGCGCCAGCAGGAGGTTGGCCACGTTGGCGCAAGCAATCAGCAGCACCACCGCGACCAACGCCATCAACACACGCAGTGGCTCCGCATAGTAATCGCGCAGGTGCGAGAGACCACCGCCGCCGGGCTCAATCCCAATAGCCCCCAGGTAGTCGTTTTGCGAGTCCACCTGCAGGTCCGCGCGCAGAGATTCCAGCAGGGGCCCCATACCCGCCTGCGCCTGTGGAGCGCTCAGGCCAGGCCGCAAACGGCCCATAATCCCCAGCCAGCTTGCGTTCCGGGTGTTGAGGAATGAACGTCGCGGGGAGATCACCGGCTGCGCAGCTAACGGGAGCCAGAAATCCGGAGGGTCGCCGTCGTATTCCCCTTGGAATCCCCGGGGCGCCACTCCAATAATTTCGAGCGCCGTCTTTTCCAGGTGGAGTTGCCTGCCAAGCGCATTGGCGCCTCCGCCAAAGGCGCGCTGCCAGTACCCATAGCTGATCACCGCGACCGGACGGTTCTGACGATCGTCTTCCATCGCGATCATGCGGCCCACGGCCGGTTCCACGCCAAGCATTGAAAAGTAATTGCCCGAGACGAACTCCACGCCAATCCTCTCATTGTGGTCCCCGGAATCCAGGGTCAATCTCCAATTGGCAGTCGCCGCCAGGCCGGAAAACGCATGGTTGTGATCGCGCAACCATTCGTAGTCCTTATGCGAGAACCAGTCCCGCGCCCCTTGGCGCGTGAGCGCGCGCACGATGACCAGCGAATGCGGGTCGCGCACCGGCAGCATGCGCAGCAGCACTGCCTCGACCAGGCTGAAGACGGCCGCATTGGCCCCTATGCCCAAAGCCAATGTGAGCACAATCGTAGCGGTCAGGCCCGGGCTGCGCTGCAGCAACCGCGCCCCGTACCGGAGATCGCGATACAGGGTCTCCCAGAAGTGGAGAGGGCGTTCGTCGGCGAGGCCCTCACGCACAGCCAGCGCGTTACCGAATGTCCGGAGCGCCGCTTGCCGCGCCTCGCCGGGAGGCATGCCGCGATCCAGGTTCTCCCGCGCTTCCATTTGAATATGTGTTTCCAGCTCCTCACGGTAATCGCGGTCGCGTCTGCCGAACCACCTCATGCCTGCTCCTCCTCGGGCGCCTGCAAAACACCCTTGACCGCCCGCACGATCCGCTCCCACTTGCCCGTCTCGGCCGCCAGTTTCTTGCGCCCGGCGCGCGTGAGTTTGTAGTAGCGCGCGCGGCGATTGTTATCCGAGGTTCCCCACTCGGACGCAATCAGCCCGGCGCGTTCCAGGCGTTGCAGGGCGGGGTAAAGCGAGCCGTGGTCTACCAGCAGCAGCTCGTCCGATGTCCGTTGAATGGTGGTGGCGATCCCGTGGCCGTGGCGGGGTCCGAATACCAGGGTTTGGAGGACCAGCATTTCCAGCGTTCCCGGCAGCAGTTGCAAACGGTCGTCTTGTGGCATCCTGGGAGACAGTCTACTAGTGTTCCGGTAGTCTGTCAACTAGAAGGCGGGCCGCTTCGGGCCCACTGAGGCGGGTCCGGGAGATGTATAAGCGCGAATCCAAAGGCGTCCGCACGAGCCTTGCGAAGAGGCAGGTGTGACAAGTGGTCTCCGAGTTTCCCGGATGCCAGCAGATGGCCCGCACCTCCCTCGGGCCGGCGAATTGCTACTATTGCGATGGGCTGTTTGGCGCCAGCTATCGTCTCCGTCAGGTCCAGCACCTCATCTCCTAGAACGCGACTTTTGACCAATCATGATGCCCTCCTTCGTTCGGCCGCTAATTGGTGCGCGATAGCCAACGGGAGCCGCTCTCTCCGAGTCGCGCGTTTTCGTCCAGAGCGAGGACCTGGGTAAACGCTGCGCGACCAGTCGCGGGTAGTACAGTGGAAACCGGTTCGCGGAGTCGCTAAAGTGTTAATGATGGCGCCGACGAACGATCAGCGAATCGCACAGGCATTGAACGTGTTGCAGAAATGCCTCCGGGCGTTTGTCGAAGAACGAATGCGGAGTGAGTACAAAGATTGCTGGCTTGAGAAAGCCCGCCTCAGTCTTCCTGACTTCGGGTATCGCCCACCGGCAATGTGAACATGGATGTTCAGGCCTTGATCCGAATCGCGACCGGCCGCTGCTTGCACATCCGACACATAAAGCACCGGCATTGCGTTCGTCAGCTTTAACGCGGCTGGGGCTCGCCGAATAGTTTTCGGTGCTTTCTTCAAGCCTTGCTTGAGTTCCGCCCAACTGTTGTAGCCTTGCTCCAGCGCAATGATTTCCTGGGCCTCATTCAGCGGGAAGGGAAGGGCCAAGGCCTCGGTATCAGTCAGATCTTCATAATGGGAAAGTTGGCGGATTCGGCCGCCCACGGAGTAGTTCCGTTCTCGGTGCCAACGAACCAGGAGCTTGGCTTGTTTCTTGAAGTTTTCGAGACTCACGTACGCACCTCCAGTTTGGTTTCTGCAGGCGGGCATTGCCCTTTCGGCAAAATGTATGCCGAGGCGTCCTTAGCG
>DATMNI010000310.1:0-6682 GCA_035570275.1 Candidatus Acidiferrales bacterium | reverse complement strand
CTTTCGGCGTCATATGCCGCATTGCCCGGAACCGGCGATTGAAGTTGGACAAATTAGAAAAGCCCACATCTGTGGCGATCATGCTGATGGGCCGGTCCGTCTCCACCAGCCACATGCAAGCCCGTCCGATCCGCAACCGGCCGAGGTAGTCGGTCACGTTCTCGCCCAGGTGACGAACGAACAGCCGGTGAAGAGATCGCTCCGACATGTTTCCCGCAGCGCACAAATCGTGCATCCGAATCGGTTCCGCGAAGCGCTCGTGCAACAGCTGCAGGATTCGGTTCAATTGAACCGAATCATCCGCTCTGATGCAGAATGCCTTCTGTGGTGTGATTGCCAGCGGGACCGCATCCGTCTCAGCAAGCTCAGTCAGCACATCCAGGGCGGCTCGAAGTCGGTCGCGCGCGGAATTCGAAAGCAGTCCCGGCAGACGCGATTCCATCATCTTTCCCGCCGAGGTCGGAAAACTCAGACCGCCGGACGACCGTCGGAGCAACGGGCGTAGGGAAGCATACTCCGGGCACGTGCCTGCAAGCTCCAGGGCCCAGGCTTCGGTAAACCAGACGACGATAGCGATGTGCGGGTTTGATTCATCATGCGGGTTTGACTCATCATGCGGGTTTGATTCATCGATCGCGACACTGGATGCCCACGTGTGCGGCATATTCGGCGGCAGAAGCACCAGGTCGTGAGAATCGTACGAACCGATATGATCCGCCACGAAACGCAATCCGCGGCTGTTCAGCGTCAGGGTCAGTTCGCATTCCGGATGGCGATGCCACTCAAAGGGAATAACCGAAACCCGGCGGTTGAACACACGAATGGAACAGCTTTCGGGGATTGTGACGTGTTCGAATTGAGGTTTCATCCTTTGAATCGGCTACCTGATTTTGGACACAGTCAGCCGTTTGTTTGTCCGAATAGTACCATTTCCTGGCCGAATCCGGAGTAGCTCGCACTCTTCGCGCAGTTTAAGATCGATCATACGGTCCACCGGAAGCCGACTGGTTCGGCGGTTCCGGCTTCTCCAAAATTACCCAGGTGGGCAAAGACAGGAGTGCAAAGAACTATGGCGTTCCAGGTCGAGAATCTTCCCGAAGCGATTCGGCGGGCGATGAAAATGCCGCGGCTGAGCCTGATTCTGTTTTGCGCCGCGCCCTTCGGTATTTCCCAAACACCACCTTCCGGTTCCGTGCCAGTGGACCTGGCAAATTCTTTGCGGCCGTTTATCTCCGGCAATTGCTATACCTGTCACAATTCGCAGGCAAGAATGGCGGGTTTGGATCTGGCGGCTGTGGCCAGCCGCACCCCCATCCCGGATGACCGGATTTTGTGGGAAAAGATCCTGACCAAGCTGAAGTCGGGGCAGATGCCCCCGGCTGGCAGGCCGCGGCCCAATGAGGCGGAACTACGGGCTGTCATCAAAAAGCTGGAAGACGCGTTCGGAGCCAGTGCCGCGGCGACCGGGCCCGATCCAGGACACATCGCGCCACACCGGCTGAACCGCGCGGAATATAACAACACCATTCGCGACCTGCTGGGAGTGGATATGCATCCGGCGGATGACTTTCCGCAGGACGATGCCGTCTACGGATTCGATAACATTGCCGATTCGCTCTCCATCTCTCCTCTGCTGATGGAGAAATATATCGCGGCAGCGGAGAAAATCGCCAACGCGGCAATATTCGGCCCCGACCTGAAACCGGAGCCCGTGCGCATCGACGTGGCCATACCGCGACGCATGGAAACCACCAGCTACGTGCCGATCACGAAACCCGCCTACTACTCGATGTCGGACTATGACGTAACGGGATTGTCGCAGCCCGGATCGTATCACCTGAGTTACCAGTTGCCGGTTACCGCCGGGTATGTTTTCAAGATCACGGGTGCCGGTACCCGCCCCGCCGGATCGGAGCCGACTCAATGCGAGTTTTGGGTGGATGGCAGGATTGTGAAGACGTTCGACGTGGCCGACGTTGGTTTGTCCGGCTTCGAGCGCCGCCCCGACGCCTGGGAGTTGCGCCTGAAACTGTCAGCCGGTACGCATGAATTCGTGGTGGCGTTTCCCCGGCAGTTCGATGGCCTGCCGGCGAAGTATGGGGGTCCGAACCCTTCCAAACTGCCCGAGCCCCAGCGGAATTTCGCCCCGGCTGCTGCCGCCGCCAGCGGTCCGGTTGACAATCGCCCGGGCAAGATCGAGGAGCGGCGAATCGCCGCCGAAAAGGCCAGGCGGCAGGCCGAGCACCCGACGTGGAACGGCCTGTCCGTTAACGAGTTCGAAATCGTTGGCCCCTATGACTACACAAAGGCTCCGTCGGCCGAAAGCATGCAGAGGATTTTCACCTGCAACTATTCGAACCAAGCCAGCCAGCCCGCATGCATGCGTAAAATCATCTCCGATCTGGCGACCCGCGCGTTCCGGCGTCCTCTCGCGGCTGGCGAAACTGAACCATTTTTGACTATTGCCGAAAGCGCCGAACGGCGCAGCGGGTCTTTCGAACACGGGGTTTCCGTGGGGCTCCGGGCCATTCTGGTATCGCCCGATTTCCTGTTTCGCATCGAGAAGAGCGCCGCTTCCGGCGGCGAGCCGCAACGCATCACGGATTACGAGCTTGCCTCGCGCCTTTCCTACTTCCTCTGGAGCAGCATGCCGGATGCGGGGCTGATGAGCCGCGCGGCTGAAGGATCTTTGAGGCAGCCGGACGTGCTCAGGGCTGAAGTGAAGCGTATGCTCGCCGACCCTAAATCAAGCGCACTGGCGGACAACTTTGCGGGTGAGTGGCTCGAGGTTCGGCGGCTGGAATCGATTACGCCGGACCGGGACCGCTTTCCGGACTTCGACGATTACCTGCGGGATTCGATGAAGCAGGAAACCGAGCTGTTCATCCGGAATCTGCTTCACAACGACGGCAGCATCCTGGATCTCATAGATGGCAAGTACACATTTCTCAACGAGCGCCTGGCCGCTCATTACGGCATTCCGGGAGTAAAGGGAACGGCATTCCGGAAAGTAGACCTTACAGGAACCAACCGCGGCGGCGTGCTGACGCAAGGCAGCGTCCTGACGGTCTCTTCGTACGCTACACGCACTTCTCCCGTTCTGCGGGGTAAATGGGTGCTGGAGAATTTTCTCAACGCTCCGCCCCCGCCTCCACCGCCGAACGTGCCCAGCCTGAACGATGCCGCGGTAGGCTCGTCGGTATCATTGCGGCAGCAACTGGAGCAGCACCGGGCGAATCCTGTTTGCGCCTCGTGCCATACACGCATGGATCCGCTGGGCTTTGGCCTGGAGAATTATGATGCGGTGGGATCGTGGCGCGATAAGGACGGCAACGTTGCGATTGATTCGTCGGGCGTGCTTCCCGACGGCCGAACCTTCCGGGGGGCAAACGGCCTCAAGGCTATTCTCCGCGGCGACAGGGAGGCATTTGCGAACGGCATGGCCTCAAAGCTGCTTATCTACGCGCTCGGGCGCGGCATGGAGAGTTATGATCGCCCTGTCATCAGCGAGATCGTGCGGCGTTTACCGGCCACGGACTACCGTCTTTCCAGCCTGGTGCTGGAGATCGTAAACAGTTTTCCATTTCAGATGCAGAGAGGAGCAGCAGCGCAATGACATTCGTAACCCGGAAGCATATTCCGCGCAGGAGTTTTCTGAAGGGCGCAGGCGCGACCATCGCACTGCCGTTTCTGGATGCGATGATGCCGGCTTTCGCACCGGCCGCAGCCACGAAAGCGCCTGTGCGCATGGCTTTTGTGTACGTGCCCAATGGCATCATTATGAACCAGTGGACCCCGGCGGCGGACGGGCGGAGCTTCGAGTTCCCGCGGGTCCTTAAGGCTCTCGAACCGTTTCGCGAAGACCTGCTCGTTCTGACCGGCCTGGCCCATCGCACGGGGGAGGGATCAGCCGGCGACCATGCACGGGCCGCCGCCACGTTCCTGACGGGAGTCACTCCGAAGCGGACCACCAGCGCCGATATCGAGGTCGGCATTTCGGTCGACCAGGTCGCCGCGCAGGCGCTCGGCGGGAAAACCCGTTTGCGGTCTCTCGAATTAGGGTGCGAAGTCTCGCGCACAGTCGGGAGTTGCGACTCCGGGTATAGTTGCGCCTACATCAACAGCATGTCCTGGAGAGGGCCCTCCACGCCGAATCCCCCGGAGACAAATCCGCGGCTGGTTTTCGAGCGGCTCTTCGGCACTCTGGCCGGGAACAACGACCCCCAGGCCCGGGCCGGCATTGAAGAAGACCGCAAGAGCATCCTGGACACGGTCACCAGCCGGACGCGGCAGCTCATGGGCGAAGTCGGCCCTTCGGACCGGCACAAGATCGACGAGTATTTTTCCTCGATACGGGACATTGAAGGGCGAATTGCGGTTTCTGCCAGCGATCAGGAAGCCGGCCGGGATATCGAGAAGCCCGAAGGGGTCCCGACTACATTCGTGGAACACGCGCGGCTCATGAACGATCTTATGCTGACAGCGTTCCGCGCCGATATCACGCGCATCGCCACGCTGATCTACAGCAAAGAGAGCAGTACGCGATCCTATCCGGAACTAGGTTTTTCCGACCCGCACCATCCGCTCACTCATCACCGGAATAACCCGGACATGATCGAGAAGGTTACGCAGATCAATTGCCATCACATCGAGCAGTTCGCACACTTCCTTCAGAAAGCCAAAGCGATTCCCGATGGCGATGGAACTCTGCTCGACCATTCCATGGTGGTGTATGGCAGCAGTATCAGCGAAGGCAACAGTCACATTCATACGAACCTGCCGGTGGTACTGGTGGGGCGCGGCGACGGTAGTTTGAAACCAGGGCGGCATATTGTCTATCCGGAAACCCCGATGACGAATCTCTATCTCTCGATGCTGGACAAAATGGGAGTGCACACCGAGAAGCTGGGAGACAGCACCGGCGAGACGAATAACCTGGCCGATGTCTAGCAATCTGCCGAAGACCGCGGGTCCAAATCACATTGCGATCGAGCACGCTACGAAAACTATGAAGCTCCAGGTTGAGAAACTGGTTGAGAATCTGCCCGAGGCGATTCGGGAAGCCAAGGAAAAGCTGCGCCGGGAGCTTCCCTGCTACGCAACTGTGTTTCAGAAAATCGAAAACGAGATGCGCTACAGCGTGGCCGAAATCGTGAAGGAACGGGAAGGGGCCGAGACAGTCGTTCCCGTTCTTCATTACTCCGATATCGCGGCCGGCACCGTGTCCCCCGCGATGATTTCGCAGATCAGGGATCGCGGCGCATGCGTCATTCGCGAGACCTTCGCGCCGGAACAGGCGCGCGCGTGGGACGACGAAATCGGCAGATACGTCGAAGAGAACGGGCTGACCGAGAAGCTCGCGAATGCCGCCGAGGACAACTACTTCGGCAATTTGGCCGCGGCGAAACCTCAGATCTACGGCATCTATTGGTCACGTCCCCAGGTTCAGGCAAGGCAAGCGGAGTCTCTCACCCGGGTCCGCGTGTTTCTCAACCGGCTGTGGGTGGCCCAGAGCGAGGGCCGTCGCCATATCGACCCGGATCAGGCGCCGGCGTACGCCGACCGTATCCGCAGACGCCCGCCGGGAGCCAGTTCGCTCGGCCTCTCGCCTCATGTAGACGGTGGATCGGTTGAGCGGTGGCTGGCGCCGAGTTATCGAAGCGTGTACCGCCACGTCTTCTCGGGCGATCTGCAAGAGTATGACGCCTTCGATGCAGCCTTCCGGCCGGAAGCCGAGGAGTTCCCGTCCCCCGCGGTCTGTTCCATGTTTCGGACCTTCCAGGGCTGGACGGCGCTGACTCGGCAGGGTCAGGGAGACGGCACGCTGCGATTGATCCCAATTGCCCGGAGTATGCCGTACATCCTGCTGCGGGCCCTGCAGGACGATGTTCCGGAAACAGAGTTGTGCGGCGCTCAACCGGGGCGTGCTCTCTCCGTTGAACCGGAATGGCATGCCCTGCTGCTCGACGCGCTGACACCCATTCCTCTGATGCAACCGGGCGACACCGTGTTCTGGCATCCGGACGTGGTCCATGCCGTCGAGAACGAGCATAACGGTAGTGGCTACAGCAATGTCATGTATATCGGCGCAACGGTCGGATGCGCGAAGAACAGCGCGTACCTGGCCCAACAGGCCGCGGCTTTTCTGTCCGGCAAGACGCCACCCGATTTCGCGGCCGACAACTTTGAGGTGGATTTCCGTGGCCGCGCGACAGAAGCGGATCTCACGCCGCTCGGCAGAAGCCAGATGGGCCTCCGTCCGTTGTAGTTCGCGGCGGCGACGACGGAAGGACATGGGAATTGAGCTGTGTCGGCATTCAATCATGCCGGCTAGTGGACCACGGAACGGATTAGTGCCAGTAAGTCGTTGTCGCCACTCCCAAGTTCCCCGCTTCCGGGAAATCTCAGCAGATGAGGAACAGGAAACGCGGTAGCGTCCGCTCAACTCCTGAATGGTCGGCCATCCGGACACGATCTCGACCAGCTGACTCCTTCCGCCTAACGCACGCCTTGGGCCAGCGTGTTCAGCTCGGGACCGGTCTCGATGACCACATTCGCGCATCGACTACACGGACAATTGGTTTGGGTGTCGCCGGACGCACTTTCTGGAAAAGCCGGTTTATCAATCCCGATCCCGTCGGCAACCCAGTCTGGCCCATTTTGGCAGGCGCTTGGCGACGAG
>DATMNI010000309.1:0-3098 GCA_035570275.1 Candidatus Acidiferrales bacterium | reverse complement strand
GCAATTGGCCTGATGTTACGCCGGATCAGCGGGCGAATCGGCGGCGCCGATGATTGGAACGATCACTTCCGCATTGACTCGCGTGGTAACGTGATAATTATGGGTGTTGTCGCCACGGTTCTGGACGGAATACTCGACCCTTTCAGCCGCTGTCTCGATGCTGAGTCCGCCCAGCGTGTAGCTGAATTCCGTTTCGATCCCGCCGTGCAGGCCCAAGTCGATGTGCTCGCGCAGCGGGCCAATGAGGGCGTGCTAAGCGACGATGAGCGGTCGGAGTATGAGGCCTTCATCGCCGCGGCAGATTTCATTGCCATCTTGAAACTGAAGGCCCACCGGCAACTGAGGTTGAGCGGTTGCTAGCGGGAGGTTACCGGGATGGATGAGGCCGCACGCCAATCCGTTCGGCGGCGGGCAGACAATCGGTGCGAGTACTGCCTGCTGCGGCAAGAGCACAGTGACTTAACCCACCACATCGAACACGTTGTCGCCAAACAGCATGGAGGGGACGACGCCCTGGAGAACGACGCTCGACGGTTGGAGTTGCGATTGGAGTCGCTCGTTAGCGGGGAGTTGAGCTGAGCCTCACCTCGCCCCGTCGCCTGCCAACAACCCAAACCGCCGATGTTGTTCGGCGGACTAACCGCCCGATACATTCCGGTATTCTTCTGATCTCCGAAGCAGTCGGGGCAGAGCACCGTGCGTACGGGCGGGCTGGCCAGCGCATAACGGGCCGAGATCGGCGTAGCGGGGTGAGAAGAAGCTGTCGGGCAAGACCTTTGGAGGGACATCGTTGGCTGGTACCAGGATGGTCGTGTCGAGCTCATCGGCTTCATCGCTCGCAGTGGGCTGGCGGGCGGCGTCAAGAGCCGCGAAGTGAGATCCCAGACCAGCGATGATCTCCGACCTTCGCTGCTCAACTGCTACCAGCATGACTCCGCACCCGATCCTTCGTTCACTGAATCGAATCACCTCGTCCCGCCGCCTGCGAACAGCAGAAACCGCCCGATCTCGATCGGTGGACTAATCGCCCCGTACATGCCGATCTTCTGCTGGTTCCCGATGCAGTCCGGGCATAGCACCGCACAGAGTTGTGGTGCGTGGGCCGGCGCATATCGGGCCGAGGCATTCTCCACGCCGGTATGCACGAACTGGACCGCGGGATTGCTCTGGCGAAGCAGAGCCTGAAATGGGTATTCAAGCTGGTTCTCGCTAACGTCGATGCCCACGGTTCCACAGCCGGACTCCGCGGTGCGGCGCACCGATTCCAGGTACGACGCACGATTGTTCCATTGCACCATGTCGGAAAAGTAGTTATCGTTACGCGCGGTGACAAACAGACTGCGCGGGCCTTTGAGAGGGCGCGTCCAGTTTTCCAAAACAGCGGGCCGTGCGGCGCTGACCAGGAAGACGCATATGACGATCTGCACTGGCAGTCGCAGCCGTTGAAGCAGGCAGGCCGCCAACGGCGCGGCCAAAACGAAAAGCGGCAACTCCAGGCGCGCCATAAAAGGCTGCCACTTCAGGTACCCGCAAAAGAGCACCCAGGCCAGCAGCAAGCCCGTGGCGTAGCGGGCGAAGGCACCTGCTGGAGATGAGCGGTTGCGCGTGACCGCGGCCAGGATCGCGACGAAGATCCCAGCCGCCACAATCAGCAGAAGGTGCCAGCGGTTGTTGGCGTTGGCTTCGTGGTTGGCATTGATGGGCGGTGCAAAACGGGCGCCGCGCCAGGTGGTTGCCGGGTCCGCCGGGTCGAGGTGGAGGGTACGGTGAAGGGCAATCGCGGCGTCGTAGACCGACTGGTTCCAGCGCGGGCTGCGCCCGCCTAGTTGCTCGGAGGTGTGGCGCAGCACGTTCGAAAGCGCTGGCTTCCACCCGAAGGTTTCGTTGCGCCATCGGAAAACACCGTCGGCTTGGGCGGAGTCGAAGCCCAAAGGCGAGCCGCTGAGCCTCCAGTTGCGGATGTAATGCGGCGTATTGATCAGCAGGATGCCGCCCGCCAACCAGAAAGCCATTTTCTTGCGGTTCGGCACGCCGGTTAGCGGCCCCAGCAACGTTAGCGGCCCCAGCAGCACCGGCAAAAACACATAGCCGGTGGCTTTGGTGGCCAGCGCCAGTCCAACCGCCAGCCCGGTGAACGCGGCATCACGCCGGGCAGAAAAGTAAACGGCGCAAACCAGCCAGAAGGCCAGCAGCATATCGTTCTTGGCGCCGGAAGCCTGCAGAATCGCGTTCGGCAAAGTAGCGCAGACCAGCGCCGCCATGGCTTGGGCGCGCGTCCCAAGCCCGAGCGCGCCTCCGATGGCGGAAACACCGATGATGCATCCCACAAACGCCGCCCACGCGATCAGGTTGATCAGATGGTCGCCAACCGTCAGCACGTAGGTGTGGAGCATGAGGTATTCGGCCAGCGGTGGCAACGTGATTTGGTTGAAATAGGGTGTGGGGAAGAAGGCCACGCTGCCGGACTGCGCCCAGTAGATGACGCGCGGCAGATGGTAGGCCATGGCATCGGCGCTGTTGGGCGGGCTGAGGATGGCGGTAACACCGGTGAGCGTGACAATAACCAAGACGATGGCGGCGAGAGCGCAGGTCATCGCGTCGAAGGCGCGGCTCCGTTCGGAGCCGTGACGGTTCCCTTCGGAGCCGTGGCGGTTCCCTTCCGAGCCGTGACCGTCAGGGAGCGGTCGGTGCCGACATCGGTAGAGGTACCCGGCCGCCGCGCTCGCGATTACCAGCCAGACAGCCGCCAGCATCGCCCGCCGAAGCAGGTGGAACGGGCTCAGCACCTCGGTGACCATGGCGGCCGCCGCGCCAAACAACACTCCAGCCCGCAGCACAGAGTCGCGCAAAGCTCATTCTACTGCGCGCCTGCCCGTGTGAACCGAACGGCTGTGAACCGAAGGGCTGACCATCCGCATCTAAATTGGTTAGACTCTTTCTTACGGAGGCCCCCATGTCCATACGGCCAGTGAAACGGCTGATCAAGTCTAAACCAACCCTGGAAGGCGCCGGCGTGCATCTGCGCCGCGCATTCGGTTTCGGCAATACCAAGGAATTCGACCCGTTCCTCCTGCTCGACGATTTCCGCAACGATGTTC
>DATMNI010000308.1:0-43745 GCA_035570275.1 Candidatus Acidiferrales bacterium | reverse complement strand
GAACCTCACCCATGCCGATTGGATGGACGATTCCATCCAAAACAATTCGCCCCTCGGCCACTCCTACCAGAACGCCCTCGAAGCCTTTAGCCGCCTCCAGCGCCGCATCGAATACACTAACCGGATGTACCTCCGCACCCTTAAAGCCCTCCAGGACCTCCAGAAGCCAGTAGGACAGGCCTCCGGGGGTGTCACGGACGCGCCAGTCACCGCTAGCCCTGTCACGGAAGGCCCTATCACGGCGGCCCCCGAACCCGCATCCACCGGAGAAACTCAGTCACTTACCCCGCCAATTGGCTTTGTTCCGCCATTCACTCCTGCACTCGCGGAACGAGCCACGCCGGACACCTCCACCGGCCCGCTCGTGAGTGATGGAAATCACCAATCCCGTCCGGAAACGTCAACCAAGCCATCGTCAACCATGCCATCGTCAACCACGCCATCAGAGCCACGACCGTTAGGGAGTGGTTCCTTCTCCGCCGCACGGCAATGTCGCGACGAAAACCCATTAACGAAACTGTAGTATGAACCGGTTATTCTAGTGTTTCTATGCGCAAGCCAATCCTCCATCCACTCGGCCTGGTTTTAGTCACCCAGATCTTACTGGCCCTGGTAGCCGCCGCCCTGATTGCCAACCTGGCTGCCAACCCGACGGCCCTCTTCTCCGCCCTCAAGACTCTGACGCCCCTGGGCAAACAACCCGCCGGCGTCTACCTTCTTCCTACCAATCAACTGCTCCGGCCGTGGGGCCAGCAGGCCGTAATCCAGGGCCGTCCGGTGGACATGACCTTCGACCCCCAGAAACGGATTCTGGCCGTGCTGAACACCCGCAGCGTCCTGCTGCTGGATGGCTCCACGGGCATCAAGGTCGCGGAGATCCCGGCCAAGTCCACTTCCTACACCGGCATCGCGTTCCGTCCCGGCGCCCGCGAATTGTGGGCCAGCGAAACCACGCGCAACGGGCCGGACAGCATTCTGATCGCCGAACTGAGCGAGACCGGGATGCCAGGTAAGAGCGCACGCATCGATCTCCCCGGCCACCCTCTACCCGCGGGCATCGCCTTCTCGCGCGATGGCGGCACGGCCTACGTGGCCTTCAGCCGCAGTAACACCCTGGCGGTCATCGACACGGCCAGGCGCACCATCCGCCGGCAGATTGATGTCGGCATCGCGCCCTTCGGCGTAGTGGTCTCGAAGGAGCACGGCAAAGTCTACGTGGCTAACCGCGGCGGCCGTAGAGCCGGGCCCAACGACACCACCGCGCCTTCGAGCGGTTCGAAAGTGGTCACCGACCCCGTCACCGGATCGTCCACTTCAGGCACGCTCAGCGTGGTGGACGCCGAAACCCTGGCGGTTCGCGAAGTGGCGGTGGGCCTGGCGCCTTCGCAATTGACGTTGAGCCCGGACGAAAAAACGCTGGCCGTAGCCAATGGCCACTCGGATTCCGTCTCGCTGGTGGACACCAACACCCTGGAACGCGCCGACGTGAAGGTTCCCACCTATCCCGATGCGGCCATTGGCAGCCAGCCGATCGGTCAGGCGTTCACACCCGATGGCAAAACGCTGTACGTGGCCTGCGCCGGCAACAACGCCATCGCGGTAGTCAAGGAGCAGAACCGGCGCTGGAAAGTATCGGGCGCCCTGCCCGCCGCCTGGTACCCGACCGCCATCGCCATCGCGGACGATGGGTCCCTGCGCGTGCTCAACATCAAAGGCGTGGGCAACACCGCAGACGGTAAGGGCACTTTCAACTCGAAGGTTTTCGAGGGCTCGCTGGAGATGATCCCGGCGCCAACCCCCTTGCAGGTGACTGCGGGCACGCGCGAAGTGCAGGCCGCCAATTCGCCGGTGTATGAGCCATCGGGCGGCGTCGCCAACCTGACGTCCCTGGGCATCCAGCACGTCTTTTTGATCGTCAAGGAGAACCGCACCTACGACCAGTTGCTGGGCGACATCGCCAAAGCCAACGGCGACCCCAAACTGGTGATGTACGGCCGCGACGTCACGCCGAACCACCACGCCCTGGCTGAGCAATACGTGGTGCTCGACAACTTCTACACCGGCGGCGCCATCAGTTTTGACGGCCACCAGTGGCTGATGCAGGGCTTCGTCAGCGATTACGTGGAACGCGCCTTCGCCGCCTCGCCGCGGGGCTACGCCTGGAACATGAGCGACGCGCTGGTGGTGCCGCCGACCGGCTTCTTCTGGCAAAGCGCGCGCAAGCCGCTGGACGTGCGTATCTACGGCGAATTCCAACTTCCCGCGCGCTGGAACCCCGCCACGCAGAGCGCCGTGGATATGAATGAGCGCGACTTACTGACGCAGGTGCAGTACATGCAGCACTACCGCAAGGGCACCTGGCCGACCGTGGTCGGCGCCCGCTCCGGCGTGCCGGCTCTGCAGCCGTATTCCAGCCAGCGGTATCCCCAGAACTCCACCAGCATTCCCGACCAGATCCGCGCCGAGGAGTATCTGCGCGAATTGGCCGAACGCGAGAAGTCGGGCGAGATGCCCAACCTGAACATCATCACCCTTACCGCCGACCACACCAATGGCACGCGCCCCGGAAGCTTTTCCCCGCGCGCCATGGTGGCCGATGACGATCTCGCCCTCGGCCGCATGGTGGAAGGCATTTCGAAGAGCCGCTTCTGGCCCAGGAGCCTGATCCTGGTGGTGGAAGACGACGCGCAGGACGGCCTGGACCATGTGGATGGCCACCGCACGGTAGCGCTCGCCATCGGCCCCTTCATCCGCCGCAACGTGGTAGATTCGAACAATTACAACCACACCAGCATGATCCGCACCATCCAGGAGATTTTCCGCATCCCTCCGCGGACGCGTTTCCTGAAGTCGGCTCGGCCCATGACGAGTATCTTCACCGCCCAGACCGACCTGACGCCCTACCAACATCTGGAGCCCAAAGTGTCCCTCGACGAAACCAACCCGCCTCTGAAGGCGCTGGCCGGACGGCAACTTTGGGCCGCCCGGCAGTCGCTGGCGATGAACTTCAAGGATATAGATGACGCGCCGTCGGACACGCTGAACCGCATCCTGTGGTGGGATGCCAAGGGCTGGGCCGCCCCGTATCCGAAACTCCACTGACTTTTGTGGGACAGGTTGCTAACCTGCGGCGGATTGCTAATCCGCCTGCCGGCGCTCTGGACGAGCCCCGCGCAGTGTGGTTTAATGCCCCCGGGAGCACCATGCGATACCTCCTCCGCCGGCGCCTCTTCCTGCTGATCGGTCCGCTCACGCTCGGCCTGTTTTTTCTGGTGGCGGCGCTCGACGGAGCGGGTGAAACCAGGCTTGCCGGCGCACTCGCCGGCCCCATGCGCGTCCTGATCGTGCCGATGTACCTGGTCTGGCTGGTGTTAACTATGGCGCTGGTGGCGCTCGCCGGTCCCGGTGGTCTGCCTGGCCCGTTCGCGGCTGTTTTGTCGGGCATCGGTTTTCTCGCCGGGCTGGCGCCCTACGCGCTTGCGGACTATGTTCTCGATCGTTGGCGCCGCGCCGCCGTTCAGAAGCGTGACAGGCTGAGCCGAGGCATCGAACACCCGTAGCGAGCCAGGCCAAAATTGGTTTCCGGGTTACCTGCTCCGATCCCGGGCGCTTCCGCCGCCGCTCCTTTTTCCGGACCCACCTTCACCGCCGCAGCGGTTGTACCGGACCAGCTTATGCCCCATCCGGGTCCGGCCGCTACTGCTGGCCGCGACGACGGCCGTTCTGCTGCCCGACCGGACGCTCGTTGAAATCCGCCGGTCGATGATGCCGCGGGTACGTGGTTAGGACGACAGTGCTGTTTCGTCCGACCATGGGTACCGCGAAGCCGAGGTTCTGGATGGCAAGTCGGATCCCCGCATCCCTTCCTGCTCAAGCTGCCGTATCAAAAGGGAGGAATCGTTTACAGCCGGACTTCTAATGCCATCCTGGCCAAAGACGTGGTTCGCGCCGTCCTTAAAGGGGAAGTTCCGGACGCCGCCAGTGCGCTTCGCTGGCTCGATCGGAATGGTTCCGAAGTGCGGGCCAACTGATCGCGGCACAGGCATTCCGGCCTGTGTTTCTGTCGCACCGGCATTCCAGTCTGTTCTACTGAATCGTGAAGTCGGCTTTGCCGCCTTGAACAAGGCTGTGACTTGGGCCGCTAAGAGGTCATGGTCTCCCGCCCTGCACTGCACAGCTCCTCAAACCGGCGGACGGGTCGCAAGGCTACAAACCGGAATTCCGTCGCGACTCCCACGTTCCCGCGGTATACACCGGCACACGTTCCCTAACGGAATTACCGTTGACGAGCGGCGGAGTATTCCAACGTACTGACCATGAGAAGCCCGTTGGAAACGTTACTTGCTCTAAGTTTGGAACGCGTTACCGAGGTATACAATGAAAGAGGGCCAGCATGGCACACAGGAGGCGCAACCTACGATGCGGATGAGGGCGAGGGGCTTCTTCAAAACAGGGTTCGCGGTTTTCGCTGCCGTCACGCTGCTTTCAGCCGGAATGCCGGATGACCAACACCTGTTGGATTGGGTACAGCAGCGTGTACGCGCCCTGCAGCCCGGACGTGCCGAGCGGCGCATTGACGATATCGGTTGGGCCCACGGCATTCTGGAAGCGGAGGGGTTCGCACGAAAGCTCAACCGCCCGGTATTCATCTTTACCCACGATGGACGGATCGAAACCGGCCGCTGTTGAGGGGGGGCATTTGCCTTGAGGGCGGGTCCGCTCTCGGATGCTAAAGTAATCAGCCTTTTGAACAGCAGCTTCGTTCCGGTCTACGCGTCCAACGAGGACTACACGGGGGCCGGCAAAGCTCCGATTGCCGAAAAGACGGAACGACAGCGAATCTACGTCGATTTCATCAACAGGCGGCTAGGAGCCAGCGATGTGCACATTTACGTTGTGACTGGCGATGGCCAGCCGGTGGAAGGTCTTGAGGTCGCCAAAGCCACTCAGCCCGATGTTCTCTATAGCTTCCTCCATCGCGTGGCGACTAAACTGGCCGTCACGCCCGGAGGCCCAGCGGTACCGCCGCACACACAGTCGGCTCCGCCCACGGTTGAGACGGACGCGATGGTCTTTCACACGGTAGCGCGCGGCTCCAGGCAGGGCCCCTGGCGCGAGTTTCCCGGCGAAAACTGGACGGTGCTTCGCCCCGCGGAATGGACTTTGCTGCTGCCGCACTCCGCCGCCAAGGTCGGGGACAGTTGGGACGTCCCTGAGACAGGCGCAAGGAAGCTGCTGACCAACTTCTATCCGCAAACCGAAGACACCACCGACAAGGACCGCAATTTGATCGACGAGTGTGGGCTTCACATGAGGGCCATTTCGATGACTGAAGGAACGCTGCGCGTACGGATTGAGGGCAGTCTGAAGATGCGCCGCCGCCCGGCTCCGGGTAGCAAGGACTATTCGCCCCTCTCCGCCGCAGTGATCGGGTTTATGGACATTTCTACCGGCACGCCGCAGATCCGGCGGTTCAATCTGACCACCTGGAAGGCTACCTACGGAGACGAGGCGTTCGATGTGGCGCAGCGCTACCTTCCCCCGGAGGGGTTGGAATTGCTGCGCCGCTGACTCCCGTTGTGGCTGGCCGATCCCCGGTTATTGAATCGTGAAGCCGTTGGCCAGCAAAGCTCGTTCACTGCCCGTCACCACCACCAGGGTTCGCGCACCCGGAGGTGCGTCTGAGGCGACTGTCAACTGTACGCGCAGGCTAGTCGAACTTGTCACGGTTGCGGCACCGGCCGTGACTCCCGGCCCCGCGTCCACTCGCGTAGCCCCTGGCGAGAAGTTGGTGTGGGCGCCAGTCAGGTTGACGGTCACGGTCTGTCCCTGCCGCGCCGTCGCCGGGTTGCTGACGGCTACCACCGGCGTGCCGGCCGATGGTGGTGCCGGCCCCCCGCCCACGTATCCCAGGCTCTTCAACCGCCGCTCCTCATCCGGACTCAGCTTCATCTGCTCCACCGACTGCACCGGGATAGTCTTTCCCCATGCCGCCATGGTTTGGCCCAGTGCCGCCATCTCCCCGGTTGCCGCGGCGGAGACGTCCCTGGTCTCATCCGGATCCGCATCCAGCTTGAACAGTTGTTTCTTGCCCGTATTGAAAACGACGTACTTGAACGGCCACGCCACCATCGCCCTCGCCGAGCACCCTTTACACTCCACGGACTGCATCACCTGGCACTGGAAGGTTTCGGCAAACAGCCCGGTGGGCCGGGGCGCCGCCTCATCCAGCAGGCTGCGGCCCTGCATCGCCCGCGGAACCGGAACGCCCGCCACCTGGAGAACCGTGGGAGCCACATCGATCAGGCTCACCGGCGCCTCCGCCTGACCCTGGCGCGCCGACTTCGGATACTTCACCAGCAGCGCCACGTGCAGCAGGTTCTGGTAGGGCGAGTTGCCGTGCTCCACGTGGTGCCGCTCGCCAAACGCCTCCCCATGATCGGAGGTGACCACGATCATAGTGTTGTCGTACAGACCGCGCTGCTTGAGCCCCGCCACGATCCGGCCGATCTGCGCATCCACGTACGCGATGCCGCCGTCATACTGCGAAATGCAATACTGCCGGTAATCGGCCGGTGTGTCGCCGCCATTGCTGATCGCGTTCTGCTCGGATTCCAGGTAGTCCTTCGTGAGCGTGGAGACTTTCCCCGGAAACTTGCGGTCCCAGGGCGCCGGCGGAAGGTACGGGAAGTGCGCGTCCATGTAATTGACGAACCCGAAGAAGGGCGCCCGCGGGCTATCCGGCGCGCCGCCGCCATCCTTCGCGCCTCGGCCATCCTTCGCGCCGCCGCCATCCTTCGCGCCGCCATCCTTCGCGCCCCGGCCATCCAGCATGGTGAAGAACTCGTCGTCGATGTCTTCGGCCCTGCTGTTGAGACGGTCGAACTGCGCCGTGTCGGTCACCAGGCTCAGCAGGCGCCGCATGGGGCGCCGCAATTGGCATTTGTTCTCGTCACTCAACATCGGCACCGGCCGCTCGATGCTAAACTTCTGGAAACCGCGATCCAGGCCGAAGGCCGAGCGCAGATACAGGTTGGCGGCCACACCCAGGGTGGTGTACCCCTGGCCCTTCAGGATCTCCGCCAGCGTCGGCACATTGTTCGATAACGGGCGCCCGTACGCCGCTTCGGGCTCCTTGCAGTAGGCCCCGTGCCAGCTCGGATACATTCCGCTAAACAGCGACGCATGGCTGGTCAGCGTCATGTCCGCGGCCGATTGCGCGTGCGTATACGCCACGGCATCCTTCGCCAGCGCCTTGAGGTTGGGCGACGTATCGCGTTCGTACCCGTAGAGCGAGAGATGGTCGGCCCGCACCGTGTCCATCACGATCACCAACACGTTGGGTTTGCCGCCGGCCGCCGGCGCCTGGTTTGCGGCGGGTGTCGTGGAAGGCGTTGTGGCGGGTGCCGCGGACTGCGCGGCCACGGTGCCTGGCGAAGCGTGCGCGATCCCCAGTGCTTCCGTGGAACCGATCAGGAGCACCGCCAGAGCCAGGGTAGCCACCGCCCAGCGCGCGGGTCCCAGGTTGGGGCGCAGTTTACGCCCAAGCCACACCGCCCCGGTCACCAAAACGATCAGCGCCCCCTCCAACAGATGCGTCGCCAGCGCCAGATTGGCGCCGAGTTGTTGGGCCGAAGCCATGTCCAGCAGGTCGGCCGTCTGTTCCACGCCGAGCAGGACCGCCGAGATCACCCACGGATTCGTCAGCATCCCCAGGCGGCCCGTCCATTTACCCGAGCGCAATTCCACCAGCAGGAGAACGGCGTAACATAACCCCGCAATCAACACCGGGATTCCGCCGGTGAAGCTGAGGGCGTTGGCGGCGACGTTCCAGAGGCAGGCGCCCAACAACGTCAGCGCGGCGGCCGCTTCCAAAACCGCGGGCGAGTCCTCCCGTAGCCAACCGGCGCCCCAGCCGGTTTTCCGCAGCAGGAAAACGGTCACCCCGCTCACCGCTCCCGCAACTGCCCCCACCATCAGGTACGCGATCAGCAGGAGCCCGGTCAGTTGCCAGTGCCACGGCCGGAACACCGCGAACGGCCGGGTGAAGCCGAACAGGAGCGAGGCGAATACCACTTCCGTGGCTGCATATGCCGACCACGCCGCCGCACCCAGAACCGTGCCCCATAAAACGGCGTCACCAATTTTCCCATACCTTACTTTGATCACCTTGGAGTCTTCGATCGCCCTGGAGTCTTTAATCACCCTGGAGTCTTCCTCAGGTTCAAGTATAAGGTCTCATGGCGTCCAGCCGACGGAGTCTGACGAACCTCGCAAGAGTTTACTCGTGCCAGTAGATTCCCGCCAGCCTTGCCCGTAGGCTGCCGGGTAGGCTGCGGTTCTCTCCGCACTGCGTGGGCTCGCGAGCGGCCGCTGGTCGCGATGACAACCGTGAGAGCGAAGTCAGAGGCCGCGGACTTGCGCGGGTCCGCCCCAACGCGGCTTCGGTTCTCAACATCGGTGGACGGCCGGGAAAGGCGAGCCGGGACATTGTCCTCCCAGGTAGCGGCATCCCCAACCGGACTTCGCTGTGCGGGGGAATCCGTGCTACCGTTTTTCAAGATGCGGATCGGGAGGGCCGCGTCGAAGGGAGGAGCATGGCGAAGATATCCGGAACTCGCAAAAGCCCGAAGGGTCCAGCGCCACCCGAACGCCAAGGAAAGCCCGCAGCCTCAGGCCCGCTTCCGGCCGACGGCGGCAAGCGGCGTCCGGTTCCGAGTGTCGTGGGGAAAGCCCCGACGGCTGGGTTGCAGCCTCCGCATGACGCGCCTTTCCCGGTGGCGGGAGTGGGGGCCTCCGCCGGCGGCCTCGAAGCCTTTACTACGCTGCTCAGGGCGCTGCCGGCCGACACCGGAATCGCTCTGGTGCTGGTGCAACACCTGGACCCCAACCACGAGAGCATCCTGCCGAAATTGCTCTCGAAGACCACCACCATGCCCGTTCACGAAGTCACCGACGGAATGGCGACACAACCCAACCATGTGTACGTCATCCCGGCCAACCGGCGCATGATCATCTCCAAAGGCGTCCTGACGCTTACATCCCGGGAACCGGGCGGCGTCAGGAATCTCCCCATCGACGACTTCTTTTGCGCGCTGGCGGCGGACTTGAAGAGCCGGGCCATCGGGATCGTCCTTTCCGGCCTGGCTTCCGACGGAACCCAGGGACTGGAGGCCATCAAAGCCGAAGGGGGCATCACCTTCGCGCAGGACGAAAAGTCGGCCAGGTATTCGAGTATGCCCGCCAGCGCCGTGGCGGCCGGATGTGTCGATTTCGTCATGCCGCCGGAAAAGATCGCCGCCGAACTGACCCGCCTGAGCCGCCATCCTTATCCTCGGCTCTTGCGTGAACCCGGCGAGCCGCCGCCCGCATCCGGCGATAACGATGCCGATGGCGATAGCGGCGGCGATGAAGGCATCCGCCGGATCTGTGCCGCGCTGCGGGCGGCCACCGGAGTGGATTTCGAGTTGTATAAGCCGGCTACCATTCAGCGCCGCGTCGCCCGGCGGCTGGTCTTGAAGAAGGTGGACAGCGTGGACAACTACGTTCGCCTGCTGCAACAGGATCGCGCCGAACTGGATGCCCTCTACGAAGACATCTTCATTCACGTCACCAGCTTCTTTCGCGATCCGGAGGCGCTGCAGGCTCTGCGGCACACCGCCATTACCACGATGCTGTCCAATCGATCGCCAGGACAGGCAATCCGCGTATGGGTGCCGGGATGCTCCAGCGGCGAGGAGGCTTACTCAATTGCCATGATCCTGCAGGAGGAGTTGGCCGAGAATACGGATCGGCCCGGAGTACAGGTTTTCGGCACCGACATCAGCGACCGGTCCGTCGAGCGCGCCCGTGCCGGAGTCTACCCCGAATCAGTCTTGGCCGAAGTATCGGCGGCGCGGCTGGCACGCTTCTTCGTCAGAGTCGAAGGCGGCTACCAGATCGCCAAGCCGATAAGGGAGACGTGCGTCTTTGCCCGGCACGACCTGAGCAAGGACCCTCCGTTCTCCAGGCTGGACCTTATCAGTTGCCGGAACGTGCTGATCTACATGGGTCCAGTCTTGCAGAAGAGACTCCTCGCGACGTTTCACTACGCGCTCAAACCTGCCGGCCACCTGTTTCTGGGAAAGTCCGAGTCGCCGGGCGGGCACACCAACCTGTTCTCCGTCGAGGACCGCAAGAACAAGATCTACGCCCGCAAGCCGGTGGCAACGCTGCCCCAACCCGCGGCATCCGCAGTATCCGCCACTCCATACGCCCAGGCGGCGCAGACGCACCTGGCCGGCCCGGCTCCCCGGCGGGCGTTTGACCTGCGCCGTGAAGCCGAGCAAATACTCCTGGAACAATACGCGCCGGCGGCGCTGGTGGTGGACCCCGACCTCTACATCGTTCACTTCCACGGGGACACCGGTCCCTATCTGGCGCCGGCCGCCGGAGAGGCGAGTTTTCACCTGTTGCGAATGGTGCGGCCGGAGCTTGTGGTGGATCTGCGTACAGCCATTCACCAGGCGAAAAAGGAGGGCGCCGCGGTCCGCAGGCAAGGGGTTCCATTCAAATACAATGGCGCCCCGCGGACGGTGGATCTGGCGGTAACGCCGGTTGCCGGTGACCCGCGCATGGAGGGACGGCATCCCAGGGAATCCGACCTGCTGGTGGTTTTCCAGGCTGGCCAGGCGCCGGCTCCAGCCGTGCTGCCGCCAGGGGCTGGTCCGGAGCTGAAAGGCCGGGCCGCCGGCGAAATCGCCCGGCTGGAACGCGAGCTGGCCGCTACCCGCGAACAGATCCGGGCCCTGGTGGAGGATTACGAGGCCGCCCGGGAGGAAATGGCGGCTGTCAACGAAGAGACTCTCTCCAGCAGCGAGGAACTGCAGAGTGCCAACGAGGAACTGGAGACGGCGCAGGAAGAGGTGCAGTCTTCGAACGAGGAACTGACCACGCTCAACGATGAGCTGCAAAGCCGTAATGGCGAGTTGAGCCAGTTGACCAACGACCTCGGCAACCTGCTCTTTGGCGTCGATATCCCAATCGTCATTCTGGATGCCGACCAGCGTATCCGGCGCTACACTCCACCGGCGGAGCAAGTATTCAGTCTGATTCCGACCGACGTCGGGCGCCCATTCACGGACATCGCGTCGCGCCTCGATGTCGCCAATTGGCACGAACTGTTCGCCGAGGTGATGGGGCAACAGCACGTGGTGGAACGCGAAACGCGCGACCGCCAAGGTCACTGGTACAACCTGCGTATGCGGCCGTTCACGGCGGGGGATCGAAAGGCTGAGGGCATCCTGATGGCCCTCCTCGACATCGACTCGGTCAAGCGCAGTCTGGACGAAGCTCGCGAAGCCCGCGATTTTGCGGAAGCGATAGTGGAAACGGTTCGAGAACCCCTGGTGGTTCTCAATGCCGATTTTCAGGTTTTGAAGGCCACGCCGAGCTTCTACGAAACTTTCCTGGTTACGCATGCGGAGACGGAAGGACGATCCCTTTTCGAATTGGGGAATGGCCAATGGAACATTCCGCGGCTGCACCTGTTGATGGAAGAGATGTTGCTCCGCGGCAGCCGATTCGAGAACTTTGAGGTGGCTCACGAATTCCCAGCGCTTGGTTACCGGAACGTGGCTCTCAACGCGCGGCAGGTCCATGGGGAATCCAAGGGCACCAAGACCATCCTGCTGGCCATCGAGGACATCACCGAACGCGTGCGCGCGGAGGAGCGCCTTCGGATCCGGGAACTCATCGTACCGGATGCGGCGTCGCATGCCGTCCTTTCGGTGGACTCCGACGGCAAAATCGTCATGGCCAATCGCAGGGCGGAGACGATGTTCGGCTACAGCCTGGAAGAGTTGCTGGAACTGCCGTTGGATGCCCTGGCGCCGGAGCGTTTCCGCCAGGATCACGCGGCCCACCGCGCCCGGTACTTCGCGGCCCCCAAACTCCTGCCTATAGGGCGCGGCTTGGAACTGACCGCCAGGCGCAAGGACGGCACGGAGTTTCCTGTCACCGTTGGCTTGAGCCACACGCACACCAAGGCCGGGATGCTGGCCGTCGCCTTCATCACCGACGTCACGGTACAGCGGCAAGCCGAGGAGGCGCTGCGCGAGAGCGAGGAGCGGTTTTCGCTGTTCATGCTGCACCTGCCGGCCGCGGCCTTCATGAAGGATCTGGAGGGCCGGTACGTTTACGTCAACCCCGGCTTCGGGAAGCTCACTTCGCTGCCCCCAGGCCGGTGCATCGGCGCCTCCGACCCGGATTTCTGGCCGGCCTCCGCGGAACTGATGCGGGCCCAGGACCGGCGCGTGATTCAGACCGGCCGTGCGATTACCACGGAGGACCTTCGGATGGCCGGCGGGAAACCTCGCCACTTCCAAACCGTCGGGTTTCCGATTCCCAATCAACACGGCCAGGCGGCCCTGCTGGCGGGAATTACCGTCGAGATCACAGACAGGAAAGTGGCGGAACAGGAACGGCAGGCGCTGCTGGCAAGACTGGCTACCGCCCAGGAAGAGGAGCGCCGGCGAATTTCGCGGGAACTGCACGACGACCTGACGCAACGGCTTGCCAGCCTCGCCATGGACCTTGGCAGTCTGGTGGCGGAGCGCCCGGCCTCCGCCGCACTGCTCAGAAAGAGCCTCCGCTCGCTGCAGCGCCGCGTGGTGCAGGCGGCCGAAGTCACCCGCCATATCGCCCACGAACTGCACCCTTCCGAACTCGACGACCTGGGCCTGGTAGCGGCGCTGCGATCGTTCAGCGAAGATTTCGCCCGGCGCGAGGGCATCGAGGTCGGCTTTGCGAGCCACAACGTGCCCAAAGAGTTGAAACGGGAAATTGGCTCCTGTCTATATAAGGTGACGCAAGAGAGCCTGCAGAATATTGCCAAGCACGCCGGCGCCAAACTGATTTCGGTCACTTTGGATGGGACCGCGGACCGCATTCGCCTTCGCGTGAAGGACGCAGGCATCGGCTTCCGGGCCGAGTCGCCGGCAACCAAGGTCGGGCTGGGTATTCTGAGCATGAAGGAAAGAGTGGAACTGCTCCACGGGACCTTTGGCATCATGTCGCAGCCGGGGCGAGGCACGGAGGTTACCGTGGAAGTTCCCGTGGAAGTTCCACAGGAGGCACATTGATCATGCAGCCGCGCCTCCTGCTGGCCGACGACCATTCTTTCATTCTGGCTGGAATTCGGAGCTTGCTGGAACCTCATTACGACTTAGTCGGGCAGGTTAGCGATGGCCGGTCGCTGGTGGAAGCTGCCTTGAGGCTGCGACCGGATCTGACGATTCTGGACGTTACCATGCCCTTGCTGAACGGGATCGACGCCGCCAGGCAGATCAAGAAGGAGTGGCCGCAGGCGAAGCTCCTGTTCCTTACCATGCATGCCAGCGCGGTGTACCTCCGGGAGGCTGTGGCGGCCGGCGGCTTGGGGTACGTCCTCAAATCTTCCGCCACCGAAGAGCTACGGACCGCGATCCAGAAGGTCCTCAAAGGCCACGTCTACCTGGCTCCCTCATTTGACCGCGAGGTTCTGGAAACCGTGCACGCCTCCCTCAGGAAGCCCGGCAAGTCTTCGGTTCAACTGACGGGCCGCCAAAGGGAAGTGCTCCAACTGATTGCGGAGGGTCGTGTGAATAAGGAAATCGCGACGATCCTCGGGATCTCGGTGAAGACCGTGGAATTTCACCGCGGCCGGATCATGGGCAAATTGGGCGCGCATTCCATGGCCGACCTGATCCGCTGGGCCGTGCAAGCCGGCCTGGTCGGGGAATAAGCGCAGTGGGACGACTTCGTTCTTGGTAGCCTGTTGGGCTTCTTGGATTTCATGAAGGACCGGGACAACAGACCACAAGAGACGATGTCTGTTCCACCTAAACGGCAGTCATCGTCCGCGCGGATTTCGAGCGGATCCTTTGGCGGCTCTTCCGGGGCTCTACCGCCGACAGCGGTTTCGGCGCTCCTATCGGTCTGAGGCGATTTCCCGAACCCACGCGCTCCAGAGAACGAATCGCTTCGTCAATCTGTTGCAGTTCGTGACGAAGCTCCATAATGATCCTTCCTACATCCACGGGATTTCCTTTCCGGCATCATGCGGCCGCTCGGCGTTGAAGGCGTCAAACGGACTCACCGGCAAGACCCACTCCAGTAACCTTGCCGAATTCTAAGTGGTTGCCTGCTTGGAATTTTCTCAACTATATTCGTATTTTCCGTGACACTCGGTCTACTAGGTAGTCGCCTAGTAGACAGAGCTAGCCGAGGGGCACACTATAAGACAACGCAGGGTGGACTTCTGCGCCTGAAGGGCGGGACGGAGGCAGTCCTTGCGAAGCGCCGGTAATCGCACGAAAGTCCGATAGGTGGGGGGCATTTGCCGTGAAAACCATTCTCGTGCTGGAAGACGAACCCTCCCTCGTGAAACTGTGGCGTCATGCGCTGACGCTCAACGGATACGTCATCTGGGAAGCTACCAACGCCGAGGACGCGATCAGGCGCTTCCTGGTGGATGCCAACCGCCAGATCGACGTTCTGCTTGCCGGTGTCACTTTGCCGGTGAGTTCCGGGATATTAGTAGCGTTGGTGCTGCGGGCGGAGGTTCCGGGTTTGCGCGTAATTCTAACCTCCGGTAATCCACGAGCGGCCTGGGAAACCCGGGATGCCGCCGATCTTGAGAGACTGGGACCAGATTCGGTGATCGTTCTGCAAAAGCCGTTTAAGAATCAAACCTTATTGAACAGTGTCCGTGAATTGACTGGAGCGCCGTCCGCGGCTGCGGGAACCGGGTAGACAAACCAAGTTACCCCACGACTGGATATTGGAGAGTCGGGCGAAGGTTCGCTGAAAGGATGTGGCGATCATGAAAAGGCGATCCACAATCGAAAGTCAGTCGGCGCGCACCGCGGTTATGTCCGCAGACGCGCAGGAAGATGCCCTTCTGCAAGACAGCATCAATGGAATGTTGGATCCATCCGGGGAGAGGGTGAAAACAATCCTCGTCGTCGACAACGACCTGGGGTTTCTCTATTGGCTCGGGTGCACGCTGTGCGCCGCCGGTTATATGGCTTTGCCGGCTAAGAATTCTCAAAATGCCAAGGAATTGCTGGGCCGGCTGAACATTGGAGTCCAGCTACTGATCGTGAATTCCTCCATGCCGGGCGCGCGCGCGTTTGCCGATATGCTGCGCCGGTCGCAAGGGCGTCTAAGGATCGTCGCTCTGATCGGCGGTGGAGAACAGGCAGCTCGCGCGTTTCCCGGAGCCGATGCCTCCCAACACAAGCGTTCCTGCCTGGGCGAGTTTTCGGAAATCGAGTGGCTTGAGACCGTCGAACGTGTCTTTGCGGGTGATGCCGGAACCACCCAGGGCCTGCGAACGTCTACCGGCAAACCATCGTAGGATAGCGATCCCGGACATGCGCGGATGGGTCTGCAATCCGCACGCCGGCGGGGAAGAGATTCCGCCTCTTGTCCAGGCCCCAGGGTCAAGCACCGCATTCACGCATACGCAGCCGAGCACCACGCCGGAAAGTTCACGCGAATCGACGTGCGCGTCCGCGGCACCGGAAGACGCTCTCGAAACGTCAAGTCTGTTCTTTTGAGCCAGGGCACCACTCCCTAACGGTCGCGGCTCTGAATGGAGCCTGGGCGCCACTCCCTAACGGTCGCGGCTCTGAATGGAGCCAGGGCACCGCTTCCCTAACGGTCGAGCGACAAGTCGCGGCTCTGAATGCAGCCAGGGCGGTGGGGTAGGTGGGAGTAGTAGACTGGTCTTCCATGAGACGTACTCTACTGGGAATTCTTCTGGTTGGCTCCGCGGCCGTTGCCGGCACCTTCACGCTGGAACAAGTGCTTTCGGCGCCGTTTCCTTCGGAACTGGTGGCGGCGCCGGGCGGCGGTAAAGTGGCGTGGCTGCTCAACGAGCGCGGCGCGCGGAATGTGTGGATTGCCGCGGCGCCCGACTACAAAGGCGTCCGCCTGACATCCTACAAGGAGGACGACGGCATCGACATCGGCCAGCTTCGCTGGACACCCGACGGCAGCGCCGTGGTCTACGTGCGCGGCGGCGATCTGGAATTCCTGGGGCGGCCCGATCCCAACCCCAGCGCCGACGCCGGCGGCACCGAGCAGGCCATCTGGATTGCCGCGCCCGGCGGCGCGCCGCGCAAGATCGCCGATGGCCATTCGCCGGCAATCTCGCCGAAGGGCGACCGCGTGGCTTACTTGCGGGGCGGGCAGATCTGGATCGCGGCGATTCGCGGGGAGGGCGGCGGGCCGGCGGGGCAGGGCGGGGAAGCACAGCTCTATCATCCGCGGTCGGCGGTGACCTCGGCCGAAATCGAATGGTCGCCCGACGGCTCAAAGCTGGCCTTCGTGAGCGACCGCGTCAACCACAGCTTTGTGACGGTTTACGATTTCGGCTCGAAATCGCTGACGTATCTCGACCCCAGCGTGGACCGCGACCTGGACCCCGTCTGGTCGCCGGACGGCAAGCAGATCGCCTTCATCCGCATGGCTGTGGGCGGCGGTGGGCGGGGCGGCGCAGGCGGTGGCGCACGACGCGCGGGCGAGCCGTGGTCCATCCGCGTGGCAGACGCGGCCACAGGCACCGGGCGGCAGATTTGGATCTCCGACAAGGGGCCGGGCAGTATCTTTCACCCGATGGTCTCCGAACGTCAGCTCTATTGGGCCGCGGGCGACCGCCTGGTTTTCCCATGGGAGCGGGACGGGTGGGAGCACCTCTATTCCGTCGCGGTGGAAGGCGGCACGGCTGCACTATTGACGCCGGGCGAGTTCGAAGTGGAAACCGTTGCGCTCACCGAAGACCGCAAGGAAGCGCTGTTTTCGTCGAACCAAAACGATATCGACCGGCGCCACATTTGGCGCGTATCGGTGTCGGCGGGCGGGGCCAGGGCCGTCACTTCCGGAGAAGGGCTGGAGTGGGCCGCGGTGCCGCTGAAGAACGCCACCGCTTTTCTGCGTTCCGAGACGAAGCGTCCGGCGCGGGCGGCCATCCAACTGGGTGGCGCAGCGGGCGGCGGAGGGGGTGGCGCGGGGGCCGGCGCGATTCGAGACCTGGCGCCCGATTCCATCCCCGCCGATTTCCCGGCCGATGCGCTGGTGACGCCGCAGCAGGTGATCTACACGGCGTCCGACGGCATGCCCATCCACGGCCAGCTTTTTCTGCCGCCCGACGGCCGGCCGGGGCAGAAGCACCCGGCGCTGGTCTTCATGCACGGCGGGTCGCGACGGCAGATGCTGCTGGGCTGGCACTATATGGATTATTACAATAACGCCTACGGCATGAATCAGTACCTGGCCAGCCAGGGCTACGTGGTGCTGGCGATCAACTACCGCAGCGGGATCGGCTACGGGCTCAATTTCCGGGAGGCCATCAACTACGGGGCGTCGGGCGCCAGCGAGTATCACGACGTGGAAGGTGCGGGGTTGTACCTCAAGAGCCGCCCGGACGTGGACCCGGCGCACATCGGGCTCTGGGGCGGATCGTACGGCGGCTATCTAACGGCGCTGGGCCTGGCGCGCGGGTCCGACCTGTTCGCGGCCGGCGTGGACTTCCACGGCGTGCATGACTGGACGGTACGCAACGCAGCCAATGCGGCGGCGCAGGATGGGTCGGCCAGCGACCCGGCGCGGCAGGAGGCGGCGCGCGTGGCGTTCGCGTCGTCCCCGATGTCATCCGTGCGGACCTGGCGTTCGCCGGTGCTGCTGATTCACGGCGATGACGACCGCAACGTGAACTTCTCCGAGACAGTTTCGATGGCTGCGGCGCTGCGGCAGCAGGGAGTGTACTTTGAGCAGCTTATTATTCCGGATGAGATTCACGGGTTTTTGAGGCATCAATCGTGGCTCAAGGGGTATCGCGCGGCGGCGGATTTCTTTAAGCGCAAGCTGTGAGGGAAGGCGACAGTCTGGAATTGGGCTGGGGCGGCCTGGGGTGCTTAAGCGTTTTCGGGAAGCACTTATGCGCCGGAACGCTCCCTAACGGTCGCGGCTCTGTAACTGACGCCGAATCAGCACGACCACAACCGAGCCGCGACCGTAAGGGAGCGTTTTGCCACACCCAGCGGCCTGCCATATGCCGTCATGTCGGGAATCCGGAAGTATCATTGTCTTGTGAGAGTCAAGACATCGATCACCCTACCCAACGCGTTGCTCGGCCGCCTGGATCGGGTGAACAAGAACCGGTCCGCGCTGTTGCAGAAGTCCGCTCTGACCCATTATGTCGGTTCTCTGACGCCCGCAGCGTTGAGAGAACTACACGGCGCGCTGGCCGTTTCCCTGGGACTGGAAGAATGAGGACGGGTTGCGATTCAGCCCGCCCCTACCGCGAGACTCTACCGGGACGCGGCGTATTTGGCTGAACGGAAGCGGTGGGACAGCAGCATCGGGGGTTTCAACAGCGACGAACTAATGCGGTGGACGAAGCATCTCGCCGAAGTTCCCCAATTTAGAACCTTTCTGGTGCGCCAACTGTCGCAATGCCAGCGGCGTGGGAAAATGGAATTCAGCTTGATGCATGCCCAAGCGATACACAAGCTGGGAGTTGGTCAAACTGGCCGAAGAATTTGGATGGATGTTGGTTGGCGTGAGGGGAGACCATCACAACTTCAAGCACCCGGCGAGCCGGTTTATAGTCACCATCGTGCATCCTCAAAAGGATGTCCGGTGGGGCGAGCGGTCGACACGGTGAAGAAAATCAGACTGGAGCTCAAATGATGCGATTCCTGATCATGCTGGAGCAAACCGAGACGGGATTTGCGGTGCAGGCGCCCGATTTGGCGATCGCCACCTTCGGCGAGAACATCGAAGCAGCCAAGCGCGCGGCCGGTGAAGCCATTCGGATCAACCTTGACGCCTATCGCGAAGCCGGACAACAGGTGCCTGCAGCGCAAGGCGTTTCAAACCGTCTTGAGAATCCTGAATTTCGGGATTTCTTATTTGCGTACGTCGAGGTAGCCGAGCCTCAGGGGAGAATCGCCGCCTAGCTCAAACCCATTCGCCCATCAGCAATCGGGACCGGTTGTCACCGGTTGTCCGCGATCCTTCCGCTACTGTGCCAGGTTGCAGTACTCTACAAGCAGTGAAGTGGCGGTTGCCAAACCCACACAGGCAAGAATGCCCGTGTTACCCGAGGTGACGGGTTGCGATTTTCGAGCATGATTACCGCGGTGGACGCGCACGCGGCGGGCGAACCGGGGCGGGTGATTACGGGCGGCGTGCTGGACGTCCCCGGCCAGACGATGTGGGACAAGATGGATCATCTGCGCAGCCACGCCGACCACATCCGGCTGCGCATGCTGCGCGAGCCGCGCGGGTACCCGGCCGCCAACTGCAATCTGATTTTGCCCTCGAACCATCCGGAGGCTGACGCCGGCTTCGTGATCATGGAGCAGGTGGAGTATCCGCCCATGTCGGGCACCAACACCATCTGTGTGGTGACGGTGTTGATCGAAACCGGCATGGTGCCGGCCACCGAACCTTTGACCCGGCTCCAACTGGAGACGCCGGCGGGGTTGATCGGGGTGGAAGCGGAGGTGCGGAACGGCAAGGTGAAGAAGGTGACTTTCCGCAACGTCCCGGCATTCGCTACGCACCTGGATGCCAAGGTTGAGGTCCGAGGGTTGGGCACGGTGACCGTGGACGTGGCTTACGGCGGCATGTTCTATGTAATCGCGGACGCGCAGCAACTTGGCTTGCGGCTGACGCCGGACGAAGCGCGCGAGATCGTGAAGGTGGCCGAGACAATCAAGGCCGCCACGCGGGAACAGCTTCCGGTAGTGCATCCGGAGAACCCGGGGATCGCGGGGGTTTCGATCGCGCAAATCTCGGGGCCACCCTCGCGGCCCGAGGCGCATCGCAAGAACACGGTAGTGGTTTCGACGGGAACCCTGGACTGGGCGCGACCCGAATCGTGGACCGGGGTGCTGGACCGCTCGCCCTGCGGCACCGGGACCTGCGCCAAGATGGCGGCGCTCTATGCCAAGGGACAACTGGGGGTGGGGCAGGACTTCATTCACGAAGGGATTCTCGGGACTACATTCACCGGGCGGCTGATTGAGGAGACGCAGGTGGGGCCGTACCGCGCCGTGGTGCCCACGCTTTCCGGACAGGCCTGGATCACGGGCTTCGCCCAGTATGTGGTGGACCCGGAGGATCCGTTCCCGGACGGCTTCACCGTGGGGGATATCTGGGGGGCGGCAAAGTAAAGGAAGCGGGAGAACAGAAGGCGCGTGAAGCGGCGGCGACGCAGCCACGGCTACGGCAAGGCGAAAACGTACAACCGCCCACCCGGGTTGTCCGCTCCCCGGTTCTCTCCGCCGCCTGCCAGGATGGCTATGTATTGCTTTCCATTCTTTCCTTGATAGGTAATCGGCGTGGCCTTCGCGGCATCGACCAGTTTGGCTGCCCAAAGCTCTTTCCCCGTCCGCGCGTCCAGAGCGCGAAAGCGGCGGTCGATGGCCGCGCCGATGAACAGCAAGCCACCGGCCGTGGCAATGGGACCGCCGCGGGGTTCAGGCGTGCCCGTCTTCGGCACGCCCAGCGCATCCAGTTCCTCGAAGGAGCCCAGGGGAGAGCGCCAGGCGACATCGCCGGTATTCACATTTACCGCGATAATCTCGCTCCAAGGCGGCTGCTGGCACGGCCATCTCTTCGCCCCGTCCCAGAATCTGCCGCCGGAATTCCCTGGAGCGCCCTGCGCCCCGACACGGCGGAATGTGGAACCATCGGCGGACGGCACCATCTTATTCAAGTTTCCTAAGTCATGAGAAGTAACAAAGAGGTAGCCTAAGTCCGGATGAAACGCCGGGGGGCTCCAGTTGCCTCCACCAACCCAGCCGGGAAAGATCACCCTCAGCTTTGGACCGTACTGGGCATAAGGACCGCCGCCCATTGCACCGTCCTCCAGAGCCAGCAACTCTTTGCAGTAGGCTTCGTGCTCCGGAGTCACTCTTGCGACCTCGTCGGCCTGGAAGCTCATTCGCGCCAGTGGCGGCGGCTTGACCGGGAACGGCTGTGTCGGCCAGTTCTTGTCGCCGGGGTTCGGATTATCGGAGAGCACCTCGCGCTCCTCCACCTTATATATCGGTTCGCCCGTCAGACGGTCGAAAAAGAACAACAGCCCCTGCTTGGTCCATTGCGCCACGGCGGGGATCTTCCTGCCGTCCCTGGTCACATCGATCAGCGAGGGAGCGGCGGTCACATCATAGTCCCAGTTGTCGTGATGTGTGGTCTGAAAGTACCACTTGAGTTTGCCGGTGGCGGCGTCCAAGGCCACCAAGGATGACCCGTACAGGTTCGACCCTTTTCGACTTCCGCCGTAGAAATCCGGCGTGGGCGTGCCCAGTGGCACGAACAACATCCCTCGCTGCACGTCCACCGTCATGAAGCCCCACGCATTTGCGCCCGACCGGTCTGCCCACTGGTCCTCCTGCCAGGCATCGTGGTTGCGCTCGCCCGGACGGGGAACGGTGTGAAACGTCCACACCAGCTTTCCTGTGTGAATGTCCCACGCGCGGATGTCGCCACTGGGCCCGTTGGCCGGTTCTTCCTGCAGTTGCGCGCCGGTGACGATCAAATTCTTGTAGATTGCGCCTGGCGACGACATGCCATACCGGCCCCGCGGAAAGTTATCCGCAACCCCGGTTTTGAGATTCACTTTTCCGTTGTCGCCAAAACTGGTGGTCAACTTGCCGGTTCTGGCATTCAGGGTAAAGAGCCAGCCGTTCATGGTGCCAACCACAATCTGGGGCGGTAACACTTCATCGCCGGCCCAGTAAGCGATGCCGCGGCCGGACGGCGTGTACTCGGATTCGTACTCCCAGATCTTCCTGCCGGTTTCCGGCTCCATCGCGATCACGCGGTTATAAGGCGTGGAAAGGTATAAGACGTCCCCGACCATCAGAGGCGTTGCTTGTGAGGCCCGGTTGCGAGGCGCCGGCCTGGCTTCCACGCCTTCCGATGCAGGCACCGCGGCAGGGCGTGTATCGTAGGTCCAGGCGACCTGCAACTTTGCCACATTCCTGGTGTCGATCTCCTGGAGCGGCGAATACTGCAGCCCGCCGGGATCGTGACCGTAGACAGGCCAGTCACGCTGGGCGTCCGCCACGGGGGCGATGGCCGCTGCCAGAACTGTGAGTGCCAGGACTGTGATTGCCAGGGCTCGCATGTGGTTGGTCCGTGGCATTACTTTTTGCTCACGCCATTCTTGCTGATACCTGTCTTGCCCACGCCAGTCTTGGCCGGGTGCATCTGGTTCCAGAAAATGAATGTGCCCCGACTGGTAGAGGTGATGATATCGATGGCGCCATCCCCGTTCAGATCCACGGCAGCCAGGTGAGAACCGACTCCCGAGCGATTGTGGATCAGCTCCGGCACAAATTCGGCTCCGCCCTCCGCCTTGGGGTTGCGCACGGTTCGGTACCAATACAGCACGGCGGGCCCGTAAGGATCGGGGTCCGTGTAGCTCTCCAGATGCGACCAGTATCGCTTGCCGACGATCAAGTCGGGTATGCCGTCGCCATCCAGATCCGCGAAGGTGACGCCGTGAGGCTCTGAAAAGGTGACGCCGCCGGCGTTCTTCGTCGAGAAATCGCCCATGATGGCGTGCTGCACAAACGAGATGTTTCCTTCCTTGTCCCGCTTCTGCTCGAACCAGGCGAGCCCCCATCCGTGAGCCGAAAGAGCGGTTACCACATCGTTCAGCCCATCGCCGTTCACGTCGTAAACTCCCATCTCGGCGCCGCCGCTGCCGAATGCCGCGGCGTGGAAAGTCCAAGTCTCCTGTGTGGAACCTTGAGGCGGATGCTCCCACCAACCGCGCGGGCCAACTACATCCATCCGGCCGTCGCCGTTAATGTCTCCCACACCCATTCCGTGCGCTCCTACGCCCATCCGCTCGGAGATCTTGTGCACAATCCACGGTGCGGTGGGGTGCGCCGGGTCCGGTTTGGCATAGGCCATGGCGCCGTCGCCGCCGAAGAGCACGGCAGGTTTCCCATCCCCGTCGATATCCTTAAGCAGTTCGATCTCCGTCGATGCCTGCGGAACGACATTATAGCGATCCCACCGCCGCGATTCGCCTCTGGGATTGACATACAGGTAGATCGGCCGTTGGTCCACCATCAGAATGTCCGGCCAGCCGTCACCGGTAAAATCGTAAGCGAAGTTCACCATTCCCTGCGCGAACTGATTGCTCGGGTTGTATGTTCGAGCGGCAGTGAACTCTCTTCTTTCGGTATAGCCGGGTCCAAGATAGTAGAATGGGCCGGCGATCACATCCATGACGCCGTCGCGATTGATATCGGCGGCCGCGGCACACCACCCATAGTAGAAGTCGCTGATGCGCTGCATCTGGAAATTCGGCGAAACGGTCTCCTTGGGTTCGATCTTGGAATTGAGGTCTTTATAAGATACCTCTTTGAAGCCAACCTCGCCGGAACCGCCGGCATAGAGCGCGATTGGCCCGAACCCCATCATCCGATCGCTGGTGGTGGCGCTGCCGGCGCCCCGTCCGTCGATCGACAGGCTTAGAACATCGGCATCCAGGATGATTTGCGCCGTGTGCCACTCGTCCGCGCTCAGGGCCGGTGCGCCGCCGCGTCCCCCACGTCCAGCGCCGCCACCACCGGCGGGCGCCGCCGCCTTGGCCGCAGCCGCTTCCATCTCCGCACGGGTCGGCGCCGGCTTCGAGAAACCGGGTACCAGATCTTCTCCGCCGCTGAACCGTCCGCTGGCCATGCGGATCATCGGGCCCGGACCGGGTCCCAATTTGCTGCGGCGGAGTTCGTTCCCCTGCGCGTCCAGGACCACATCGTAGAAGGCGACGTCACCCTCGTTCAGCGACACATAGACGCCTCTTAGACCTTCGGGAGTTTTATCGGCACGCAGCAGCACGCCGGTCTGGCAGGCGCCGCTGCAACGGAGCGAGGCGTAGAACGCGATGTCCTGGTAGGCCTTATCGAGAACCAGCCAGCCACCGCCCTGCCGCGGCATACCGATGATTTCGCCATTCTCCGCGCGCCAGCCGGCCTGGCCTAATGGATGCCATCCCGTCAGCGTAGACCCTTTGAATACTGCGTCGGGGAGAAAGTTCTGACTGGCTGCCAGGATCGCCGAGACCAGCACGCAAACCGCTGCCAGGGCGCTTAAGGCGCGGGTTCTCTTAGACATCGCTACTCCTTCCAGACGGGCGGCTGAGCGCACGAAATACCAAGGGCCAGCCGGCTAAACAGGCAACCTCCAGCCTGCGCGATGGGGGCCCCCGCGCGCGGACGCGCGCAAACGGAGAGGGCGCCTGCTGGCGTGGAAGCGCCGGCCATTTCGCGCCGTGACCTGTTGCATCGCCGACGGCCCGCCTTGGAGTGCCGGCTGGTGAGTCTCAGCCTTCTTCACTCCATGTAAGCCCACTGCTTCATCGCAGGTCTCTAAAAAAAACTGCATATTATGCAATGTCAATTGCATAACTTTGAGCCTCGTGAAAAATGCTATCAGCCCGAACCGAGGAAGTCAAGACGAAACGGGAAACGATCAGAATCGATCAAGACGCCAAACGTACACGGAAGGTTGCGTCATGGATTGACAACTGCTGGCCCGCAACAAAGAGAAGCGGATTCCAGAGCGCCGCTTGTTGCGAATAGAACTAATCGAAGAGTCACCCAGTCAATACCGCCGTGCTAAACCAGCACGTCTTTCCATTTCGATACCTCGTCCACAGAAGGGCGGAAAATTGGGCTAGTTCTCCCTCGGGGACGGCGGAATGAGTCAGTTTCTGTTAACCGCAGAGACGGCGAGACGCGGAAGAAGTCGCAGAGCAGAGGCACTGAGGCATGCCGTGCACACAGGTAGGGTTGCCGCTGTATATGCCAGGTTGGTGTGCACAGGAAGCCGAGACATGGGTGCGCTATCGCCACGCGGCGGTGCGTAAAGGTCCCGGCCTCAACCATCTTCAAAGGCTTCGCAGCGTCAGCATGCGAGTGTCTCTGCTTCCTCCGCGCGCCAACCCCGGATTGTCACAAACTACGACCGATGCAGAAAGCAATATCAGTTTTGGTCTTCCTCAGCGCTCGCTCTGCAGCTCCGTGTCTCTGTGGTGAAGAACACTTTCGGTCTGAAGCAGATCCTCGCTAGAGTTAGACATCCAGAGTTACACGCGGTTCCGGCGCCGGCGGCCTTCCTGTGCCAGTTTCACCAGCAGGGCCGCGGTGGCTGCCGGGTCGTGCTTGACCGAGGCGCCGTGGCTGGCCAGGTTGCCGGCCACCACCTTGATGCCCATCTTGAAGATGGCGTCGAGGTCGTTTTCCACCGGTAGCGCGGCTTGCTTGGCATAGCGCTTCTTCATGGCGGAAGTGATGGCGCGGATGTTGACGACGGCGTAATCCAGCAACGGCCCGCCAGCGTGTTTTTGAAGGGCGCGCACGTGGTCGGAGGCGCGGAATTCCAGGGTCTCTCCGGGCTGGCCCATCAGGTTCACGAAATAGGCCTTCAGCGCCGGCGACGACCGTATGGCTTGTGGAATGCCATCCACCAACAGGTTGGGAATGACGCTGGTGAACAGCGAACCGGGGCCCATGGTGATCAGGTCGGCATCCGCGATGGCGCTCAGAGTGGCGGGCAGGGGGCGCACTTTGCGCGGGCGCAGCCGGACGGCCTTGATGCGGCTGCGGCTGCGGCTGATGCGGGTTTCGCCAACCACGTGGGATCCATCCTGCAGGGTAGCTTCCAAAGCCACATTGCCGGTGGTTGCAGGGTAAATGCGGCCGGCAATCTTGAGCACCTCGGAGGATGCCTTGATGGCCTCGGGAAAATCGCCCATAATCTGCGTCAGGCACATCAGGAACAGGTTGCCGAAGCTATGCCCTTTGAGTCCGCGCCCGCTCGTAAACCGGTGCTGAAAGAGGCGGGAAAGCAGGGCGGAATCCTGGCTAAGCGCCACCATGCAGTTGCGGATATCGCCGGGAGGCAGAACGTCGAATTCGCGGCGCAGGCGGCCCGAACTGCCGCCATCGTCCATGACGGTAACGATGGCAGTGATGTCTACCGTGGGAGTTGACGGGTCGCCCGGGTGGGTATAGTGCTTCAGCCCTTGCAGCAGCGAGGAGAGGCCGGTGCCGCCACCGATGGCGACTATGCGAAGCGAAGAGGTATCGTCCATTGCGGCTACCAGCCGCTTTTCTTGGCCGGATGGAGCAGAGCGTCGAAGGGCGGTTGGTGCGCCAGCGGGCTGAAATCGGCGTCCTGGCGGGCGATGATGCGATTGCGCGGTTCCAATTCGATCGCCCGTTTCAGGTTATCGTAGGCGCTTGCCACATCGCCGGACAGGGCTTGGGCCAGGGCCAAAGCATAGTGAATGTGGTCCGCGCCGGGTGCGATCTGCAGCGCCTTTTCCAGGTGCGTCCGGGCCTCCGCCACATTGCGGGAGTTGATCAGGGCGATGCCGTAATTGTAATAGTCTTCCGCCGACCCCAGGCTCACCGTGGCCTGCTGCAGGCGGCGGTCGCACATCGCCATGTGCAGTCTGGCGCGCTGCGCCACATCGCGCTCGGGTCCGGCGGCGGCTTCCACAAACTGTTCGCGGGCCTCTTTGAGCTTGCGGGCATGGAAGAACCGGATACCGGCTTCAAAGTTGCCCAGTTGCCTGGTAGAACCCGACCCGGTAGAACCCGGCACGGTAGAACTCGACACGGTAGAGATCGGCACCGTGCCCGTTTCCGTTACCCGGGAAGGGGAAACCACCCGAAGCGGGTCGGCCGTTTTAGCAGCCTTGGATACCTGTGGTTGAGTCATTCGCCTTTCTGCGGTCGCCTTGGCAGCAGCGCTCTTTTTCTTATCGAGCATCTTTAGCCAGCCCTACTCTGGCGCGTCGAACGATAAGCGTTTATATCAAACGGCGGCGGACCGGCGCAAGCCACCCGGCTCCCGCAGGCAACCCGGCTCCGCACGCAGCCCGGCTCTTCCAGGCAACCCCAGAACTTCCAGGCAACCCCGACTCTTCCATGCCGCCGGCTCTTCCAGGGCCGCCGCAGCCTACCCCAATCCGGCCTCCCTCAAGAATCGGGCGGATTCTTCAGGCGGGGTTGGATTGATATAGAACCCGGTACCCCACTCGAAGCCGGCAACCTTCGTCAACTTCGGAATGATCTCGATGTGCCAATGGTAATGCGGCAGCGGGGCATCCTGAACCGGTGAGCTATGCACGATGAAGTTGTAGGCCGGGCGCTCCAGCACCTTGTCGATTTTCCGCATAGTGGAGCGCAGAACCCACGCCAGGTTTTGCAGCGTGGCTCCATCGGATTCTTCAAAGTGCGATTCGTGGCGCTTGGGCAAAATCCAGGTCTCAAACGGAAAGCGGGGAGCGTAGGGCTCCAACACGGCGAAGCGGTCGGTCTCCATCACCATGCGCACGCCGGCTGTGATCTCCTGGCGGACGATGTCGCAAAAAATGCAGCGGTCTCTCTGGCTGTAAAAGAACAGAGCGCCATCCACTTCCTCCTTGACGCTTCCCGGAATCACCGGTAGCGCGATGAGCTGGCTGTGCGAATGCTCGAGCGATGCTCCGGCTGCCTCGCCGTGGTTCTTGAACAGGAGGATGTAGCGGAACCGCCGGTCCTTTTTCAGGTCGCTGACGCGATCCTTGAAGGCCCAGAGGACTTCTTCGATCTGCTTTTCCGGTAAGTCGGAGAACGTGGCCGAGTGGTCCGGGGTTTCGATGATGACCTCGTGGGCGCCGATGCCGTTCATCTTGTCGTACATCAGGTCGGCCTGCTTGTTGAGTTCGCCTTCGATGCCCAGCACCGGGAATTTATTGGGCACCACGCGCACGCGCCAGCCGGCCTGATCCCGCGCGCCGCTGGAGCGGTAGGCCAGGACCTCCGGTGGGGTTTTGTGCTCGTTGCCGTAATCGAACGGACAAATCGTGGCTGCGGGAGGCGGCACACTTTGCCGGATGAAATCGCTGGGGCGTTTGGCGCGATCCGTGGCAATGATTACCCATCGCCCAGTGATGGGGTCCTTACGTAATTCGGGCAAGGGTTGTGGTTCCTCCGGAGTGTCGAGCGGGATTTGACAACTGACGATTATAGCGTGGATGGGTAAGCGCGGGGCTGCGACATGTGCCAGGGTGCGCGACCGTCGAGCGCCCCGGCCTGTTGCCGGGCACCGGTCTGTTGCCCCGCACCGGCCTGTCGCCCGGCAAGGAAGCGTGTAATCGATTCGGGCTATCGGCGCCGCGGCACGTTTATTTAGGAGGTGCCACCCAGAGGGTCGCGGCTACGGCTAACCACTCGCGATCCGCGTCGTCATATGGTAAACCAATAGGAGACTGTATGAGACGGCTACGCGCTTTCTTCCTCCGTTTCGCCGCCACACTTCACCTCGGGCGCCGCCAAGGCGACTTTGCGGAAGAGATGGAGGCCCACATTCAACTCCACGTGGATGACAACCTCCGCGCCGGCATGTCTCCGGCCGAAGCCCGCCGCCGCGCACTGTTACGGCTGGGCGGCGCCACCCAAACCCGGGAACAGTGCCGCGAAAATGCCAGACTGCCCTGGCTGGACAATCTGGCGCGCGATCTGCAGTATGCTACTCGAACCCTCCGCAAGAACCCGGGCTTTACATCTGTTGCGATCTTGACTCTGGCTCTCGGCATCGGCGCCAACAGCGCGATTTTCAGCGTAGTGAAGGCAGTCCTGCTCAAGCCGCTGCCATATCGGGAAGCCAACAGCCTGGTGATGGTCTGGGAACAGAAACCGCAGAGCGGCTGGTACAACAATATCGTTTCCATCGCCAATTTCGTGGACTGGAAGTCCAAGAACCACGTCTTCGAAGATATGGCGGCCGTGAATCCGACCACGTTCAATCTCACCGGCGCAGGTGAGCCGGCCGAGATCGAGGGCGTTCGGGCCACGGCGAATCTATTCACGTTACTCGGCGTCAAGCCCTGGCTCGGCCGCGGGTTTCTACCGGAGGATGACGACCCCGGGAACGCACCGGTGGCCGTACTGAGCTACCCCATGTGGCAGCGTTTCTGGGCAGGCGACCGAGCCGCTATCGGAAAACAGGTGGTGCTGAACGGCGTCAGCCACACTGTGGTTGGAATCATGCCAGCCGGCTATGCCGATGTCTCGGCTGCGTACTTTCAGGAGGACCCCCAACTCTGGACTTCGGGGCTGCCGCTACGGCCGGGCGCCAGGACGGATCACACCTACGTAGCCATGGCCCGGCTCAAGCGCGGCGTTGCCGTGGAACAGGCACAATCGGAGATGGACGCGATTGCCCGCGGCATTGAGCAGCAGTATCCCGAGGCCAAAGGTTGGGGCGTGGGGCTGGTCCGAATTCACGATCAAGCAGTCGGCGGCGTGCGTCCCGCGCTACTGGTGGTTCTGGGCGCGGTGTTTCTGGTGTTGCTCATCGCCTGCGCGAACCTGGCCAGCCTTCTATTGGCGCGCGGCGCGGGCCGCGGCCGGGAAATTGGAATTCGCACCGCTCTCGGGGCCGGGCGCGGGCGTCTGATGCAGCAGTTGCTGGCCGAGAATCTTCAGTTGGCGGCGCTGGGCGGCACGCTCGGTCTGGCGCTGGCCGGCGCCGGCGTCAGGGCCCTGCGAGCGCTGGCGCCCGCCGGCACCTGGGGCATTGATGCCGCCGGTGTCGACCTGCAAATCCTCGGCTACACCATGCTGCTCACCGCCGTCACCGGCATCCTGTTCGGCGTGGCGCCGGCGCTCACGGCGTCGCGGCCCGATGTGAACGAACTGTTGAAGACCGGTGTGCGCGGACCTCTTGCAGGTGGGAAAGAAGGCGCGCGCGGTTGGCGTTTGCGCGGCCTCCTGGTGGCCGCGGAATTCGCGCTGGCGCTGGTGCTGGTGGCTGGCGCCGCCCTGATGATCCGAACCATGGTCCAGTTCAGCCGCGTGGAGCTTGGCTTCGATCCGCGAAACGTGCTGACCATGCGGATGCCCCTGCGCGGCGTCCGTTATCGGGCTCAACAGAGTCAATCGCAGTTCTTCCAGCAACTGTTGGCGCGGGTGGAACGTTTGCCCGGTGTCCAATCCGTCAGCATCAGCCGCGGCTTGCCGATCAACGGTTGGGCCGGCTTCGATTTCTGGACCGAAGACCACCCGGATCCCGCGCCCGGAGAGGTGCCCGGCGCGAACTACCTGGTGGTGAGCCCGCAGTACTTCGCTGCCATGGGAATTCCGCTGCGCCAGGGGCGTGTGTTTGCGGATAGCGACACCCCGAGCGCACTGCCTGCGGCGATTGTCAACGCCCAACTGGCGAGCGACATGTGGCCAGGGCAGAACCCCATCGGCAAGCGCCTCCGGTTGGGAGCAACCGCCGATAACTGGCCTTGGCTGACGGTAGTGGGCGTCGCCGGCAACGTGCTCACGCGGGGACCGAAACTGGCCCCGCGTCCCGAACTGTATGTTCCTTACACGCAATTCCACTGGGTGCTGAACCCACGGCATCTGGTGGTCCGCAGCACCGCCCCAGGCTCCCTGGCCGCCGCCATACGGCGGGAAGCAATAGCGCTGGACCCGGATGTGCCCGTGGCGAACGTGAAGCCGATGGAGGAAATTATCGCCGAACCGCTTCAGCAGCGCCGCTTTCTGATGACGCTGCTGGCGGCGTTCGGCGCGTTGGCGATGGGGTTGGCAGCGGTCGGAATCTACGGGGTAGTTTCGTACTCCGTGGCGCAACGTACCCACGAGATTGGCATTCGCATGGCGTTAGGCGCGGCGCAGGCCGATGTGTTGCGGCTGATGATCCGGCGCGGGATGGCGCTGGCGATGGCGGGGGTCGCGGCGGGTCTGGCAGGCGCGCTGGCGTTGACGAGATTTCTGGGCAGCCTGCTATTTCACGTGAAGGCCACCGACCCCGCCACCTTTCTGGCGGTCGCGTTGATTCTGACGGCCGTCGCCCTGCTGGCGACCTATATTGCGGCACGCCGGGCCGCCAGGATCGATCCCATGGCCGCGCTGCGGCGGGGGTAGAAAACACTCTTAAAAGCCGAACAGCAGGCACCGAACGGATCGCGAGCCCTATCTGACCCATTTTCCGCGGCTCCCTTTTTCGGCAAGGCGGAAAGATTTTCACGCGTTTCGCTAACGGAGGCGCCCGGCGCGCGTCATATGGGTTAGCATCTAACCCGTCGTATGGGTTAGGATATGACCTGACGATATGTTCCATCGGGAAGAAAAGAATCGCATCGCCCTGTTGCAAGGGACGCTCGACCTCCTCATCCTCCGAATCCTCCTTTTCGGTCCGGAGCATGGGCAGGGCATTGCCCGCGCCATTCAACTGAATTCCGAAGACGTTCTGCTGGTTGACCATGGAGCGCTGTATCCGGCCTTGCAGCGGCTGGAGGCGCAGCAATGGATCTCTGCCGAGTGGGGCGTGTCTCTGAACAACCGCAAGGCACGGTTCTATAAGTTGACCGCCAAAGGCCGCCGGCATCTGGCGCAGGAAACCGGCCGGTGGCGCACGCTGGCCACTGCCATGGCGCGCATTCTCGACCTCGAAAAACTCGTGGTTCCCGTGAAGGAGGGCTAACCATATGTTTGGCCGCCGGCGCCGGTCTCAAGCCGATTTCTCCAAGGAACTTCAGGCGCATCTCGAGCTGGAAATGGATCGCCTTCGAGCCGAAGGACTGCCGGAGGACCAGGCGTATCACGCGGCCCGGCGAAATCTCGGGAACCTCGCCGCCGCCGGGGAGCGCTTCTACGAGTCCGGCCGGTGTCTGTGGCTGGAGAATCTGGGGCACGACACGCGGCACGCGCTGCGGCGCCTGCGCAAGGCTCCGGCATTCACCATCACCGCTACCCTCACGCTCGCCCTGGGCATCGGCGCCACCACATCGATTTTCACGCTGGTGCATGCCGTTCTGCTCCAATCGCTACCCGTGGCGAACCCCGGTCGGTTGTATCGCATCGGCAAGGAAATCCATTGCTGTGTTTGGGGCGGGTACAGCCAGGACGGGGAGTATTCCATCGTCTCTTACGACCTCTATAAGCACTTTCGGAATCACACGGAGGGCTTCGAGGAGATGGCCGCCTTTCAGGCCGGGGGGACACTGCTAGGCGTGCGGCGCGCGCATAACGCCAATGCCGCCGAGACTTACCCTGCTGAATTTGTATCCGGCAACTACTTCGCGATGTTCGGCGTGAGCGCTTACGCGGGGCGTGCCCTGACCGCGGCCGACGACCGGGCCGGCGCGCCGCCCGCGGCCGTCATGAGCTATCGCCTGTGGCAGCAGAAGTTCGCGCTCGATCCGTCGGTGATTGGCGCCGCGTTCAGCCTGAATGACAAACCCTTCACCATCGTGGGCGTGGCTCCGCCGGGGTTCTACGGGGACACGCTGCGCAATGAGCCGCCCGACTTCTTCCTGCCGCTGGAGACCGAGCCTCTGGTTCAAGGCGACAGTTCGCTGCTGCAACAGGTTGACGCGCATTGGCTGGATTTGATCGGCCGCCTCCGGGTCGGTGCCCGCGTCCCGGCAATTGAAGCCCAAATGCGTGTCGAACTGCAACAGTGGCTGCGCTGGCACATCGGCGATATGGACGCCAACGAGCGCGCCAGACTGCCCAGGCAAACCGTTTATTTGAGCCCCGGGGGCGCCGGCATCACCAGCATGCGTGAGGCGTATGAGCACTGGCTGCACATCCTGATGATGGTTTCGGCGTTCGTGCTGCTCATCGTCTGCGCCAACGTAGCGAACCTGATGCTGGTACGCGGCATGGAACGGCGACAACAAACGTCGCTGAGCATGGCACTGGGCGCGCGTACCTGGAGGCTGGTGCTGCCCGCTCTGACGGAATCCATTGTGCTTTCGCTACTGGGAGGCGCGGCTGGCCTGGCGGTTGCATTCGCCGGAACGCGTCTGATTCTGCGCCTGGCGTTTCCCAGCCTGACGGCCTCGCCCATCAGTGCGTCGCCGTCCATACCAGTTCTGCTTTTCGCTTTCGGAATTTCGCTGATCACCGGCGTCGCATTCGGCATGGCTCCAGCCTGGATGGCCACCCGTGTCGATCCCGTGGAAGCGTTGCGAGGCGCCAATCGCGCAACGCGACCGGCCTCGCTGGGCCGCAAAACGCTGGTGGTCCTGCAGGCGGCGCTCTCGCTGGTACTGCTATCCGCGGCGGGATTGCTCACCGCCGCGCTGCGCAACCTGGAGCACCAGGATTTCGGTTTCGAACAGGTCGGGCGCACCGTGGTGAATATCGATCCGGTGCTTGCCGGTTACAAGCCGGCGCAACTGGATTCGCTGTACCGGCGCATCCATGAGTCGCTCGGGAGCATTCCGGGCGTGTCTTCGGTGGATTCCTGTCTGTACACACCGCAAAGCGGGGACAGTTGGAACGACAGCATCTTCGTGGAAGGCCGGGCCGCCCCCGGGCCTAAGGACGACTACAGCTCTTCGTGGAATCGTGTGACCGCGGGATACTTTGCCACCATCGGCAACCCCATCGTAAAGGGCCGGCCGATTTCCGGGCGGGACACGGCCGCTTCACCGCACGTGGCCGTCATCAATGAAGCGTTCGCGCGAAAGTTCTTCGGGAGTGAGGACCCGATCGGGAAACATTTCGGCAGAACCGACATCAAGACGGCCGGGGAATTCGAAGTAATCGGTGTGGCGAAGGACGCGCGATACCTGACTTATAACCTGCAGAAGCCCATCGGCGCGTTTTTCTTCCTGCCCGTATCGCAATCCACTGTGTTTGCGAAAGAGGCGTTCAACGTGGGCGAAGTGCGGTCGCATTTTCTGCACGATATTGTCGTTCTCATGCGGCCCGGCGCGCGGTTGCAAGAGGCACAGGTTCGCCGCGCGCTGGCCGGTGTCGATCCGAATATGCCGGTAGTACGAATGCAAAGCCTGAGCGAACAGGTGGCCGGTAACTTCAGCCAGCAGCGGCTCATAGCGCGGCTCACTTCGCTGTTCGGCAGCCTGGCGCTGGTGCTGGCCTCCGTCGGGCTCTATGGCGTCACCGCGTATAACGTTGGCAGCCGCACCAATGAGATCGGCGTGCGCATGGCGCTGGGCGCGGATCGCGGCAGCGTGCTGGCACTGATCTTGCGGGGAGCGCTGCTGCAGATCGTCCTTGGACTGCTGTTGGGCGTTCCACTGACTCTGGCGGCGGGCCGGTTCCTGGGGAGCCAGCTTTACGGCATCAACCATTACGACCCAACGATCCTGGCGGTGGCGATGCTGGCAATCGGTGCTTCCGCGCTGATGGCCGCGTTGATTCCAGCGCTCCGCGCCAGTTCGATCCCGCCGATACAGGCGCTGCGGGCGGAGTAACTTCACCGTAAACTCCCGCTTACCCGGCAGTTAACCCCCCTCGCCGGGCCTCACGGATGGCGAGCCGCTCCGTCGAATCTCCGAAGGGGTACCAAATCATGCATTTGTCGAAGACGAGTCGTCTCTCGCTGTCTCTCGGGGTCCTGCTGGCCGCCGCCGCCACCACGCGCGCCCAGTCGCTTGTTATGTCCCTGCCGCGCCAAAGCCAGCGGGCCGTGGCCATGGAGCGCATCGGCCTCACCGATATCACCGTCACTTATCACCGTCCCCTGGTGGGCGGGCGCAAGCTATGGGGCGCCATAGTGCCTTACGGACAGGTCTGGCGCGCCGGAGCCAATGAGAACACCACCATCGAATTCACCGACCCGGTGACCGTGGAGGGTCAGCCGCTGGCCAAGGGCATTTACGGACTCCATATGATCCCGACCGCCGAGAGTTGGACCGTGATCTTCTCGAAGGTCTCCACCTCCTGGGGCAGCTTCAGCTACGACCAGAAAGAAGACGCCCTGCGCGTGACCGTGAAGCCGCAGACCGCCGAGTTCCATGAAGCTCTGGCTTACGATTTCGACGACGTGAACCCAGACTCCACGCTGGTCACTTTGCGTTGGGAGAAGTTGGCCGTGCCGTTCCGCGTGGCCGCCGGCAAGGAAGCCACCTTCGAGAACATCCGCTTCCAACTCCGCAATTCGGCGCAATACACCTGGATGGGATGGAATGATGCCGCGGGTTACAGCCTGAGCGCGAAAACCAACCTGGACGAAGGCCTGCGTTGGGCCGACCGCTCGATTCAGATGGAGGAACACTTCGACAACCTCATGACCAAGGCGGGCCTGCTGGTGGCATTGGACCGGGGCGCCGAAGCCGCAACGGCACGCAGCCGGGCATTGGAACTCGGCAACGCGCTGCAAATCTACTCCTATTCCCGCCAGCTTCAGAACGATAAGAAAAAGAAGGAAGCCATCGAAGGCTACCGCACGGTAGCCAAGCGCTTCCCGGAACACTGGATTGGCCATGTCGCCAAAGCGCGCGTGTACGCCGCGGAGGGCGATTTCGACAAGGCTCTAAAGGAAATCGAGGCTGCCAAAGCTGCTGGCGTACCCGAACCTACCAAGCCCAGCCTGGAAGTTCTGGAGCGGCGGATCCAGAACAAAGAGGACGTCAACAGCTAGGGGACTTGGATTCGCGAATTTGATGCGAATGAGTCAAGTTTCTGTTAACCGCAGAGACGCCGAAACGCGGAGGAATCGCAGAGAAGTGGCACAGAGGCATGCCTTACACACAGGTAGGGTTGCCGCCGTATATGCCGAGGTTGGAGCGCCGAGGAAGCCGAGACATGGTGGGCTATCGCCACGCAGCGGTGCGTAAAGGTCACGGCCTCAACCATCTTCAAAGGCTTCGCAGCGCTCTCTCTGCGGCTCTGCGGTGAAGAACAGTTTCGGTCTGAAGCGCACCCTCGCTAGTCTTCTAGGCTGGCTTTTTCGGCCAGTCGGCGCGCCCGCCGGAACACGTCCACCAGCATCTTCTCGGTGAGCTTGCCGGTGGACGTGTTTTGCTGGCTCGGGTGGTACGAACTCACCAGAATCGGCTGGCCGGGTGCGGTGGTGAACTGGCAATCGTGGCCGAACACGAAGGGCGCGCGCGAGCGGATTACGCCGCGCGCCTTCAGCACATCCAGGTACGTGTCGAAGGCGATCTTTCCCAGGGCCACCAGCACCTTCAGGTCTTTCAGCAGGTCCAGTTCGCGCTCGAAGTACGGGCGGCAGTTACGCAGTTCCTCCGGGGCCGGTTTGTTGCCCGGTGGCGCGCAGTGGGCCGCGGCCGTGATGTAGACGTCGCGCAGCGTGAGCCCGTCGTCGCGCGAACTGCTGCCGGGTTGGGAGGCGAACCCGGTCTTGTAAAGCACGCCGTACAGCATGTTTCCCGAACCGTCGCCCGTGAACATGCGGCCGGTTCGGTTGGAGCCATGGGCTCCCGGCGCCAGCCCCAAAATCAGCACCCGTGCCCGCGGATCCCCAAACGAGGGTACCGGCTTCCCCCAATACTCCCAATCGCGATACGCGCGCCGCTTCACGCATGCAATCTGGGCCGTGTACTCCCGCAAACGCGGGCACCGCCCGCAGGCCACGATTTCCTGTTGAAGTATTTCTAACAAAAAAGCCTCTCCCTGTCAGAATAGAGGAGATTTAGCTTGACGAAATACCGTGTGACTGTGCACAATTAAGATGTCTGGCTGCTCCGGTCGGACAGTTGAAATGGCCAAGAAGGTTTGAAATTAGCCAAGCAGCTTGAAATTAGCCAAGCAGGCTGAAATTTAGCCGAGAGGGCCGCTCTGGCAATCCCACCGGTACTCACTGCGACGGGGTACTTAACCGAAACGGGGTACTCACCGCAACGGTGAGTTGTTTCTTAGAACGGTGAGTTGTCTCTTAGTATGAAAAAGCCACTTCACTCGCTAGTTTTTCGCCTCGCCAGCTTCGCCCTGGCGCTCCACCTCATTGCAGCACTTGCATTTGGCGCCATTCCACCAAAACGCAAACGTCATCGTCCCGCGGCTCACCGGGTCGCCGCGCATGCGGCAGTTGCGCACGTAGCGACGGTGCCCATAGGGTCCCTGGCCGTACCCATTCGTAAGGTTTCGGGCCAGACGGCGCGTCGCATGGGACCCGTCGCCGCAGCCCCCGCACCGGCCGCGGTCATCGCAGGCGGGCCCTGGACGCAGCCGACTTATGCCGATTCCACCGACGGCGACAATATCGATGGCGAGGATATGGACGTCCGGCGGATAGCCGTCGAGGCGCTTGGCCAATACAACGGATCGGTGGTGGTAGTCGACTCCGCAACCGGCCGCGTTCTGTCCATGGTGAACCAGAAACTGGCTCTCGGCTCCGGCTTCCAGCCCTGCTCCACGGTGAAGGTCTCGGTGGCGCTGGCCGGCCTGAGCGAGAAGGTGATCCAGCCGGAAACCAAATACCGGGTTCACGGCATGCGCATGGACCTGACCTACGCGCTGGCGCATTCCAACAACTACTACTTCGCCACCCTGGGAGAAAAGCTGGGCTTCGAACGGGTCAGCTACTACTCGCGACTGTTCGGCTATGGGGAAAAGGCCGGGTTGAACATCGCCGGCGAACAACCCGGCCACTATCCTTCCGCGCCTCCCAAGAACGGTGGCATGGGCATGCTCACCAGCTTCGGCGAGGAAATTCAGCAGACCCCGCTGCAACTGGCAGCCCTGATGTCTGCCATTGCTAACGGCGGTACGCTTTATTACCTGCAATATCCGCGGACCGCGGAAGATGGGCGGAGTTTCGTCCCGCGCGTCAAGCGCCGCCTGGACATCGAGAGTCTGATACCCGTGGTTAAACCGGGAATGCGTGGCGCCGTTGAATTTGGCACCGCGCACCGGGCCAGGGAAGACGGCGTGATTGCCGGCAAGACCGGCACCTGCAGCGAAAACCACACGCACCTGGGCTGGTTCGGCTCCTTCAACGATGTCGGCAACAAGAAACTGGTAGTGGTGGTTCTGCTAACCGGCGGCCGTCCGGCCATCGGCCCGCTGGCAGCAGGCATCGCCGGCGACGTCTACCGCCGCCTGGGCGAAACGCACTACATCGCCGCCGCTCCAACCATGACGCCGGCGACCCTGATCTCCAGCCAGATCTGCTGCAAATAGCACCGGCTCAACCCGCTGCCGCTGGTGGCTTCTTAGTGCGCCCCCGCCGTCTCTTCCACCGGCATAAACGGGCTGATCAAATTATTTTTGCCGTCGAATTCGAAATCCAGCGTCGCCTCCACTTCCAGCAGCGGATTGCTCTCAACGGCCGCCCGCACATTCTCGCTCAACGCCAGCCTGTTCAATTCCATGGTGTTGCGGATCCACCCGTACGTAACCTCGCCCAGATCCAGTTTGCCCACCGTGGGCGCCACCCGCTCGATACACTCCCGGTCGGTGGCGAAATGAATCGGCGTGCGAATCGCCGCCGGTGTATTCGCCGTCAACGAATTGATCAGCGTGGGTTGCCAGTCGATGCGGTTCACCAGCCGGTCCGTCACCACGTCCGCCATACCCAGCCCCACCGCGCTGTTGTACGTCAGCTCGCTCAGATCGCGCACGAAAATCCGCTCGAACCTGGGCGTGTCGGGCCACGGATTGTATTCGCCCATCACCCCCCGGTTCGCCACCTTCGTATCCATCCCCGCGCCCGAAATGTTCTTGCCGATCTCGTCCATCACCAGGATGTCCAGATCCATCGGCACCTTGCCCATCCACGTCTTCACCAGCGCCAGATTCTCCTCCTCGCGCTGCTCCATCGCTTCCACCGGCACCGCGTCCAGTTTCCCGGTGTTATGGTAGGCGTCTTCCAGAATCGCCAGCCCGCCCAGAATCTTGCCCGACTTCAGCACCTGCCGCCCGATGCTGCGGATCACATGCTCCAAACCCAGCCGGTAGGCATAGGCGTGGTAACGCTGCGCTCCGGCGAACTTGCCCAACCCGATGGCCATCATCTTGAACAGGCCGCTTTCGATCTTGCCGGCGAAATCCGTGTGCCACTTCACCCGGCCCACCAGCATCACGCCATCCGATTCGTAGGCCATCTTATCCATGAAGGCCTCTATGCCGTCTTCCGTTTTGCCCAGCGAGACCACTTCGAGCTGGCTCACCACCGGGCACCCAATGGCGGCTTCCGTGATGCCGTAATGCGCCAGCACATCCGCCTGCCCGGCCGCCGTTGCCGCCCCGTGGCTGCCCATCGCCGGGAAGATGAAGGGTTTCATTCCCTGGTCCTTCCAGAACCGCACCACGTTGCGGACGATGGTGGCGATGCTGTGGATGCCGCGGCTGCCCACGCCAATGGCGATGCGCGACCCTGGCTTCAGCCGGGCAGCAAATGCGGAGCCGGCGAGCTGCTTGTGGACTTCGGCCGCCACGTCGGGAATGCGGCGGTCGGGAAACTTCTGGCGAACAAGAATCAGACGTGGAAATTGCATAGCGATCCCATTCTAACGGATGCTGGATGCCGGTGGCCAGATGCCGGTGGGTTAGTGCGCCGCGGCCCCTGGTTTCACCGGCCACCGGCCACCAGCCACCGGCCACTGGCATCCGTTGCTGCCAGGCGGGGTTTAGAATCGAACAAATGTGTTCGACAATGAGGACGTGAGGGGCAGCGAGTTCCTCCGCAAAGTGAAGAATGCCGCAAAGAAGCCAAGCTCACCTGCCGCTGGAGTCCCGAACGCGGAGTTGGCAGCCACGGCACCGTTTATATCTCGGCGGGCGATTCGTTATAGCGAAGGACCTCAAGAGCGGCCCGGGTTTGCTGGCCGACATGTGCAAACAACTGGGCATTCGAAAGGAGGACCTCTGATGTTCACCGCCAGCTACCCTGCCACCTTTTTACGCGAGGGCAACGGCAAGGGGTTCCACGTGCGGTTTCCGGACCTATCCGAAGCGCTCACCGGAGGAGACGACCTGGCAGATACGCTAGTGCAGGCCACGGACTGCCTGGCGGAAGCGATTGCCGGGCGAATTGCTCGCGGCGACCAGATTCCACCACCCTCGAAGGCCAAACGCGGCCAGCGTCTCATAAGCGTCCCGCTTTATCTTGCGCCAAAGTTGGCTCTGTACCTCGCGATCCGGGAACGCGGCACAACCAACAGCGGGCTTGCCAGGCGTCTCGGCGTTAAGCGAACCGTGGTTCGGCGCATGCTGAACCCGAAGCACGACACCAGACCGGAGAAGATTCAGGCCGCACTGGTGGCGCTGGGCAAGCGGATCGTGGTGACGTTCGACGATGCCGCGTGATGATTGGTCAACGCCGGCTATCCCCTCCATGTCAACCAGATGAGAGCCTGAGGCCGATCGTGCGAAGGGATTTCCCGACAGCGATCGCATTTCTAAACACTTCGCCGTCAAGCACCATCTCTCGTTTTAGCTGTCACATATCAGTAACCCACGCGTCCTTGTGGCCTGGCCCCTATCGCTCTATGGTTACGACGGGTCGGGCCCGGCGATCATTACTTGCTGGCATTCAATATGGAACGAACTATGCGAGGTGTTATCATCCAACAATGGAAACTCGCATGTGGCGTGCGCTTCGCACGGTGCTGCGTGGGATAGCTCTTGTCTATCTAGGCCTGTGCGGAGTACTGTTCTTCTTTCAACGCTCTCTTATCTACTTCCCTCAACCTGGCTCAGGCAATGGCGATGCGACGATGATCACTTTGCCTGTTAGAAAGGCGCGGGTAATGGTGTGCACGCGACCGAAAGAAAGCAGACGTGCTCTCATATATTTCGGGGGGAACGCGGAGGACGTCTCTTTAAACATGCCTGGCTTTTCAGCCGGATTTCCAGACAGTGCGATCTACCTGCTGCACTATCGAGGCTATGGGGGTAGTTCAGGTAGGCCGTCCGAAGACTCCCTTTTCGCCGATGCGCTGAGCCTCTTTGACGAAGTGCATGCCAAGCATCCGGATGTCGACGTAGTGGGGCGCAGCTTGGGCAGCGGAATTGCCGTTTATGTCGCCAGCCGTCGGGCCGTCGCGAGGTTAGTTCTTGTCACTCCTTACGACAGCCTCCAAGAGCTTGCTGCCCGCGAATTTCCCTACGTTCCCGTGAGGTGGCTACTGTTAGACAAGTTCGAATCCTGGAGGTTCGCGCCCAACGTAACTGCGCCTACGCTGATCATTGCCGCGGACCATGACGAGATCGTCCCGCGATCAAGCACGGAGTTACTTCGATCCCGCTTCAAAAGCGGAGTTGCGTCCTATGCCGTGTTACTTGGCACGGGCCATAACACCATTTCCGGCAGCCCTGACTACATACCGCTTCTGAAAGGTTCGCCGTGATCAGCACTCTTGAGACCTTTTTATGGGCTGGCTGCGGTGTCGTGTGCTTAGTCCCAACTCGCAATCGCGAACCTGCTTCACGGTTCATCTTGAGGGTTGGTCGTCATCTTCGTCATCTCGGACTTTAGCCCGCAGTGGTCCCGAGTCCGGCGTCTGAGCGCTAAATCCTCCCGGTCGCCTAGCGTTTACCGATCCCTGGCGATCACAACCAGACCAGCGTCCCAAGGCCTGACGCCCCAAGATCGAACGCCTACCCCCCGGCCCACTCGTTTTCCAGCATTCGCGAGTACTCGCCCGAAGCGTACAGTTCGAAATGGAAATTCGTCGCGTCGAGGTCGCCGTGCGGCTGGGACTCCGCGAAGCAGCGATAGAGCGTGTCCGCGTAGCGGTGATAGTTGCGCAGAAAATCCTCGGCCAACTGCTCGAACGCCGGTGGTTGCGCAAACAGCGCATTTAGCCCGATGGATCGCGAAAAGATGGAGACATAGTCTAGCACCCCCCAGCGAACCAGTTTCTCTCGTACGGATGGAGGTGGATTAGCCGTCAACAGACCGGCGAAGCTCTGCCGGTGGATTTCCAAACTTTCCAGCTCCGGCACCCGGGACGCCCATTCGCCGCACTGCTCGATCCAGCGGAACACGTCCTTCCCCAAATAGTACAGCATCCGGATTTCCGCATACCGGCCCGACAATAGCCGCTTCTTCAACTCATCCCGATCCGTTCCGTCGTTCGGTATCAAGCCCGAAAGCATTAAAGCCGCCTTCGAGTTTTCGAGCAGCGCGCAAGGAGCCACGTGCTCATTAAACGGATGCAAAATCAGCGGCGGCAGATCCCACACCTTTTCCCCTAACATCGTAATTGCCCTCGACATGTTGCTCCCGGATGTCTTATCGGCCTCGCGCCCGCGAACTTTATATGTTCAACCCCAAAAACTTGCTGGCATTGCCATAACAAATTCCTCGGATCGTCGGCCCCACCAGCTCGTCGCTGTCCGGCAACTCTCCGGCTTCAATGTCCCTGCCGAACAGGTCGCACAGCACCCTCCGAAAGTACTCGTGCCGCGGATACGACATGAACGACCGCGAATCCGTCAGCATCCCCAAAAACCGCGAAATCAGCCCGCAGTTCGAAAGCGCGTTCATCTGCCAGTGCATGGCCTCCTTCTGATCCAGAAACCACCAGCCGCTCCCCAACTGAATCTTCCCGGCGATGGCCCCATCCTGAAAGTTTCCGATCATGGTAGCCATGGCGTAATTATCGGCCGGATTCAGGTTATACAATATGATCTTCGGCAGCGCGTTCTCCTGGTCCAGACGGTCCAGGTAGTTGCCCATCGCGTCGGCCTGCGGCCAGTCGCCGATCGAATCGAACCCCACGTCCGCACCCAGTTCCCGGAAGCGCCGCGTGTTATTGTTGCGCCGCGCCCCCAGGTGCATCTGCTTGGTCCACCCCTTCTCCGCGTCCAGCCGCCCGAACACCAGCATCATGTACGATGCGAACTGGCAATGCTCCTCGCGGGTCGCGGTATGCCCCCCGCGCGCGCGCCCGAAAATCGCCGCCGCCTGGTGCTCTGTCGGGAACGCGGCGTAGGCGTGGTTCAACCCGTGGTCGCTCAGCCGCCCACCCATCTCGTGGAAAAAGTCGTGCCGCTTCTTCAGTGCGTCCACGAACTCCGGCAGCTTGCAAATGGTCGTATTGGTGGCCGCCTCCAGCTTCGCGATCCATGGGTTCAGCAGTTCCGGCGCATGGACGTTCAGCGCCTTATCCGGCCGAAACGTGGGAAAGACCTTGGTGTGCAGTCCCGAGTCCGCGATCGCCTGGTGCCAGGCCAGGTCGTCCACCGGATCGTCGGTGGTACAGACCGCCTTTACCCCGAACCGGCTCAGGATCCCGTGCGCACTCATCCCGTCTGTGGCCAGCAACGCGTTGGCCTGTTCCCAAACGCGGGCCGCGCTCGATTCGTCGAGCAATTCATCGATGCCGAAATACCGCTTCAGCTCCAGGTGCGTCCAATGGTACAGCGGATTCCGTAGCGTGGCCGGCACCGTCCGCGCCCACGCCATGAATTTCTGGTACGGGTCCCGGTTCCCGGTGCAGTACGATTCGTCCACGCCATTGGCCCGCATGGCGCGCCACTTGTAGTGATCGCCCTCCAGCCAGATTTCAAACAGGTTCTGAAAACGCCGGTTCTCCGCCACATCCTTCGGCGGCAGGTGGCAATGGTAATCGAGGATGGGCTCGTTCTCGGCGAACTGACGATACAGCCGCCGCGCGGTCTTGGTGGACAGCAAGAAATCTTCGTGGATGAAAGACATGGCGGTAACGTACACTGATTGAACCACATTTTGTGGGGCTCATTGTGCGCCGGGATCAACCGGCATGCAATAAAAAATGAAAAAGTCCGACAGGAAAGGAGCAGCGAATCCCATCCTGACCCGAGTCTTGCGGGCCGCATCGCGAAGTGCGCACCTAAAGATAGACAGGGGCGCCGACGGGCAGGGTATTGAGCTTCGAAAACCACAAACGAGGTGGCCGCCCCACAGAATCGTAGGCCGCTTCCAAAACCTTGGGCGACCGGTGGACGTCTTTCTATGCCCCGATCTCGCTCACC
>DATMNI010000307.1:0-15430 GCA_035570275.1 Candidatus Acidiferrales bacterium | reverse complement strand
TTGCGGGGCGGCTGCTCAGGGATCTCGATCAAGGCTGGCTGGCAGGGGGCATCCATACCTCTAGTATGGAGCAAGTACTCCAAAATGAAAAGTACTTTGTTATTACAAGAGCAGAATTTTTCACAGCTTCTCACGGAGCGGTTGTCTCGAAATACGAGACCGTATTATTGAAACGGTGTACTTAGCGGAGACCGTCGATCATGTAGAGATCCGCGCCCTCCGTTTGGATCTGTGTGAAGAGGAGCGACTGGCCATCGGGCGATACGGCCATGCCGATGCCCATAGGTTTCGCCGGCGTAAAAAATCTCCCGAATGTTCCCGGCCGCGGCATCCCAGAACCAGATCGTGTGGTTCGCCTGAAAGTATATGCCGCTCGCGGTAACCGCATAGAACAGGCCGCGGATATCGGGGATCGCCTGCTCGGCCGTGCCGCCGCTGAGTGGCATGCGCATCACCGGGCCGAAATTGCGTGTCTGCGAATAGTAGAGGTACTTCGCGTCGGGTGACTCGACGGCGGCAAAACCGCCGTTGAAGGTAACCTGCGTGGGCTTGCCTCCCGCAACCGGCATTCTCCAGACTTCGAATCGGCCCGTGCGGTCGGAGCAGAAGTAAAGCGTTCTCCCGTCGCGCGACCAACTCGGAATCGCATCGGTGGCGGGGTTCTCGGTCATCCGCCGGACTGCTCCGCCCGCGCTGCGAACCAGGTACACCTCCGACTGGCCAGATTCGTTCGACTCAAAGGCAATCCATTCTCCATCCGGTGACCAGCGCGGCGTGGCGGTGGTGCGGGCGCTGGTAAACGTAAGACGCCGCGGGTTGGTGCCGTCGCTGCTGGCGACCCAGATGTCCGATGCCCCGGATCGCGTGGAATGAAAGGCGATGTAGCGGCCGTCGGGCGAATATTGAGGATTCAGATCGGAGTGAGTCGAGGTTAACAGCGGCACTGGTGCGGCGCCGGGTTTCGAGAGCGACAATCTCCACGTATCTTCGCGGTGGGAGCGAATGACGGCGAAGGCCAGACGCCGGCCGTCATGCGAAATAGCCGGGTCAAAGTAGTGGTCCGCGGTTCGGTGAATGACCTCAGGTTTGGCTCCGGGGGATAGTCGCAGACGCAACAGACCAAGACCCTCTTCCCAGGACCCATCGATGTAGATCGCCTGGTACGTGTCGGCGTTAATCAGCATCTCGTAGGACCATAGTCTCGAAATCAGCCGCCGGGGTTCGCCTTCGGGCGCTAGACCGGGTCCCAGCGCCTGCTCGTACACGTCCGACGAGCCGGGGCCGGAATGCGCGTACACCAGGCGGCGCAGGTCCGAAGAGAGGGCGGCGCCCTGGTATCCGAATTCGTACGGTTTCGTCAGAGCATGCCTGGCGCCTGTGGCCACCGAGATAGCCACCATGGATCGATACTTCTCCGGACCGTCCCGGGCGATGAGCCACTTGCCATCGGCGGACCAGGAGAGGATGCTCCTCAAGGCCAACTCTGCTATCTGGCTCTCTGGTCCCCCCAAAGCAGGTATCAGCATCAATCCAAACCCGCCCTTCGCCTTCAAAGAGCGGACAAATGCGATATAGCGGCCGTCCGGCGACCACGCTGGGTTGGTCTCCGGCTCGCTTCCCGCCGACAGGCGCGCTCCGGATTCGGCTCCAATCGCCTTCGTGTAGATGGAAGCATGGCCTCCAGGCGGGATCCAGACATACGCGATCTGCCGGCCGTCCGGTGAGAAGGACGGTTGGACCTCCCAACCGTGGTCTGTAGTGATCGGGACAAGCTGATACGCGGCCGGCGCCGTGGCCCGCCCATTCCAGAGCAGAGCGCCGGCGACGATTGCGGCCGCGAACGACAGGATCGCGGCGGTGCGCCAGCGGATGCCCGGTTTTGGTGGTTTTACACCGTCCTCGGGTTCGAGTTGCGGCAAGACGCGGCGGCTCTGCTCCTGCCGGCTCTGCTCCTGCTGGCTTTGCTCCTGCTGGCTTTGCTCCCGCCACCAGGCGTCGATTTCGGATTTGTACGCAAAGACCAACCCTGTACGATCCTGCCCCAACCGGCGAACCGGCAGGCCCTCCGTTTGCTCCCAACGTTGGACTGTTCGTACGCCCTTTTTCAAGTACGAAGCGATCTCTTTCCAGGACTCCAGACGTTCATCGGACGGACGGGCTGAGTTTGGCTCCGGGTGCATCCTGCTGCTGATTATTCCACGATTTCCTGAACCCAACGCCAAAGCTGCGGCACGCCAACTCGCGCCATCTCACGCCACGGCATGTAATCCCTGCCCTTGGCGCGACCCGGCGGACTTTTGCGCTTGTGTGACGCGGCGGTTCGAGGCTACTGCTTATGCATGAGGTTATGCATGCGGGTTGCGTACTTGCTCTTGGCTGCGTGGCATGTGGCCGCGGCAGACTGGCTGCAGGAGGCGAAGCAACGGGGCGCCGCATTAGAGACGGGGTTCCACTGGGCGGAGGCGGCCGGCGTATACGAGTCGGCGCTTACCCGGCTGGGCGCTGCGGGTCCGCGTGCCGAGGGTCCGCCCGCTGAGGGCGCCCCTGCCGAGAGCGCCCATGCCGAGAGTCTCCATGCCGAGAGTGTCAGGGAGGAACGCTTTTGGCTGCTGACCAGCCTGGTCGAAATCGCTTTTGAGCGGCAGGATTACACCGCGGCGCGCGGCTGGCTCCGGCAGGCGGAGGACACTCTCCGCGACGTCGGGCGGGACACTCCGGCGCGCGTGCGCCTCCTGAACGCTTGGGGTACGCTGCATTTGGTTGAGGGCAACCTGACGGCGGCGGAACAGGAGTTGTCGCGGGCGGTGGAGATGTCCGAATGGTTGGCGGCGCCATCGGATCTGGCGGCGGCGCTCCACAACCTGGCTGCCGTTGAAATGCACACCGGAAGGCTGCGCGACGCGACGGCTAATGAAACGAAGGCACTGACCATTTGGCGGCAGCAGTTCGGCGATCGCCATTATTACGTTATGAAGGCGCTGATCAGCCTGTCATCCCTCCAGGGCTTGTCGGGCGAGTGGCGGGCGGCAGAAGTCAGCCTGCAGAAGGCGCTCGGAATTGCCGAGACGCCCGAAGCGCTGGCGAACTACTCCGTCGTGTTGGAGAAACTGAAGCGCGGCAAGGAGGCTAGAGAGATTCGCCGAAAAATCCACCTTCCGATGCCCGCCCCCGCGCCTTTCGCCGACGTAAAGGCGATGCCGTTGGAGCGCGAGCGTACCCAGGTGCGCACACGATGACTGTGGCACTGGCAGGAATGCCGGCGCCCTACCAGGCGATCTTCGCCGGAATATACTCCCGAATCAGCTCGTCGTAATACGGCTTCACGTCCGCCAGTTTCGGCCGCCCGGCGCTCTTCGAGTACAGATCGTACGGGTTGAACTTCCGCACCCAATCGAACATGGCGCGGTCTTTATCGTTCATCAGGTAGTCGTACGCGCGCTCGCGGTGGCCCGGGTAGAAGGAGTGGTAGCGGATCATGTACAGAGCCTCTTCCGGCAGGTAGTCCTTCATCACCTGATACAGATACTCGTCGTGTCCCCAGGAAAGGTCCACGTTGTCCAGGCCGCAGCCGGGTTCATACACTCCCAGACGCGTCTGGTACCGCGGCACGCCGGCGTCCGGGTTGTCCCGGAAGAACTCGGGGAATACGATCTGGTTCGACCAGGCGCAGCCCACCGGAAACGTGTCGCCCACCACGGCCCATTGCGGCTCGCCGTATAAACACAGCACCTTGCCCAGATCGTGCAGCAGGCCGGTCAGCACCATCCAGCGCGGTTGGCCGTCTTGGCGAATGGCCTCGGCCGCTTGCAGGTTGTGCTCAATCTGCGAGAGGTCGGTATCGGGATCGCTGTCATCCACCAACGTGTTCAGGTAATCCAGGGCCTCCCAGATTCCCATTTCGCCCTGCTGTTTGGCGGCGTACTGCCGTTTCTTGGCCTGGACGAATTCGCGTGTCTGGTGGGTGTGGTTCAGCCGGTAGAACTCGCGTACGCCCCAGGCGCGGAGTCGTCGAATTTGCGGAAGTCCTCGGTTTTGCGGTTCGGATCGTACCGGTCGCTGACAAACTCATCCCATTGCTCGAGCGTCTTCATCACTATTAGGATACGGCACCTGGCCGGTGGCTGGCGCGGCCGCCCGCAATCCGGGAAGCACAGCTTGCCATCGCCGGTTTTGAGCGGCATCCAGAGGCGGAAGCGCCAAATGGGGTCTCACCGTCTCAGGATCTCAGCCACCCACCGCTTCAAGTGCGGTTAGGTATGGTACAACTTGAGGTAATGCCTGCGGTCACGATCCAATCATCCAGAACTACCCACACGCTGCACTTGGGGGATGCGCGCCAACTGGATACGATTCCGGACGAATCGCTTCATTTGGTCGTAACCTCTCCGCCGTACTGGACGCTAAAGGAATACCCGGACCACCAAGGGCAGCTCGGGCTGGTTGAGGATTACGAGCAATTTCATGATGAACTGGATAAAGTCTGGAAGCACTGCTATCGCGTCCTTGTGCCCGGCGGCCGTATCGCTTGCGTAGTCGGAGACGTTTGCATAGCGCGCCGGCGCAACAAGGGCCGGCACATGGTGATGCCGCTGCATGCCGACATCGCGGTGCGCGCCCGAAAGGTGGGCCTCGATTACCTGACACCGATCCTCTGGCACAAGATCGCCAATGCGAACTATGAAGTAGAGAACGGGTCTTCGTTCCTCGGTAAACCCTATGAGCCGAACGCCATTCTAAAAAACGACATTGAGTACATTCTGATGCTGCGAAAGCCGGGGGGATATCGAAAACCCACCAACGAGCAGCGGGACGAATCCAGACTGGCCAAGAATGAACACGCCAAATGGTTCCGGTCTTTTTGGTCCGACGTTCCCGGAGAATCTACTCGGCTGCATCCAGCCGCATTCCCAGTGGAGCTGGCCTATCGCCTGGTGCGAATGTTTTCATTCGTGGGCGACACCGTGCTTGACCCATTTATGGGAACGGCATCCACACTCATAGCCGCTTGCCGGTGTGACCGGAACAGCATTGGAATTGAGATTGACCCAGGCTATTTCCGGCAGTCCAATGCCCGCGTGGAGGCTGAAGTAGCCACACTGATCGACTCCCGCCACGCTATCGCTGTGGCTTGAATCGTTCGACGAATAGACGGGTAATTCGTCCGATGAATGTCTCGTACCGAACCTGGCTGTCTTCCGGAAAATAATCCACCAAGGTCGCGGGATTCAAGCCGTCATAGTTCATAACGATTACCGCCAGCGCTTCTGGTTGATCGTTGGGTTCCTCGGGCAGTTCCCGCAGGGGGATCTGGCTAAAGATTCCGATCGTGTCCGCCACAACTTTTTCCATCTTGAATTTCGGGCGCACGAGTCCCTTGGCAAAGACATCGGGATTCTCATACAGCGGCGAAGTGTTGACCACTATGACGGCGCCGGCTATACACTCTCTACGATGATTGTGCATGTGGTTGCAGTAAGCGATGATGTCACCGTATCTGTTCTTGCGGGCCTTGCCGTGCGCCGCCATAATTGTCTTGTGCTCCACGGAGACGCACACCAGCGTTACGGCTTTTTCGGTGAGCACCAGGTCTATCGATCTCTCCGCTGTCTTGGTCCTCACGCCTGGGTTCTGAACTACCAGAAGCGCCCCGGCTTGAATCGCAGCGTCGATGTCCGGGCAGCTTTGCCGCAGATCCGCGACCACGAACTCGGACATAGCGTTCGAATTGGTTTGAGAACGCGGATTAAAGCCCAGATGGGCATTCGTCCAAGCGATGTACGATTCCGGCGCGCGCAAACCGTAAAGCTTATCATGAAGGGGCATGGCGCCCGTCGTGCTCCGAAAAAGGTCCACCTAGCCGCCGGCGCCGGACACCCTCAGTCGCGCGCGCCTTCACTCGAACTTGATCTTCGACACATCCGCCGCCGGCCTGGGATACTTCAGCTTCATCGCCTCCAGTTCGCCCCGCAGAATCTGCGACACCGCCAGATTGCGGAACCACTTCTTGTTCGCCGGTATCAGGTACCAAGGCGCCGCCTCGGTGCTGCACTTTCGCAGCATTTCTTCGTAGGCGCTCATGTACTGGTCCCAATATTCGCGCTCCTTCAGATCGGCCGGGGAAAACTTCCAGTTCTTGCCCTTATCCTCCAGCCGCTCGCGGAACCGCCTGGCTTGCTCCTTCTTGTCGATATACAAAAGGAACTTGACGATGCGCACATCGTTCCCGCTCAGCATTCGCTCAAAGTCGTTAATCTGCTGGTAACGCTTCTGCCACACCGGCTTAGGCACCAGCCCGTGGACCCGCACCACCAGCACGTCCTCGTAATGCGACCGGTTGAAGATCCCGATCTGCCCTCGCTCCGGCACCGCCTGGTGAACGCGCCACAGATAGTCGTGCCGCTTCTCCGCGCCCTCGGGGACCTTAAAGGCCGTCACCTTCACGCCCTGCGGATTCAGTCCGCTCATCACGTGCCGGATGGTGCCGTCCTTGCCGCCCGCGTCGATCCCCTGCAACACCACCAGCAGTGCCCGCTGCCCCTCGGCGTATAGCAGATACTGCAAAACGGAAAGCCGTTCCAGGTTCTTCACCAAGTGCTCTTCCGCGTCCGACTTTTGCACGCCGTGCGTATTCCCCGGGTCCATGTCAGCCAGCCTGATCCTGGACCCGGGACGAACCCTCAGTTCTCGAGCCAAATGTTCCATGCGGCCCATTCTACACTGGGAAAATGCTGGTCCTCGCATCGCAGTCGCCGCGCCGCAGGGAAATCCTCCGGCAGGCCGGAATCCTTTTCGCGGTCCGCGTTGCCCCGGTTGACGAAACGCCGCTCCCCGGCGAACCGCCTGTCGACTACGTGAAGCGTCTCGCCGCCCTCAAGGCCCGGGCTGTTTCCGCCGCGCCCGGCGAACTCGTCCTGGGCGCCGACACCACGGTAGTCGCAGGCGGCGAAATGCTCGCCAAGCCCGAGGATGCCACCGATGCCTGCCGCATGCTGCGCCTGCTCTCCGGCCGCCGCCACGAAGTGATCACCGGCATCTGCCTGCGCCGCGATTCCGAATTGGTTTGCGACCACGCCACCACCGCTGTCTGGTTCACCGCCATGAGCGATCGCGAGATTGCGGAGTACGCCGCCAGCGGCGAGCCCATGGACAAAGCCGGCGCCTATGCCATCCAGGGCCTGGCCTCCAGATTCATCGAGAGAATTGAGGGCTGCTATTTCAACGTGGTGGGCTTGCCGGTCGCGCTGCTTTACCGCCACCTCACGCGCCTGCGGTAGCCCGGGAGTTTTCGGGATGGGTAGCCGGCGCAGCCTTTGTGAGCCTTTGTGGGCCTTTGTGGGCAATGGTTAGGGTTAGGGCTAGTCCCTGGGTCCGGCCGATTGTCAATCCGCCCACCGCGCCTTATCCCGGACAACCACCTGCACGGGGCGAAGCCATGGCGTTTCGAGGGTAAATGAGACTCGGGCCGGCGTGATCGAAAAAGATAACCCCGGCGCCACTCCAGTAATGCACCGGGCGTCCTTCGGCAGCAATTGAGGCGATGCGGACTCTTGCAGACGCGTGCCGCCGGCGTAAACGCTGGCAACGATTTCGGCGCTACGGCTCCGATGGGGGCCATCGGCGGCCAAGAGAGGCATGCACCTGGCGCTCATCGGGCTGTTCGTGCAAAGTGGTCGGCCGACGTTCATAAGGAGTGGGCGGCCGTCGCGCGGCTCGCCTGCTAGCTGCCCGTGGGTAGGGGCCACGGTGCCGCACACCTCTCGCCTGCGTCCAATGGCCGCGCTACGCGAGGAGCAGCACAACGACAGACCACGAAAAGCGATGGTCTGTCCTACTTCATTGAAACACTTCGGCTACCGGCTTCACCGTGATGTCCGCCGCACGGAGATTTAGCGGCCACTTCTCCACTGTCTGGTCTTCTTCCGTAATAGCCGGCGGCTTCGGCGAGTTGTAGGTCATCGGCGATGCATCTTCCGATGCCAGTTGGCGTTTCAAGTCCTCGCCGTTCCGCGACACTATCGAAATCACCAGGCGCTTCGAGCGCAGATGTGTTTTGATGGCGCGGTTCACGTCATCGAGCGTCAGGCCGGCCAGGTGCGTCTTCAGGTAGTCGTTGTACTGAGGCATGCGGTAGTAGGCACTGTCGATCGCGTAGCCCAACTCGGCGCGCTTGGTTTTGGTCAGCACATTGACATACTTGGTGAGGAATCCACGGCTCCGTTCGAAGGCTTCCTGGGAGAGGCCTTCCCGGCACAGCTTGTCCAACTCGAAGAGCGCCAGGCGGAGAGCGAACTTGGCCGTGGGCGGTTCCACGGGGCGAATCCAAAGCTGGAAAATCTGCTGCTGGCGAGCCAGGTTGGGCTGCGGCTCCATCAGGAACATGCCGCGCGGGAAGTACTCGATGTAAGCGTAATCGCCGTAGTTCAGGCCGCGCTGCTCGCGCATCCGGTCGTAAAGTAAGCCGCTCGACATGCGGTGCTGCCCCAGGTACGAGGAAACCAGCAGCAGGGCGGCATAGTCGGGATGTCCGCGGGTCACGGCGATGGGGAAGCCGATAGAATATGCCACCGAGCGCGTGTCCTTCTCCACGATCGCCACGCGCGTGGAATCGATCTGGCGCGGCGCCGTGATGCGCGGCTGGAAACCGGCGTTCTCCGGAAGCTTACGAAAATCCTTCTTCATATTGTCGAGGAAAGCCTGCGAATAGCCGCCCGCGATGCCCAGAATCAGGTGATTCTGCGTGTACTGGGAGCGGTAAAACTCCTTCACATCGTCCAGCGTGATTTTTTCCAGCCCGCTCACCGAGCCGCCCGGGTAGTGGCCGTACGGGGTGCCTTCGTAGAGGTTCGCGTACATTACTTCCTTGGCCAACTCCTCATCGTTGTTGCCGCGGAGCCCCACTTTCAGGGCGTTGATGGCGTCGTCCTGGACGCGCTTGAAATCGTCGGCGCGCCATCCCGGCGTGAGCAGCATGCCGCGCAGCAGCTTGTAATACCCGGTCAGATTGTCCACGTGGGTGGATCCCGAGAACGTGCACATCTCGTGATCCACCTGGGCCGCCACGCCGCCTGCCATCGGATAGAATGCGTCCACCAGTTGTTTGTAAGTCAGGTCCGCGGTGCCGCCATTGGCCAGCATCATGGCGGTGAGATAGGCCAGGCCGGGCTTGCCCGCCGGGTCCGATGCCGAACCCGTGGCGAACACGATGCGGAACGTAACCAGCGGTGACTTGCTGGGCAGCGGCACGGTTCGAATCTGTGCGGGCGCGCCAGCCGCCAGCAGAAGCAGGGGCGCGAGCAGCCTCACCGGTCACCTCCCGAGCCGGTGAGCGTGACGCCCGTCAGTGTAACGATGGTCCGGTGGGCTTCCACCAGGTAGCGCGCCGCGGCCTGCCGCACGTCTTCCGGGGTGAGGCTGGCGTACTGTTCGAACAGCTTGTTCATGGTGTCGGGAGAGCGCCGCAGGGCCACATAAGAGGCAACGATTTCCGCGATGGTCTCGCTGTTATCCATGCTTAGCGCGACTTCATACCGCAGGCGCCTGCGGGCCGCATCCAGCCGGGCCGCGTCCACGGGCTTTTCCTGGAACGTCTTGATGGCGGCCAGCACCTGCTCCTGAACGTACGCCAGATCCGCCGCCTTCTTGACACGAGCCGAGATGGTGAACAGCGACGGGTCCACGCTGCTGGGCGCGGAGGCGTTCAGGGCATCGGCCCGCTGTTCCTGGATCACCAGCTTCTGGTAAAGATCGGAATTGGGCGAAAAGGCCAGCATGGAGAGGACGTCGAGCGCGGCCGTATCCTTAGCCGAATCGGTGTAGGCCGGGCCTTTGAACCCGATGGTGACGATGGGCAGGGTCTGCTGCGGCCAATCGACGTGGCCGGTGCGGGGACCTTCCTGCGGAGGCTCCGCCGGAATATCGGGCTGGTAGCTGCCGTGCTTCCAGGCGGCCCAATACTTGTCGGCCAGCTCGCGCACGGCCTTCGGCTTCACGTCCCCGACTACGATGATGGTGGTGTATTCCGGCCGGTAGTAACGGTCGAAAAACTTCAGGCTGTAGCCGTATTGGTTGGGCATATCCTGAATGTCTTTGAGGAAGCCCATGGCGTTGTGTTTATAAGTGTGGCGGTCATAGGCGGTATCGGTCAACACCTCATTCAATTTGCGGAACGGGTTGGAACTGTTCTTGTTGTACTCGCCCAGCACCGCCAGGGTCTCGGTTTTGAACTCCGGCTCGCTGTACTTGAGGTTCTGAAACCGGTCGGCCTCCATCATGAGAACGGTCGCCAGATCCTCCTTGGAAAAGGTGGTGTGGTAGACGGTGAAATCGTCGGAGGTGGAGGCGTTGGACGCGGCGCCGATCCGGTTGAGGGTTTCGTTGTACCTGGCTTGCGACAACTTCTCCGTGCCCTTGAACATCAGGTGTTCGAAGAGATGCGCGAACCCGGTATGGCCGGGCTCCACCTCATTACGCGACCCGGTCTGCACCACGATGAAAGCCGCCACAATATTGGCGTAATCGGTCGGCACCGTGACCAGGCGCAATCCGTTAGGCAAGTCTTCCTGCACGGTGGCATAAGGGAAAATCTTCTGTGGGGGCTGAGCCGCGAATGCGAGCGTAGCGCAGCACGCGGCGATGATTAGTTTTGAGACCATTGGTTCCATTGTAGGCGTTGTAAAAGTGGCGGGCGGTTCGGTTCAAAGAGCGTTTGCATTTGGAACTCCACAAAGTGAATTTCCATTTCCCGGTTAAGGACTGGAAAGGCATGGATACGCCCTATGAGTTGACAATGAAGTCGTCCTGCCCACTGGCTACAGGGCAAGACCAAAGTGCTTCCACTCTAAACCAGCGATTATAGCGAAAGCAAGCAAAAAGTCACCGATGCGAAACAGGGGGGATGTGCATGTCTTTTTTTCTTCGCCTCAGCTCCTGATACTTCTCGACTGGTGAAACGCTCTCGCCTATGTTCAGGATGTCGAGGTTCATGATCCCTGCAGCGCCACGCTGCCGGTTTTCAGATCGGATTGAAAGTTTCCTAGGCACCTTCCGTTCGGTTTGGCGGGCAGGGAAATATAGCGTAAGAATTTACAAGTTGGTGTTGCGCCGTGGACTTACGGAACATGCTATGATCGTCTTCGAAATCGGCTTGACCGTCGATCGAACCGCCCCAGGGGAACCTGAGGGCGGTAGCAGTAAATAGCAACCTGAAACTCGAAAGTTAAGGAGAAGTGATGGCACTGACGATGACCTTAAAAAAGGACTCTCCTCTTGAGAGAGTACAAGAAGCGTTCCGGCAACTTTCTGTTGTCGCTCCCACCCTCAATTCTGCTTCCGACAATCTCGGAAAGTCAATTTCTAAACTTGAAGACCGCCTGAAGGTTTTGGGCCTCGGTGTTTCTAGCTGGGTAGCCTTTTCCAGTTGGGAGTCTGAGGATCGGTTTCAATACTCGTTGGAAGAAATCGGTTACACGAAGATTGCTGGAAAATGGGGTTTCTCCATTCGCACTCGTTCCGGCCATGAGGGCCTTGGGCAAGGTGAGGACACTGTTCAGCAGTGGTCGTTCAACGAGGCGCCTCGTGAGATGCGAGTTCGTTCCGTTTCAAGAATTCCGGACTTGCTCGAAAAGCTCATCAAGGACGCTACTAAAATGGTCAAGGCCGTGGGCGAAAGTGCTGAACACGTTGAGCTCTTGGCAACTGCTCTGGTCCTGGAGCCGGCGACCGAACTGAATGGAAAACCTTCATAAGGTTCATTCTCGTCGCTGTCATCCAGACTAGGTATGTTGCCGCCGTGCTCGTATGGATAATACTGAACCCCCGCCAGAACATTGGTGGGGGTTACTCGACAGTGTGGTAACCCATGCAAGAGGGCGGCGATTGCGTCCTCCTGACCTGGACCACGTACCAGTTCATCAAGAAGAAGATTGGCACTTGAGCGCCGCCGTTCCCGAGCCAGAATTCCGCACGCCTTTTCCAAGTCTTTCAGGTCCCTCGCGCCAGAACTCGGCTCACCAGCTTTACGGCTCCCGCCACCATATCCTGCTGCGTTGTCTTCATGCTTCAAGCCATCGGTTGGGGAGGGTGAAGCTTTAGCTTGAGCCGGAACAAGTTTCTCGGAGTTCAAACCTTCAACGTGCCTTTGGATACAAAATCGGCGCCTGTCTCGTAGTACGCTGAGTTTATAGGGGTAAGTTCGATGAACGTCACGCTTTCAAAGAAAGAGTATGTGTGGACCGGCGAAGGCCCAGTCCTGAAATGGGACTTTCCAATCGGCTACGAGGTTAAGGGCATGCCTCCTGGATATGAAGCTTGGATCAACAACTTTGGCGCTCCCTGCGCCGATGATTGGCAGATCCTCATAATCAAAAATAGTGTGAGCGCCGGTTGGTTCGGCGAATACGTCAATCCTGATGCCGCCCTGGCAGCAATCAGAGGGTACGTGATCGAGTTCGTAAACTAGGAAGTTCGCGTTCGTTTTTTAGCTGTAGAGCTGCTTTTGGGTTCCCGACAGGAACCATTTGCAGCGCCTCAAATCCTCGCTCCAGTATTCGTCGGGCGTTATCGGCACGGGCTGAAATATCTGGATCAGGTTTGGCTCCTTTGGCCCGAGCTAAAGCCAGCTTCCGACAGTATACGCGAACCGCTTCCAGCTTCTGGTTGCCTGGTGAAGATTCACGGCCAAGATGTCGAAGTCGCCAATCTGTACGGCCGGGTCTGCTCGCCCCGCTCCTTTCGCTGCAACTTCACTTGAATGCGAACTTGAGTTCCTGCGCGCAGGAACCATAATCGAATTGAGGCCAAACGCAGCCTCCAAATCATGAACGCCAGACAAGCCAAACAACTACGAAGCGACAAGGAACTTCTAAAACGCCTCACCAAGTACATAGCTCTCCACAGTTTCAGGAACACGGCACTTGAAGACCTTCATGCGGGTACGCATCCTGGCAGCAGCGCGGGCGACTATTCGGATGTGAAGGTGGTTTCTCCCTACGGGGAGATTCCGTGGACGAGAGTTTCGCGGTTCGGTGATCACGAGATGAAAACGCTGATGATTGACGTGGTGAACCACACTTACATGACCATGACTACTCTTTTTGACATGCCCGACTCTGCGGTCGATTTTTTATTCTCCTGTCTTCGGGAACACGATCCTGCGCCGGGATGGAACGAACCGCGGCTTCCGTCTTGAGGCGGCGGGTTAGCAGCCCGCCCCAAAAACCGCGACCACACAACCACCGGCCACTGGCCACCGGCCACCGGCCACCGGCATCCGTCCGCTGCCGTCAGCCGATCTTGTACTTGCGGATGTCGGCTTCGGCTACTTCGCTGCTCATGCCGGGGGCTTCGGGGGCGGCCACTTCACCATCCACCAGTTTGCGCGGGCCGCTGGTTTCCATGTAGATCGCGTTGGGCATGGCCAGCAGCATGTTCAGGTTGGTGGAGCCGCCGCCGTGGCTGGCCACTTCCAGGCCGTGGCCATCGGCGATGGCGGCGATCTCCATCCACTCGGTGACGCCGCCGGCGCGGCGGTTGTCGGGCTGCACCACGTCGGCGGCGCGCCGTTCGATCAGGTCGACAAAGGCATACTTGGTGGCAAGGTTCTCGCCGGTGGCGATCCGCATGTCCAATTCCTTGGCCAGCAGCGTGAAGCCTTCCATATCGTGCGGAGGCAGCGGCTCTTCATACCAGAAGCAGCCCATCTCCTGATACACGCGCCCGCGGCGCAGGGCTTCGTTGCGGTTGAAGACCTGGTTGGCGTCCACCATCACCCGCTTGCCCTTGCCCACCGTGTCGAAGGCCAGGCGAATGCGGCGCGCATCATCGTCGATTCCGCCGCGGCCGACTTTGATCTTGACGGCATGGTAGCCCTGTTCCATGGCTTCGGTCAGGGAACGGCGGTAGCGGGAGAGATCGTCGTCATTATCGTAATACCAGCCGCACATGGCGTAGACGGGCATGCGGTCGCGATAGGCGCCCAGCATCTTGTACACCGGAAGGCCGGCGCTCTTTCCGAGGATGTCCCAAATGGCGATGTCGGCGGCGGCGATGGCGAACTGGACCACGCCCGCGACGCCGTTGTATTCCAGCGCCTTCCACAGGTCGGCGCGGATGCGGCGCGGAAATGCCGGGTCCTTGCCCAGCAGCACGGGCTTCACTTCGTGTTCGAGGATGGCCTGGACCACGAGCGGGCCGCCGGCGATCATACCGAACGAGCAGTCGGCCCAACCCGTGATGCCGGCATCGGTGCGGATGCGCAGCACCACCGAACCGCTATCGACGCTCAACTGGTGGATAGCATCGTAGACGGGCGTGCCCGGCGGGCGCTTGAGGAGGTCGGTTTCCACCGCCGTAATCTTCATTGCCTTCTGTTGCGCGGCGGCGGCGGAAAGTGCGGCACGGGCCATGGGCAGCGCGGCGACGGAGCCAAGAAGTTGTCTTCGATTCACAATAATCTCCTCACCCTAGGCTACACCGGCGCAGTTTGGCGCGGAGGCAAACGGGGAGAACCCTTGGAGGGGAAAGCCGGCGGGGGAACGCCAAAGGTGTTCGGCGGCGGAAGGCCAGAGCGCTAACCGCCGATTTCTCACAGGCCACCTTGTGCTTCTCCCGCGCCCAGGTCACGTTCGCGGCCGTCGCATTTGGATTCGATGCCAATCGCAGGCCCAACCCAACACGAATCCCGGCATAAAATAAAGAACGCGGCGGCAATAGTGTTAACCTCAGCTTTGAGGGAGTGTGGCCGTGATGACAAGGACGACTCGTTCACGATTCGATCACGAGGTTGGAGGAACGGTCGAGGGCTGCACCATTCTGGAAAAGCGCATCGTGATGCCACCGGAGCCGGCTGAACAACGGCGTGGGGTTTACGAATATCTCCTGGAAGTACCTGCGACAGCGATGAAGCCGGCCGTGCCGCCGCGAGCGGCGAAGCCGGCCTCGGCGTCGCCGAGAGCGACGAAGTCGGCTTCGCCTCGCAAACTGGCCCCGGAACCCGGATCTTTTACTCGTTCCACTCCTGATGAGAGGGGTGTCGTAGTACGTCGTCTTCCTTCACGATGAACAACCAGCTCCCAAAAGATTACCGGACATAGTACACCGCCGGACACGCGGCCGGAAGCCTGGCCTGGGCCGGCCTCTTCAACACGTTCTACTGGATCGACCCGAGGAATGGCCTCTGCGCCGTCCTGCTGATGCAATTCCTGCCGTTCGTGGATAAAGAAGCCGTGGGCTGCTGGGCGACTTCGAACGGGCAGTTTACGCCAGTTTGAAAGGGTGACCGCCGGTAGGACTTTGCTCCTAAGGAACTCGCTGCAAGTTATTGATAATACGAGAGTCCAAAAATGGCTTTGCTGAATAATTTCGCCGACAGAGACCCGGCCAAGTTCCTCTCCGGTATGGACCCGCGCCACGCGGGCGCTTTGCTTGTGGGGCA
>DATMNI010000306.1:0-16607 GCA_035570275.1 Candidatus Acidiferrales bacterium | reverse complement strand
TGCCCCACAAGCAAAGCGCCCGCGTGGCGCGGGTCCATACCGGAGAGGAACTTGGCCGGGTCTCTGTCGGCGAAATTATTCAGCAAAGCCATTTTTGGACTCTCGTATTATCAATAACTTGCAGCGAGTTCCTTAGGAGCACACTGGTTACATTACAATGTTGAGACAACCGATGACCCAGATCTCGATTCCCGATGACGCCCCTCCCGTGCTTGCCGCCAGCGGCGCGTGGCCCATCCTGCAGGCCCGGGCCCAACTGGACTACCACAATACCCTGCCCGGCTCCGAAGAACGCCTGATCGAACGGATCACCGCCGCCGAGGTGGTGCTGAACATCCGCTCCTCGTGCAAATTCACCGCAGCCGTCTTCGCGGCCTGTCCAAAGCTGCGGCTGGTGTCGGTTTGGGGCACCGGCACCGACCACGTCGATCTCCCGGCGGCGGCGCGACACGGCGTCATGATCACCAACACTCCGGGGGTCTCGGCCATTTCGATCGCCGAGCATGCGCTGGCTCTGCTGCTGGCAGTGGCGCGCCGTCTGCCCCAGATGGACGCGGCCACCCGTGGAGGCCAGTGGCCACGCGGCCAGTCGGTGGAGTTGTACGGCAAGACTTGCGGCATTATCGGGCTGGGCGCGATCGGGCGGCAGTTCGCGCGCCTCGCCGGCGGTATCGGGATGCGTGTGATCGCGTGGACCATGCACCCGAAGCCGATGCCCGGCGTGACACTCGTGGAGTTGGAGGAACTTTATCGTACCAGCGATGCCGTCAGCCTGCACCTGCGCCTCTCGCCCGAAACCGTCGACTTCATCGGCGCGCCACAGTTCGCGCTCATGAAGAAGAACGCGATCCTGATCAACACCGCGCGCGGCGCCATCGTCAACGAAGCCGCCATGATTGAGGCTCTATCGAGCGGCGCCATCGCGGGCGCGGGCCTGGACGTTTTCACCACCGAACCGCTGCCGCCGAACCATCCGATCACGCATCTGCCCAACGTGGCGATCACGCCGCACAATGCCGGAATCACCCCGGAGGCGCTGGAGGCCGGGCTGCGGATGTCGGTAGAGAACATCTGGGACTTCCTGGCTGGCCGCCCCTCGCACGTGGTGTTAGCATGAGGCCATGTTGTATAAGGCCCTGTTTCAGCACCTGTTGAAATCCTGGCGGACAGCCGCCGCCTTTGTCTTCCTCGCCGCGCTGCCGGCACGGGCACAACCCTATAAGATCGCCATCATCGGACTGGTGCACTCGCACTACGGCGGGCAACTGCCGCGCATGGTGCGCAGTGAACAAGTGAAGCTGGTGGGCATCGCGGAGACCATTCCCGAACTGGTCGCCGAAGCCAAGGGCCGCGGCGCCAAAGATATCCCCTTCTTCGACAACTACAAGAAGATGCTGGACGAGACCAAACCCGACATCGTCTGGGCTTTCGTGGAGAATAACCGCCACCTGGAGATTCTCAAAGAGTGCGCGCCGCGGCACATTCATATGATTTTCGAGAAGCCCCTGGCGTCCACTTATAAGGACGCGCTGGCGATGGTTGACCTGGCCGCGAAGTACAACGTCAAGGTGATGTGCAACTACCAGATGGCCTGGTGGGCGGCCAACACGCTGGCCAAACAGGAGGTGGATAAGGGCGCCATCGGCAAGCCCTGGCGGCTTCACGGCATTGTGGGCCACGGCGGCCCGGGCTCGACCGGACCCGGAAAATACTTCTTCGACTGGCTCACCGACCCGGTAAAGAACGGCGCCGGCGCGTTGGTGGATTTCGGTTGCTACAACGCCCTGTGGTCGCTCTGGTATATGGGGAAACCGGAAACCGTTTACGCCGAGGCCATTCATCTAAGGCCGGAGACTTTCCCGAAAGTGGAGGATTCCGCCATGCTGGCGCTGCACTACAAAACCGGAATCAACATCTTCGAAGGCAGTTGGGATCTGCCGCGCAGTTTCCAGGACCTGGAGGTTTTCGGTTCCACCACCGCGCCCGATGGCAGCCTCACCCGCGGCAGCATCTACATGACACAGCAGAAAGTGGAACTGCGCCGCGGCCGGGAGACGAAGGAACTGCCGCTCACTCCGCTGGCGCCCGAGCAGGCCGACCCGATCGCGTTCATGGTGGACGCGGTGAAGAACAACAAACCGATCGAGGGCATCACCGCGCTTGATATCAACACCGGCGTGGTGGAGATCATCGAAGCGGCCAGGCAATCGATCCAGCAGGGGCGGGCGATCAAGCTGCCGCTCGGGAGATAAGGCGGCGGCGCGATAACCCGTGCGGCATTCGCGGGGGAATTCCGAACCCACACATCGAGATCCTTCGTGAACCGGGGTTCGGTGTCTTCATGACCGCGTACCCACCTGCAACCAGATATTCCACCGCGTGTTCATTCAAGGTGCGTAACCGAACTGGGGGCACTTGGTCCCCGCGGACCGCTCCCTAACGGTCGCGGCTCTGTAAGCCCCTGCAAACACGCGGCATTCCAATCGGAGCCACGACCGTAAGGGAGTGGTTTTCGCGGCCGCGAAACCCCCAAAACCGTTAAGCACCCCCGGCCACCGGCCACCGGCATCGCCCGGCCGTCGGAGGTCCGGTCGGGCGATGCCACAACGTCTTGCCGTCACGAGTGCGAGTCGCCGCAGCGGCGGCTTACTGCGAGGCTGGCGGGAATTCGAACAAAATCGTCTTCGTCGCAGCTACCGGCGATCCGTCCTTCGATCGCGCCGGCGAAAACGTCCACTGGCGCGCGGCTCTCACTGCCTCGCCGGCAAGGTACCGTTCAAGCCCGTTGCCGTCAACTCTGGACGAGGCCCCCGTCACGCGTCCGGATCGGTTCACTTTGACTACGACCGGCACCACCGTTCGCGACAGGATGCGGCTGCGGATGCCCGGGGATATCACCGGTTGGACTTCGTGCCGGGCCGCGGGTGGACTCGCCGCTGGACCTGTCGCCAAGCGGTCCGGCAGCGGGTCCGCCGGTACAGTCGCCGCCACGGGCTCCGGGTTGGGAAGCCTGATCACGCGCAGAGACTCGGCGGTCAGCGGGTTTTCCTTGTCGTACAAGCGAAGCTGAAACAAAACGTCCACGCCCGCGGATGCATAGGAGAGACTCCCGCGGCGAACCTGCTCCGGGTTCAACAGTATCTCGACGGGATTGCGGCCGTCAGTCACCGCCAAAACGCCGCGCGTCGCTTGCGCCACCGCGGGGGCAGCGGCATCCCAACTGAGCTCCAGTGCGCGCGCGGACGGCCGCGCGTTCAAACCAACCTGTACCCAGCGGGCCTGTACCGATCGGGGCTCCCGTGAAACCATCCATAGTTGATAGACGGCGGCGGAGGCAATGGCGACCAGGATAAAAAACAGCAGCGGCAGCAGAATTCGAGACCGGCGGCCAGTTCCGGGCGCCGCTTCTTCGTCTTCGTCTTCGTCCTCATACCGGCGGCGCCGATTAACACCGCTGAAGGGTGCCGGCGGGTCCGGTTGCCGCACGGCCGAGCCGATCCAGTATGCTTGCGTCTTACCTTGAATTTCGGGGGGCTCCCCTTCCGTGGTCTCGGCCACATCCGGCAGCGGTCCACGCGGCCCGGTGGCGGCCGGCGGCGTAGCCGTCTCCTGATTCATCTGCGCCGCTTCAAACGGGAACAGAGGATGAGCAGGCTCCGGGAGAATTTCGCGGCCGTTCCAGAACTGGAATCCCGCGACGCATTTCTCCATGGAGAGCGGCTGCAGCACAAGGCAGACTAGATGGCGATCCGGGACAAAGGTCTGCATCAGTTCCAGATCGGTTTCATCCAGCCGCGCTTCCCTGCCGGTGTAGCTGCGATAGAAGCCCACAATGGGCAGAGATCCATCTTGTTGATAGCGGGCCAGGAGTTCGACGAGATGCGCGCGGTCCAAGTCGTCAAGGATGTAAGACGGACCGAAGCGGTGCTCGCACGGCACATTCTCAAAGGCCGCAATTTCAAATACGGCAGTTTCGGAAGGTCCGGCACTTCGCGGCTCTTGCCGCACCTGTCCGAGCAGCAACCCGCCAATCTCGACGCCTCTTCTCGGAATCGCCAGAAAGGCCTGGATCGCCGCCTGCCGCAGTTCCCGAATTAGCGCGGAATTTAGAGTGACACGGTGCGCGCCGTCCGGCGCATCCCATTCACAGGCAATGCCGCGTGGGTCGGCGTCAATGGGTATTGGGGTGGAAACAGACTGCCGCTCTGATTTCATGGCTTATCCGGCTGTGCGAGGAGAGTTGCAATCCGGCGGCCAGAGGGGCGCCATGGTGTCTCGAAACTGTGCGGTATCGCAGACTACTCCTCGCAATGGCTACGGATTGGCCGGTGCATCGCGACGCCCGATCCAAGACTCGGCTGGGCGCGCCCAATCGTGTAATGACTTAGCAACTTCGGCCGGCGGCAAACGTGGCAATCCGTAGGTTTTCCGTCCCGGTGCCCAGGAACACACCCGTCGCCGCCCGCATAGTAGTTACATTGTTGAACTTGGAACTCTGTAAGAAGTACCGGGTATACGGCGAAGTTATGTGGGGCAGGTTGCTAACCTGCGGCGGATTGCTAATCCGCCTGCCGGGAGTTGGCGCGCGGCCGAACTTCCACAAGCGACTTTCGAGGGTGCCGCAGATTAACAATCCGCCTCACAAATTACTCGCTCCACCGCCGTTCCCAGCCTCGCCACCAACTGGCATTCTCCAGGCCGAGCGCGTCCCAGCAAAGATCGATGGCGTGGGCGTCCCTGCGCACGACGGCGTCGCGTGAGATTTCGGCGGACAGACTTACTAACTGACCAAACCGGTCGAACACCCGGCCCCGCTCCGCGGCCGGAGCCCTGGTCAGGAGATGCCACAACGTCAGGCCGTCGCGAGGCCGTGCCGCGGCAAGTATGCGCGGCAGGGCGGCAGTGTCTCCGCGCTCAAAGCCGCGCAGGGCGACCCGGAACTCATCGGAGGCATCGTCGTAAAACGGGATTCCGGGGCCGCCGGACTTGTGGGTGAGGCACTGCGCACCGGCGGGGATGAACGATTCGTGGTCGCCATACTGAAACGCCACCCAACCGAGGGACACCTGGATCAGCCCGTTGCCGTTGGTATCCACTTTCAGCGTATATTCGCATCCCAGGTCAATGGCGCGCGCGCCGGGGGTATCCACCACGAAGTCGCCGGGCCGCGCCCAGATGTAGGCGTGCAGAGTGCCGCGCTGCAGCATCACCTTTCGATCCGTGGCGGCGCGCAATTCCGAATCCGGTCCGATGTCCATGCGGCCGACATCGTCGGCCTGCAGCGAAACCAGCGAGCCGGCCCCGGTGCGCACGGCCTCGCCCGATTGGACCTGCATGTCGAGCGCCGCGGACTTGCCTCCCAGACGCGCTCCGCCTTCCACATTCGTCACCTGCCAGGCAGTGGGTCGAGGTTGCGGCGCGGCGAACCGCGAGATGCCGGAGGCCGCCAGCACGACAGCGGCAGCGGCGGCCCACCACACTCGAGGTGACATCCGGGGCGGCATCCGGGGCGACAAGGGCGCCTGCTGCACAAATTCGGCGCGATGGCGGTAGCGCAGCGGAGCCAGCGTCCGCTCCAAGCGTTCGATTTCCGGGTCGGGCGGCCCGGAACGGTCCCACAAATAGTCTTCGTTCATTTGCCTTCAATGCCTCCCGCCAACTCGCGCAGCATCTTCATACCACGGCAAAGGTTGACCCGCACGGAGTCGGGCGTGAGACCCGTCACCTTTGCAATTTCCGGACCCGTCATTCCTTCCACCAGCCGCAGGATCAGCGTCTCGCGATAGGCTTCCGGCAAGCCGCGGACCATGTCCAGGACCAGGAAGGCGTCCCCGGTGGTTTCCCGCGGCGCGTGCGCGCGCTCGCTTTGCTCGGCGTTCTGTTCGGTAAGCGGCACGGTCTGCCGGGCCTTACGAAAATAGTCCATGGCGCGGTTGCGGGCGATCGCCCCCAGCCAGCCGCGAAAGGCCGCCGCGGTGCGCAGACCGCGAAGCTGGCGCATGGCCGAGAGAAACACGTCCTGCACCAGGTCTTCGGCATCGCCCGCGGGCACACGGGCCAATAAGATCCCGTGCACCATGCGGGCGTAGCGAAGGTAGAGTTCGCCGAAGGCCGAGCGGTCCCCCTGCGCCGCCTGAGCGATCAAGCCATCTTCCTCGGATGTTTCCAACGCCACCAGCATCATCATATTGGTTCGTGGGGCAGGGTTGATAGAAGTACCCTCTGGGTACGGCGGATTGCCAAGCTGCCTGCTGCGCGGGGCCGCCAACGCCGGCGCGCTCGCTGCGCATCGCGCGGGCGGATTAACAATCCGCCGCAGGTTATCAACCTGCCCCATACGAAGTTACTTAAGCAACCCATCGACGTCGGCCGGCGCGAACGCCTTCATATCGGCTTTGGCGTGCAACCGGTCAACACCTTGGGGGCCGGCGGTGAGGAGCGTATTGGTGAACTGTTCGTCGTTCCGGGCGACCAGTTCGATGACCCACTTACCCTCCTTGGGCCACTGCTGCGACAGCGCATAAGCGCCCGGCTCGGATAGCTTGTCGAGCTTGAGCGCGATGCTGCGGCGCTGGCCATCCACCATTCCGATCGCGGTGGCTGTCACTTTCGCGGCAGCCGGATCGTGGCAGCCCGTGGCTTTGATGGTGACGACGGCGTTCACCTGGCGCGCCTCGGCGCTGGCATCCGGGTTACCCAACTGCAGCCAGAATCCGCCGGCGAATAGTTGACCCGCGAGCGCCAGCACGGCGGCGGGCATTGCGATAACGATTCTTTTCCGCATTCGATTATGTCCTTCCTGATGTGTCCCTTCTGGGTTCAATCTGACGGAAAGACGCTGCCGGCGAGGAAACCGTTAACCATGAGCATAGCAGTGTTGCGATTGAACTCCTGAAACGGCGTCCTGAGTTTAACCGGTACCCGGATGGCGCCGCTGAGCTATAGTAGTGGGTGTCCGCCTGCCCTTACTGCTCGCTCACTTTGGAAGACGCGTGGATCGTCACCGAAGATGCGGTTGCCGTTCCGCACACCAAACCGTTAGCAGTGTGCCACATAGTAATCGCTTCGCGACGCCATGTGTCGGCCTTTTACGATTTGGATGTGCAGGAGCAACGCATGGTTTGGAACATGGTGGGTGAAATCCGGAAACGAATCGAATCGTATGTGAAAGTGGAAGGCTTCGATCTTGGCTTCGAAGATGGGTCGCCGGGTGACGAAAACGGGGCACACGCAGTGGTTCACGTAGTGCCGCGGACCCCCGGCGTCCACCTAAGACTGCCGCGCGGCATTGAGTGGGTAGACTTTTCGAAATAACCGTTCGCCATAACGGGCGCCTGCGCTTCGCTGTACTCTATTAGGCATGTCCGATGGGGTACTGCCAGGCGCACCTTCGCGGAGTCTTCTGCAGGTCCGAAATCTGAATGTGGATCTGCTGGCAGTGGAAGGCGCCGGTGCGGGAGGCGCCGCCCGGCCGGCCAAGCCGGCCCCTATCCTCTCCGAAATCTCTTTTGAGATCGAACCCGGGACGATTGTAGGGCTGTTCGGCGAATCGGGCTGTGGCAAGACGACGCTGGCGTTGGCACTGTTGAACCTGCTTTCCCCGGCCAAATACCGTGTCCGCGGCGAAGTCCGGATGGGCGGCCGGAACCTTCTCGGGCTGACAGACCGCCAACTGGAAGGCGTCCGCGGCGCGGAGATCTGCCTGATTTTTCAGGATCCGCTGCTGGCTTTGAATCCGGTGTTGCGCGCCGGCACGCAGGTGTCGGAGGTGATGCGCGCCCACGGGTGCGAGCCGGCCGGCGCCAGCCTGGAATCGCTGTTCCATCTGGCGGGGTTGGCGGACTGGCGACGCATCGCCGCCGCGTATCCTCATCAGTTGAGCGGGGGCGAGCGGCAGCGCGTGGTCATCGCCCAAGCCTTGGCGTGCCAACCGGCGCTGGTGATCGCCGACGAGCCATTCACGGCGCTCGATGCCGTCCGGGTGGTGGAACTGGCGGCACTCTTCCGCAATCTGCGAAGCACCCTGCGAACCAGTTTTCTGCTGATCAGCCACAGCCCGGGGGTGATGGCCGCCACGGCGGATTGCGTTCTGGTGATGCACGGGGGCCGGATTGTGGAACGCGGCGCGCCGCGGCAGGTCCTCTAATGCCCGCTGATCTGCCCACTGACGGTCCGCTTCCTAACGGTCGAGCGACAAGTCGCGGCTCTGAAGAGCCTCTGCTCAAGGTGCGCGGGCTCACGAAGGTCTACGGGCGGCAGGTCCACGGACAGCGGCCCGCGCTTGACGACGTGAACCTTCAACTGGGGCGCGGGCAGACTCTGGGCCTCGTGGGACCATCGGGCTCGGGCAAGTCTACGCTGGCCCGGTGCCTGACGTTCTTCGAGGAGCCTACGGCGGGGGAAGTCTGGTTCGAGAGTCGCAATCTTTGGAGCCTGGACGGGCGGGACCGGCGGCGCATGCGGGCCGAAATCCAGATCATCTTTCAGGAGCCGGCGGCCAGCTTGAATCCGCGCTTCACCGCCGCCGAAATCGTTGCCGAGCCTCTGGCGATACAGCAGCGCGGGGATCGGCGCGCGCGGCGGGAACGGGCGGTCAGCCTGATGGAGACGGTAGGGCTGGCGCGCGCCGCCGCCGGCAAACGAGCCCATGAGTTCAGCGGGGGTGAGCGGCAGCGCCTGGCGATCGCGCGGGCATTGGTGCTCCACCCCAAGCTGCTGATCCTGGATGAATCGTTTTCCGGACTGGACCAGGCACTCGAGACCCAGATCTGCGGCCTGCTCAAGGAGTTGCGACAGCGTCTCGGCCTGACCATGATTCTGATTACGCATGACCTCAGACTGGCGGCTGAAATGGCCGGCGAAATCGCGGTCATGGAGAGCGGCCGCATCGTGGAGCACGCCCTCACCGGCGAGTTGTTCGCGCACCCGCGGCACGCCAGCACACGCGCGCTGCTGGCGGCCACGCTGGCACTCGATTGGAAGCCGTTATGAGGTACCGGGCAGGCATGAAGTACGCGGCCAGCCGGCTTTTTCACGCGGTGTTTCTGCTGTTCGGCGTTTCGGTTCTATCGTTCCTCTTTTCGGCCCTGGCCCCCGGCGACTACTTCTCCGACCTGCGCCTGGACCCGAGGATTTCGCCGGACACCATCGCCGGCATGCGGGCGCAATACGGCCTGGACCGGCCCTTGCCCGAGCGCTACGCGGCGTGGCTGGTGTCCGCGGCCAAAGGCAATTTTGGCTATTCGCTGGCCTATCACGGACCGGTGGGGCCGCTGCTCCGCGAGCGCATGCTGGGTACACTGCTGCTCACCGTCACCGCCACCCTGCTGGCGTGGCTATTGGCGATTCCGGCGGGAGTCTGGAATGCGACCGCGCGCGGCACCTGGCCGGACGGCGCGGCTCGGTTGATTCTGGCCGTGCTGCTGGCCGTTCCGGATTTGCTGCTGGCCATCGGTTTCCTGGTGTTCGCCGTTGAGACCGGCTGGTTTCCGATTGGCGGGATGCATTCGCCCGGTTGGGAATCGCTGAACGCGGCCGAACGCGTGCGCGACGTGGCCTGGCACATGGCAGGTCCGGTAGCGGTGCTCGGGATCGGGATGCTGCCGGTTCTGATTCGCCACGTGCGGGCGAGCATGGTGGAGGTGATGGACGCGCCGTTCGCTTGGAACGCCCGCGCCTACGGAATCCCGCGGGCCCGGTTGTTGTACCGGCACCTGATACCGGCAGCGCTGAATCCGCTGATCTCGCTATTCGGCTTCTCGCTGGGGACGCTGCTGAGCACGTCGCTGCTGATCGAGGTAGTGATGGGTTGGCCGGGTCTCGGGCCTTTGTTTCTGGAGGCAATCATGGCGCGCGACTTCGGGCTGGTGCTCGGCGTGGTCATGATGTCCGCGACGTTTCTGGTAGCCGGAAACCTGGTGGCCGACCTGCTGCTTTACCGGGCAGACCCGAGGATAAGAGTGAGATGAGAGCCTCGCGCCAAGCCGGAAGCCAAAAAGCTTTATCTCGCAAAGGCGCAAAGGCCGCAAAGAAAACCCTCTCTGCCTTCTTGGCGTTCTTGGCGGCTTTGCGAGAGATGATTTTTTCGGGGACTTCCCGGCACTGGTGGCCCGGAAACCTGGTGGCCGACCTCCTGCTTTACCGGGCAGACCCAAGGATAAGAGTGAGATGAGAGCCTCGCGCCAAGCCGGAAGCCAAAAAGCTTTATCTCGCCAAGGCGCAAAGGCCGCAAAGAAAACCCTCTCTGTCTTCTTGGCGTTCTTGGCGGCTTTGCGAGAGATGATTTTTTCGGGGACTTCCCGGCGCCGGTGGCCCGGCATCGGCTGGGCGGTGTTTCTCCTCGTGTTTCACGGCGCCGTGCTGCTGGCCGGGTTCCTGGCGCCTTACCATTTCGCGGAGCAGCATCGCGATTTTCCCTTCGCTCCGCCGTCGCGGATTCATTTCCGGGACCAGCGCGGCCATTTCCACCTGCGGCCCCGTATCTCTCGTGTAGAGCAGGACTTAGGTACTGGCGCTTACCGCGAGGATCCGGCCCGGACCTACCCCCTCCAGTTTTGGCTGCCGTTGAAGCCGGGGGATGCCGCGGGGCTTCTGCCGCTGGGACGGCGGCTGTTCGGCGTGGAGGCGCCGGGAGTCGTCTTCCTGCTGGGATCGGACGGTTACGGCAGGGACGTATTCTCCCGAGTGCTCTACGGCGGGCAGGTTTCGCTGGCCACCGGTCTGGCGGCATCCTTCCTGTCGTTGGGGTTGGGCCTGGTGTTGGGAACGGCGGCGGGGTTCTGGGGCGGTTGGGCGGACCAGATCCTGATGCGGTCGGGCGAGCTGTTCCTGGCGCTTCCCTGGCTGTATCTGCTATTGGCGGCGCGGGCTTTCCTGCCGCTGCATATCGACCCGGTGGAGGCATTCCTGCTGCTGGTGGCGATCATTGGAACCGTGGGGTGGGTACGGCCGGCGCGGCTGATTCGGGGAGTGGTATTGAGCGGCAAGGAACGGGGGTTCGTCCTGGCTGCGCGGGGATTCGGCGCCTCCGGGGGATACCTGATCCGCCGGCACGTGCTGCCGATGACGTTCGGCGTGGTGCTGACCCAGGCGACCGTCCTGATTCCACAGTATATTCTGGCCGAAGTGACGCTTTCGTTTCTCGGCCTGGGAGTGGCGGAGCCGGTCCCGAGTTGGGGAAATATGCTGGCCGAAGCCCGACAGTACCACTCTCTGGTTTCGCATGCCTGGATGCTGGCGCCGGGGTTGGCGATGGTCCCAGTCCTATTGGGTTACCTGCGGGTGGCGGATACGCTTCTGGAGGATGCCACCAAATGAAGGTGTACCGGCTCCCCCCAGAGCCCTATGGTACTGGCCAATCAATAACCCGGCAGGAATTAGTACTCCGGTGAGTACCGCTTTTTAGGCACAATCAGTTAAACTACCGTGCAGTAGATCTGAGACTTGTTAAATCGTGTGTCGAAAGCGTTCTTCGGGCTGTTCTTCGCGGGGGCTCTTCTCCAAGGTGTCTCGGAGGAGTTGCTGGTGGTGCGCGGACTCACCGGGCATCCCGGCGGAAGGCTGGTTTTTGCCCAACGGTCGGAACCAAAAACGCTCAATCCGGTGATGGCCGCGGACCTACCGTCACGGGAAGTAATTCACGTCATCACGGCGGATCTGATCCACATCAACCGGGAGTCGCAGCAGACGGAACCGGCGCTGGCGAAACTGTGGAAGGTCTCCGCCGACGGGCTGCGATACACGCTGGAACTTCGCCAGGGCTTGCGGTTTTCCGACGGCCACCCTTTCGATGCGGACGACGTAATCTTCACCTTCCAGGTGGTCCTGGATGAAAAGCTGCATTCGCCGCAACGGGATCTCTGGATTCTGGACGGCAAACCGGTTGCGGTCAGAAAACTGGATACCTACAAGGTGGTCTTCGAATTGCCGAAACCGAATGCGGTGGCGGAGCGGCTGTTCGACAGCGTTGCCATGTTGCCGCGTCACCGGCTGGAGAAGATCTGGCACGACGGCAAACTGGCGGATGCCTGGAACCCACAGACTCCACCGGCGGAGATTGTGGGGCTGGGTCCGTTCCGGCTCAAGGAGTATTCGGCCGGGCAGCATCTCACCCTGGAGCGCAATCCGTACTACTGGAAGGCGGACGAGGCCGGCAACCGGCTGCCGTACCTGGCGGAGACTACGTTTCTGTTCGCGGGAACCGAAGACAACCAGGTGCTGCGCTTCCAGGCGGGCGAGACCGACCTGATCAGCCGGCTCAACGCCAGGAACTACGCCGTGCTGGAAAAGGACCAGGAGCGGCGCGGATACGCTCTCCACAACCTGGGGGCCGGGTTCGAGTTCAATTTCCTGTTTTTCAATCTGAACGACCTGGGGCCGCCTGCTGTGCCGCAGATGGTGCCGCCGCAGGTGGTGGCGGCGCAGGCTGCATTCCGGCGGCTGGCGTTCCGGCGGGCGGTGTCGGCGGCCATCGACCGGGACGCTATGGTCCGGCTGGTCTACCTGGGGCATGCGGCGGCACTGGCGGGGCCGGTGCCTTCGGGGAACCGGCAGTGGATCGACAGCAAGATTCCGCCGCCGGTACGCGCGGTGGCCCATGCGCGGGAACTGCTGGCGGGTGACGGATTCAAGTGGAACCAGGAGGGTGCGCTGCTGGACCCGGAAGGAAGGCGGGTGGAATTTTCGATCGTGGCCAGCAACAGCAACGCGGAGCGGCTGCAGATGGCCACGCTGATTCAGGACGATCTCAAAGCGCTGGGAATGAAGGTGAACGTGGCGCCGTTGGAGTTCCGGAGCATGCTGGACCGGCTGCAGGTCACGCACGATTATGAGGGCTGCGTGCTGGGGATGCAGAGCCAGGACGCCGATCCGAATCCGGACATGGCGATCTGGTTATCGAGCGGCGGCAACCATATCTGGCGTCCGTCGCAGAAGACGCCGGCTACGCCCTGGGAAGCGGAAATCGACCGCCTGATGAAGCAGCAGGTGGCGACGCGAAAATACGCCGAGCGCAAGCGCCTGTTCGACCGCGTGCAGGAACTGGTGGTGGAGAATCTGCCCATGATTCCACTAGTGAGCCCGAATATTCTGGTGGGCGCCAAGAAGGGCCTGGGCAACTTCCGGCCGGCGCTTCTGGACGATTACGTCCTATGGAATATCGAGGAGCTCTATTGGAAACCCGCGGCCAGCGGAGCCAAACGATGAGCTCAGGGCCTGCCAGCGACTGGAGCAATACGAAACTGGTGACAGCGTGCCTGGCGGGCGACGACCGCGCCTGGAGCGTGCTGGTGGACCGGTACAAGAACCTGATCTACTCCATCCCACTGCGCTACGGCACCACGCCGCAGGATGCGGCGGACATTTTCCAGACCGTGTGCCTGGAGCTGTTCAACGAGCTTCCGCGGCTGCGGGACGCCGACGCGCTGCAAGGCTGGCTGATCCGCGTGACCACCAACAAGTGTTACCACTGGAAGCGGCAGAAAGGCTCGCAGGACGAAGACTTCGACGAAGAAAGCATAGACACGCTTAGCGCCGCGGATCTGTTTCCGCCCGACACGCTGGCGGAAGTGGAGCAGGAGCAAATGGTGCGGGAGGCGATCGGCCAACTGCCGGCGCGGTGCAAGCAGATGATCGAACTGCTGTTCTTCGAACATCCGCCGATGCCTTACGCGGAAGTGGCCAAGCGGCTGCAGGTGGCCAAGGGATCGATCGGATTCATCCGCGGCCGGTGCCTGAAACGGCTGAAAAAGGCGTTGGAAGAGAAGGGTTTCTGATGCTGGAGCCTGGCAGGAATCAAGCGGCGGGTCTGGATGGGCTGATGGCCCAACTGGCAAGCGAGGCGAACCCGCGGCGGCGCCGGCAAATGTTGACGGCGGCCAAGGCCTGGTGGCAGCCGGAGACCGTGACGCGGTTATACGACGAAGTGGTGCGGCTGATCCATGTGGACCTGGAACGGGCCGAACGGATGGCGCTGGCGGCCGGGTGGCTTTCGGAGCGGCTGGGCGATGCAGCCTCGCGGGCGGCCAGCCTGCGGGCGATGGGGCACATCTTCTACCGGAAACGGAAGTACCTGCCTTCGCTGGAAATGTACCAGGCGGCGCTGGGGATCTACGAGGAGCTTGGCCTGGAAGTGGAAGCTGGCCGCACGCTCAACAGTTCGCTGCAGAGCCTGATCTATCTGGGCAGATATGAGGAAGCCCTGGATTGGGCGCGGCGGGCTTATGAGATCTTTTCTAAATTTGGCGACCGGCTGCGGTTAGCGCGCCTGGATGCCAACATGGGCAACATCCTTTACCGGCAGGACCGGTTCGAGGAAGCGTTGGCGCTGTACCAGAAGGCCAACGCGGCGTTCCTGGAAATCGGCGAGCCGCAGGACGTGGCCATCGCATTGAAGAATACGGCCACCTGCCAGATCAGCCTGAACGATTTCGGTGAAGCCCTGGAGACTTATCAGAAGGCGCGCACGTACTGCGTGGAGCACGACATGCCGCTGCTGGTGGCGGTGGCGGATTACAACATAGCGTACCTGTATTACCTGCGGGGCGAGTATACCCGATCGATCGAACTGTACCGGGCGGCGCGCGAAGATTGTTCGAAGGTGGGGGATGCCTACCGGCAGGCGCTGTGCGACCTGGACCAATCGGAGATGTACCTGGAGCTGAACCTGGCGGAGGAAGGGGCGCACCTGGCGCGGCGGGCGCACGCCGCGTTCCGCGGCTTGGGCATGGGCTACGAAGCGGCCAAGGCGCAGACCAACCTGGCCATTTCCCTGAGCCAGCATGGCGACACGGCCCAGGCGCTGGAACTGTTCCAGGAAGCGCGCAGCCTGTTCCAGCAGGAGAGCAACCACGCCTGGATCGCCACCATCGATCTATACCAGGCGCTGGTCTTCTACCGCGAGCACCGGCTGACGGAAGCGCGGGCGCTGTGCCAAAGCGCGCTGGATTTCTTTTGGCCGTCGCCCCTGGACAGCAAGGCGGCGTTGTGCCAGTTGCTGCTGGCGCGGATTCACCTGGAAGCGCACCGGGAGAAGGTGGCAAAGCGGACCTGCCTGGATGCCATCGGGCGGCTGGAACAGGCGGAATCGCCGGTGTTGAGTTATCAGGCTTACTATGTGCTGGGCGCCATCGAAGAGGCGCTGCAGGCGCCGGAAGCCGCGTACCAAGCCTACCTGAAGGCGCACGGGCATCTGGAGAACCTGCGCAGCCATCTGAAAGCCGAAGAGATGAAGATCGCCTTCCTGAAGGACAAGCTGGAGGTTTACGAAGCGCTGGTCCGGATGTGTCTAAGCCGGGGATCGGACGCGGGGCACCTGGAAGAGGCGTTCGCGTATATCGAGCAGGCGAAGTCGCGGAGCCTGGCCGACCTGATCGCGTTCCGGTCGCAGGGATTGCCGGCCTCGCGGAAGACCGAGCGCGCCATGGTGGAGCAGGTGAGCAGGCTGCGCGGAGAGTTGAACTGGTATAGCCGCACGATTCAGCTTCTGGAGGGCCGGGCGGCCAACCTGCGGGCGCCGCAACTGGAAAAACTGCGGCGGGCGGCGCGGGATTGCGAGCAGAGACTGGTGGAGGCGCTGGCGAATCTGCGGGTGGAAGACCAGGAGTATTCGAGCCTCCAGACGGCCGGGAGCATGGGCCTGGCGGCCATCCGGGCTTCGTTGCCCCGGCACGCGATGCTGGTGGAGTTTTATCGGGTGCGGGACACGTTTCTGGTGTGCCTGCTGACAGCCGAGCAACTCAAGATCGTACCGGTGGGGACGGTTTCCGATCTGCGCCGGGTGATGCAACTGCTGCGCTTCCAGCTTTCGAAGTTCCGGTTGGGCCCGCAGTATGCGCGGGCGTTCGATCAGCAGTTACTGGAGGCGACCAACGCCCACCTGGAGGAATTCTACAGGCAGCTAATCGCGCCCATCGAAGACGACTTGAAGGACGCCCGGCACCTGATTGTGGCGCCGCACGACTTTCTGCACTATCTGCCGTTTCACGCCATGCTGGACGGGGCGGGGCGGCATCTGGGCGACCGGTTTTCGATCTCCTACACGCCCAGCGCGAGCGTTTACTATCTGTGCTCGCAAAAGAAGGCGGCGCCCACCGGCGGATCGTTGATTCTGGGGGTGCCGGACGCGGCGGCGCCGTACATCATGGATGAAGTGAGGGCCGTGGCCCGTGTGCTGCCCGAGGCCGAAGTCTTCGTGGGACCGGCAGCCACGCATGAGGTGCTCAGTGAGAAGGGCGCCAGGAGCCGGTACGTGCACATCGCCACGCACGGATGGTTCCGGCAAGACAACCCGATGTTTTCGTCGATCAGTTTGGGAGACTCGCATCTTAGTCTGTTCGATCTTTACCAGCTCGACCTGCCGTGCGAGTTAGTAACTCTGAGCGGGTGCGGGACCGGGTTGAATGTAGTGGTGGGCGGAGATGAGCTGCTCGGCCTGGTTCGCGGATTGCTCTATGCGGGGGCGCATGGCGTGTTAGTTACGCTTTGGGATGTCAACGATCAGAGCACGGCGGAGTTCATGAAGCTGTTTTACGAAGGGCTGCGGCATTGCGGGGACAAGGCCGCGGCGGTGCAGTATGCGATGGCGGAGATCCGGAAGGCGTACCCGCATC
>DATMNI010000305.1:0-7044 GCA_035570275.1 Candidatus Acidiferrales bacterium | reverse complement strand
TGCCCCACAAGCAAAGCGCCCGCGTGGCGCGGGTCCATACCGGAGAGGAACTTGGCCGGGTCTCTGTCGGCGAAATTATTCAGCAAAGCCATTTTTGGACTCTCGTATTATCAATAACTTGCAGCGAGTTCCTTAGGAGGGGTTGCTGTTCCAGCGACCGGCGGCCAGCATCGCCGCCGAAGGTTTGAGAGAATAGGAAAGCTCCCGATGCGAACCCCGACGTTCTGCCATCGAACAGCGAGGTGCGGACATGAAGAGTCTCTTGTGGGTTTCGCTTATAGCCGCGGGGCTGGGGGTATTGCCGCCAGCCCGCGCTCACCATTCTTTCTACGCTGAATTCGACGGCAACAAACCGGTCAAGGTGACCGGAGTTGTCACCAAGGTCGAATGGCAAAACCCCCACATCTGGTTTTATCTCGACGTGAAGGGCCCGGATGGATCGGTGGCCAACTGGGGCTTTTCCGGCGGCTCGCCAAACCAGTTAGTACGTCGCGGGATCATGAAAAAGGTGATCCAACCTGGCATGACCATCACGGTGCAGGGATTTCGCGCCAAGGACGGCTCCAACAACGCCAGTGGAGGCAAAGTGACCTTTGCGGATGGACGGAGTGTTTTCACCGCGAGCGGCGAGGACAAGGTTCAAGCCGAGGACAAGAAGTGACGGGCCTACGGAGGTCGCTATGAGAGAATCGCTAAGAGAACCAGTTTATTTTGCCGGTGCGCTTCTGGCGGTGGCCGGCTGCGCCAGTTTGGCCTGGATGCCGTCCCGGCTCCAAAGCCAGACGCGGAGCCGCGAACCGAAGGCTTCCGCCCCGGTACCGATGAGCCGCACGACGGATGGCAAGCCAAACTTCAGCGGCATATACGAATGGCCCAAATCGATCGGCGGCGAGCAGTGCAAATGCTCGGCGACGATCTTCGACCGGAAGTTCTTCGGTCCGCTCAAGCCAGGCGGCGAGCCGTTTTTTGAGCCTCCGACGGGCGACCCGCACCACGACGAACCGCGCGATTTCTGCATGCCGGCGGGCTTCCCTTCGGGTATGCTTTCCGCCTATCCCTTTCAGGTTTTCCAGTCCAAAGATTACCTGGTGCTGGTGCACGAATTCCAGCGCATGACGCGCATCATTCCGCTGGACGGCCGCAAGCATCATGAAGACCTCGAGCCTACCTACTACGGAGACCCCGTGGGCCACTGGGAGGGGGACACGCTGGTGATCGAGACCACCAACTTCAAGCGCTGGTCGCTGGACGACAACTTCTACAACAACCCCAAGGAATCGCGCATGCACAGCGACGCGCTGCGCACGGTGGAACGCATCCGCTGGAAGGACAAGGATAAACTTTCCTACAACCTGACGATTGACGATCCGAAGATCTTCGCCGCTCCCTGGTCGCAGGAGTTCCAGGTCAAGGCCCGCCCGGACTGGGAAGCCACCGGCTTGCTGGAATACGTTTGCCAGGAGAACAACCGCTGCCCGGGCGGAAAATGCCAGGGAAATTGAGGCCGGGCAAGATGGCTGAGCAGTGCGGCTCGTCGTCGTTAGGGAAAGCGCGGAAGCAATATCCAGGGGGAGGGCGTTAGGCGACCAACTGGACCCGCCGAGTGGATCGCCATCACCGTGGAGGTTGCCGCGAATCAGCGCAGTGTCGCGGAAATCGCGTCCAAATCGCTGCACCAGGCCGAGAAATCATCGGTCTCTTGCCAAAGTTCCCGCAGTTCCGATTCCTCGCCCCTCACTCGCTGTAGTGCGGCCAAAGCTGTGGGAGCGAGGTACTGAAAAGCGGCCTCTTTCCCGCGAAGCCACTCGCCTAAGTCCTCGGGCAAACCTTGCGGTGCGCTGCCACACGCGGTAGCGACAACTGCGGCTGCGGCTACTATCTGACCGCCGTCGAAAGCTTCTAAATAGCCGTTGCCTTTCGCCAACGTGAACGTATTCTCAAGGAACTCGGCGGGCTTCTTGGTTTCCAGCAGGTCCAGGGCCCAGTCAGCCGCGTCATCGTTGCCGAAGGCCGTCACATCCCAAGCGCCCATACGGCGGAGCATACCACGGAAAACGAGAGTACTGATTGCTGGCATATGGTTTCACCCGGAACTGATCACCGGAGCCTCAAAAGCCGCGTCGCGATTCCCTGCAAAAGCGTGTCTCGGTCCCGCCAAAGGCCTTATGCCGGGCTGTATTCCACGCTGTCAGAGATGCGCCTCATCATTGAGGTCCCCCGTATCTTAAACGCCTGAGGTGTCTGCCCCCCTACACCACTTCGCCCCGCACCAGGTCCTGGTAGCTCTCGCGCGCGCGAATGACCCGCCATCCGCTGCCTTCGACCAGCACCTCTGCCGCCCTAGGGCGCGAGTTGTAGTTCGAAGCCTGCACAAATCCGTAGGCCCCCGCCGTACAGACCGCCAGGAAATCCCCCGGCATCACATTGGCCATCTGCCGGTCGCGCGCCAGAAAATCGCCGGTCTCGCATACCGGGCCCACCACGTCGGCCTTCACCGGCGGAAGGGGATTCTTGCGCACCGGCACGATTTCGTGGTGCGCGCCGTAAAGCGACGGCCGGATCAAATCGTTCATGGCCGCGTCCACCACAATGAATTCCTTGGAGCCGTTTCGTTTGCGATAGAGCACGCGCGTCAACAGAACTCCCGCCGGCCCCACGATGGAACGGCCCGGCTCCACCATCACGCACAGCCCGCTTTCGAGCAACCGCGGGCACAGGCTTTGGATGAACTCGCCAATCAACGGCGCCTTCTCGCCCGCATGGTACGCAACACCCAGGCCGCCGCCCAAATCCAGGTTTCGGATGGGATGGCCTGCGGCGCGCAGGGATTGGGCCAGCGCCAGCACTTTGTCCACGGCTTCGCGAATCGGGCCGGGGTCCAGAATCTGGGAGCCGATGTGGCAGCTCACGCCTTCGGCCGCCAGGTTGCGGAACTGGCGCGAGCGTTCGTACACCGGCGCGGCTTCGGCGATGGCGATGCCGAACTTGTGCTGGCTCAGCCCGGTGGAGATGTAGGGATGGGTGGCGGCATCCACATCGGGGTTCACGCGAATGGCGAACCCGGCTTTGACGCCGCGCCGAGCGGCCAGGGAATCAATCAGCGCCAGTTCCGCTTCCGATTCGCAATTGAAGCTGTGGATGCCGTTGGCCAGCGCGTATTGCACTTCGTCCGCAGTCTTCCCCATGCCGGAGAAGACTACTTTCGAAGGGTGGCCGCCCGCTTGCAAAACCCGGAAAAGCTCGCCGCCGGAAACTATGTCGAAGCCCGCGCCGGCCTTGGCCAGAAGCGCCAGCACGCCCAGCGAGGAATTCGCCTTCACGGCATAGCAAACGGCGTGCGGCAGGCTGCCGAAGGCTTCGTCATAGGCGCGATAGTTGCACAGGATGGACTGGCTGGAATACACGTAGGCCGGTGTACCGGCGCGGTGAGCCAGGTCGGCCAGAGGCACTTGCTCACAATAGAGATCGTTCTGCGAATAGGAAAACATGGTCTGGACGCTGAAGTTTGAGTATGGCACTCATGGCTTCGGCTTTTCCAGCAGGGGAAGATCTGCAGCGTCTGGAGAATCGGGCCCGCATCGCGCCGGGCAGCAGTGATTAGCCATGGCGCGATGCGGTGCACGAGGGATTACTTTACCATGAAGGGTTACTTCACGGGGAGCGTTGAAAGTTGCGCATCCAGATCTGCCAGGGCCTTGTGCAGCACGGCCTTGTAGCGAGGATTCTGTGCGGACTCCAAATCATGGACTACTCTGGTTCGCGAGAGAAGGATGTTCTCCTTCTGGCGGATCACATTAATGGTTTCGGTCGTTTGAACTCCTCCAGCCGGCTTGGCACGCCGAGCTGCGGCCATGTCGATCTGCTCTTCGACCGACTTACTTTCCCAACCTCTGGCCATGTCTTTATTCTACGCTTCTGCGAGGCCAAAGGATAGCGGTAGTACGTTATTTCACAAATAGTGGAGCCGGATAACCGCCCCTCAAGCTGTCTTTTGCACCCGAATCTTCCGCACTTCGGATGTCGCCATCAGCCCGGCGTCGATCATCTCCGCAACCACTGGAATGAGACGCTGAATGTTCTCCGCCTTATCCACCACGGTGATCACGAGCGGGCGGTCGCTGTGGACCAGATGCACCTGGTTCGTCGCCGCGGACTCTACCGATGCCATCAGCCTGCAAGCCATCAGCCCGCAACACCGTGTAATACACTGCAAGTGATGTACCCGAAGCCGCTCGTTCTCATGCTTGGCCTGGCCGCCGCCGCAGCGTGCCAACCGTTGGCGCCGTTGCGGCCGCCGGCCGTTCCCCTGGTGGCACACGACCCCTATTTCAGCATCTGGTCCATGGCCGACCGGCTCAATGGCGATAGCACCAAACACTGGACCGGCAAGCCCAACAGCCTCACCGCCTTCGCGCGCATCGATGGCAAAACGTACCGCGTCATGGGCCGTGAGCGGCAGCCAACGCCGGTGCTGGAGCAGACTCTGGTGGAGGTGCTGCCCACCAGGACCGTCTACGAATTCGCCGGCGCCGGCGTGAAACTGGGGCTCACCTTCTTCACACCAGCGCTGCCCGACGACCTGGACGTGCTTTCGCGGCCCCTCACCTACATCGAGTGGAACGTGGCGTCGGGCGACGGCGGCACGCATGAGGTGGCGCTCTATTTCGATGCCGCGTCCGACCTGGCCGTCAACACCGCGGACCAACCCGTGTTGGCCGCGCGCTACCAACTGGACGGCCAGCCGCTGCTGCGCATGGGTTCGCGCGAACAGCCCATGCTGGCGAAACGCGGCGACGATCTGCGCATCGACTGGGGCTACCTCTACCTGGCGGCCGACAAACCGGAGGGCGTTACCTTTGCCGTCGCCGACCGTACCCAGGCGCGCGCGGCTTTCGACGACACCGGCCGCATGCCCGGCTCCGATGACCTGGTGGAGGGACGGCGCACCGGTCCCGTCCTGGCGGTGGCTGTCGAACTCGGCAAGGTGGGCGCCCAGCCCGTCTCGCGCTACCTGATGCTGGCCTACGACGATCTCTACTCCGTCGAATACTTCCAACGCCGCGAACGCGCCTGGTGGCGCCGCCATGGCGCCGAGGCCGCCGACCTGATTCGCCAAGCCCGACGCGATCACGATTCGCTGCTGGAACGGAGCCGGCGCTTCGACGGTGAGCTGATGGCCGACATGCGCCGCGTGGGGGGCGAAAAGTACGCGCGGCTCGCCGTCCTGGCCTATCGCCAGACGCTGGCGGCCCATAAACTGGTGGCCGACGTTGACGGCACCGCCCTGTTCTTCCCCAAGGAAAACTTCAGCAACGGCTGCATCGCCACCGTGGACGTGATCTACCCCAGCGCGCCGTTCACGCTGCTTTTCAACCCGCAGCTTCTGAAGGCGCAGCTTCAACCGGTGCTGGATTACGCCCGCATGGACCGCTGGCGATGGCCGTTCGCGCCGCACGATCTGGGGACGTATCCACAGGCCAACGGCCAGGTCTACGGCGGCGGCGAGCGCACCGAAGAGAACCAGATGCCGGTGGAGGAAAGCGGCAACATGCTGCTGATGCTGGCTGCCCTGGCGCGGGTTGAAGGCAACGCCAGCTTCGCCGCGCGCTACTGGCCGCAGCTCACCAAGTGGGCCGAATACCTGAAGGAGAAGGGGCTCGACCCCGAGAACCAGCTTTCCACCGACGATTTCGCCGGCCACCTGGCACACAACGCGAACCTGTCCATCAAGGCCATCCTCGCTTTGGGCGCTTACGGCACGCTCGCCGCGATGACTGGACACCAACAGGAAGCCGCCCAATACCGCCAGACCGCCCAGGAGTTCGCCGGTAAGTGGGAAAGCCTGGCAGCAGAAGGCGACCACTACCGCCTGGCGTTCGACAAGCCCGGCACGTGGAGCCAGAAGTACAACCTGGTGTGGGACAAACTGCTCGGGCTGAATCTTTTTCCCGCCGACATCGCGCGCAAGGAGACGGCCTTCTACCTGAAGACGCAAAACCAATACGGCCTGCCGCTGGACAACCGCAAGGACTACACCAAGCTCGACTGGGTTCTTTGGACCGCCACCCTGGCCGCCCAGCGGGCCGATTTCGAAGCGCTGGTGGCGCCCGCGTACCAGTTCGCCAACGATTCGGCGAGCCGCGTCCCGCTCACCGACTGGTACGACACCAGGACGGCGAAGCAGCAGGGTTTTCAGGCGCGGTCAGTGGTGGGCGGGCTGTTCGTGAAGATGTTGGCGGACCCCGAGATCTGGAAGAAATACGCCAGCCGGGGCCGGATTTAAGACGGTGGCCACTCTGGGAGGCCGACGAACGCGGGCACTGCCGGCGCTATCGGCGCTATGTCCGACAAGCATTCCTCGGCGAGGAGACGGTCGTGCGCCGGGTCTACCTTCGCCTGCCGACACATACGCGCAGAACTCATGCCGCGCCAGGAAAGTTCTGGTATACTGTGGCTGACGGGGCGGGTTGATGCGTTCACCCCGCCCCGGGCTCGGCTAACGAACCTTACGGAACGTCAGCTTGGCCTTTATCGTGATAAGCATCGTCACGACGTTCAGCCACATGGTGAGCATGGGGCCTCACCTCCTCCTGCTCCGTAGATTCGGAAGCCCGGGACTGACCCCGGGCTTTTCCGTTGAAGCTTAGGTGCCTCTCGGGAAAACAACCCGCCCTTCTTCCGCGTCCATAGAGTGGAAACCAGATATTACCATCCTTTCATCACGGAATGGGCGGCCTTTTCGGCTCACACCCGCTCCCGCAGCCTTTTCATCCCTTCACGAAACACCGCGCCCTCGGTTAAAAGGCTCACTATCAGAAAGGCCTCGCGGCCGAAGTCATAAAAGAAGCCCGGCTGTACCAGCACGTTCTCATTTTCAAGCAACAGCAGCGCCCACTCTTCCTCGCTGCGGATGCGCGGCACTTGCAGTGTGATGTACCAGCCGCCTTCCACCACCAGCAGATTCGCCGCCGAGCCCGCCAGCGCCTCCCGCGCCCACTCCAGGTTCTGCGCGCAGCGTTCGCGAATTTGTCTCTGCACGGCTTC
>DATMNI010000304.1:0-24947 GCA_035570275.1 Candidatus Acidiferrales bacterium | reverse complement strand
AGGGCCTCGCCGAACAAAAAGGTGAACACGTCGCGCACCCAGCGTTGGTAGCTTGTTGCGTGCGTGTGTCCCGGTCGCAAGTCGGCCAGTCGACGCAGCAACGAGCGAGCCGCGCGAGACGTCTTTTGGGGCTGGTTGGATCCGCTTCGCAACCTGGCGAGGAGTTCTGCCCGAGTAGGCAGCCTCCTGAGGGTCGCGCCGGCGCGTTCAAGATCCTGGGCCCACCGGTGTAGGGTGAGCGCGCCGAGTGCAGTAGCCCAGGTTTTCGGCTGGTCTTCGCGATTGTCGTTCCAGCCGCTTCCGATCCGCTCATCTGCAAAGTATCGAATGTGCAGGAGTGCGAGCGGATCATCCGGCCGAACTATAGGCCGAAGGTGCAAGTAATTCGAGCCGCACATCAGGGCCATACTGAAGCGCTCAGACAGCCAGTCCTCGTCTACGTGGTTGCTCGGCCACCCCTCCTCGAAGAGTTCCCAATACGCAGTGAATGACGACAGACTGGCCACGCGCCGGTCGCTGGCAGGGGTTACGGCGACGCGCTGCAAGTGCTCCCGAAGCGGCGACCACAATGGGTCGAGTTCGTCGCATGAGTTCAGGAACGCCGACACACGAGCAAGCGCCTTCGCGCCGCGATTGCCAAGGCGCCGGCGGAATCGTGCGAGGACGAGTGTCGGATAGAACGTGTAGATCAGCCGCTGATGGCCGTCCGTGCCAGTAAAGTTCCAGCCGCCATTTGCGGCTTGCGTTCGGAGCAGCCACTCGACGGAGGGTTGAATCACTCTTTTATACCGGCCAATCTGTTTGAACTACAACTTCCAGCGTAAGCGACCTAAAATCAAACAGATTGGCCGGTATCAAAGCGTTTAACGGGTCCAATTTGTGCACGCGCCCTGAAACTCAAGATTCCGCTCAAGTTATAGTCGCGCGGGCATCATAATTGGCCGGTTAAACTCGCCATTCCGCGCCGAGACTGGCGAGCGCGAGCGCTGCCTGACCGGTCGTCCACGCGCTGGGCGCTTTTCCCGTCGTTCTCGGAAAGGCACCGGCCTGGTCCGCTGGACTATTTAAGCGAAACGCGAGTAGGACGCGATGGAAGTCGTCCTTCTCATGCTGCGTCAGTGGGCCCGTCTCTGACAAGGCGTACACGCAGATCGCCGTCGTCGTGCAACTGACCATCTCCTGGCCTGCGTACTGCGACGAGAAGCCTTTCCCCTTTACGAAACACTGCTTAAGAAGGAACGCTCGTGTGGCGTCAAGATCGGCTCCTGTTAAGCGCTTGATGACCAGCGAAGTCGTGGCTACTGTCGGTTGACTCAAGCGGACCCTCTGCCGAGGCAGTATGCCGCTCCAACGACTTTATTGAGAGGGTCTGGCACCGTAAGCTCTTGAAAACGAACTGGTAGGGACGGGCAGATTCGAACTGCCGACCTGTCGCTTAGGAGGCGACCGCTCTATCCATCTGAGCTACGTCCCCGAAATGTTGCTCTTATTGTACCGTTCCAGCGCCCGGCGGCCAATATCCTTCCTGTAGTGCATTCCCGCAAATTCAATCTTCCCCACTCCCGCATAGGCCCCGTCGATTGCCGCCGGCAGGTCCGCCCCGCCCGCCGTTACTCCCAGCACCCGTCCCCCCGCCGTCTCCAGCCGCCCGTGCAGCACGCGGGTTCCCGCCTGAAATACCGTGGCGCCGGTGGCCTCCGCCGCTGCCACTCCCGTGATCGGCTTCCCGGTCTCGTACTCACCTGGATACCCGCCCGATGCCATCACCACGCACACGCTCGGTCCCGGCTGCCACTCCAGCTTCGTCCCAGCCAGCCGCCCTTCCGCCGCCGCCATCAGCGCCGGCACGAAGTCCGATTTCAGCCGGTCCATCAGAGGTTGTGTCTCCGGGTCACCCAACCGCACGTTGAATTCCAGCACCTTCGGCCCGTACGCCGTCATCATCAGGCCCGCATAGAGGAAGCCGGTGAACCGCATCGCGTCCACGGCCGGGTGGATCACCCGGTCCAGGATCTCCTGCGTCTGGGCTTCGGTCAGGATGGCGCCGTCGCAGTAGGCGCCCATGCCGCCGGTGTTCGGACCACGGTCGCCGTCGAACACCGCCTTGTGGTCCTGAGCCGGCGCCAGCGGCACCACGTCGCGCCCATCGCATAGGGCGATGAAGCTGACCTCCTCGCCGCGCAGAAACTCCTCGATTACCAGCGGGCCGCGAAGCGCCGCCAGCGCCTCCCCAGCCGCAGCCGCGTCATGCGCCACCACCACTCCCTTTCCGGCTGCCAAACCGTCCGCCTTCAGCACCACCGGGAGCCCGAACCGGTGCATCGCCCGATGGGCATCGGCGGCGTTTTCCGCGATCACGAACTCGGCCGTCGGGATCGAGCGCTCCACAAAGAAGTTCTTGGCGAAGACCTTGCTGCCTTCCAATTGCGCGGCCTGCCGGTCCGGCCCCACGATCTTCAGGCCGCGCGCGCGAAACTCATCCACCACGCCGGCTACCAGCGGGGCTTCCGGACCGACCACCGTCAGATCGGCCTGGACCGTCTCGGCAATCTCCACGTACGACGAGCCTGCTGCCACGGGAACGCAGGTTGCCACCAGGGCCATTCCCGGATTCCCAGGCGCCGCGAACACCTCGACCCCGCTTGCATGCGCCAGCTTCCAACATAAAGCGTGCTCCCGTCCGCCGCTACCAATGACGAGGATCTTCATTTCGCTACAATCATATCAATGCAGGAACGGTACGATGTCGTGGTGATCGGCGCCGGCCATGCCGGGTGCGAAGCCGCGCGCGCCTGCGCCCGGATGGGGTTGAAGACCGCCATGGTCACCATGAACCTCGACCTGATCGCGCAGATGTCCTGCAACCCGGCCATCGGCGGCATCGCCAAGGGCCACCTGGTGCGCGAGATCGACGCCTTGGGTGGGGTGATGGGCGAAGTTGCGGATGCCGTCGGCATCCAGTTCCGCCTGCTTAACACCAGCCGCGGCCCCGCTGTCTGGTCGCCCCGCGCGCAAATGGATAAGCGGGTGTACCGCGTCCGCATGAAGGAAGTCCTGGAAAAGGAGCCGAACATCCGAATTAAACAGGCCGAGGTCGCCGCCCTGGTGATCGACGACGCTGTGACGGGCGACATCCACGATGACATACACGGCCAGATCCACGACGACATCCACACCGCCGCCGGCAACGCCGTTCCCACCCGCCGCGTCACCGGCGTTGAATTGCGCGATGGCCGGACCATCGCGGCCGGCGCCGTGATCATCACCACCGGCACGTTTCTGAACGGGCTGGCGCATGTCGGTGAGCGCAAGGTCAGTTGCGGCCGCAACGGCGAAGCCCCTTCCGAGCTTCTAGCCGACCAAATCCGCAGCCTCTGCCTGCACTGGACCCGCCTCAAGACCGGCACCCCGCCACGCTTGGATGGCCGCACCATCGATTGGTCGCAGTTTGAGCCGCAACCGGGCGATGTAATCCCTACGCCGTTTTCTTTCCTGACCGAGCGGATTGACCGGCCGCAGATCCAGTGCCACATCGGGTATACCACCGAGGAGACGAAGCGGGTTCTGCAAGAGGCCATTCCGCGGTCTCCGTTATATAGCGGCCAGATTGCAGGCGTCGGTCCCCGCTATTGTCCGTCGATCGAGGACAAGTTCGTCAAGTTCCCCGACAAGCTGCGCCACCAGATCTTCCTGGAACCGGAAGGCCTGGACACCAACGAGGTCTACGTCAACGGCATGTCCACCAGCATGCCGATCGATGTGCAGGAAGCTATGGTCGCCTCCATCCCCGGTTTGGAGCATGCCGAGATGATCCGGCCGGGTTACGCCATAGAGTATGACGCTATCGACCCGCGGGAATTGGAGCACACCCTGGAAGTGAAATCGCTGCGCGGGCTGTACCTTGCCGGGCAGATCAACGGCACTTCGGGGTATGAGGAAGCTGCCTGCCAGGGCCTGGTCGCCGGGATCAATGCCGCCTGCAGCTTGAGTGCCCGGGATCCGGTGGTGATTTCGCGGACCGAGGGCTATACCGGCATCTTGATTGACGACCTGATCACCAAGGGCGCGGACGAACCGTACCGGATGTTCACCTCGCGGGCCGAATTCCGGCTACACTTGCGGATCGATAATGCCGATATACGTCTGACTCCGATCGGCCGCCGTGCCGGGCTGGTCACCGACGAGCGTTGGCAGGTATTCTCCCGCAAGTTGCGGCAGAAAGAGAAATTGGATGTTGCGCTCGCCGCGCACCGTAACGGACAGTGGCTGAAGCGGCCTGAGTCTTCGATGGCTGAGATCGCCGGCTGGGTCCGCGAGGTTCTGGGGGAAGAGCCGGCCTGCGGCCTCGCGGCCACGGTGGAAACCGAAATCAAGTACAGCGGCTACATCGTCCAGCAAGAGCGGCAGATCGAACGGATGAAGGACTCCGAGCGCCGGCCCATCCCGTCCGATTTCAGGTTTGGTGCGATACCGGGCCTCTCGCGAGAGGTGCGCGACAAACTGGAGCGGGTCAGGCCGGAAACTCTGGGTCAGGCTGCGCGTATCCCTGGCGTCACCCCAGCGGCGATTGCGGTTCTGGATTGTTACCTGAGCCTGGCCCGTGTTTCCTGATCTCCTGCGGAAACGGTTCCCCGATCTGGAGGCAGGCAAGATCGCGCTGCTGGAAGCCCATTGGGAGCTGCTGCGGTTTTGGAATAAGAAGCTTAACCTTACTACTATCAGCGATTTAGATGCAGCAGTGGAAAGGCACTACGCGGAATCGCTGTTTTTGGGGTTGCGTCTGCCGTTGGGCCCGCTTCAGGTGGTTGATATCGGTGCCGGTGCCGGTTTCCCGGGCTTTCCGGTGGCGGTTCTGCGGCCGGAATGCAAGGTGACGTTGATTGAGTCACACCAGCGGAAGGCGGTTTTTCTTCGGGAGGCGAGCCGAAAATTGCCAAACGTCTGGGTGGTGGCCAAGCGGGCGGAAGAAGTGGCTGCGGGCTTCGATGTGGCGATTTCTCGTGCGGTCAGCTATCACGATCTGGAGGGTAGCTTGCGCAGGCTGGCATCTAGGGCCATGCTGCTTACTGGTCATGAAGTGCCTCCGGACGGGCTTGGGTTTGTTTGGGAACCTGGCATCCCGCTGCCGTTGGGAAATCGGCGCTTCTTGCGGATAGGAATGGCCAATCCGCCAGCGAACCGGCTGCCGTAAGTGCGGGCATGCAACCAATGGGCCTCATGAGATGGCAAACAAAGCCGGAGTGGGGAGATTCCGATTACTGGCGTTCTTGTTGTGCGGCACACCTCGAGTTTGTACATTTCTGGGAGAAGGTGGGATAGACCATCGTCTTTGGTGGTCTGTTGGGATGGGCGTTCCGCCCGCGAAACTTCATGAAAAACCACGCCAGGCTCCGGGAGATTCCGGATGGGCGAGGTGGTTTTTCGACCCTGTCATGCCTCGCCAGCCACTCACCGGTGTAGTTGTTGAGCGCTTTCCTAGATGGGGGTGGTTCACCGCTTCAACCATTTCCCAAGCGTGCGTGGTAGAAAGTCCAGTTGTGCTGGGCACAAGAGAAGGCGGCTGTTATATGGGCCCATTTGGATAGAGCGCCTTGGGGGGCCGCCGATCAACGAATGTGCGCCCCTCCGCCACCACCGCCTTTGGCCGTCAAATGCGGCTGACGTCCCTCTCCGGAACACCGTCTGACCGGTTACCCAATCCCTCCGCTAGCGAAGTTTCAGGGAAAGCGCTATTCGTCGGTGGTGGTTGAACCCGAATGCCGGTCCAACTGGGATGGCGGCCGAACTCGTGGGGCCGGTATCGCGGTTATTTCGATACACCGGACCGAGGCGCGAGACGCCTTGAGCATCAACTTGGCTGTCGATGGTGCGATGTAGGACTTGTGCGGCCCTTCGGCTCTTGTGATTTTTCTTCTGAGCTCCAACGTGGTCGAGGTTGGGCTAGGTTTGCTGGTTCATGCTGAATTCTGGCTGCGCGGTTGGGTCAAGGAAGATACGGGCCCGAGATCATCCTCAAAAGCCGGTCGGAATTGTAATGGCCCCAGAATTGGCAAGAGATAAACGTTGCGGCGGGTGAACAGGCGCGGCCGGTTATTCGGCGCTCAGGTACCGGGAGGGCGCTGCTAACCGTGGGCGGTACTACGGCCTGTTTCACGTGAAACAGGTTTCATTCATCTATGGTTCACGAGAGACAATTCGTGAGATTCCTCGCGTAAAACACACTCCAGCAGTCTTGTTTCACGTGAAACACCAAACGGGTTCGCAGGCCGCGAATCGTGATAGCATGGCCGCTTGAGCAGAGTTTTCGCCATTGCCAACCAAAAAGGTGGGGTCGGGAAGACCACTACTGCCATTAATCTGGCCGCTTCCTTAGCTGCCAATGACTTACGCGTCCTGGTTATCGATTCCGATCCCCAGGGCAACGCCACCAGCGGACTCGGCGTTGCCAAACATCCCGACCGCCCCAGCCTCTATCACGTGCTGTTGGGCGAAACGCCAGCCGCCCAAGCCGTCGTCGCTACCGAAATGGACGGCCTCTTCCTGATCTCAGCCGATAAGAACCTTGTTGGCTCCAATCTGGAACTGATCGACCTCCCCAACCGCGAGTTCCGGCTCCGCGAGCGCATCGCGGAAATCCGGGAGGACTACCGCTTCATCCTCATCGATTGCCCCCCGGCCCTGGATCTGCTGACCCTGAACGCCCTGATCGCCGCCGATTCCGTCCTGGTGCCCATCCAGTGCGAGTTTTTTGCTTTGGAAGGCGTCTCCGAGTTGATGGACACCATCGACCGCATCCGCGACTCTTTCCATCACCCCTTGACGATCGAGGGTATTCTCTTGACGATGTTCGATGAACGCACCAACCTCACTCGCCAGGTGGCGGCCGACCTCCGGGAATTCTTCGGGCGCGAAGTCTTCAAGACAGTAATTCCCCGCAGCATCAAACTGGCCGAGGCGCCGAGTTTCGGCAAGGCGATCCTCAACTACGACCCCCGCTCGCGCGGTGCGGAGAGCTACATCAAACTCGCCAAAGAGATCCTCGACAATGAACAAAACGGACACCACTCGTAAGGCGCTCGGGAAAGGTCTGGCAGCCCTGTTGCCTACCCGGCCGCCCACGGTGCCGCCTGCGCCGGCGCCGGCGCGTGAGGAGACGGCGCTTGACGTCCCGATCGACTCCATAGACGCCAATCCCCTGCAACCCCGCAAGGTCTTCCAAGGCGAACGGCTGGCGGAACTGGCCCAGTCCATCCGCGCCAACGGCATCATTCAGCCGCTGGTAGTCCGGAAGGCGGGCGATCGGTATCAGTTGGTGGCCGGCGAACGGCGGTGGCGCGCGGCCAAACTCGCCGGCATCCAGGAGGTCCCGATTGTTGTTCGCGACATTCCGGACGAGCGGCTGCTGGAAATCACGCTGGTTGAGAACATCCAACGCGAAGATCTCAACCCCATTGAAACAGCCGTGGCATTCACCAGGATGGAGACCGAACTCCATCTCACCGCGGAGCAGATCGGATCACGGACCGGCAAGGACCGCTCCACCGTGGTTAACTTTACCCGGTTGCTGCACCTTCCGAACGACATCCAGCAACTGGTGGCTGATCGACGGCTTTCAGCCGGCCACGCCCGCTGCCTGCTCACACTCCCCACGGAGGATCTCCAGCGCCAGGCCGCGGAACGGGCCGTGTCTCAGAACTGGTCCGTGCGCCAGTTGGAGCGGGTCACCCAGAAGATGACCGAGAGCCGCCGCCCCAAAAGCGTGGACGAAGCGGCCGTGGACCCCAACGTGAAGGCGGCCATCCAGGAGCTGGAACGGACTTTGGGCACCAAGGTCAAAATTGTCGAGAAGGCCAAGGGGAAGGGCAAGATCGAAATCGAATACTACTCCGCGGACGACCTGGACCGTATTTATACCGCGATCGTCGGCGAGCCCTGAGCCCGTGGCTCCCTACCCCCGCCATTGGATCTCTACGCCGGTGCCCAGGCCGGGTAAGCAACGGCAGGTAGCCCCTGGAGGACGATGCGGTCGAAACCGTGATATACAAAAACCAGAAAGCGTTCAAAAAGCTTGGCGAAGGTTTCTATCGGTCGCTTCCTCTGATGTTTGGCTCGGCACCAAAATTATCCGTATTGGCGACCGGTGGAATCAACCGGGTCGGAGGCAGCCGTTGCGTTCTTGGCGTCTTGGCGGCTTGGCGAGAACCAAAGAGGATTTGCTATGACCGAGAACGCCATTGCCACGGAGATCGTCGACGCCGCTTTCCGAATATCCGCATCGACACCGGATTCCGCGCCGATCTGGTCGTCGAAGACAAGGTCATCGTCGAAATCAAATCCGTCGAGTCGCTCGCCCCGGTCCACAAGAAGCAGCTTTCCAGTAATAGCAATTAAGATCTTAAGATTTCTTAGTATTGATTGCCACGTACCCGGCGGCTTGGCGATACGGCATATCTACAGTCACGGATCCGCCGTCGCGGATCTAACAGTCACTTAGTACCAGGGTTCGCCTTTATCGAAACTTTAGCGTGCCAATTGCGTCATAAGGGACAGGAGGAGAACGGTATGAGCAGCGGGGCAGACCGTTTAGCCCTCGGCGAGGCGATTCTGGCCCTCATCGAGAAGAAGCGCGCCGAGACCGGTGACGAATCACTGGGCGAGGCCATCGAGCGTGTCATCCTCGATGCCCAGGTGCGGGATCTCGAAAAGGATATCTTCGAGGATCCCGGCGCCATCGAACCGTGGCTGGTCCGCCGCCGGCGCGAGCCCTAATCCTTCCCCCTTCCTCCTCCGCCGGGGAGAACCCATCCCGCATCCGGTCTAGACGCCGCACTCCAGCCTCCGCTCCAGCGCATTCCCGCTTGACGCAGGCGAGCATGGACAACCTTTTGAGGCGCACTTTCCAGGGCGCCGCTTCCAATCCGTATCCCAGCCGCAAATACTCGTCAGAGCGCATGCGTGTGCCACCCTACCGTAGTAGCCGATGAGCGCTTGCAAGCTCTCGCGCAACTCCCCTGTCTGCGGCCGTAGACAGTCCTGTGCATCTACCTGAGGCACCTGGCCACAATCAAAGTAATGTCGTCGTGCTGTTCATGCGGGCTGAACTGCTGAACCTCCTCGACAATCGACGCGATCACGGCCTGTGGGGGCAGTTCCCTGTGCCTCTGCAGCGCTGCAATCAGGCGCTGTTCTCCGAACTCCTCTCCGGCATCGTCGAACGATTCGGTTATCCCATCGGTGTAGAGCACCAGCGTGTCTCCCGGGAACAGCCGATGCTCCGCGATCCGGCAATCCCATTCTTTGAAAAGCCCCAGTACCGTGCCGGTGGAATCCAGCTTTTCGATCGTGCTATCGCAACGGAGCAGCAGCGGCGCCAGATGCCCACAGTTGGCATAGCGCAACCGCCGCCCCCTGTCGTCATATTCGGCAAAGAAAAGCGTGGCGTACGCGCTCTCGTGGGTACTCTCGTAGAAAAGTTTATTGACGGAGCGCAGCCAGCGCTCGGGATCGTCCGAGGCGCTGGCACATTGGCTGCGAAGATTCGCCTGCAGATTGGCCATCAGAAGCGCCGCCGCCATCCCTTTGCCCGAAATATCGGCGATCACCAACCCGAAGCGCCCTTGACCCAGATCGAGAATATCGTGGTAATCGCCGCCTACCTGGCGAGCCTGCACGCAAGCCCCCGCATATTCGAGGGTTTCCATGGGCGGCAGTCTTTGCGGGAAGAGCCGGGCTTGTACCTGTTTGGCAAATTCCAATTCCTGCGCGCCGCGGCGTTCCGATTCCAGCTTTTCGGCAGTCCGCCGGCGTTGCGCTTCGATTTCCCGGCTCACCTCGTCGAAGCCGATCAGCGAGAAGGAGTTTCCATCCACATCCTTGAACCGGGTGAATACACCGCCCCAAACCGGCGGCTGCCCCGGCACTATGGAAGGCGACGTCGAAGGCTCAGTCGAAAGCGGAGGCGGTCCGGGGCGTTCATACTTAACGCGCCTCAGGCGGGGCGTAAATAGAAACCGAACGCCGCGCCGGCGCCATTCCTCGTACTTAGCGACCACGTTTTCGGAAACGAAAACAACCCCCGTGGGGCGGCCGATCAGCTTGTGCTCCCAGGAATCAGGCAGCGGCGCCACCAGCGCCAGAACAGCGGTGCCATCGGGAGGCGCAACCGCTACCCACCGGTCGCCGGATTGGAGCCGGGCATCAAAGGCCAGATCGAATCCGAGTTGGTCCAGATAGAATCGTAAGCTCTGGTCCTGATCTCGCACGAAAACGGTGACGGCGTGGATACCAAGATGCGGCTGTTGCCGATCAGGGCAGACGCTCAATGTGTCCGCTGGTTTCAGTGAAGGCAAGCCGCCCATCGGGGATCAAACCTAAAACCGAGATCAAACTTAAATGGAGACCAAACGTAAACGTTCCAGTGTAGCCCATATTTTCTCCAGGCTTTCTTCTGGGGTCTCCTGCCCGGAGTTCACCACCACCTCCGGGTGCAAGGGCGGCTCGTAGGGGTCGGAGATGCCGGTAAATTGCGGGATCTCACCGGCCAGCGCGCGCCTGTACAGCCCCTTGACATCGCGTTGCGCCAGCACCTCGACCGGGCACTCCACGTAGACCTCGACGAAGTTTTCGATGCGCGCGCGGACTTCCTCGCGCACGGCGCGGTACGGGGAGATGGCAGCCGCGATGGCGATCACGCCGTTGCGTGAAAGCAACTCGCAGACGAAGCCGATGCGGCGGATATTTTCGTCGCGGTCTTCCTTGCTGAAGCCCAAGCCCTTGGAGAGGTACGTGCGGACCACGTCGCCATCCAGCACCTCCACCTTGGCGGGCGTACTCGACTCACCCTGGTTCAACTGGCCCTGGCTCAACTGGCCCTGGTTCAACTGACGGAGTCGCTCCACCAGCAGGGTCGAAATGGTGCTCTTACCGGCGCCCGACATGCCGGTAAACCAGACCGTGAACCCTTTATGCATGCCGGGTTACCGATCCATCGGCGGCGAAATGAATGCCACATTCCTTCTTGGCGTCCTCTTCCCACCACCAGCGGCCGGCGCGTTCGGCCTCATCGGCGCCCACCGCCCGCGTGCAGGGCGCACAGCCGATGCTGGTATAGCCGCGCGCGTAAAGCGGATGTACCGGCACATTATGCTCCCGGATGTACTGGTCCACCTCTTCGGCGCTCCAATCGGCAAGGGGGTTGATTTTGACGCGGCCATCGGCCTCCTCGACTTTGGGCACGCCGGCGCGGGTTTCCGACTGGGCGCGCCGCAGGCCGGTGGCCCAGGCTCGCAGCGTGCGTAGCTTCCGGGCCAGCGGACGCACCTTGCGGATTTCGCAGCACAACTGGCGCGACTGCACGCTGTTGTAGAAGAGATTCGGCCCGTGGCCGGCAACCATGCGCTCGACTTCCTCGCGGGCCGGAAAAACGATTTCGAAATCGACGCCGTAGCGTTGGCGGACGGTCTCGATCATATCGTAGGTTTCCTGCGGCAGGCGGCCAGTGTCCAGCGTGAAGACGCGCACGCGGCCGGGCGCGAGACCGGAGGCCATGTCCAGGATCACCATCCCTTCCTTTTGCAGACTGGAGGCGATGGCGAAGGAGTTGTCATAGGTCGCCAGCGCCCAGGAGAGGATTTCGGAGGCGGTGGAAGCCTCGAAATGAGTGAAATCTGCCAATCTCTATCAAGTTTAGGGGGGATGAGGGAGTGATGTCAAACAGAGAAAGCAGGTCACCGGTACGAGTCGTCAGCTATCAGCTATCAGCTAAACCTTCGCCCCTTCGGCGCGTTGCGCTGGTTCAAGCTGACGGCTGACGGCTGATCGCTAACTAATAAGCGAGGCAGGCCCCATAAAGCGATGGCCTACCCGCTGCCTGGCACAGGCTAGACTAGCGTACCTCATAGCGATATAGCGATAGCGGCGCCCTGCGTCCCTACTAATGCCCCTACTGCTACGGGCGCACAAATTCGGCCAGTTCGCGGCGCAGGATCTCCATGTCGATCTCTTCAGCCATGGAAAGGTCGAGCACCTTCACGCGGAGGCCCTCACGGCATTCCTGCAGGCGAAGTTGCTTGCCGTTGGAGAAGCGAACGGCGTCGCGGTAGGTGTTGGCCGCCGCCGAGGTTTGGGTGAAGGTTACGTCTTCCACGGGCCCGACGCCCATTTCAGCCTGCATACGGGCCGAAACGCCCTCCAGCCTCAGCCGCGCGCCTGGCGGAATACAAACCGCGGGCACGGGCACATGTTTGGGAGGATTGAAGAATAGCTTAAGATTATTCCAAAAGCCTCTCGACGCCGGCGTTGTGCAGGCCGCGCGCTTTATGTCAGTGGGTGAAGCCAGCCCCAGGGATCCTGTTTGAAACCGGTATGTCACCAGTTCCTCACCCTCATGAGCCAGCCGGTTGGGTACTGCCATTAAAGAGTAGTCACACATGGTTTGGTGTCCCCCTCATAGATTGAGTTTCGGTTTGACGGGCCAGAATGACAAGATGTCACCAACGCCATTCGGTTCTATTCCGAACCTTCGGAAGGTGAATTCGCATACATTGGAAAGCGGCGCTGGTGACCGGGGATACCGTCAGCCAGCCACCGGCCACTGGCCACCGTCAGCCGGCCACCTGCCACGGCCGCCGGCCACGGCCACTGGTCACTGGCCACCGGTCACCTGCCACCGGCCACCACTGGCCACTGGCCACCGGTCACTGGCCACCGGCCACTGGCCATCGGCCACTGGCCATCGGCCTGTTAAGATGTGAGCAGTGGACTTCGATGTAAATCTCGGCGATGTAAACCTGGGTGACGCCAAACCGGGTGATGCAAACCTGGGTGACGCAAACCCGGTTGATGCAAATCGGGGCGTCAAGACCGATACACCGCCTGAATCGCACCCGGCCTGGCGGCGCGTCCAACTGGCGCGGCACCCCAAACGGCCGCATTCGCTGGACTATATTGGCATGCTGTTCACGGATTTCCAGGAGATTCACGGCGATCGCTCGTTCGGAGACGACCCCGCCATCGTAGCCGGGATGGGGCAATTCCAGGGGCGGCCGGTAATGGTGGTAGCGGAGCAAAAGGGTCGCGACACCAAGCAGAAGCTGTACCGGAATTTCGGCATGCCGAAACCGGAAGGCTACCGCAAAGCTCTGCGCGCCATGCAACTCGCGGCCAAATTCGACCGTCCGGTGATCACTTTTCTGGACACCCCGGGCGCCTATCCCGGTATTGACGCCGAGGAACGCGGTCAGGCCGAAGCCATAGCCCGCAATCTGCGGGAGATGGCCCGCCTGCCGGTTCCGATCCTGGCGGTTTGCATCGGCGAAGGCGGGTCGGGGGGAGCCCTGGCGCTGGGCGTGGGCAACACGGTGTTGATGTTGGAGAATGCCGTGTATAGCGTGATTTCGCCGGAAAGCTGCGCGGCCATCATCTATCGCGATTCCGGCAAGGCCGAGCAAGCGGCGGCGGCGCTGCGGCTCACGGCTGAGGACCTCCAGGAACTGGGATTGATCGATGGCATTATTCCCGAACCCCCGGGCGGCGCCAATGAGGACCCGCAGGCTGCGGCTGAGAATCTGCGGCGGCACCTTCAGGACCACCTGACGGCCCTCTGCATTCTGGACCCCGGGATGCTGGTGGAGCACCGCTACGCCAAATTCCGCAAAATGGGGAACTTCTTCGCATGAAAAAGACGGTTTGGCTGGCGGTGGCGTTCGTGGTTGTGGTGGTTGGGTTCGTGGTTTGGACCACCTTCCAGGGGGAGCGCGTCACCTGCAAGGTCTGCATCGTATTCAATGGCCAGCGCGACTGCCGGACGGCGTCCGCCGCCAACCGAATGGAGGCGCAGAGGACGGCCACGACTAATGCCTGCGCCCAGTTGGCCAGCGGAGTGACCGATTCGGGCCATTGTGAGAATACGGCGCCGGAATCGGTTGAGTGGCTGCCGTAGCAGTAGCACAGCCATTCCTGGCGTTCGTCCAGTTGCATGTCGGCCCATGGTAGATTCAGGTCATGAGTCTGTTCAAAGTCAGCGTCGTCGCGCGAAACACGAAAGATGAGAGCTTGGCCAGTCCTCCCGTGGAAGCGTTGGTCGATTCCGGCTCCGAATTGACTTGGTTGCCCAGGGACTTGCTCATGGGGATCCAGGTAGCACCGGTGCACAGGTACAGTTTTTCGACGGCCACGCAGCAGATTGTCGCGCGCGAAACCGGTTACGTGATCCTGGCGGCGGAGGGTTTTGAAACGGTGGACGAAGTTGTTTTTGCCGAGCCTGGCGACATGACGTTGCTTGGCGTGAGAACTTTGGAGGGATTCGGCGTCATCGTGGACTACATCGGTCATCGTTTCGTCGCCACCACGAGGATTGTCGCCGCTGCCTAACGCCTGACCCAGAGGATTCACCCGTGAGCTCGCCGATCCGCGGGAGGACTTGATGCCCCTCCAAAGGAGCGCGCGATTTGTAACAAACCATACATTTACAAAAACGTGGGGACGCGGATCATGTTGATTTGGCCGCGCCACCGGGTCAAGTTCATGCGCCAAGCTAAGAACCGCGACGACTGGCCGTCTTACTGACGTATCGTTCGTCCACTCGCAAGCTTGTTACCATTCTGTAACGGACCCGCGGGTGTAAAATATTAGCTGAACTCCCGGGTGGATTTTTGCGTCTAAGCGGGTGATAGGAAAAGGGAGACATTTGTCGTGAAGCGAAAGTGGAAGATCGTCATTGGTGTGTTTGCGCTGCTGATTGCGGTGATTGGCGTATACGCCAGCACCGTTTACAGTAAACGGGGCGTGATTACGGTGCAGACCGGAACCGTGGTGAAGCAGGATCTGACCAGCCTGGTCACGGCTTCCGGGGAAATCAAGCCCAAGAACTACATCAACATCGGGGCCAACGCACAGGGACAGATCACGGAGCTCCTGGTGAAGGAAGGCGACCGCGTCCGCAAGGGGCAGTTACTCGCCAAGTTGGAGAACGTCCAGCCGACCGCCGACGTGGACATGCAAAAAGCGGTGATCAATTCATCCGAGGCCGATTCAGCGGCCTCCGAAGCCGGCCTGAAGGCAGCCGACGAAAACCTGCACACCATGGAGGCCGGAATCGAAAAGGACAAGGCCGATTTGGAACGCATGAAAGCCGATTTCGACCGCAGCCAGTCGCTGTTCAACGAGCACCTGCTGGCCAAGCAGGATTTCGACATGAAGAAGTTCAGCTACCAGGCGCAGGTGGCCACGGTGCACGAGTCGGAGATGCGGCTGGTGCAGGCGCGCGCCCAGCGGGAGCAGCAGGCGGCGGTACTGTCCTCCGCCCAGAAGCACATTGCCCAGAACCGGGCCGGGCTGGTGCGGTACAACGACTTGCTGGAGAAGCACAATGCCTACGCGCCGCTGGATGGCGTAGTGACAAATCTGCCTGTGCGGACCGGGGAAACCGTGGTGCCGGGCGTGCAGAATTCGGCAGCCAGTACCATTATGACCATCGCCGACATGTCGCTGATCACGGCTGAGGTGAAGGTGGACGAAACCGATATTGTCAACGTGAAGCTGAGTCAGGTGGCGGACGTCACCATCGACGCCATTCCGAACAAGACGTTCAAGGGACACGTGACCGAAATTGGCAACACCGCGATTCTGCGCTCCACGGGTGTGGCAGCTTCCCAAAGCGCCATCTCCAGCCAGGAAGCCAAGGATTTCAAGGTAGTAGTGGCGCTGGATAACCCGCCGGACGAAATTCGTCCCGGACTTTCCTGCACCGCGAAGATCACCACGGCCGTCCGGAAAAACGTCCTGACGATACCGATCCAGGCGCTGACCGTACGGCAGAAGGGGCAACTGGAGCCCAAACCTAAAGGTGCGACCGGAACCCCGGCGGCTACCAAGCCCGATCCGGTGGCGGAGAAAGCCAAGAAGGAAGAGATTCAAGGCGTGTTTGTGGTCGCCAACGGAAAGGCAACGTTCAAGAAAGTAGAGACCGGAATCACCGGCGCTACCGATATTGAGGTGCTCACCGGCCTCAACGACGGGGATACCATCATCACCGGAACCTACCAGGTGATCCGCACGATTTTGAACGAGGCCCAGGTGAAGGTGGACAACAAGGCGCCCGTGGTGCAGACGAAGACCTAAAGCGGAAGTCAGGAGTCAGGGAGTCAGAATGGCAGTAGCCACGGTAAAGCAGGAACTGGTCCAGCGCGGCGAGCAGCTCAAGCGGGACGGGATTGTTATCCGCACCTACGATCTCTGGAAGACCTACATCATGGGCGACCAGGAGATCAACGCCGTTTCTGGTGTGGATATTGAGATCAAAAAGGGCGAATATGTCGCGATCATGGGTCCATCGGGTTCGGGCAAATCCACCCTGATGAACCTGATCGGCTGCCTGGACACGCCGTCGAAAGGCCAGTACTACATCAACGGGAACCTGGTCAGCGAGATGACCGACGACGAATTGGCCCGCATCCGCAACAAGGAGATTGGCTTCGTTTTCCAAACGTTCAACCTGCTGCCGCGCGCCACTTCCCTTCACAATGTGGAGCTGCCGCTGATTTATTCCGGAATGGGGTCCGAGCAGCGCCTGGAACGCGCCCGCGCTGCCATGAAGGCCGTGGACCTGGCGGAGCGCATGCACCACAAACCCAACGAACTCTCGGGCGGCCAGAGGCAGCGCGTGGCGGTGGCGCGGGCGCTGGTAAACAACCCCTCGATTCTGCTGGCGGATGAACCCACCGGCAACCTGGACACCGCCACCGGCAACGAAATCATGGCGCTGTTTGAACGCCTGTACCAGCAGGGCAACACCATCGTCCTGGTCACCCACGAACACGATATCGCCCTGCACGCCCATCGCATCATCCACGTGCGCGACGGCAAGGTGGAGAAGGACGAGAAGATCAAGTAGGGCGAAGGTGGGACAGACCATCGTCTTTCGTGGTCTGTCAGGGCAGGGCCTCCCGGCCTGCCCGCGAAGCGACTAGTTGATCACTTTGGCGATCAACACCAGGAACAGGGCCTTCTCCGGGCCGTCCATGCTGCTGCGGCCGATGACCAGCCGCTGGCCTTCCTTGACGTCCACCACGTCAGCGGAAATCCCGGTGTCCAGGAAGGTGACCTTGCCTTGCTGATCCACCAAGGGATTGCGCAAACCTGCTTTCACGTGGTCGAGCCGGATCATCGATCCGTCGGCATCCAGCGTGGCGGAGCTAACCTTGAATTGGGTGATGCGCTTGCCGTACTGGCCGCTGGTTTCCGCGCTGACTCCGGATCTTGCCCGCAGCGAGAGAACATCCAGCAGCCCATAGTTCTTGAAGGGAAACGAGCTCTTAAGCTGGGTCACGGTACTCTGGAGTTCCTGGGGAATCGGGTTGCCGAGCGAGTTCGCTGCACCAGGGCCCGCCTGATCGCTTCCCGCCACGAAATACACCGTGATTTCGATGTTCTTTTGGGCCGCCGAGGGCACGTCGAGTTGCTTGATAGCCTCCTCGGCAGCGGCTACCTTTTCCTTGGCGCCGCTGAGGGCCATCACCTTCATTTGCTCGTTGCTCGTTACGTCCACCCCGAACATGCGGATCAGGTTCTGGATGGCTTGCGGGTCCGCGTATTTCAACGTAACGAGTTTTTGCACCGGCTGCGCCACCACCGGCGTTGCCAGCAGCAGCGCCGCAATCAGTAATCGTTTCATGCCTGTTTCTCCTTTAATCTGCGATCCAATAAATGACTATGTTCGGGTCATCGGTAATCAACCTGACCAGCAGCGGTTGGGGGGACCGCTTGCTCACGCGCGCGGCTCTGGAGAGCGGCGCGGCTCGGAAGGCATGTGGCGCCAGCGTGAGATGAAGTTCCGGCGCCGGAGGAATCGCCAGCGCTATCCGTGGCAATGGCGCCACCCGCGGCTCCGGCCAAACCGCCAGCGCGACCATAATCACGATAGCGGCCGCTGCCGCCAAACCGCCAGCCCAACGCCACCAGACCCGCCGCCCGGCAGCCAGTTCCGCCATCACCCGTCCCCGCACGGCCGTGTAAGCTGCCGGCGGCAGCGGTTCCGCGTGCGCCCCGTGCAACAGTTCCAGGCTTTCCTTCATCCCCGACCACAGCACCTGACAACCTCCGCACTCGGCCAGGTGCCGCTCCACGGCGGACCGTTCCGCCGCCGGCAAATCACCGCCCACATGCAGGGCGATTCGTTCTTCCCAATCCTTGCAATGCATCACCGGCTCCTGAAATACCGCTCCACAAACCCCCGCACCTTAACCCGAGCTTTCGATATCTGCGACCGCACCGTGGCCTCGCTCGACCCCAGGGCTCCCGCGACCTCCTCCGTCGAAAGCCCCTCCAGATCGCGCAGCACCAGGGCCGCGCGCTCCTTTTCGGGCAGCAGGCGCAAGCTCATTTCCAGCACCCGCCGCCTCTCCGCCTCGGTTGCCGCCTGCTGCGGATCTGCCCCGCCGGCCCGTAAGTTCTCAGCCAACTCTACGGACGCCGCCGGCCGCTTCCTGCGCCGCACATCGTGGCAGGCATTAGCCGTCACCCGGTACAGCCAGCCGGCCAGGCTCCCCGAAGCCTCCACTTTCCCCAAATTCCGGTACAGCTTCAGGAAGACTTCCTGCGAAACATCTTGCGCATCCGGAAGGCTCCCGAGCAGCCGGAAAGCCGTCACCAGCACTAGCCGCTCGTGCTGGCGCATCAGGGTTTCGAACGCCGCCAGGTCGCCGGCCTTGGCGGCTTCGATCAGACCCAACTGCGCTTGGGGGGATTCCGCCGCGTCCGCCATCGCCAGAGTTGCCAGAGCCATCGTCCTTTCATTAGATAAAACTGCGCGTCGCCCTGAAACGTGTATGGAGATTGCGCTTTTCCGCGCGGCCGGGCGGAGTGTTACTCTTGCTTTCGCCCGCTTATGTCGATTTCCAACCCGCTCTCGCTCCCGGCCGCGGATATCCAGGCGCTTGGCCGCCAGGTACTCGACTACATTTCGCGCTACTACGAAGGGCTTCCCAGCCGTCCGGTGGTGCAGCCCACCAGCTCCGCCGTTCTGCGCCACCTTTTCAGCGAACCGCTGCCGCAGACCGGCGCCGCTTTCGAGAGCTTGATGGAGACCGTGGACCAGATCGCCCAATTCAGCCGTCACAACGGCCATCCACGCATGTTCGGCTACGTGACTTCGGCGGGCACACCGATCAGCGCCCTGGGCAGCCTGATCGAATCGGCTTTCAACTTCAATGTTACGTGCTGGCGGTCGGGCCCGGCCGCGACCGAGTTGGAATTGCTGACCGTCGGCTGGCTGAAGGAGATGCTGGGATATCCGGCTGGGGCGGCGGGCCTGCTGATGAGCGGCGGGTCGATGGCGAACTTCGCCGCCATCGCGGCGGCCCGCAGCGTCAAGGCAGGTGTGAACGTGATGCGGGATGGCGTGGCGGCGGTGGGCCGCCCGATGTGCATTTACGTGTCGGAGGAGGGCCACTTCTCCGTCCGGAAGGCCGCCGGCATGATGGGAATCGGCGCCGCCAATGTGCGCGCGGTCAAGACCAACGAGCGCCTGCAAATCGATCTGGACCAACTTCGCTGCCAGGTGCGCGAGGACGAAGCCGCCGGGCGTCTGCCCTTCTGCGTGGTCGCCAACGCCGGCGCGGCCGCCACCGGCGCGTTCGACCCCATCGGCGAACTGGCCGATTTCGCCCATCACCACAACCTGTGGTTGCACGTGGACGCCGCCTACGGTGGCTTTGCCTGTCTGGCGCCGGAAACCCGGCCGCTGTTTGCGCGGATCGCGGAGGCCGATTCGGTTTCGCTCGATCCACACAAGTGGCTCTACCTGCCGGTGGGATGTGGCTGCGTGCTGTACAAAGACCCGGCAGCGGCACGGGCCGCCTTCGGCGAGAATGCCGAGTACACGCGCGCCATCGGCCTGGAGGCGGACGAGAGCTTTGCGTTCTGGGATTACGGGCCCGAGCTTTCACGGCCATTCCGGGCGCTGAACCTGTGGCTGCTGATCAAGTACGCGGGCGCGCGGCAACTGGGCGACGCCATTGCGCGGAATATGGCTTGCGCCAGACGTCTGGAGGAACTGGTCAACGCCGCGGCCGATTTCGAAATGCTGTGCCCGGTTGGCTTATCGATTGTTTGTTTCCGCTACCGGCCCCCCGGTTTTGCGGGCGATCTCAACGAGCTGAACGAGCGCATTCTGACCAGCTTGCAGCGCGGCGGCAGCAGCTACGTGTCGAACGCGCGTATCGGAGGGGCCTTTGCGCTGCGCGCCTGCGTGCTGAACCATAGGACGACCATGCGGGACATGGAAGTGCTGCTGGAGGACATCCGGCAGGCGGCGGTGGGCAGAACCGATTGTGGGGCCGATTGTGAATCGGCGGCGGATTGTTAATCCGCCTGCGCGATGCGGCAGCGAGCGGCGTAATTAGAGGGTTGGCCTGGTGTCCACCGGAGTCCACCGGCAGGGCGGTTGCCTGCGGGATAGGAGTTGTGCAAAATTGGTTCCATGGAACGCGACCGTGTCATAGCAGCCTTAAAGGCGCATGAACGGGAACTCCGCGCGGCTGGCGTGTTGAGCCTATCTCTGTTCGGCTCAGTCGCACGCCGGGAGTATCCAGCGCACGATGTCGACGTGGCGGTACGCCTCGGCCAGAATTTCTCAGCGCCAGGTCTCAATTATCTCAGCCGCTTGAGCGACCTCGAAGGGCGCCTGTCCGGAATTCTGGGCTGCAAGGTGGATGTCATCGAAGAGCCGGTGCGGAAGAATCGTTTTCAAACCGAGATTGACCGGGACCGCGCGCGTGCCTTCTGACAAACCCGCCCGCCGTCTCGAAGCGAAGCAGCAGCTAAACTGGGAGATCTGGCCCCGTCCCTTGTGCCGGGTCAGCCCTGGCAGGAAATACGAGCCCTCGGAAACCGCTTGCGTCACGAGTACGACGCCATCCGCGAATATCGGCTTTGGGACATTGTACAAATCGACCCTCCCGCCATTGAGCGCCGCCTGTGAGGACGTCTTGCGGCGGGCTGCGCCAAACGCCAAAAGGCAAATAACAAAACGCTGGCCGTGGCGACCCGTGGCCCGCGGAGGCAGGGCCAGATGAACGACAACGCCGTTCGCAAAGATCATTTCCTGACGGCCGAAAATGCGGGCTTTGGGCAATTTGCCCAAACCTTTCGCCAAGTAGTTGATTCTACGCGGCAACCGCAAACCCGATTGGGCAAATTGCCCAAATTCAGAGTTTCACGTCCAGCGGGCGGCCGGTGAAGGACACCTCCCGGGTCATCTCGCGGGTCACGGGTTCTCCGGCTACGTGGACAACAATGTTCCGCTTCGCAGGCTCGAGCATCTTGGAACCGCCGGCCAGGCGCAAGCTCAGGCGGCGCTGCCGGTCGTTCCATGAAATGTTCACCCGCATGAATTCACCCTTGCGGTAATCGAACGTCTTGCCGTCGTCTTCGTACCAGGAGAATGCGCCGTCCGCGCCGGGGTGGACCCACAGGCTCAGGGGGCCGTCCACCTTTTCCGCCGTGTACTGCTTCACCGGCCCCATCGGAATCACAGCGCCGGCGCGCACGTAGAGCGGCGTGGTTTCCAGATCGACTGGACGCGTGATCTCCCGGCCGCCTTCCAGCTTCTGGCGCGTCCAGAAGTCATACCACGTGCCGCGTGGAAGATACAGCGTGCGCGAGGTTGCGCCCTTCTCCACCACCGGCGCCACCAGAATGTCGCGGCCATAAAGGTACTGGTCGCCGCGCGCGGCTGCCACGGCGTCTTCGGGGTAGTGGAGCCACAGCGCACGGATGATGGGCAAGCCGGTCTCACAGCTTTCCTTCACCGCCGAGTACAGGTACGGCATCAATTGGTAGCGCAGTTCCAGATACTTCTTACAGATCGGCTCCACCGCGGCGTTGTGCAGTTCGCTTTCGGCCGGATGGTAGCTGGGAGTCTCGCGGAAATCGCCGATCTCGCCGCGGTTCCAACCCCAAGGCAGGCGCAATTTCCACTCGCGGCCGTGCGAGCGGAACAGCGGATTGAAGGCGGCGAACTGGAACCAGCGCACGTACAATTCGCCAGTGAAATCCTGCGTAGGAACAAAACCGCCGATGTCGGTGCCCCAGTACGGTATGCCGCTGAGCCCGGTATTGACGGCGACGGGAACGTGCGTCTTCAGTGTTTCCCAGGTGGATTGAATGTCGCCCGACCATAGGAACGAAGCGTACCGCTGCATGCCGGCATAAGAGTTGCGGTGCAGTGCGTAGACGCGCTCATTGGGCCGGTACATCTGGTGGCCCTCGAAATACATTCGGTTGCGCAACAGCCGCGACGCCGGGTCAAGGCCATCGCCCTGGTCGGGCCACCAGCCATCGACGCCCAAATCCAGCAGCGGCTTGTGGGCCGGCCAGTAGCAGGCCACCTGGCGGTCGGGGGGCCAGCGATTGTCGGGCGTTCTGCCGGGCGGAAGTGGCGCAGTGCAGGCGTCACGCACGGTGCCCGAGTAATGCCGGCCCTCCATCACGATGTGCAGGACCACCTTCATGTGGGCGTCATGCAGTTCGTCGATGGCACGCTTGGGGTCGGGGAATGCTTTGGAATTCCAATCGTACTCGCCATTGCGCGTGTTCCAGCCGTTGGGACAGAACTCGGTGCCGAGGTAAATCATGGCGTCGCAAGGCAGCTTCTTCTCGCGAAACAGCCTGGCCTCCTGGATGATCTCCGCCGGCGGCCCCAGCGTCCGGTGCGATTGCTGATAGCCGAACGACCACAGCGGCGCCATCTCCGGGAGGCCGGTGATTTTGGCGTACTCGGCCATGACGCGCACCGGATCTTTGACGCCGATCACGAAGACGTCGAGCGGCAGGGCGGCTTGCGGATTTGGCGGTTGCAGTTGGCCGGCCTTGCCGGTCAGGTCGAATGCGCCGAGCGGTTGGTGGATGAACATGGCCCAACCGGCGAGGCCGATCGCGAACTGGATGGGGACCTTGCCGCCGTGGGTGGCCAGGTGGTAGCCGCCCTGACCGCTGACCATGCGGTCGAGATTGCCGCGCCGGTCGAACTGCGGGCCGCCTTGTCCCAGGCCGAGTACGGGGCCATCGCCGAGTTGAAAGGTGAGCGCGCCGGTGGCGGCATCGGGCTTGAGCTCCTGGATCAGGCGGCCGCCTTTCGTTTCGACGCGAATAACCAAAGGCTCGACGGCGATCCGCACGGTCAAGTCTCCGCACTTCACATTGCGAGTGCCCGCCACCGGACGCAGGCGCGCTACTGGCTTGCCCCAGTCTTCCTTGACAAGAGCGCCATCGGAGGGGATCGGCTGCACCTGGCCGGCTTCAATCGCTTGGGCGGTGATGCGAACGGTTTCCGGGCTGATCGACGTCAGCGTGACTTCGACCGGGCGGCCGGCGATTTGAATGCCGGACTCCTGCGCGGTCAGCAACGCGCCGGCGCCGGCTGACACCACGGTTTTGAGGGCTGCTCTGCGCGTGAGTGACATGGTTACCTCGGCTCGCCGGGCGGGTTGCCAGCCAGGTTGCCAACCCGCCGCAGGTTAGCAACCTGCCCCACAGAAGGCGCGGGTTCGGAAGGCAGCGACACGTGATTCCAGTCGGGCGGCTCCACACCTAACAGGTTGTGAACGAAATAGTCCTGCAGGTAGTGCTGGGTTGCCAGGACTGCGACGCCGTGGTCCTGGCCCGGAATGTACAGCATATCGAAATGCTTTTTGGCCTTCACCAGGGCGTCCACCACCTGCAGGGAGGACGATGGATCGACGTTGTGATCCATCTCGCCGATGATGATCAGCGCCTTGCCCTCCAACCGGTACGCATTATCGACGTTGGAGGACGCGGCGTACTGCGGACCCAGCGGCCAGCCCATCCACTGTTCGTTCCACCAGATTTTGTCCATGCGATTATCGTGGCAGCCGCTGTTGGTGACCACCACCTTATAGAACTCCGGATGGAACAGCATGCCGCCGAGAGAATTTTGCCCGCCGGCGGAGGTGCCGTAGATGCCGACGCGGCTGAGGTCGTAGCTGGGGTACTTGGCGGCCGCGGCCTTGTGCCACAGGATGCGGTCCGGGAATCCGGCGTCGCCCAGATTCTTAAAAGCCACGTCGTGGAAGGCCTTCGACCGGTTGCTGGTTCCCATGCCATCGATCTGAACCACGATAAACCCGAGTTCGGCAAGCGCCTGCGTGCTGGAAACGGCGCTGAAAGTCTTGGGGACGAAGGAGCCCTGCGGACCGGCGTAGATCTGTTCGATCACGGGGTACTTTTTGCCAGGGTCGAAGTTCATGGGCCGCACGATGGTGCCCCAGATATCGGTCTTGCCGTCGCGGCCTTTGGCGACGAAGACCTCGGGAAAGCCTAAGCCCGCAGCCAGCAGCGCGGAGGCGTCGGCGCGTTCCAGGTCCATGATGACTTTGCGGGTTTCGGTGCTGCGAAGTTGCGCCACGGGTGGCAGGTCCACGCGCGACCAGGCGTCCACGTAATATTTTCGGCCGACGGAGAACGTCACCGTGTGGTTGCCATCGGCATCGGTGAATCTGGTGAGGCCGGTGCCATCGAAATTGATGCGGTAATAGTGAGTGAAATACGGGTCCTCGCCGGGATTCATGCCGCCGGCCTCGAACCAGATCTGGCGGCTGGCGTCATCCACGCGGTCGACGTTGCGGACCAGCCAATCGCCTTTGGTGATCTGGTTCTTCACCTTGCCGGTCACGCCGTCGTACAGATAGAGGTGTTCCCAGCCATCGCGTTCCGAGGCCCAGACGATCCCATGGCCATCGTCCACATCGTGGCGGTACCTTCGGCCTCCCGAGAGGCCCGGCCCCAGAGGATTGTAGTAGATGAAAGTCTTGCTCTGTTCGTCAATCAGCGCGCGCGCTTTGCCGGTTTCGGCGTCCACTTCGATGACGCGGTAGACCTGGTGGCCGCGCTGGTTGTATTCGAACGTGAAGGCGCGGCTGTCTTTCCACCAT
>DATMNI010000303.1:0-5943 GCA_035570275.1 Candidatus Acidiferrales bacterium | reverse complement strand
AAATGGATGTCTGGTCCCGCTGATGCGTGGGCCCAACGCGCCGAAGGCGCCAACGATCGAGTCAGGCACGTCGTCGCGCTGATCGTCGGATGGACCGTCGTGGCGCTTGTAACTTATGTGAAAAGTGCAGGGAGAAGTCTGGGGTGTGCGTCAAATTTGTAGGTGGAAACCGGCAGCCATCAGCCGACGGAGCATTGCTCCCAGAATTCCTCCCAGCGACCGCTGAGTTGGCAGCAACGCAGGGCGATGAGGGCGTTGGCGTGGGTGACCGTCCAGCGCATTCCCGACTGCTTCAGTCGTAGCCCAATCACAGTTTTGCAGCCGGCCTCGACTACGCCGGAGCCGACAAATAGACCTTCGCTGCGATATTTAGCGTAACGCATCCGTTCTTTGTTGGTCTGGAAGTAGTCGATAGCCTTGCGGACTTCCTCTCGGACGTGATCTTTGCGAGGCCGCAACCGTTTCATGGATGTGATCACCGCTTCTACATCGTCATCGAGTTGTTGGGATCGGGCGGCGGCCCACTGCTTGGCCTCAGCGCTGGCGGGGCCATAGACAACTTTGCTCAGATCCGCTAAATGCTCACGGGCATGATACAGGTCCACGATCTCGGTGGCCCAGGGAAAATACAGCGCGACGATTCCCCAGATCCATGGCCCCCCATCCCCCAGCACTACTACCTTCTGGGCTTACCGCAGACCGCGGCGCACGGCTTCCGCATAGATGCGCGGACCGAAAGCCTCGGCCGTCTCAATGGCGCCCACATAGGTCGTGGAGTCCTCGTCCCGAATGGGATATCCCTCGTCGTCCTGTTTGGTCTGGGTGAACACACATCCGATCTTAGCTTCACGGGTTTTGGCCTTGCCGGTGGCGTCTTTACCGCGCCGTCCTTGGGTCTCGCGTGGGACCACCGGAACGCCGGTGCCATCGATGGCGATGTACAGGATGGGCACCGTCGGCAGCAAAGGGGCCACCTTGCCCGACACGATGGCCTCTCGTTCGCGTTGGCAGAAAGCTTCGACCTGCACGCCCAACTCCACGGAGATTCGTTCCACCTGCTTGGTTTCCACCACCACACCGGCTAGTTCTTCCAAGTCACCGCGGCCTTGTTCGAAGGGTTCCTTGGCTCCCACCCGGGCCATCATCCGTCGCACCCCCGGACTGAAAGAACTCCCACCACGTCGAGTTCTTGGTCCTTGGGGACCAATCCGCCCTGGCAGACGGGGCAATGGTAGTAGGCGCGTTGCACCTCCACCGAAGACAACACGGTGAGAACCTGTTTGCTGCGATATCCCACAAATTCAGCCAGATGCCCCTGACCACAATCCAGGTGCGCGCCCCGGTAACCTCCGCCATCGCTGTTGAGCAACTTCTCCAACAAGACGCCGCCCATCTGATGCATGGCGGCACGGATCGCCATTTCGCTGGCTTCCAGGTCCAGGTGTCCCAGACGCTGGCGGTCCTGCAACACGCGCCCGACGAGCCGGTCTATTTCTTCTTCGGCTTCTCGGCGAAATGCTTCCGCAGTTTTTTTTCAACTGTTCCAACTCGTTTTCATTTTCGATCTTTCGGAGCGGACGCAACTGACAGATCCGGTCGTTGACCTCAACCAGTTCTTGAGACAAGCGGACAAACGCGTGGTATCGTTCCACCTCCTTCTCCGCCTTTTCCAGTTCCGGTCCCAAGGGCAGATTCCGCGCCTGGGTCTTGCCGCCGACACTGACGTTGAACAGATACTGGGGGCCGTGCCCTGGGTGATCCTTATGAGCGCACGCGCAGTTGCTCCTACCGCACTTGCGGTAGTTCACGGAAATGGTGTCGCGGCGGAAATCGCCAAGATGATCGAGTTGACGGAACAGGTCCTTACGGCGCAACTCCAAATCCCGCAGGGATAGATCCATGGAGCCTCCTGTCTGAATGATTTAACACATTCAGATTATCAGCCCAAAAAAGACAAGGCGCAACTTCCACCCACAAATTTGACGCACACCCAGAAGTCTGTTTTCACTTGACAAGACCTTATCATGGATGTCCCACTTTGGCCCGGCCAGAATGTAGAAACTCCAGGCTAGCGGGCGCGGCGCAATTCCTCCTGAACGCCGGCGATGAAATCGACTCCCGCTGAGTTGAAGCGCTCCAGCCGCGCGGTGTCGCCGATATTCAGCCTGAACTCGTCCTTGGGGTTGTATACGGGCCAGTTGTTGAGTCCCGGGCCGTTCGGGTTGCCGGTCTTGGCGAAGTTGGTCCAGTAAGTCGCCAGCGTGTCGGCTACGTTCCGGTCCAAGTCCGTCCACGGGTAGTCCTTCACGCGAAGGTTGTTGAAGACGTAGATGACCTCGGAGAAATGCACCGCTCCGGCGCCTGGGCGCGGGTTGTTGCCGTTGCCCTCCGGACGCGGCGGCACGTGGCTGAAGAGGTAGATCCACGCCGGCGCCTTGCCGGTGGTGGACTGTAATTTGGCCCACGTGCGATGACCCGCGAAATTGATGTCGCGGTAGACATCGTGATACGCCTGCTTCGCCTGGGCGTCGTCGCGCGCGGGATAGAGTTTCAGCAGGGTTTCGGCTTTATCGCCGAAGGTCTGCTTCGCCCAGGCGGTGTAGGTGGCGAGCGAGTCGGGTGTGGCGGGTCCGCGCCCACCGCCGCCGGCCGTGGCCGCCCCACCGGTCCCGCCGATATTGCCGCCTTCATCGTTGGTCGCGCCGGTGATCAGAGCGATATCGTTCTGCTTGCCTTGCGAGTAAGTCGTGTAAAGGTCCTGCGGCAGGAACCAGCCGTCGACGATGGCGCCGTTCAGCCCTTGCGGAGTTTTGATCGATGCCTCCAGCAGTTCCTCGCCCGGCGCGGCCCGAAGATCGGCAAGGGATGTCTTGCCGAGACTCCTGGCAAACTTTGCGCCGTAGGCCTCCGCCTCGGCGAGCGTGAGCATGCGGCCGAACGTGGTGTGCGATTCGGCGATGGCGCCGCGGGCCAGCCCTTTCAGCAGGGGAGATGCCGCCAGAAAGTTCACGCTGCGGCTGCCGCCGGACTCGCCCCAGATGGTGATCTGGGAAGGGTCCCCGCCGAACTGCGCGATATTATTCTTCACCCATTGAATGCCTGCCAACTGGTCGAGCGAACCGTAGTTCCCGGAAGCGTGATGCGGCGATTCCTTGGTCAGTTCGGGGTGCGCGAACCAGCCGAACAAGTTGACCCGGTAGTTCATACTGACCACTACCACACCCTTCTTGGCGATGGCGTTGCCGTCGTAAATCGGCTCGGCGGTGGAACCCGAGACGCCCCCGCCGCCATAGATCCAGACCAGCACCGGGAGTCTTTCACTCGCCGACGACGCCGGAGTCCACACGTTGAGGTACAGGCAGTCCTCGCTGATGTTGATCAATCCGCGATTCCACGAACCACCGTTCGGATTCTGCGCGCGCTGCATGCATGCGGGGGAGAAACGGTCCGCCGCGCGAACGCTCTGCCACGGAACCACCGGCTGCGGAGGCCGCCAGCGCAGATTGCCGATGGGAGGCGCGGCGAAGGGAATCCCCAGGTACTCGCGGACTCCCCAGCCCCATCCCGGCGTGCCGGAGATCGAGCCGCCTTCGATTTTGACTGGCTCCTGAATCGCTCCGAGGAGCGGCATCGCCAGCAGTGCTGCCAGAGTAAAACGGGTTCTCTGCATCGTTCCCTTCCTAACGGAAAAGCAATTGGGTGAAGTCTCTGAACTGCGCGAAGACCGCCGCGACGCACACGGTTGCGAGGATACAGCTTCGGAACATGGTTTCTCCTTATCGGAACAGCTTGGGTGCGAGATCGGCCAGCGAGTGCCGCCAGACCTTCCATTCGTGCGCTCCGGGAAATGCTGCAAACGTCACGTTGATCTTGTGGCTCTGAAAGTCTTCGAGCGCCTTCTTCTGAAAGGGCATGCGCGGATCCTCGGAGCCGCACGACATGTAGAACAGCTTGAGCTTCTTATTGGTCGCCGCCGGGTCTTTGTAAAAGCCCGGTGAGATCTTCTCGATTTCGAACTGCCCGCCCCCGGTTGTGCCGCCCCCGGTTGTGCCGACCCCGTTGTTGCCTCCGAAGATGCCGGAGCTGAATTCGGCGATCCACGCGAACGTGTCCAGGCTGGCCAGACCCACGTTGAGCGTGGTGCCGCCCCCGGCGGAAAGTCCCGCGATCGCGCGGCTTTCGCGGTTTTCGATGGTCCGGTAGTGCCTGGCGACGAACGGGATGATCTCCTCGATGAGTTCGCGCTTGAGCAGCGAGTAGTTGGCCCCTCCGGCGCCGGTCGCGGGAACAGGGGTCGCGAGAGCGGCTGCCATCACGCCGGGTGCGGGCGTGCCGGGCACGTTGTTCGGCATCACGATCAGCATCGGCGCGGCCTTCTGGAGTGCGATCAGATTGTCCAGGACCACGCCGGCGCGCCCGTCGCGGCTCCAGTCCTGCTCGGCGCCGCCGCCCCCGTGCCAGAGGTAGAGCACCGGGAAACGCTTCGCAGGCTGGCTGTAGTAATCGGGCGGCACGTAGACGTAGAGGCCGCGCTGGGTTTTGCTGACGGCGGACGCATAGGTGTGAATGTCGATCGAGCCGTGCGGCACATCCTGCACCTGGTCAAAGCGCGGCGGATTGCCCGGCACTTCCACCACGCTGGCGTCGATCGACGCGCCAATCTTCGCAATCGGATTTGCCAGGTCGATCGTCTTCGCGCCATCGATGAGGAATGAGTAGGTGTAGATTTCGGGCTCGACCGGACCGATGGTGACGCTCCACACGCCGTCCTCCCCCTTGGTCATGGGATGCGATTGTGGGCCGCCTTCGCTGAACCGCAGGACGGCCTCGACCGCCTTGGGCGCGCTGACCCGGAAGGTAATGCGGCGATCGGGGAGCACCTCTGGAGAAACGATGCGGCGGGGAGCCTGCTGCGCGAAGGCCGCGGCTGCTAATCCAATGGCGAATGCGAATCTTTTCATAACTGATGCTCCAATCTCACGCGCTCCCCGCACGCGTTCGTTACACTGTCCGGAAGTCGCCGCGGCTGTTCGTGCGCCGACAGTCTGCGCGGTTGGCCGTGTCGTGCGGCGAAGCCGGCGGTTACCCCCGCACGTGCTTGTTGAACCAGTCCACCGTTCGTCCCCAAGCCAGATCGGCGGCGGCTTTGTTGTACCGCTCCGGGGTCGCGTCGCAATGGAAGCCGTGAACCGCGCCCGGGTAAATATAACCCTCGTGCGTCACATTCGCTTCCTTCAGCGCGGCGTCGTAGGCCGGCCATGCCTGGGCCAGCCGCGTGTCCAGTTCGCCGTGATGCACCAGAATGGCCGCCTTGATCTTCGCCACATCTTCTTTGGCCGTCGGAGCCCCGCCGTAGAATGGCGCCGCCGCCGACAGATCCGTCCCCAGTCGCACCGCCAGGTTGTTGGAGACGCTGCCGCCGTAACAGAAACCGGTGACGCCGATTTTGCCCGCGCAATCGGCGCGGCCTTTCAGCCAGAGCGCTGCCGCCGCCATGTCTTCGAACATCTTCTTGCCATCGATCTTGCTGAACATCTGTCCGCCGCGGTAGTCGTCGCCGGGGAACCCACCCACCGACGTCAGCCCGTCCGGAGCGAAAGCCATAAAACCGGCCAGTGCAAAACGGCGCGTCACATCCTCGATGTGCGGATTCAGCCCGCGGTTCTCGTGAACCACCAGAATGCCCGGCAGTTTCGCCGGCTTGGCGTCGCGCGTGTCCGCGCTCACCGGCCGCACCAAATAACCCTTGATCGTACCGTTGCCCTGCGGCGACGGTACCACCTCATAGCCCGCCTTGATCCTGGCCACGTCCTCTTTGGACGTCGGAGCCCCGCCGTAGAATGGCACCGCCGCCGACAGATCCGCCCCCAGTCGCACGGCCAGGTTGTTGGAGACGCTGCCGCCGTAACAAAAACCGGTAACGGCGATCTTGCCCGTGCAGTC
>DATMNI010000302.1:0-4225 GCA_035570275.1 Candidatus Acidiferrales bacterium | reverse complement strand
CTAAGGAACTCGCTGCAAGTTATTGATAATACGAGAGTCCAAAAATGGCTTTGCTGAATAATTTCGCCGACAGAGACCCGGCCAAGTTCCTCTCCGGTATGGACCCGCGCCACGCGGGCGCTTTGCTTGTGGGGCAGGTTGGTAACCTGCGGCGGATTGGTAATCCGCCCGCGCGATGCGGCAGCGAGCGGCCGTTGTGGGAAGTTTGCGCAAGCTCCCGGCAGGCGGATTGCCAATCCGCCGCAGGTTAACAACCTGCCCCACATACCAGCGTCCTAGCGTACGATATATGGTAATCGGGACTCGAAAATGGGATCCCGCGTTGGAGGGTTTTCTATGCGCTCTCTGTTGAGTGGTATGTTTTGTATCGTATTGTGGGCCGCGATCCCAGCCGCTCCCCAAACCACTACTGCTGAACTTTCCGGCTCCGTCACCGATCCTTCAGGGGCGGCCATCGGCAAGGTCAAGGTCACGGCCACCAACACCGGAACCGGCCTGAGCCACGAAGCCGTCACCGATGACGCCGGGAGTTATCTCATTACCCAACTGCCGCCCGGCTCCTACAATCTTTCCGCCGCGGCCCCCGGTTTCCGCAAGACCGTGCAGAATAACGTGACTCTGGAGGTGAGCCAGCGGGCCGGTGTGGATTTCAAAATGCAGCTCGGTCAGGTCAATGAGACGGTCGAAGTACAAGCTGCTCCGCCGCTGCTGGAAAGCCAGTCGTCCACGCTGGGCAACGTTGTTACGGAACGCCTGGTGGAGGATCTGCCGCTGAACGGCCGCAATTTTGTGACGCTGGCGATTCTAACGCCCGGCGTGAACGGTACCGGCTTCAGCACCGGCGGCACCATCATGAGCGGTACCCGGCCTGACGACCGCCGCCCCGGATCGGAGTTGTTTTCCAACGGCAATCGCGAAGGCGATAACAACTTTCTCTATGACGGAATCGATAACAACGAACGCCTGACCATCTCGATTGTGCTGCGGCCGGCAGTGGAGGCGGTGCGCGAATTTAAGGTACAAACCAGCCTGTACGCAGCCGACGTCGGGCGCAATTCCGGAGCGGTAGTGGATGTGGTGACTAAGTCCGGCACCAACGGGCTCCATGGCAGCGCGTTCGAATTTCTGCGCAACTCCGCCATGGACGCCCGCAGCTATTTCAACACGAAAGGCACGCCTTTTCCTTCATTCCGCTATAACCAGTTTGGGTTTTCGATTGGCGGCCCCGTGATGATTCCCCATGTTTATAACGGCAAGAATCGCACGTTCTTTTTCGCGGACTACGAAGGCTTCCGCCGGGACAGCTTGAATACCATCCTGGCGTCGGTGCCGACCGCGGCCATGCGTGTGGGCAATTTCAGCGGGATCGCCGGCCTGACCGGGGTCTTCGATCCGGTCTCCACCGTGCCCACCGGCAGCACTTACACACGGACACGCTTTCCCAACGACCTGATACCGCTGAACCGCTTCGATCCGGTGGCTCTAAAGCTGATCAACGCCTATCCCCTTCCGACCTCGCCCGGCATCGCCAACAATTATCTGGCCAACCTGACTCAGACGCAAAGCTGGAACCAAGGCGATGTGCGCATCGATCACCAGTTCACGAGCTCCGACAATTTCTTTGCCCGTTGGTCCTTCCAGCGAACGTCGACGTTCGTACCCAACACGTTCCCGGCCGTTCAGCTAGCCGGCATTGCGGCCCCCATCAAGTTGGGCAATGAAGACTCCTTCGCCGGCACCTCTTTTTCGCCGGACCAGCACGCCGTGGCGGATTACGTCCACATCTTCTCGCCAAGGCTGGTGAACGATCTCCGCGTCGGTTTCACCCGCTTTGTGCTGGACTACACGGCCGAGGGCTTCGCGCCCGACCTTGCCTTGGGCAACAAACTGGGCGTGCCGAACGCCAACACCAACCCGCTGCAGGAAATGATACCCATCTTTTCCCCCGCCAATTTTACGGGCATCGGCCAGAGCCGGTCCCTGCCGATCTTCCGGCGCGAAAATACCTTCCAGTACACCGATGGCGCGACGTGGACGCACGGCGCCCACACCTTCAAGTTCGGCGGCGACATCCGCCGGCGGCAGATCACCGAATATCAGACCAACCGCGGCAACGGCCGCTTTAATTTCAGTCCGGGCTTCACCGCCATGCCGGGTGTAGCCGGCTCCGGAAACTCAATGGCAAGTTTCGTTCTGGGCTACGCCACCTTGATCGAGCAGGATTTCACGCTTGCCTGGCCGGGCATGCGCGCCATCGAAAGCGGCCTTTATTTCGCCGACGACTGGCGCGTCACCAAGAAACTGACCCTCAATCTTGGTCTGCGCTGGGAGTATTACAGTCCCTATAGTGAGGTGGCCAACCGCTGGGCCAATTTTGACGCAGCCACCGGCGCAATTCTGGTCGCCGGCCGCAACGGCGTGAGCAGCAGCGCCGGCGTCCAGCGCGATTTCAAGGATTTCGCTCCGCGCTTCGGCTTTGCGTATCAGCTTGAGCAGCACACCGTGGTGCGCGGCGGGTATGGGATTTTCTACAACCCCAACGGCACTGGGGGCGCGGCATTGCGTCTGGACCGGCACCCGCCCTACGGACCGATCTACTCGGTAAGCCCCGGCGACGAGTTTGTGGCCACGCGCATCAGCGATGGATTCCCGGCCGCGCCGACACCCAACTTCGACGCGTTGACCAGCCCCGCCGGCAGCGTCATCGGCGTGATTCCGACCTTCAAGAGCGCCTATGCGCAACAGTTCAATCTAACGTTGGAGCACGAAATTGCTCCCGCCCACCTGCTCATTAAAACGGCTTATGTGGGCAACCTCGGAAGGCGGCTGGGCACTACCTACAACCTCAATCAACCGGTTCCAGGCCCCGGCGCCACCGGCCCGCGGCGTCCGTACTTCGCCAGCAATCCGGCGCTGGCGGACGTGACCTACCAGGTGTCCGATGGACTCAGCAACTATAACGCCCTCCAGGTCACGGCTGAGAAGCGTTTGTACCAAGGCCTGTCGATGCTGCTCGGCTACACCTGGAGTCACTCCATCGACACCACCGGCACGGAATTCGGCGGCGGCACCGGCACGCCGCAAGATCCGCGCTGCCGCTTTTGCGATCGCGGTAATTCGGCCACGGACCTTCGCCATCGGTTCACGGGCAGTTACACGTATAGCCTGCCGTTTGGTAAGGGACGGAACTTCCTGAACCGCGGCGGCGCGGCAAATTTCATTTTGGGCGGATGGCAGACCAATGGCTTCCTGACGGTCCAGACCGGCCTGCCTTTCACGCCGGTACTGCAAAGCCCCACGACGAACTGCTGCGGCAGCCGCCCGGACCGCATCGCCAGCGGCAATCTTGCTTCCGGCCAGAACATCAAGGACTGGTTCGACGTCACGGCTTTCACCACGCCGGCGCCGTTCACTTACGGAAACGCGGGCCGCGACATCCTGTTTGGACCGGGCCGCGTGAACTTCGACGCGTCGCTGTTCAAGGATTTCCCGATCCGCGAGACGGTAAAGTTGCAGTTCCGTGCCGAGTCGTTCAACGTTTTCAATACGCCGCAATTCGGCTTGCCAAACGGAACTATTGGTAACGCCCAGGCGCCGGTTATCAGCTCAATTGTGGGCAATCCGCGGCAGATGCAGGTAGCGCTGCGCTTGCAGTTCTAATCGCTGTTTTGTGGGGCAGGTTGCCAACCTGCGGCGGATTGGCAATCCGCCTGCCTCAATTGGACACACCGCTACGCCCAACGATCACCGCTCCGCCACCGGGATGACAAACCGTAACGCCGTTTGCGTCGCCGAAAAACTGGCGACCTTCGTGTCCTTCAACCCGGCCGCGCGCCCGGCCTCCAGCACTTCGATCTCGCGGATGGCCGGCACGCCCTTCGGATACACCACCCACAGCGCACCCGCCGGCTTGAGCCAACTCTTGAGCTTCACCACCCGCGCCAGATCCAGCGTGGCTTCGGCCCGAAAGAAGACGATGTCGGCCCTCCCTTTTTCCCCCATCGCGCAGCCCCGCAGTTCCTCCAAAAACCCAGCATCAAACTGGCCCGCCAGCCTTACCGCCAGCCCCGGCTTCAAGCCCAACTTGCCGGCCCGCGTAGGCGGATGCAGAATCTTCTGAGCCCACTTCTCCGCCGCCTTGCCCAACTCCAGCGCCGCCGGCCCGCCGGGAAATTCGATCTTCAACAGGCCGCCGTCGGTCTGCACCGCCGTGAGGTCCTTCAGC
>DATMNI010000301.1:0-22108 GCA_035570275.1 Candidatus Acidiferrales bacterium | reverse complement strand
CCGTGGCTTCCCGGCGGCAGGACCAAAACATGACGGTCTCGGTAGCCAACTACTATCTGCAATATCGGTATCTGGCCATCCGCGACCATAATCCGCCGTACGCGGCCGTGGTACGGTTGCTCGAAGCGAATCCCGGAGAAGGGCTGGTGGAGGGCGGCAATCCGGTCATCTCTTTTATGGAAGAGCCTCTGCTGATGAAGGCCCTTCCCGCCGGCGGATCCATCCCATCCGACTACGCCAGGGTTTTTTCGAACAGCGGACTGGCGCGAATCCGGAGAGGCGACATTAGCGCATCCGTCTATGGCGGCTCGGATTGGCCCCTGGGCGTCGCGTCGGGCCTGGCCAGCAATCCGACATTCTTCAATTTCCGAAAAGGAAAGGCTGTATTGCAATCGGTGCGTATGGGCGGAGAATTCTTCAGTGAAGGCGCTTTTCGCGGCGAGGGGCTCCAGGTGTCGGGGAACCAGTATTCGCTCCACCAGCGCTTCGACGCTCCCTACTACCAGCCGCTTCCGAAGGGACTGCGAAACCCCCAGGGAGATTATGCGCTGACGCCCGCCAGAGACTCTCGATTCTGGAGCAAGCTCGATTTCCCGCACCGGCGGATGAGCAATGTCCAGGAGCTGGATCAGAAGGTGACCGTAGTGGAGAAACAGGGCGTATTCGAGCTGCGCTTCGACATCACGGGCCATGCTCATGTTCCCTTTCTGGTTGAGCTCGCGTTCCGTCCCGGAGGCGAATTCGCCGGAACTCTTCAGGAAGCGTCGACGCGCGACAACACGAAGGTCTTGTTCCTCAAGGAAGGCGCCGGCAAATATCGGGTCGGAGGCGACACGATCGAGTTCGGCCCAGGGCAGGCGGACCACCAGTTGACTAATCTTTCCGGGCCTTCCTACAGCGCTCACGGCGCAACCCTGAAACCTGCCGGGTCTTGCGTCTACATTACCGGTTTTACGCCGTTCCAGAAGATCGTCACCATCCGGGGCGTGTGATGTCGCCAGGTCCACTGAGTTGCGCGACAACTTTGGAGCGGCAAAATACCATAGGAGCTTCGGCATGACCAATCGCCGGGATTTTCTTTTTCTCGCATCCGCGCTGGGCGCACGGGTGGCGCGGGCCGAGCCGGATTCGGTCCAGGCTTTTCGCGCGGGCACGTGCGCCGGAGGACAGACAGCGGAGGTGTTTTTGAAGGCGTGCGAGGAATGCTCGCAACTGGGGTATCGCTTCGTCGAAAGCAGCGGAGCGGGCGCCAGGCTGGCCGACGTCTATGCATCCAGCATCACACCGTTGAAGGAAGAGCTGGACAAGCGCCACTTGACCCTGATCGGATATGCGCATTACTGCGAGATGGCCGACCCGGCGAAACGCGAAGAGCTCATCAGCCTGCATCTGCGGATTGGCCGGACGCTCCGGCCGCTTGGCGCCAGGTACATCACCCACCTCCTCATTCCTCCGCCGAAGCCCGGCGTACCTGCCGATAAGCTCCCCGCACAAATGACCGCGGAAGACTTCAAGAACTTCGGCCGCAACGCGAACGAGGTTGGAAAACGCCTGCGGGAAGAGACCGGATTGCGCATCGGCTATCATGCCGAGACGGTCGACGTAGCGGCAGGGCTTCTGGATCCGGTGATGGAGGCCACCGATCCCCGGTATTTCGACCTGGTGGCCGACGTGGGCCATCTCAAGGCGGGTGGACTGGACCCGCTTCAGGTTTACAAGAAGTACAATTCGCGGATCATCACGACCCACCTGCGGGATTACGATCCGGAAATTGTGTATGAACGCAACGGCACGAAGATCAAAGGCCGGTTCGTGCCTCTGGGACAGGGTAAGATCGATCTCCCGGCGCTGCTGGCTTATCTAAGGCAAACGGGATTCAGCGGCCAGGTGATGGCGGAAGGCGGAGGCTTCGCCGCCAGCCGCGACTACATGGTGCAGCACCTTTCGATTCAGATGTGAGCGTCGACTACCGGTGTCATCGGACGAGACACGCCGGCGCGGCGGATACACACACAGACGCGAGCAGGACGAGCCACGGGCCGCCCGTTTGAGACATTTGTCCCAATTAAGCCAGTAAGTCTCTTATTATCAATGTCCGGTTATGCCGATTTTAGGACAGATGTCCCAACACCCTGGTTGCGAAATCCCCTTCGCACAAGCCAACAGACTGGCAGCTCGGTTTGCCTGAACACTTCGTGCCCACGCTACTTCCCCGTCGCGGATCTCACGAGGACTCTCCTGCGCGAGGCCCGCAGCGGTGCCGCGATCCGCGCCGTCGTACGCCGCAGGTTCCAGGAACCGCGCGAGCCAACGGGCTTCGTACTCCACCGGGACCTCCACGTTCTCTTTCAGCCCGCGCACGGACCCCGCATCGATCAAGTCAACCGTCAGCACCAGGTCCGTTTTCCCGGCCGGGACGAACTCCAACACGACCATCCGAGCCAGAAGCTACGATCCGAATGCGCGGCGCGGGAGCTTGGGAAGACCGGTTTCGACCGCTCCCGGCCCGGCCGGCAGCCGGCCGCAAAGAAATGTCGCAGCCAATCCGATGGCGGCAGTGAAGGATAACCATAAACCTGGCGCGGCCGGATTGCCTGCGATTTGGATGAGATACGTGCAGATGGCGGGTGTGAAGCCGCCGAAGAGCGCAGCGGCCAGGCTGTACGCAAGAGAGAACCCCGATGCTCTTGCCTCGGCGGGTATTAATTCGGTCAGGTAGACAACCATGGCGGCGTTGTAGCTCGCATACAGGAACGACAACCAGAGCTCCACCCCCAGCAGGCGCGAAAACGAGGCGGCGGTGGTTAGCCAGGAGAGTGAAGGGTAGGCGGTCAACAGCACCAGAACGGTGCAGACGAACAGCAGCGGCCGCCTTCCGACGCGGTCTGAGAGCGCGCCCATGACGGGCAGCCAGAGGAAGTTTGAGATCCCGCCGCACACCGTGACCATCAAACTGTCGGAATCCGACAACCGAAGCACCTTGTGGCCAAATGTGGGGGTGTAAACGGTGATCAGGTAGAAGGATGATGTAGACATGGCGACCAGCATGATGGCGAGACCCACGATTCGCCAATTGACTGCCAGGGACCGCACGATCTCGCTGCTCGACAAGTGACGCTTGCGTGAAAGGAACGCCCCCGTTTCGGGGAGCGACCTCCGTATCAAAAGCAGAAACGGAATGATCGCGCAGCCAACCAGCAGGGGCACACGCCACCCCCACGCTTCCATCTGTGCCGGCGGAAGCAGCGCCGTCAATATTAAGCCCAGCAGGGCTGCGAAGACGACGGCGACTTGCTGGCTCGCATTTTGCCAGCTCACGTAGAAACCTTTGTGGCCCGGAGAGGCGATCTCCGAGAGATAGACCGATACGCTACCCAATTCCACACCAGCGGAGAATCCTTGCAGCAGCCGCCCGGCTACGACCAGCAGCGGAGCTGCCAAACCAATGACCGCGTAGCCGGGCACGCAGGCGATCGAAAGCGTCCCTATCGACATGAGTCCAAGCGTGAGCATCAAGCCCGCTCGGCGGCCCCGGCGATCCATATAGGCTCCCAACACGAGGGCGCCAAGCGGCCGAATGAGGAAACCCACTCCGAACGTCGCGAATGACAGCATGAGAGAAGCGAATTCGCTGTTCTTGGGGAAGAATGTCCGGCCGATGGGCGCGGCATAATAGCCGAAGACAAAGAAATCGTACATCTCGAGGAAATTACCTGTCGCGACGCGGATTACGGCCCTGATCTTCGCCCGCCGCTCGGTCTCAGGGCTCACAGGTTCTGGAAACGACATCTCAGCGGATCATACCGAAAACCAGAGAGCTTCACACCTGTAGGATTGGGCCCGCGATGCGCCTGCGATGCGCGCAGGCTGCCGGGAGCGCCTACGCTAGAATCCCCGGCAAATTGCGCACGGCATTCTCGTGAAAGATTTTGCGCAGTGCCCGTTCCGGCAGTGCCAGTCCTTGGACTTGACGATCGCGGGATTGAACCGTCTCGCCGGTAGCGAAGAAGTTCCATTCGCGGTCGTGGGTCGCCTGCAAGGATTGTGCGGCCCGTGCGTCGTCTCCGGGACCCAGCGTGAAGTCTGTCGCGTAGAGGATGCGATCCTGGTATTTCAGGACGAACTGCCGGACCTTTTCGCGATCGCCAGCCATCAGGTAGCGGACCCGCGAGGCCACGTCGACTACCAGGTTGGGGAGAGCGTCGAGGCGTTTCGCCAGCCGGTCCAGGTCCTCCTCATTACTTCCCAGGTGGCAGCCGATCACGCGCAGCTTCGGATAGCGCGCCACCACCCGGTCGCGCGCCGCCAGAATCGTGTCCTTGGAGGGCGCTTCCGGATGCCCATACATGTGCCATTCGGGGTGGTTCTTGAGGTACCCGGATTCCGTATTGGCGGCATCCAGAGGCAGCCACGCTCCGTTCGGCTCGGCAAGGTGACAGATCAGAGTCTTGCCGGCTTTTTGGATGGCTTCGTAGATGGGCAGCAGGGCCGGGTTGTCCGGTAAGAGATACTCGCCCGACTTGGAACGGATACCCATGCCGATGTTTTTCCATATCTTCACTGCAATGGCCTCCTGAGCAAAGCCCTGCTGCAGTCCGCCGATCACTCGATCGGCAAATCCCGGCTTCTCGAAATCGCGCGCATCGAAGGTAGTCGCCCAGGCCCAGCGCCCCTGGCTTTCGCGATGAAATCCGGCGGTCCCCTGGATCATCTCCGGCAGGGCCGACACCTGGTCCCCGACTTCCCGGGAATCGCAGATGCTCAGACCGCGCCATCCGGTTTTCTCCATACTTGCGATGAGGGCCGGAGCGCTGCGGTGGATATGGTTATGCGTGTCGATCCGTTCGAAGGGAACCTCCGCTGCACGGCCGGTCTTCACAGTCGCGGCGGCGGGAACCATCGCCAACAACTCTCGTCTGGTCATGTCAGCGGCGTCTCCCGTAATATTTGTTGGGCGCACCGGGCGTGGGAACGTCGCTGGCGACCTGCGCCCCGCTGGCATGCGCCCGGGTCAACGCCGCGGCGAGAGTGATGCCGCTGCCGGAGACCTGTGCACCGGCCGCGTGCGCAAAAGCGAGCGGCCGGGCGACGGTGATTGTGGCGCCGCCTCTGCCGCCGGTGGTGGCGGCGACAACCGCCGTCTCATAGTTCGCACCACTGTCAATGGTGATGGTCTGGCCGGCGCTAAAGCCTGCGGCGCTGGCGACAGGGATAACGGTCGCGCCCACGTTGGTGGCGGCACCCACCGTGATGGCGCCTGCCGTGCCAACCGTTGCGATGACGACGGTCTCGAGGCTCGCGCCCGTATCAATCGTAATCGTCTGGCCGGCGGCAAAGTCTGCCACGCCGGCGACTTTGATATTGGTCGCGCCGGCGGGCGAACCGGCCGGCAGGGTGGTGGCGGGCTGCAACAGGAAATCGGTGCAGTTGCTGTCGGTGTCGACGCCGTCCGGGAAACGGCCCGCGCTCCTATTGGTCGCGACGGCGGCCGCAGCGGCCGGCCCGAAGCCACCGGCCGCGCCGGGCGCACTCACGCGGCAGCCGCCCTGCCCTGATCCGGAGGCGGCTTGGTAACCCTCGGAGGCCCATGGGTCGACCAGAAGGCCGTAGTTGAGGCTGTCGACGACCAGGCCAGCGGCGTCACGCAGCACCATGCTGCCGGCGCTGGCGGAGAGGGCGGGGCCCCCGAACCACTGGTTGGGTACCGGGGTCCCTTGGTAGCCCGCGGTCGTGACCAGGGCGTCACGCACAACCGCGTTGATCGCGTGGTCCTTGACCAGTGGGCTGTCCAGCGTGATGCCGGTGCCGAGCGCCTGGACGGGCTCGTTGCTCGAGTGGGCAGAGGCCGTCTCCGGCTGGAAGCTGATCCCTGTTCCCTTCACGCTGAAGGGAAGGTTGGCCGCATGGTTGAATCGCAGCGGGGCGGCCAGGTCGAGGCCGGTTCCCTGACCTACCACAAACTCGCGATTGAGATGCGCCTTAGCGAGAGCCGGCGTAAAATCGACGCTGGCGCCGGCCGGACTCGCGGCGCCGACGGCGGTGATGGTAACCGTTTCGTGGTTCGCGGGGGTGCCAACTGTCAGCTTGTCGCCCACAGCGAAACCGTTCGCGCCGCGGACTTGGACTTTGATATTGGTCGCGCCGGCGCTCACTTCGGCCGAGAGCGCCCCGCGGCTCGCCTGCGTGCCGACGCGCGTGACCGTAACGGTCTCGATCCCATGGCCGACGCTGTCGATGTCCAGCCTGATCCTGTCACCGACGGAGATGTTGGCGACGGACGTCACCTTGATGTTGGTGGCTCCGGGGGCCGCGTTCGCCCCCAGGAAGGCTTGCGTGCCCGGCTTGCCGACCGTGCTGACCGTGGCCACCGCGTACCGCTCTGTGGCTTTTCCGACCGTGGGATAGGTGGCGCCATAGCCGATGGCGATCTTCTCGCCGACCGCGAAGCCGGACACGCTGGTGACCGGCACGTTGGTCGAGCCGACGGGGACCGTGATCACCGGACCGTCGGGGAGGGGTTGCCACAGCGTCGTATTGTTGCCGGCCGCCGTCCCGATGCTTACGATCTTGCGGGTCTCCACGCTGGAGCCGGTGTCGATGCCGATCGAATCGCCGGCGTTCATGCCGGTCGTGCTCCTGACGTGGATGGTGGTATCACCCTTGCTCGCGGTCGCCGCCAGCCCGGAGTTGGAGAGGCCGAGCAGGTAGAAGCCGCGAGCCGCGAGCTTCGTCCCGGCCGGGATCTTCACCGCCGAGAAGATGGCCTGCTGCGTCGGGTGCTCGGTCAGGGCAAAGTTGGAGATATCGACGTCCCTGGCGCCGGCGTTGTAGAGCTCGATGAACGAGTCCGTCGGGTTGGTGGGAGAACCGGCGCTAATACGGAACTCGTTGATCTTGATCGGGCTCACGTTCCGCACCTTCTCGGCCGTTGTCTCGGATTGATTCCCGCCGTTCGCCGGGTTCGTCCACTGGGCGTTGCCGACCAGGTCGCCGTTGAAGGCCGCCGGCCCCGAGGTGACCTTGAAGGTCGCGCTCACGCTGGCGCCCGGCGCGACCGGGTCAGCGATCGTCACCGACGTCTTGGTGGCGCCCGGAACGACGGAGGTCCACTGCTTATTGGGCAAGGTAATGCTCAACTGGACGCCCACCGCAGGCGAACCCGTGGTATTCGTGAACGTCACGCTGGTGTCCTGCGAAGACCCCGGTGAGAACGTCTGGAGTCCCGGCGGCGTAGCAGTTGCCGACGCCGGCGCCAGGCTCAGCCGCGGCACGTCGTACCTGGCAGCCACGACGTTGGCCTGCACCATCTGGTCGGTGCCGTCCGTCGGGAAGGTGCCTGCGGCCGTCATCGCGCCTTCATAGAAGGTGCCCTGCGAGCCGACGCTGTTGTCGCCTCCGTTACCCAGCAGGATGGCCCCCTGCTTGCGCATCGGGTCATAGGTTGAGTCGACGCGCGGTCCGTCGAACATGACCGACAAGGCCCCCCGCTGCGCGTCGCCGCCCATGGAGGTCCAGTGGTGCGGTTCGCCCTTGGCCATCGCGGTCACGAATCGCCAGGTGATGCTCGGCAGGTTGGCGCAGAGTTTGGATCCATCCGGGTTGACGCAACCGACCAGGTTGTTCTCCTGGTCGGTCATGATCCACGGGCCGGGGGCGCTCCCGCGATACCAGGCGGTGGCGTTGCCGTAGTAGGTGGTTTCCATGGTGCCGTTGTCGTCGTCGCGGCTGTCGATCTCGGCATTGCCGTAGTCGAAGCAGCAGCCGGAGTTGTAGTGGTGGCCGTTAATCACCCAGTACTGCCCCTCCGCCTGGTCGTCGACCGCGGTGCCCTTGGCGTCGTTCTGGCGCAGGCCCATGCCCGGCGCGATGAAGACGCCGTAGGCCTTGTGGCCCATGATTGTAATCGGCGCCATGTCGGCGACCGGCAGGTTGTTAAACCCACCCATGGCCGGGCCGCTGAATCCGCCGCGGGGCACCTGGATCAGGTCGTTATGCTTGGGGGATTGGTCGTAGATGGTGGTGATCCAGCAGTACGTGTTGGCGCAAAACGCGTCCTGCGCGGCCGCGTTGGCGTATCCGCCCGCATCCCCGCCTACATTGGCGACCGGCGACGCGACGGGCTGGACGACGCCGATGTTTAAGGTCTTGCCGTCCGACTGGCGCAGGACTTGGTAGAGCGGGCCATTGTACCCAGCGTACAGGGCGCGCGTGGTGCTGTGGGCGGCCACGCAGGGGTCGCCGGCGGCGGCGTAGATGTCACATGGGCCCTTCGGCCTGGGCGGAACATTGGCTCCCGCCCCTGCCTGTTCGGCCATCGTCAACGTGGCGCCAATCAGCGTGAGCGCCAGTGCGAGCATTAGCCCAAGATTGATTCTGGTTTTCATGTTCATCCTATTTGCCTTGTTAATCTCAGTCAGATCCAGTTTCCGGTGGAGTGGACAGTTCTCCCTCCGCGCCCCGCGAATTCCCAGTTCCGCGGCCCGGGAAACGATCATCCAGCGCTTCATAGAGAATGCCTCCCGCAAGGAATGCGGTCGCCCTTACCCGGCCTGAGGGGGCCGGTAAAAAAGTGCCTGGCGCCGCAGCCCTTGACGATATCACGACTCAATTCGAGCGGCATGGGGGACGAGTTCGACAAACGCCGGACAAGAGTGGAACTTGGCGCGGTGTGGCGCGGTTCAGCCGTCAAGACGCTCCGTCATGGCCAGGGACCGGACCCGATGGGCGCCATCCCATTCGGACACCCCAGTGTCACACCGCTAAAGATCGTCATTGTGTTCGAAAAACGGGATCCCGCGTTCGTGATCAAATTCCAGCGCGGCATTCAGTATTGTCAGGGAGTGCATGATCACGACTGGGCTTCCGCATCATCACCGGGAACTTACCTCCGTGGAAAAGATCGTTGCGCACGGTTCGAATTGCCAGCAGAAGCCGCGTTAGCAGCCTGTCGGTTTCCGTTCTCGGTTGGGGCTCCGACCAGTCCATTCTCCCTTGGACTTGGATCTGCTTTCTTGGAGGGCCGGCTTCGAAGTATTCAGCAGCGAGCGCTATTCGCGTTGAGAGTGCCTGGCCAGTCGGCGGTCTCACTGTCCGCATTGCGCTGAATTACCGGAGGAACGGGAATTTCGCTGGCAATGCGTGTGATTTCTTTCTGCGATGTGTCGGCTGCCACAGTCACAGGCTATCGCAAGCAGAAACGCCATCGGGTGGTGTCCGAATCGGACCGATGGCAAAGCAGGAACCTTGCGGTGCTGGCGGCCAAGGCTCCATCAGGAATCCCTGCGGACCTTTATCATTGGAACCGTCCAGGCGCACAAAATTCGGTTCACAGGGCGGATCCCGCAGATCGCGTGGACGCGGGTAGGAAGCCCGGCGGCTTCAGTTCAGGTTTGCGCCGTCCTCGATCATGGGCGGCCAGCTAACCGCAGTCTCCGATTCGGTTATTGGACGGAAGGGTTGTTCGCGCCGTGATTGGTAAACGCTGCGCGACTACACAGGATCTATGCTCAGAACACCGGGTTTGGAAGCATGGGCCAGGCCAAAGTCCGAAGATGTAAGGTAGGCAGGTCTACGAAATCTGTCAAGTACTACTTTTCGACAACGTCTAGAGGTTCCGCGATCCTGGCTTGGATATAGCGTCTAACACGGTCTTTGCGGGCCTGATGATGCGCACTTTCATCATTCAGCTTTAACTGTTCTTGCGCCTCGTCGGGCAGATACTGAGATTTATACATACGTTTTCAAATATAGCATATTCCTGGACCAATATCTTCAAAACCCAACCTTAGAAATGCCAACCATATCAGATCAATCGTGTCCAGAACAGCAGTTACACTGAGCGACCGTACCCGTTAGTCCTGATGAGAGTGCAGCGATAGCCGCTTCGCACGCCGCCATCACCGAAAGCGACGTTCCGCCCTTGCCGTCAGACGGGATATCCGTAAGGATTCGCGCCGTCGCGTCCTCTGATCAACCCACACCAGAAGGCGGGCGTAAAGAGACGCCATGATGGAATCTGACACTGTTCGCTGCATCCATAGATTATGCATTCGTCTGCCCGAATTCAAAAGTGCTGGAAGTACTGCAAGAGTACTGTCTCTGCTTACCGTCCGCCGCGGCCTCTGCAATTCTCCCGGTGCGCCTTCACGCCATCCCGCCCTGCGGGATCTATCGCCCCCGCGATCCGGATGGTAGACATCGGCTCGGGCGCAGCGTTCAGGTCGCCGAGCCAGAGGACTGACTTCTTTGGATCGAGCCGTTCACTGAAATAGCGCCGCACGCGGTGGAACCATTCCAGCTTAAACACGATCTTACGTGCGAGCTCGGCCGGCGCAGTCCCGAACGGTCTGCGCGATGAAGGCCGGGTTCTGCGATGCCCGCAGTTTCGTTGTGCAGAATGGTTCTGCGTAGTTTTGAGTGACCCACCGCGACTCCGCATCAGATTAGGCAAAGATTGGCCGGTTATGCCGCGATCTGGGAAACTTCGGATTCAACGCAGGATACCTCCCGTGGAACGCGCCGTCCACAGAAGGCTCAGGACCCCCAGGACGACCTACAGGGAATGGAACGGTTGATGTTGGGAAGCCGGCTGGCACGCTGCCAGTGAAGCTATAATCGAAGCATGTCCTCCGACCGCAATCGGCTCCACGCGCTCGTGGATGCCCTTCCGGACACTGACGTGCAGGCGGCCATTGCCTTTCTTGCGGAACTGGGCGCGGAAGAAATCATCGATGCCGAAACTGCGGCCAAGCTGGATCTGGCCCTCGCGGAACCGGGCGACGATGTTCCCCTGGAGGAAGTCCGCCGCCGGCTCGGGCTGTGATCCGCCGCGTGGTCTTCCGTCCTGCCGCGGTGCGCGATCTCGCACGCCTTGACTGCACCGTCCAGACACGGATAGATGTAGCCCTGGTACGTTACGCCGCGACAGGTCACGGGGATGTGAAGTCCCTCAAAGACCGTCCCGGTGAACTGCGCTTGCGAGTCGGTAAGTGGCGGGTATTTTTCTGCCTCGACCCCCCTGATTTCATCCGTGTCCTTGGCATTGACAATTGGGGGCGAAGCGTATTGACCTCCCTGTCGGCCTCAGGCTTCCATTCCTCCCGTGAAATGTGGCTCACATCAGTTGGAATACAGCCACGCCCGGGCCACCTCGAATCCTCAACCTGCCGCCATTATTTAACTACGCCGCCGGTTTCAGCACCTCATTCCAGATGATTCCAAATTCCTTGCGGCTGATTTTGGTGGCGGCGCTGAGGCCGATCTTGGTTCGGCCCTGGGCGTCACGGACCTCTGCCGACGGCCCATCCACGTCAAGCGTCACGGGCCGCGTGGTGGCGTTGATGGTCAGGTCTCCAGCGATCTTGAGTTTCCTGGCCTGTTCGTCGCGTTTGGCCACGCCGGTGTTGAGAGTGGCGCAGTCGATGGTGGCATGCACCGCGGCGGCCGTTGGGCGCTTGGGGTCGTAGTGGGCCGTGCCCTGATGCCGCTGAATTCGCCGCGCACCGTGGAAATCATCAGGTGGCGCACGCTAAAGTAAGGGGCGCTGTGGAAGGTGTCTAACCGCCACTCGGCGTCCTGGGCGGCCAGCGGCAATCCAGACAGAACAATAGCTGCGAGATAAAACCTGCGGTTCGGCGCTCACCGTGCTGCTGGCAGCGGCTTGCGTTCAGCGAGCCAGATATTCGCCTGGATCTCGCGAACGGCCAGCAACATGGTTTTCCCGGCCAGCGAGAGGCCGATGTCTGCTACGTCCCCGAAATCACCCAGACTGCGCCGGTACTGGTGCAGATGATGCGCCGGAAACGGTTCCCCAATCACTTTCGAAGAGGCCGGGTCAAAACGCACCGCCCAGACGCAGCGGAAGCCGTCCCGCTCCGAAAGGAAGTAGAGGAGACGGCCATCCGGCGACCAGAAGGGCTGTCTCTCATCCACCTGGGCGCCTCCGGTCAGCGGCTTCCATTCCCCTTCCGGAATCTGACCGTTGTCCGCGTAGCGCACCAAATAGGTTTTACGCTCGCGGGCACCCGTGACCACCGTGAAGCAGAGCCAGCGGCGATCGGGCGAGAGGCGGGGCGTGTAGATCCGGTTCGCCTGGGAGCGCAGAATGGTAGTGCTCTTGCCGCCGGCAACGTCCAGAACGGCAATCTCGCTGTTCTTGGCGGCCTCGTCGTAAAGAATCCGCGTACCATGGCCGAACCACTCAATGGGCCGGCCGCAGCCGGTGCAGATCCGCCGGGCAACGCCGCCCGTCACCGGCGCCGCGTAGATCGATAAGCTATCCTTCTCCCGAACCGCATAGGCCACCTGTGTGCCATCATCCGAGATGACAGGAGGGGTGGCCTCAGAGGTTTCTCCGATCCTGATTTCCTGGCCCGTGGCCACTTCCAGGACGCGGATCTCCTGCGTCCGGCCCGACTTTGCTTTGTAGGCGATGCGCTTGCCGTCGGGCGATGGGTAAGGAGCGGTCCGGTCGACCAGGCCGCCGGTGAGGGGACGGGGTTCGCCGGTGACCGTGCCGGACGCCGGGTCGACGTTCATCGCCCAGAGGTTGGTGTTGTAGCTGGGGGCATATCCGAATACGATCTTCGTTCCATCGGCGGAGGCAGTGGGCCAGAAGCTGATCCCGGGCGCCATGGTCACGGCGATGGGAGCGCCTGTTACCCGGGCCTGCGCCGCGTCGAAGGGGACGCGATACGCGTTGGTGCTATCAGCCTCCCCGGCGTAGATCAGGACTCCGGCGGAGGATAAGGAACTCGGTGAGACGCGACCGAAAGAATCGCGCAGCCATATCGCGGCGCCGCAGGATTTTTCTTCGCCCCCATCCACCGGGACGGTGTACCAGTCGAAGGCCTGACTTGCCTTCGCGTCAATCCCGGCGAAGAGTAGACGCTTGCCGTCCGGGAGCCAAAGGGGGCGATTGACCGGGCTGTGCTTGACCGGGAGTTCGCGCGGCGTTCCGCCCATGGCCGAGATGAGCATGATGCGATCGTAGGTCTGGTTTATGTACGAGATTTGCGCGCCATCCGGCGAAAATGCCGGGCCGTGGCCATCGGCAATCCTCCGTGCTGCTCCGCCGAAGGTGGAGACCACGTAAATGCCCCCGGAGTAAATGCCCCCGGAATCCGGGCCGCCATAGAAGACGATTCTGCTGCCATCCGGCGAAAAGGACGGACTGTGGCTCTGGCCCAGTCCCGACGTCAGGCGGACCGGCTCGCCACCGGCCACCTGCTGTATCCAGATATCCGTGGTGCCGCTCTGCGAGCGATCCGACGAGTACGCGATGACTTTGCCGTCTGCCGAGATGGTGGGCGCGACGTTCGAAGCGGTATCCGAGGTCATGCGCCGGAAGGTGTAGGCCTGCGCGGGCGTTTCGGCCTGGCGCGGACGCCACAAGCTAAATGCCGCCGCGGCCAAGATGGCGACGCCGACGGCTCCAGCGGCTCCATAAACCCACCCGCGAGAGGTTGAGCGCCGCAGGGCCGCGGTCGCAGAATCGGGTGCGGCGATTCGCGCAAGCTGCCCCGACTGCAAGTCCTGCTTGAGGTCTTCGAGAAGGGCGCGAACGTCTGCCATGCTCTGCCAGCGGCGGTCAGGCGACTTCTCCAGAGAGCGGCGGAGCACCCGGTTGAACTCAGCCGGGATGTCCGGCAGTTGCTGCGTGAGATCCGGTGCATCGGCACGGAGGATGGCGGCGAGCGTTGAGACCGGCGAATCTCCCACGAAGGCTCGCTTGCCGGTGAGCATCTCATATAGCATGGCCCCGAAGGAGAAGACGTCGGACCGGTGATCGACGGGCTTGCCTTCGGCCTGCTCGGGCGACATGTAGGAGACCGTGCCGACGATCGCGCCTTCCTGGGTGCGAGGAGACGAACTGATGGCGACGGTACGGGTGACATCATCTGCGACAGCCGGTGCGCGCTCGACCAGCTTGGCGAGGCCGAAATCGAGCACCTTGGCGAGCCCGGCGTCGCTGATAAGCACGTTGGCCGGCTTGACGTCGCGGTGGACGATGCCGACGGCGTGCGCCGCGGCGAGAGCGTCCGCGATCTGAACCGCGTAGGCGAGAACGTCCTTGAAGGGCAGCCCGGTGGGCCCGATGACGGCATCGAGCGGACGGCCCGGCACGTATTCCATGGCGATGAACTCGCGCGGCGGGTCGAGGCTGATCTCGTAGATGGTGACGATATGGGGGTGGTTTAGGGACGAGGCTACCTGCGCCTCGTGCAGGAAACGGCGTTTGCGGTCGTCATCCAACCCTGCATCGGGGAGGAACTTCAGGGCGGCGAAGCGATTGAGGAGCAGGTCGCGGGCCCGATATACCACGCCCATTCCGCCCTCGCCCAGTTTCTCGAGGAGTTCGTAACGCCCAATTGTGGTGCCCGTCATTGTGTGCAATCAATGTTATCCCATGCATTCGCACTCGCGGCAAGTTCCGGGCCTTCTCGAAATACGCTGCCTGCCTGAACCTGCCACGAAATCAGTTCTTGATCAGTTCGATATCCAGCGTGATGGTGACTTCGTCGGCCAGCGCTACGCCGCCGGTTTCCAGCACCTCATTCCAGATAATTCCAAATTCCTTGCGGCTGATTTTGGTGGCGGCGCTGAGGCCGATCTTGGTTCGGCCCTGGGCGTCACGGACCTCTGGCGACGGTCCATCCACGTCAAGCGTCACGGGCCGCGTGGTGGCGTTGATGGTCAGGTCTCCAGCGATTTTGAGTTTTCCCTGACCGGCCTGGTTCACGCGCTTGGAGACGAACCGCATGGTAGGGTAACGCTTCACCTCGAAGAAGTCCGGCCCCCGCATCTGTTCGTCGCGTTTGGCCACGCCGGTGTTGAGCGTGGCGCAGTCGATGGTGGCATCCACCGCGGCGGCCGTAGGACGTTTGGGATCGTAGTGCCCCGTGCCCTTGATGCCGCTGAATTCGCCGCGCACCGTGGAAATCATCAGGTGGCGCACGCTAAAGTAGGCGGCGCTGTGCAAGGGGTCGATCCGCCACTCGGCGTCCTGGGCGGCCAGCGGCACTCCGGAGAGAACAAGAACTGCGAGATAAAGCCTGCGGTTTGGCACGGACTGCGGCTATTTTATCAAGCCGCGGCGCGCGGCATGGAGGCGCATTGTAAACTCCTCGGTTATAATTACCCTATGTTGACGCCCACCGACAAAATCTGGCACAACGGCCGCTTCATCCCATGGGCTGATGCGACCATTCATGTCCTTTCTCACGTGGTGAGCTACGGAAGCTCCGTTTTCGAGGGAATCCGCTGCTACTCCACTCCAGCCGGCCCCGCCATTTTCCGACTGCGCGAGCACGTTCGCCGCATGATGGATTCGGCCAAGATTTACCGCATGGAGAATCTTGGATACTCGGCCGAACAACTTGGGGACGCGATGCTGGAACTGGTGCGCGTCAACAACATGGACGCTTGCTACATCCGCCCGATCGCGATTCGCGGCTACGGCGACATCGGGGTGAACCCGTTGCAAAACCCGATCGACGTTTACATGGCCTGCTGGAGTTGGGGCAAGTACCTGGGCGAAGAGGCGCTCGCCGAAGGCGTGGACGTCTGCGTTTCCAGTTGGAACCGCTTCGCGCCCAACACGCTGCCGGCGCTTGCCAAGGCCGGGGCCAACTACATGAACTCGCAGCTCATCAAGATGGAAGCGCTGGCTAACGGCTACTCCGAGGGCATCGCGCTGGATACAGCCGGATTCGTGAGCGAGGGGTCGGGAGAAAACATCTTTGTGGTGCGGGACGGCAAGATCCATACGCCGCCGTTGGGCGCCAGCGTGCTTCCGGGCATCACGCGCGACAGTGTTCTGGCGCTGGCGCGCGACCTGGGCATCCCCGTAGTGGAGACTATCATCCCGCGCGAACTGCTGTACATCGCCGATGAAGTTTTCTTCTCCGGCACCGCGGCCGAGATTACGCCCATTCGTTCCGTCGACAAGATCAAGATCGGAAACGGACGGCGCGGCCCGGTGGCGGAGAAATTGCAGAAGGAATTCTTCGGCGTGATCAACGGCAGCCGGGAAGATCGATACGGATGGCTGACTCCGGTTCACGCCGCCGTGGGGGCCTGAGCGAAGGCGCGGTGGGATAGACGATCGCCTTTTGTCGTCTGTCGGCTGGAGGCGGCGCGACCAAAATGACTACCTCCCCCGAGATTTGCCATCCCGGCTGCGCCGCTCCTAATGGACCCTATCTTTGTATCGCGACCGGCCCCCGAAAAGCCAGCCTGAATGTTCCGCCCCATCCGTTTTTCAACATGTTTATGAAGCTGTCTCTGCAACCAGATACCCAGGCCAGGATGTGCCAAAGTTGTGTATAAAACGGCGCGCGGATGAATTGTTCGGAAGCGGAGGCCGCCTTCGGAGCGGTAGTTTTCCGCCTTGGGAGCCGTGACCGTTAGGGAGCGGTGGGTTCCGCCTTCGGAGCCGTGACCGTTAGGGAGCGGTGGTTTCCTCTACTGGAGTTCACAGAATGATCCACGGCATTGACGTCTTCACCGGTTCGGCGGTAAACGTGGAATTCCACGATACCATCCAATCCGTGACTCCGGCCGCGGTTGGGCTTGGGAACGAAACGGGCGGCTACGTGGCGCCGGGGTGGATCGATCTGCAGGTGAATGGCTTCGCCGGCGTGGACTACAATCGTCCCGATGTGGCGCACGCCGAAATCGCGCGCTCCCTGCAGGTTTTGTTTGCCACCGGCGTCACGCGATTCTATCCCACCGTGATCACGGGCTCGCCGGACGGCATGGAGCAGGCGCTGCGCAACATGGCGCGGGCTCGCGAATCGGTTCCGGGCGGCGAGGCCATGGACGGATTTCACGTGGAAGGCCCGCACATCTGTCCCGACGATGGGCCGCGCGGCGCGCACCCGTTGCGTTGGGTCCGCCAACCCGACCTCGACGAATTCCGCCGCTGGCAAGAGGCCACGGGGAACCGCGTGCGCATCGTGACGCTTTCGCCCGAGTGGCCGGAAGCCGCGCGATACATCGAGAGCATCACCGCGGAAGGTGTGGTGGCGTCGATCGGCCACACTAAGGCCACGGCGCAACAGATTGCCGATGCAGTTTCGGCCGGGGCCACCCTCTCCACGCATCTCGGCAACGGCGCGCACTTCCAGATGCGCCGCCATCCCAACTACCTCTGGGACCAACTGGCCGAAGACCGCCTGATGGCCGATTTCATTGTGGACGGCATCCACCTGGGCGCCAGCTTTCTGAAGACCGCGCTGCGCGCCAAAGGTGTCTCGCACTCGGTGCTGGTGACCGACGCTTCGACACCTGCCGGCGCCGCCCCGGGGCGCTATCAACTGGGCGAGCAGGCCATCGATCTGACGGCTGACCACCGCGTGGTGCTGGCGGGAACGGACCGACTGGCCGGCAGCGCGTTGCGCATGGACCGTGGCATTGAAAACCTAATGAACCTGGCGGGGCTTGGGCTGGCCGACGCGGTACGCATGGCGACTACCAACGCGGCTCGTGCAGGCAAGGTTCCGGCGCGGGCGCTCGGCCTGGCGGCGGGAGAGCGGGCCGATCTGGTGCAGTTCCGGTGGAACCCGGAGAGCAATCGGATTGCGGTGACGGCGACGTGGGTCTCGGGAAAGCGCGTTTACCGGGCGGATTCGGATTAGGATTGGTGGACGCCGGCTCGCCCCAAACCGCCCGCGGCTTGAGGTCCGCCGCGAAGAACCCGGCCCCCTAAGGGAGGTTAGATAATAAGTTGGACATTTGAGTCAAGTCAAGCGCACAAGAGAAGGCAGGATTTCACGCCAAGCCGCCAAGCCGCAAAGCAAAGCAACGCAAAGAAGAGACGAAAGAGAGATAATCACGTGACCGGGAATCCACTCGCGAAACAGATTGTGGATGCAGCTTAACGAGTCTATACCACTCTGGGGCGGACAAAGCCCAGCAAGAGGCCTTGGGAAATTGACGGCGTTGGTTTGCCCGGTTTGAATATCAGGTTGCCACGTCCATGGCCCCCATGGAACAATTGAAGATCCGCTATCGGGCGGGGGAGCTTGCCATCCCGCCCCGCCTTTGGGCGCTCCGGAAATGTCACTCGTCCTTCCGGTAGCTGGCGGGGGCCTGCTGGAGTCGGTCTATGAATCGGTCCTGGCATACGAACTGGAACACCGCGGGCTGCTCACGACGCGTCAGCTACGGGTTCCCCTGGTGTATCACGGCTGGTGTATCACGGCTGGTGTATCACGGCGTCCACATTGAGGTGGGATTTCGGGCAGACCTGATCGTTGAGGACCTGGTGATCGTAGATCAAGTCGGTCGAGGTGGTTTGCGCCAGTGCACAAGAAGCAGTTTCTCACCCATCTGCGGCTAGCCGACAAGCGTTTGGGTCTACTAATAAACTTCAAACGTGGCCCTGATCAAGGACGGCATCACCCGCGTCGTTAATTAACGGACTCCCTGAGTAATCTTCGTAGTCTTCTTTGCGGCTTTTTCTTGGCGGCTTGGCGGCTTGGCGTGAAATCTTGCTTTTTTGAATCCCGCGCTCCAAGCGATTCCCCTTACGCCAGACGCAAATTGTCCAGTTTATTGTATGACTCGGCCCTATTTCACCGGCCCCAGATACCGGTCCAGCCACGTCAGCACCTCGCGCCGCATTTCATTCGGCAGCGCGCCTACATTATGCGCGTACTCAAGCAGTACGAACTTCTTGTCCTTCTCCGGCGCGCCCAGCAGCCGGAACAGCGGACGCTGATAATCCTCCAGCGGAAACGTAAAGTCGTAACGGCCGTTCAACAGAAGCGTCGGAACCTTCAGCCGCGGAGCGAAGTTGATCAAGTCGATTTCCGGCTCCAGTCGTCCGGGGGGCAAGCCCGCCGAGAGGATCAGGCAGGTCTTCACGCGCGGCGGGTACGCCCCGAGCCGCACTGCCGGGCGCGCTCCCGAACTGAATCCCAGGAAGGCCGTCTTCCGGCTGTCGATATCCTTCCGCGTCTCCAGGTAATCCAGCGATCGTTCCACTTCCTTGGACCAGTCGATCTCGCGGTCCCGAAGCTGCATGGGGGTCAGCGATCGGGGCTCCCTGCGCTCATACATGCCTTCGTACACGGGGCAAAGGACCGCGCGGCCGCCGCGGATGAGATAGTCCAACTGATAGAAAGCGACCAGGTCGTGCTGGCTGTCTTTGTAAAGAAACGCGCCGATGCCCGGAAAGTACACTACCACCTGAAAGGGCGGGCTGGCGTTTTTGGGCAGAAACAGCACGGCGGGCATACGCTCCTTGCCGTGCCCGGCATCGTAGGAAACACGCTGCCTGGTCCAATCGGCGGAAGCGTTGTCCACGGAATCGATCCGGCCCTCGGGATCGCGGTGCTCGTACGTGTAGAGGGCCTGGAAGCCGCGGAAGACATCGTCGGAGACCGGCTTTTCCCGGCTGTAGTCGCGGCCCGATGGCTCCATCGGCGCCAGGAAGCCGGCGTCCGGAGGCGTCAAATACCGGGCGCAGCGAATGCCGTTGTCCGGCGAACGGTCGAAGGGGGGCTGAGCATCGGGATTGGTGAACTGATACGCCGGGTCGCGCCACGATCCACCCATGACGTAACGTTTCTTGCCGGCGGAATTCCAACACCATTCCTTGGCATTGCCGCCCATATCGTAGGCGCCGCCGGCGCTGATCGCCTGATACCTGCCCGCGGACGCCAGACCGGCGTTATCGAAATTGCTGAGGCGGATCACGGCCGGAGACATGCCCGGATAAGCCGCCGCATACCAATGCGAAACCGTCGGCAGGCTCTTCCCGGCAAACTCGGCGTAAGCCGCGGCTTCATACCAACTGAGGCCCGTTACCGGGAGGTCGCCCTTGCCGGCGGGAAAGCGTCCCGCCTCCCAGGTGGAAGGGCCCGGCTGGTTGGTGGCATCCACGAAGTAGCGCGAGCCTTCCTCCCAGGAGAGTTTCCGGCCGTCCTTCACAAACTCTTCCTTCCAGAATCGCCGATCCCGGTAGCCGCCGGCATCGACGAATTTCTGAAAGTCGCGGTTGGAGACTTCGTTGCGGTCGATGTAAAACTCGCTGGTGACCGGCAGCACCTGGATTCTCGCCACGGCGCTCAACATGCGGCGCACCGGGACCTTAACCATTCCGGCGGGCCATGTCCCGGCCGGCTCAAGCGTTAGCCGCAGGTCCGGCGAAACCTCGCCCTGCACCTGGTGCGCGAATTCGAAGGTCTCCCTTCCGGGCTTGCCGATGCGCATCCGGGAGTAGCCCCACGGAAATCGAACCTTATGAAGCGGCGTTTGACCCACTGGTGTCCAAGGCGCGCCGGGCGTTAGATAGTCCTTCACTTCCACGGCGGCGCCGGGCGGGTCGGTTTCGATATTGATGCCGGCCGAAATACGATTCCAGAGTTCAGTGAGCGCGGCGTCCTGTGGGAGATACTCCATCGCCCGGCGGGCCAGGGCCATGGCGGCGGCATTGGTCTCGCGATCCGCCAGCCGCGCGATTTCCGGCATGGCGACCTCACGCGCCCAGCGGACGTGGCTCTGCCGGACCAGGAACCAGCCGGACGCCGCCATCAGGACCGCCAGCGCAACGGCTGCGGCCCACCGCCCCGTGCGCCCCAAGCGTGCCGTCCGCGTGGTGCCCGTCGCCAACCGGGCGAGGTCTTGCGCCATTTCCTGCGCCGCGGCATAGCGAAGCGCGGCATCCTTTTCGGTCGCCCGCCGCACCATAGCGATGAGATCCCGGGGCAGTGCGGGGCGAACCTGTTTCAAGGGCTCCCCGAAGGTTGCTCCCGACAGGTCGGCGCCGGCCGGGGCTGGCGGGTGGCCTGACAGCATCGCGTAGAGCACGGCGCCCAGGCTCCAGATGTCGGATCGCGCATCGGCAGGCTCCCCTCGGCCCTGCTCCGGCGACGCGTACGGCGAATCGCCCGCCGGCAAGCCCAGTCCGAAATCCACGATCTTGACCTCCCCCTCCGAGGTCAACATCAGGCATTCGGGACGGATGCCGCCGTGGACGATTCCCCGTTGATGCGCCTTGGCCAGACCCAGCGCCGCTTGCCGCACAAACTCAATCGCCTCCGCCACGCTCACGCCCGCCTGCATTCTCTCCTGAAGGCTGCCGCCATCGTAGTATGCAGCGGCGATGAACACCCGCCCATCGGCCGTCTCTCCGGCTTCGTACACAGCCCCGATATGGGAGTGATCGAGCGCGGATGCGGTACGCGCTTCCCGCAGGAACTGCTCCGTGCCCTGCGCCAACCCGGCATGCCGATTGGCCAGGATCTTCAGGGCGACCAGCCGTTCCAACCGGGTATCCTCGGCCTTATATACGATCCCGCTGGCTTCCTCGCGGAGCAGCGACAGCAACCGATAGTTCGAGACCGTCTGACCGGCCTCCGGACGGCTCGGGCTCCTTGAAAAGTCCCCGCGCCGGACGGTTTCTAGCGCGGCCGCCGCTTCGGCCATACTCTGATATCGGGCCGAGGCGTCCTTGCGCAGACATCGTCTGACGATCGCGACGAGCCCTTCCGGGGTCTCCGGTCCCAGCGGCTCGGGCTCCTTGTGCAGGATGGCGGCCATGGTCGAAAAACGCGACTCCTCATGGAACGCGCGGCGTCCGCTCAGCATTTCGTAGAGCACCAGCCCCAACGAAAAAACGTCGGACCGCGCATCCACCGGCCTCCCCGATGCCTGCTCCGGCGACATATAGGCGGCGCTCCCCAGGATCACTCCCGCCTGCGTGGCCGCCGTGGAGACGGGAGAATCTGGCTCCCAACCGGGTACCGTGGAACCCAACTTCGCCAGTCCGAAGTCAAGCACCTTCACCAGGCCGTCTTCGGTAATCATGATGTTGGCCGGCTTCACATCGCGATGAATCACGCCTGCCGCGTGCGCCTTGGCCAACGCACCGGCGATCTGCGCCGCGTACCGGGCCGCGCCCGCCGCAGGCATCCCGTTTCGCGGAATCGACTGCGCCAGGGTCTTCCCGTGAATGTACTCCATGGCGATGAAGTGAACGCCGTCCTCTTCGCCAATGCCATAGATGGTTACGATGTTGGGATGGTTGAGTCTGCAAGCGGCCTGCGCTTCCCGGGCGAATCGCTGCCGCCAGTCCGGGTTGGCGTCCATCTCCGGAGAC
>DATMNI010000300.1:0-4876 GCA_035570275.1 Candidatus Acidiferrales bacterium | reverse complement strand
AGACGACATAAGGCGCGCGATACTTTCTAGTCAACAACAGGTTGGCCTCAGCGGCGCCATCGCCGGTGAAGCGCCCAGCCGCCGCATCCACGTTCAGCTTGCGGCCCGTGCGGTAACTGGCGTTGGCGAGGTGGCAGAGGTCGGCCGACATGGCGCCGATGGCGATATCGGCATGCAGGTCGGCGTAGTTTCGCGACTTGCAGGCCTTGAGGAAATTCGTCATGTGCGGCCCGGTGTCGGAGCCCGCGGTCTTCTTGCCCTCCGTTGCGAGCTCGCTGCGGTCGCCCTTGTAAACCTGGAAGCCGCTGGAATCCACGGCCATCCAGCCGTCGGTTCCGTAGAACAGGTTGCCGACGTAGTTGTTCCCCGACTTGGGCAGGCCGCCCTCACCGCCGGTCGGCAGTCCGCGCACTTCGAAGACCAGTTCCTTATCGCCATAGTCGAACGATGCCCACTGCGTGTTCGGGGTCTCCTGGTCGTCAGTGTAAGCGAACTTGCCGCCGGTAGAGACCACGGACTTGGGCCAGGTCACGTCGCCAAGGCCCCAACGTGCGATATCCATTTCGTGCGCCCCCTGGTTACCGATATCGCCGTTGCCGGTATCCCAGAACCAGTGCCAGTTGTAGCGGAAGCGCAGCTCGTTGTACGGGCGCAGCGGCGCGGGGCCAAGGAACATATCCCAATTGAGCCCGAGCGGCGTGGGCTCGTCTGCTTTGTGCCCGATGGAGACCCGGCGCTTGAAGCACAGACCCTTGGCCAGATAGAGTTTGCCGATGATGCCCGAGTGCAGCGCTTGCATGGCCTGGATCTGGTGCGGCATGCTGCGGCTCTGCGTGCCCACCTGCACCATGCGGCCGGTCTTGCGCGCCACCTCTACCATGCGCTGGCCTTCATAAACGTTGTAGCAGGCAGGCTTCTCGACATACACGTCCTTGCCCGCCTGGCAGGCCCAGATGGTGGCCAGCGCGTGCCAATGGTTCGGCGTGGTGATGGAGACCGCGTCCACGCTCTTGTCGGCGAAGACCTTGCGCATGTCGTCATAGCCCTTGGGCTGGTGTCCGGTGAGGGTGGTGACACGCGCGACGGCGCGTTCCAATGCGGTCTGGTTGACATCGCAGACGCCGGCAATCTGGCAGTCGGGCAGCTTGGCATACTCGCCGATATGGTCGTTGCCGCGCCCGCCGACACCCACCACTACAATGTTCACTTTGTCATTCGCACCCATGGCACGCGCCGCCGAAAAGGCAGCGGTGGCGGCGAGAAAACTTCGTCGGGAAGAAGTTGGCATATGCATCTCCTGGCCCGTGGCCGCGACCCTCCCGGTCGCGACGGGCTGCTTCACGGGTCATGATAACAACTGTCGAGGCGGGAGTCGGGGGCCGGGGTCGGGGTCAGAGTCGGCTCGGCCACCGGCGGGGCCGGATTGAACGGGGGCTGTGACTTGGCAGGGCACGACGGTGCCGTTGCGTACGATTCGAGGGAAGTCACAGACCAGAAGTCAGAATGAAGCACTGGCGGCGGGCAGGCGGACCCAGAGAGGGGCCCCCCATGGCGTTAAAACTACACCAGTTTTCGGTAGTGGGCGATGACGCTAACAGATCGGTAAACCCTACGCGACTTTGCAGGAGGAATTCGGCCCGCCGCCAAGTCAGACACGCCGATCCGCCGTTTTTCAAGAAACCCACTTATCAGGGCTGACGTCGAATCCCGTGCATGGGCGCATGACCCAAGAGGAAATGTGGCCGCAGGCCGCCGTTCCGTTGGGAGGGATCGCCGACGTGAAGCAGGATCGAAACAAGAGTGGCAGCGTCCGCGCCGCTGAGACATTATCGCAGGATATACGGCACGGGATTCGAGCGCTTTCGAAGGCGCCCGTTTTCACCGCAGCCGCGATCATGGCGCTCGCGCTCGGCATCGGAGCCGGCACGGCCATTTTTTCGGTGGTCAATGCGGTGTTGCTCAGACCGCTGCCCTATCCTGACTCGGACAGGATCGTCGTCTTCGCGACCTCTTCGCCGGCGGGTCCCAGGGTGGCGGCGGCTTCTCCCGTCGAATTCAATTTTTGGCGCGAGCAAGCCATCACGTTCCAGGATATTTGTGCATACCGATTCGGCCGCATCAGCATGACAGATGTCGATCGGCCCGAACAAATCCGGTCGGCTTTCGTCACTTCCGGCTACTTCCGTCTCTTTGGCGAGAAGGCCGCGTTCGGCCGCACCTTTACGGCGGAGGAAGATCGGCCCGACGGTGGAAATGTGGTTGTGTTGAGCGCGGAGTTTCAGAGGCGGGCGTTTGGCGGCGATTTCCGCATGATTGGCAAAGAGATCTTCCTAGGCGGGAAACCGTACCAGGTCGTAGGGATAATGGCTCCGGCGCTGGAACTTCCGGCAGCCTTTAACCCCGGCGACGCCCGCGATCCGATCGATGTATGGATGCCATTTCAAATAGATGACCACAGCACCGATGCGAACAACTATTTCACCGCGGCCGCTCGCCTCAAACCTGGAATCAGTCTGCGCGGCATTCAAGCGCACCTTCAGCTTGCCACATCACAGTTCCGGCGGAGGTTTCCAGCCGCTGGCCTGCGTCCGCGTCGCGCGAGCCGCATCGACCCGGTCGAGGCGCTCCGCCATGAGTAGAGTCTGGGCCCTAGACCGGATTGGCCGCCCCTGACGCCGTAGTGTTTAGGTTTGGTCTGGTCCAGGTCCTTCTGCCAGCTATGGCCATTGAGAAGATCGGGGAGAGCAGCTTATCTTAACTACCCCACCTCCCGCATGGCGCGGCCGACGGCGCGCAGGTTGGGGACCCGCATCTCTTCGTACTCGCGCGAGACCACGATGCCCGCAGCGCCGGCGTCGAAGGCCTTGCGCACACATTGATAGACCTTCTCGGGGTCGGCGGGCACGTGGTTCGCCCCCCAAGGCACATCGAAGCCGATGCCGGGGTAGATCTTCGTTTTGCCCTCCGCCGAGGCTACGCTGCGCCGGGTTTCGCGGTACACGTAATCCGGCGAGAAACCGGTGGAATCGAGCTGGTCCACGCCGGGCTCCACGGTCTTGTCGTAACCGAACAGGTCGTAGTAGAGATCCAGCGATTGCTTAAGCGAAAGCTCGCTCAGCACCGTCTTCTGCAAGCGGGCGAGATACCACCAGCGAATGCGCGGCCCCAGAATGTCGTGATAGGCGATGAATTTGATGAAGTCGGAATACGGCGCCATTTCGGCGTAGGTCATTTCGGCACGGTAGACCAGGTCCCAACTGGAAGGCTGATGGTCAATATGCCATCCCACCTGCGCTTCGGGCTTGATAGCCTTGATGGCGCCGTACATGGCCTGCATGACTTCTTCTCTCGACAGGCGATACTGATACTCCCAGGCGAGAATCTCCGGATAGCGCAGCAGAACCCGCAGGAAGCCCGTAAACACGCCATCGGCCGGCTTGAGTTTGCCATCCATCAGGCCGCGCACGTAGACGAACAGTTCTTCGAAGCCTTTGCGGGCCCGTTCGTTATTGATGCCGTGGGCGCGGCCGCGGGCCTGGCAATGCTCGCAGAAACAAATGGGCGCGCCGTTGTTCCAGGGAAGAATCACGTTCATCAGCGGCCCCTGGCGTTCGGCGCCCCACTGGAAGCCGTCCAATTGGTAGCTGCGAAACAGGTCCTCGGCGGTGGCGGTCCACCAGTTGCGGTAGTCGGGATGATTCCAGCACGGGACGGTTGTGGCGCGGCCGTAGACGTCGCGGGTGAGGACCTTTTCGAAGCCCGTCACGGTCTGGGCAACCTCGCGGCCCGAGCCCTCCAAAATGCGCGCGTAGAGTTTCATGCCCCGCCGGCGCGCGGGTTCCACCAGTTCGGCGAAGAGGTCGCGGTCCGCATATTCGAAGCTCGGGTCCACGCGCTGATGGCGGAGCGCGGTGTTCTTGAAGTAGCTCTCATGCTGGCGCACCCACACTGACGGCAGCTTGCGGTTGCGCATTTCGCGGGGAGGCACGCCGTGGTCGGTTGCCAGCATCTGCGGCGGCTTGCGCAGATCGGCGTGGTAAGTGTGGCTGTAAACCATCAGGGCGTTGATCGCCGCGGTTTCCTGAATCAGGTCGAGGCAGCGCTCAATGCCTTCATCCAGCATGGTGTGGGGGCCCATCTGGATGGCGTTGAAGCGACTGACGGGCGGATGGGCGGCGGCCGGCCCGGCGAGAGCGGATAGCGCGGACGCAGCGGCCACTTGTTTGACGAAGGCACGGCGGGGCGCGCGCTGGCCGGATGGCATGGAACCATTCTCGCCGATTCACGCTCATCTGCCGATGGCAAAACGCCGGCGTCGGCGTTTCTTGGCTTTTCCTTACTGATTCCACGTGGGTTAATTATGGAAACCGCCGACTCCGGCGGTTTTCGCTTTTTGGGGACAACAGCCAACCGGCCGGTGGCTTTTTTGGAAACGAGGTATGAAGCGGGGATGCGGGGCAGGTTGCTAACCTGTTCGCGATGTGCGCGGGCGCACAGGGGAAGGGATGAAAGTCGCCCGTGGCGCTATGTGGGGCAGCATGGCAAGCGCTTGGCAAGCTGCGGCGGATTGGCAATCCGCCCGCCGGGAGTTAGCGCGCAGCCGAACTTCCAAAAGCGACTTTCGAGAGTGCGGCGGATTGGCAATCCGCCTGTCGCCTGGTGCTGGCAACGCCAACCCAGCCGGCTCGCTGCCGCATCGCGGAGGCGGATTAACAATCCGCCGCAGATTAACAATCTGCCCCACAAGCAAAGCGCCCGCGTGGCGCGGGTCCATACGGGAGAGGAACTTGGATCGTTCCGGCGGCGGTTCGTGGCAGACTGATAGGAGCACAGGTAGCGGAAGTAGGCCGATACTTCAGTGGTGCTGTTAAAACCA
>DATMNI010000299.1:0-27891 GCA_035570275.1 Candidatus Acidiferrales bacterium | reverse complement strand
CACCCGATGTTATGGGTTCGAACCCAAGATCTCTCCCCCGACCCCGTAGCACTGCTCAGACAGCCGTGAAGGCGTTGACGGCCCCAGGGAGAGTTCAGTTCCACCGTACATGCAACGCTTCCTGGCCAGGAAGAAAACCGTCGAAGGAAACGCGGTGGGCGAGACCTCCTGATTCGAAAGTAGCACCCGCGTCAAGGGGTTTCGGGGGCGAATGTCTGTAAGCGATTGAGTTCAGAGGGAAGAAAAAGTCGATTTTGCCGTCAACGATTTCGCGGTTGTTCCCGCGCGGGGGAGGGAGCGACTTTAAAGATCGCCGATGTCACACGATGAAGTGCATCTCCGACCGTGTGGAATGGATGTCGGCATAAAAGCCGTTTGCGAACCGTGACAAGCACTTGGACGGAATGACTACGGGACCAAGGCGACCTTCGCCTGCTGGAAGTGGCCAGTTCACTCAAAGGAACGGCGCCTACCGGGGGCGATCCGCTCGTCTCCCAGATCAATCGGGACTGGCAGACGCGGGTTCACCTTCCGATTAGCCGGTTTATCTCGCCCGAGTGCTCCGGTTACGGTCAGCACAACGGAATTCTAGACTTTGCCAACGAACCGGGGTCTTGAAAGCCGGGACCCGAATATATAATTGGTTCATACGGCATGAAATGCCTATTTCCCCAAGCGTCTATTCGCTCAACGCTACTGCCGATTGCCCTTTGCATCGCCAGCGCACCCGGAACCCACGGGCAGCAGCGTGAAACGCCAGCCGCCGAATCCTTCGATGTCGCCTCGATCAAGGCAAACAAAGGCGACAGAAGGGGACCTTCCGAGTTCTCCGTAGGCGTCGACCGGCTCACCGCAAGGAATACCTTCCTCGGCATCCTCATCATGCGTGCGTACAACGTCGACGAGACCCAGATGCCGACGAACGTTCCGCTCCTCTTGGAGAGATATGACATCGAGGCCAAAGCGGAGCACCCGGCAAGGCGGGCAGAGATGATGCGCATGCTCCAGACTTTGTTAGCGGAGCGGTTCAAGTTACGCCTTCGCCAGGAGAAGAAAGAAGTCTCCGGCTATGCGCTCGTGGTGGCGAAGGGCGTCCCCAAACTTCGCCAGCACGAGGCCGAGTCAGCAGCAGATTGCAGCACGCGTCGCGGTAGCGATGGTCGGCTCATCTATGAAAACTGCTCAATGTCGGATCTTGCCAGTTATCGGCTATACCCTGGAATGATGGGGCTCTCGGGAATGCTCGGGAATCGCTTCATCGTGGATGAGACCGGCCTCAAGGGGAACTACGATTTCGAGCTGATGTTTAGCTGGGAAGTGGGCGGCAACCCCGCCGAAGGAACTTCTCCCCGGGTGGTCAATCCCGACGCACCGTCTGTGTTCACGGCTCTCGAGAAACAACTGGGTCTGAAACTGGAGGCGCGGCGGATTCCGGTCGAGGTTTTTGCCATCGATCACGTGGAAAAGCCCTCGGAAAACTAGAGGCACATCGAGATACGGCGGGCGGCCGCGTAGATCCCCGCCAGCAACGCCCGCAGCGTTTGGCGCGAGAACGAATGTTGGTAGAGGGCTTTTATTTCAATGGCTATGACCGAATCCAGAGGGCAGCCTGGTTCTTCGCGGGACTCCGTTGGGAAGACGGTGAAGCGGCCTGTCCGCGTTGCCAATCGAAGCGGGTTTCATTCCTCACCACGCGGCTCATGTGGAAGTGCCTTGACTGCAAAAAGCAGTTCTCCATCAAGGTCGGCACGATCTTCGAAGACTCTCCGCTCGGCTTGGATAAATGGCTGTGTGCAATGTTCCTGATTGCCAACTGCAAGAACGGCGTTAGCTCTTACGAAATTGGACGCGACCTGGACATCACTCAAAAGTCCGCATGGTTCATGCTTCAGCGAATCCGCCACGCCATGCACACGGGCACCTTCACCAAACTCTCTGGGCAGGTCGAAGCCGACGAAACCCTTCATCGGCGGCAAGGCCAGGAACATGCATTCCGACAAGCGGAAGGCTAAGATCACCGGACGCGGCCCGAAGGACAAGACTATCGTAGCTGGCATCCTGGAGCGTGACGGCAACGTTCATGCCGTGGTTGTTCCGACCCGCCGGAAAGGCGTCTTGCAAAGCGAGATTCGTGAGCATGTGCTTGCCGGGTCCGCGATCTTCACCGACGAACTGAAATCGTACGAAGGGCTCGATGAATTCCAAAACGAGGTCATCAATCACGCTGTGGCGTGCGTTGATGGCGATATTCACACCAACGGCATCGAGAACTTCTGGAGCCTTCTGAAGCGTGGTCTGCACGGCACGTACATCAGCGTGGAGCCGTTCCATCTATTCCGGTATTTCGATGAACAGGTGTTCCGGTTCAACAAGCGCCACACTACCGAGGCAGACCTTCGTTCAGCTTTGTTCGATGGTTACCGGAAAGCGGCTCACGTGGGATCTACTAACAGGCAAGGATGACAGCCGCCCCGGCAGGGACGAGGTAAGCGCCGTGTAATTATGTGTTTTTCCCGGCGTCTAACGCTTGGCATTCGTGTGCGAGTTCTGCTGAGCCTATCTCGACGGGATCAGCGCTCTGCGCAACGGTCTGGAAGCATGTCAAGCAAAGCGAAATTATGCCACCTCGTCCATCATTCTGATGTTTGAATGCTTCAATCGCCTCTGCTCTCTCCACGGTATGTGCTAGAAATCGTCTCAACCGGTCCGCGATTGCCTTCGCTCGATTCCCGCTAGGGTCTTCAGTCTTGGGGTAACAGAAGAATGCAGTGGCTGGAATCGGCTCAGCGGCTTTGGGGTCCGGAACGTAGGCATAAAGCCTCCAACCCTTGCGTGTCGCGCTAGTAGAGCCTTCCGGGCCGAAATCCCATTTCCAAACCCTGTTTTGGTATTCAGGGTAACCCTGCATTGGCTGGATGAACCAATTTGACAGCCGATGATCTTTTGCTAGTTTCTTGCACAGATTACTGAGGCCAGTCTGGACATCGGGGTCTGGATCAATCGAAGCGGTAAACCTAGGATGGAGTAGATTCAGAACGCATTGTGCCAATTAGCTATCTCGCTCCTGGTGTATTCTCAGGACTTGATTTGGATCGAGGCTCAGCCACAATGTGTGAAGCAGCTCTTGCCAAAAGCATGGTGACCTCCGGTTCACACTCCAAGCGTAATGACTCCGCGATTGAATCGAAGTGTTCAATCTGCTGGGCAAACTGTCGCAGGGGACTCCGCCACCAGAACCGAATTTCAGCACCGAGTTGGTTTGCTTCAGCTAGAAGTTCTCTCCCGCTCGTCACCGCGCCTTCAATGGATTCCGCGATCTCCTTTAATCGGCTGGACCCACCCTTCGTGAAATCCATAGTCATCAGCATCTGGAGGGTTGCGGATTGGCGTGTCACAAGCCGCTGCCATTTTTTTCTCATCTTGAGGGTTCTATAAGCAATATTTAGTACATCGGACACGCTCGGGACTTGGACGCGGGAGTATCCGATAACTCCGCGCGTCTCCTCTCGTATTAGGGAGATAGATGGAATCAGGTCGATGGTGAGATCCGATGTAATCATGGGGGCAGTTCTCACTTTCTCGGCTTGCTTTTGGCTCTCGGTCTGGTTGAGCCGTTTTTCTTGATCTCCTTGTCGGCCTCAGTTTTCGGAATTTGAGCGATTACCTTTGCGAACTGGGTAAACCGCTCGAACGGAGTCCCGCTCGGGTCTAACCCAGGAACGTTCTGGAGTGATCTTGCTCGCATAGCGCCTCCTATGCGTGGCGCTTGCGGAGGTATCGTGAGGGCGTGGGAAGCGGTGGTAGCAGGTCGCGCATCGTCGTAGCTCCTTCAGCTTGCCGCTTGCCCTTTAAGAGCAAAGCAGTAGTGTGGACGCGGCGGCGGCTTAATTGTGACACAAAACAGCGGACTATTGCAATGTAGAATCTACACGAACGGTACTAGAAACCCGGATCTTTGGCCGCAGTTACTGTCCACGTAATATACAATTTAGTAAACTTTATGTACAGTACTTGGGAACCTCCGATCTGTTCGGATGCGGGTCGAGTAGCAGTATCCACTACCTAAATTGCGGTGTTGTCTTGCTGGGGAATCGGGCTTGCATCCCGCATACTTGGTTCGATGCTCAAGAAGCCGAATGGCGATTTGACGGCGTGGGGCCACATCGCGCAGTGCATTCCAGGGGTGCTGATTATTGTCGTGCTTTCAGTCATCAATCCGTGGATCGTGGTGGCGCTCGCAATTCTGATGTGTGCGTTCAACACGGTCGCGCCACGGTGAATTGGATCACCAGCGGGAGGAGGTCAACCGCCGGTGTTTTTCGGTGCGCGCCATGGCAAGCGACGGCGGCTTTCAGTGGTACCTCTTCGGTACCTACAGGTCTGCCGAAATCGGTATCGGATGTGCGAGAGTTGAGACTCGGGACTGCCCTTTATGGAACTACAACAAGGCGTTATGACTTGGCAGCTTTCCCTGCAATACTTCGGCGTCGTCTTCGTCGTGGCCAGCCTGTTTGTCTTCGGCGCGATGGCGCTCGGGCGAAAGCCAGATTATAAGCAGACCTTCGTAGCGGTCTGGATGTTCACGGTGCCGATATGGGGCGCATGGATCGCATGCGCACTGGAGATTGCGATACTGCAAACGGCGCACCACCCGACCTGGCTCTTGGCCATACCCCCTGTGGCATTGAGCGTGTTGATTAGCAGGCGGCTCTGGCGTCCGTACCTGCGCAGACTCGCGTGGGAGCGTTATTGCCGCAGGCGGGAAGCCGAAGGGCCTTGGGACTAACGCTGCTGGCGCCATCCTCCTGGCAAGAACTTCTATATATCAGTACCATAGTCGTGGTACTTCTTTTGATTGGGTGAGTCAAGTAATTTTTTGCGAAATTCTTGGTCATGCTCACGTCCAGTTGTTTCACCGGATCGCGCCGCAGATTGTTGAACTGGTTGTCGAAGGTGCGTATGTCGGAGGCGCGCTGGTGCGCGGTCACGGTATTGAACTGGGTGATGTCGAAAGCCAGCCCAACAATCACAATCAAGATAAAGGCCGCCGGGCATATCCAGACTATCGCCGGCGACGCTGACAGCCGCAAAGCGTGTGGTGGTCCATCCAAACGATTGTTACATTACGTTACACTCTGCCCCGGAGCCGGTCGATTTCACGCCGGTCGCGTTTGGATGGCCTGCCCTCCCGCAACTCTTCGAAAAACCCCATGGCTTTGCGCTCTTCCGCCAACTTTAGCCGCAACTCCCGGCTCGCCTCGGTCTCCCGGTAGAGCGTCTGCGCCACCGCTGCCGGCCCGCGCATTTCACTGAGTGCGAGGACCTCCACCCGGAAGTCGCCGCCATCGTTCTTCACTTGCAACAGGTCGCCCGCCCGGACCTCGCGCCCAGCCTTGGCGGGCTGTCCGTTGGACTCAATCCTGCCCATTTCACATGCCCGTGCAGCCAGCGCGCGTGTTTTGAAGAATCGGGCGGCCCAGAGCCACTTGTCCATTCTCACGCGGGTCATGATCCCATTCTCGTATCAATGCGGCGTTCCCAGTGGGCCATCTGTGCCGCGGTTGCGCAACACTCAAGCTTGAGAACGCCCCGGGCAGAGGAGCGGCCACCTTCGCGGTTCCGCCCCCGGTTGCAGCTTGACACCGCGGGTCGCGGTTACTTTGACACCGCGAGTCCGGGCTACTCTTGGGGCGCGCCGCGCCTGCCGCCTCCGGCCACCGCCGTCAGCTTGCCCGGCATGTCCGCCAGCACGTAGCCCATCACCGCCAGGGACGCCATGTTCTTGCGAAAATCGTCCGGGTTCACCTTATCCAGCGTGTCGGCCTCGGTGTGGTGCCAATCGAAGTAATGCGTGCCCACGGTGCGCTCGCCCAGGCCCGGCACGCCATCGCGCAGCAGCGGGCCAATGTCGGAACCCCCGCCGCCGCCGGTGATTTCGCCGGCGCCCACACGCTCCAGCAGGGCGCCGATCTGCTTCAGCATCTCCATGGAGGCGGCATCCACACCGGCGCCGTAGCCACGCGGCGCTTCGGCGCCCCCATCCATTTCAATAGCCGCAACCTGATTCCCGATGTCCTTGCCAACGAACTCGCGGTAAGCCACGCCGCCCCGCCCGCCGTTCTCTTCGTTCACCCAGAACGCCACCCGAATTGTGCGGCGCGGCTGCAAGCCCAGCTTCTTCATGAGGGCCACCGCCTGCAGGCAGGCGACGACGGAGGCGCCATCGTCCTGCGCACCCTGCCCAACGTCCCAGGAATCGATATGGCCGCCCATCACCACCACTTCTTCGGGATGCTCGCTGCCGGGGATCTCGCCGATCACGTCGCCCGAATCCACATCCGGCTCCTGGTGCGCGCTCATTTCCAGATGCACCTTCACCGGCACGCCGTCGGCCACCAGCCGCGCCATCGTCATGGCATCCTCCGGCGACACCGCGGCCGTCGGAATCCTGGGCTGGTTCTCGTCATAGTTCATCTCGCCGGTGTGCGGGATCTGCATGGCCAAGGGCGTGGCCGACCGCACCAGCGCCGCGGCCGCGCCGAACGCCGCGGCGCGCGATGCCCCGGTGGCGCGGTATACACGCGTGGGCCCATAGCCATGGTATTCCTCGTTGTAGAGCACGATCCTGCCCTGAATCTTTTCGCGCCCGAGTTTCGCCAACTCGTCGAAGGTCGCCACCGCCACCACATCCGCCGTAATTCCACCCGGCGGCGTGGCGATGCTGCCGCCCAGTCCCAGCATATGCAGGGGTTTGTCCAGGGGCGCCACCATGCGCGCCGATTCCGCGCCGCGGACCCAGTGCGGCACCTTCACCGGGATGACCCGCACATTGCTCAACCCCGCGGCCTTCATCTGTTCGGCCGACCAGGCGATAGCCTGGGCCAAACCTGCCGAACCGCTCAAGCGGTTGCCGATGCGGTAACACAGATAGGCCAGCCGGTTGTAACCGTCGTTATCGGCCAAAGCCGCATCGATGAGCTTGTCGGCAGTGGCGCGGTAATGGTCGGTCAGGTTCGGCGAATCGGCCGCAAAGCACGCGGGTGCAGCCACGGCAAGGACCAGGCAAATGGTCAGGCAAGCGGTCAGGCACAATACGGAAGCGCGTAATGTCATAAGAGACACTATCGCACGCCCGTGCCTCCTATCGCGCCTCCACCACCCTCAGGGACTGGTCCAGCTTAAAAGTAAGCACCGTTTCCGCCGGGACCTTGATCGACCCGCCTTTGGTCAGGATCTCCGTCAGCAAACCAGCGCCCCCTCCGGCACCGGCTCCAATTCCCGCGCCTTTTCCGCCGCCGGCGATGGCGCCGATAATTGCTCCCACCGCCGCGCCGCCGCCGCCGAATTCGCCCGTCCGCTTGTTCACGCCCACGCCATCCCTGCCCTTTGTCGCGAGGTCCGTGGTACTGAGGGCGTATTGCTGTCCCTCCACCGAGACCGAGCGCATGTCGAGCACCAGATCGGAAGCGCCCTTGAACCTTCCACCCTGGGAAGCGGACTTGATTACGACGGTCGCGTTGGCACCGGCCGGAATTACCACGGCCCCGTCGGCATCCTTCACGTTGCCGGCCACTTCGGCGGCGAATAGCTGGCCTTCCACCGCCTTCGTGGAGTCGATAGTCTCCTCGGTGCGAACCGGCACTTCGGTGCCCACCGGCAAAATGAACGTCCTGGTCTGGATGGCTGCCCGTTCGGCGTGATGATGGTCTTCGTGTGTAGATACGACCGCGGATGTGGGCACACCGCCGCTCGCCGCCCCGGACGCGGGAGCCTCGCCGTAATCCACGCGCCGCACATCCCTCATCGCCACAGTGCGGGGGGCGCCGCCATCCACGTTCAGCGTGATCTCAGTGGGCGTACTGGCAGCCACCGTGCCCGTCAGCCTGGCGCCGTCGCGCATCACCACGGTGGCATGCGGCAGGTCCGCGGCAGCCGGGGCCGTAGCCGAATCCTGCCTGGCGCAGGATGCCAGAAACAGCACGGAAAACAGGGCTGGAACGATCAGAGATTTTTGCACGAGCCCAGTATAAATCACCTCCGGGCCGATATGCTGTGCCTAGGAACCCACGAATCTGACTGCCCGTACTGCCATTGTCACCTGAACAAGCGCTGCGAGACGGCGCCAGGGCTTCGTTGGCGGTCTAGTGTGCCAGCTCGGGCGGGCTTGCGCAGGTGGCGTCGACGTTCTGGCCTGGCGTCCTGTGCTTACGTCCTGGGCTGCCCGTCGCGAGTTTATTACTGCCCGTGGAACGGGTCGGCCCCAATCGTCCCCACCAACTCCTTCAAGTACTCGGGGGCGCTCACTCTGGCCAGTTGTCTCCGCACCTCAACCAGGCGGCACTCCGCGTCCACACCGGTGGCCGGGGCGCCGCTGGCGCGGAAGGCTTCCAGCGCAGCTTCATGCCGCTTCCATAACGCCACGTCGCGGCATTGCTTGGCGCCCAGGCGCTCGGCGTACCAATCGCTGGCCAGCAGTGAGCCGCGGGTGAACATGTCCCGCACTTCGGGGTCGTCCAGGCCTTTGCCCTGCCAGGCGCCCGAAGCCATAATGTGGAGCAGCGTGCGCAGCGGCGGGCAGGCGGCATCCACGCTGCCATCTTCGAAGTACTGCCCGGCCACGCGGGTCTGGGCTTCCACGATGCTGTCCACGCCTTCGGCGAACAGATCCATGTCCTGCAGTTCCGGGCGCAGCATCTTTTCGGTGAACACCATGTCCGGCGTCTCGAACAACCGGCCCAGGAAGTGGTCGGCAAACAGCAGCGTCACCCGGTATCCCAGGCGGCTGGCCAATACGGTGCGGCCTGCCACGCAAAAATCCGAGACCTTCTCCAGATAGCCGTGGGCGATCAGAAACTCGGGGTCGCGTTCCGCCACGCGCATGCGGCACCAGATTTCCGGCATCAGCAGGCTGATATCGTGCTGCACTTTGTAATGCGGTCCCAGGTAGCCGGCCGAAGTGGTGAACCCCGCGTACCCGGTCAGGATGGCCGACACCAGCGCGTTGTTCAGGTCCACCACTGGCCACACGGCGTTGAAGGGGCCTTTGGTGAGCGCGCCCTCGCTGCCGAAGCCTGTGGTGGCCGGCGATTTTCCGGTGAGGCTGCAAATGAAATCCATGAACAGCTCCGGCAGTTCCTGGTAGTGGATGGGACCGTGGACAGCCAGCGCCGGCAGGCCGGCCTTGGGATCGGGCGGGTTGTTTCTGCGCCCGGCCATAACGGCGTTGACGGGCAGGTAGACCGGCTGGCCGGCCGGGATTTCGCGCGCCAGCCGGGCGGCCATTTCGGCCAGATAGGCGTCGCGCGGATTGACCAGGTCGGGGCGGCGCTGCAGGTAGCGCGGGTTGGTCGATGGCGCACCATTGACCATGCGCGGGTGCGCCGAAGAGGCCACGAAATCGGTCTCGGGATTGGCTGCGAAGCTTTCCAGAAGCTGCTTCATCGGTTTCGAATACTGATCGAATTCCACCACGTGGTCCACCATGGCGCGCGCCTGCGTCACGGTAATAGGCTCGTAGTTGGATAGGAAGGTGCCGGCACTGGCTATGTCGAATTCGGCCTGCTGGTCTACGCCGCGATAGATGGCGTCATCCGGCCGCTGAAACAAAAAGCGCTCGCAGTTGGCCACCAGCTTGACGCTGGGGTTGGCGTACTCGGGGTCGAGACCGCTGAGGCTTTCGCGGGGAAGAACCACTGAGACGGTGATATCGTCTTCCACCTGCACCTTGTCGGCCGGCCGGAAATCGGGCCGCAGTTTGTGGATGCGCCAGGAGCCATCGGGGTCGTATCCCACGCGCATGTAGTTGCCGACCAGTTTCTGGTCGTCGTATTTCAGCTCGTGGCCCAGAGAGCCGTTGATGCTGTCCACGGTAAAATGCCCACGCCAACTCTCGCCCCAATCGGGGCGGTAATAACGCTTGACGGTGAACACAAGCTGGCGGATGATTTGCGACAGGCTGCGCACCCAGGCGTTGTAGTCATCGGTGTACTCGGGTGAAGGCGTCAGCAACTGGATCACGGACCCAAGCGAGCGTTCGGCGCTGAGGATGGGCCGCCGCGTTCGGGCGTCGGGTGCGCGGCGGCGGTAGATGGCGGAGTAGTCCTTTTTCAAAATTTCGGCCGCGTGGTCCATGTCGCGCTGGTAATCCCTGACAAAGACGGGACCCTTCAGCATGACGTCGGCGACGGATTTGGAGATTTCGGATTTCCCGCCGCCGGAGACGGTGCACGGCTTGTGGCACAGCGTGCCGCGCGGGCGTGAGCCGACCAGCCGCCAGGCGGTGCCGTGGAGCTGCTTTTCCAGACGGACGCCGAATCCCGAAGGCAGGAAGTAGGCGGCGCCGGCGCGCAGTGTGATCGTGGTCGCGACCCTCTGGGTCGCGAGCGCACCTCCGCCACCCACAGGTTCCTCGCGACCCAGAGGGTCGCCGCCACCGCCCCACTCAACCCAGCCCTCGCGGGCGTGGAATGCGGCATTCTCGGGCACGTAATGGATGTCGGGGAACCTTCGGTCGGTGGCGTAGCCTTCGGGGTGCTGTTCCACCATGGGCCCGAGCAGGCGCATGGCATCGGCAAAACGATGTTTGGGGGTTACGCTGGCATAGTAGTCCTGACCCAGCACGTAGGTGGCGATGGCGAGGGCGCCGCCGGCATGTTCTTCCTCGCAAAGCCCGAAAAGATTGGCGGCGTAGCTGATTTGGGTCTTGACCTCTTTCTTGCAGTAGCCGTAGTAGTTGTCGGCAATGATGGTGACCATGACGCCGCGGTGGTCGCGGCAAGCCAGTTTGAAGGCGCGTCCGTCGTTGTAGCGTTCGTCCTCGTCGCTCCAGCACATGCCGTCGCGCTGCTGGCGCGGGGTCGCCTGGCTGACGTGAAGCAGGCCGAGATCCTTCTTGCGCATTCCCGCCAGGTGCGGGGCCAGGACCACGCAACCGGTGTGCCCGGTCCAATGGAGCCCGTCCAGGGCGGCGTCGTTTTCGGGAAGATCGGGATCGCCGCCGTTGCCGAAGATGCTCTCCACGAAGTCGAGGTTGCTGACCAGGCTGCCGGGAGCGATGAAGCGGATCTCCATCGACTTCTCGCCTTCGCGCCCGGTAGCGGGGCAGACCAGCGGCCGCAGCAGAAGCGACACGAAACAACGAACCTGCTCCTCCTGGTCGGCGGTGTAGGGTAGCCGCAAAAGATCGGCGCCCGGCCGCAATGCCGCGGCCCATAGCGCCGCGAACGCTTGCCTGGGTACCGCAACCTTGTCGGTGGGAACCGGCAGCCCGCCTTCGACAATGTGAAAAAGCCCCTGGGTCGTGCGGCGGTCGCTCTTGGGATTGTGCAGCACACCCTGCGGGACGCGGTAGGAGTCGAGACAATCCGAGGAGAAATGATCGGTGCCGGCGGGCACCGACATGACGCGCCCAATGCCGGCGCGGTCCAGGACAAACGTGTTGACCGGAAGGTGCGCGGCGCCCGCTGGGCAGACGTCGGCCAGATAGGCGTCCACGAAGGCTTGTATGCGGGCGTCGGCCGGGCACAGATGGCTGCCCAGCAGTTGATCCTTCTGGTAGTAGTTGCGGAGCAGCGGGCGGGCGAATTCCAGGAACTCGGTGTCCGCGGTCAGGCGATTGGTCGGCTGGCCGAGGGCTGCCAGCTTGAGATTGATGTAGCGGTCGAGTTCCCGGTTCCTGGGAGTGCGAGGTTGCTTGACGATGGACGAGGACATTCGAAATCGCCTCCGGTAAGAAATGGCTTAGGACGAAAGCGTGGTCCGCGGCCGTGCTGGCGCTGCCCGCCGGGGCTTGTTCATTCTAGTATACGGGAGTGGCCGCGACCCTCTGGGTCGCGGGCTGGAGTTTCTACATTCTGGTCGGGCCAGAGTGGGACAGACGATCGGGTTGTGTCGTCTGTCACTTAGCCCGCGCTTGACCCTCGCCATGGTTCTCTTGTTGAGCCATCGCATGATGGTGGGCATTGCGGTGTGCCGTTGGAGATCGCGTGGACCTGATTGGGAATGACACGCACGCGTGGAGTTGGTTGAACCGTCGAACCGCCTCCCCATCCGGAGAGCGTTCACAACTACACCGGCGAGTGTCTGGCGAGGCATAACAGACCACGAACGACGATGGTCTGTCCCACCTTCTCCCAGAATGTACAATCGACAGGCTCGATGACGCTTGGTGAAAGAGTGCATGGCCTGTTCGAACAGCTTCACGTCCCAGTGTTTCGATACCCCGCTGAAGCGCGCCATCGAACGTCTGCTCGTCCAGCCACTCTCTAATCTGATGGCAACCGGCCAGATTCAGTGCCACGATCGAATTCGCATCACACATACTGACGAATCGCCATCGCTAACATTCTTCCGTGAAACAGACGCCTGGGAGACTTGGAAAACTAATGGGGCGGCTGCGGCGTGAGTCGCGCGGTAAGTGCTGGGCCTGGCAGACGTGCTTGACAATTTAGTACTTCGCAACCCCGATGTAGAAGGTAGGAATAGAAGAATTGAACCGGAAGCCCATTCGACCGAGTCGGGGGCACCCAAAGCATCACTTGGGAGGTAGCTGAATGAGTTCAAGTAGCGTAGTCGTGGTGAAACGAATCGATCTGAAGCCTCCACATGGTTACCTGTGGATCGGCACTCAGGCCGGACTCGTCCGGTTCGACGGCGCGAGTTTCGTGCGCTGGGTTCCTCCGGCCGGCGCGGCGATGGGTGGACCGTTTTCTCGCTCCTCGGCGGCCACGACGGGAGCTTGTGGATCGGGACCAACGGCGGTCTTGGTTATCTGAAGGGCGAAACGTACACATATCGGTCCGTATGGCGAGTCAACGCGATCGCGGAAGACAGGTCGGGAGCGGTGTGGATCGCGCGATCGCGAATCGACGAGGACAGGGGCAAAGACGGTCGTCCCGATCTGTGGGGATTTGGTGACGGCAAGAAGGCGTTCTTCTGGATCAAGCAAGGGAAGCCCGATCCAACAGCTATTCACTGGGGCTTCATGGCCGAAAACAAAAATAAGGTCGATGAATTCTACGAGGCCGCAATGTCCGCTGGCGCCAGGGACAACATTTCTCCCCGCGCACGAATGGAATACTATCCGGGATACTATGCCGCCGATGTATGCGACCCCGACGGATATTCGTTTGAGGTCGTCCAAGAGCTAGAGCCCGCGAAGAGCTGTCATAAAGTTCTCAATCTTGCGGTTCGACGAGGTCTTGCCGGATTTGAGGTTGCGCTCAATGCATAATCCCGAGAAGAAGGACATTACCATCTCCGCAATTGCAGAAGGAGCCATCCTGGGCTTTTCCGACTCGATATTCATCGCGAGAAGGCTCTCCAATAGCGCCCGACTCTCGGTCATGACTGCATAAGCCTCATCCGGAAGGATGGCGACCTCCCGCATCGAGTTGACCGAAAAGCACCCCTGCTGTTCCCCTTTGTTGAGAGGGCCATTTTTAAGAAAATTCTCGACGTTGTTCCATCCAAGGGGTTCCCTGGTGAGAAGTCCTCTCTTCTCCTGGCTCTGAAGGTAATGCCGAAGGCACGCCACAAAAAGATCTTCCTTGTCCCGAAACTCGGTGTACAGCCCTGACTTGTTCACTCCCGTGGCTCGTTCCAGTTCCTGCAGGCTCGTGTCCGCGAACCCGTGCTTCCAGAAGACGGGCATCGCCTTCTGCAGCACTTCCTCCCGGCTAAAGCCCTTCGGGCGCCCCATACACATATTGTCCCGTAAAAAACTAAATAGTTCAATATCGCTGCATCCTCGACAGGCCTCAATCATCGTATAGAACTGAGCGGTTCAGAATTGACTGCGGGCGCAAACAAAGGCGGCGGCCAGTTGAATTGGCGTAGTGGTGAAACTTTTCACCGGAAAGCAAAGGAGATGGATGTCTAAGCTAGCGAAGAGAGTGGCTCTCGTTACCGGCGGTTCCCAAGGCATTGGCGCAGCGATTGCGAAGCGACTGGCCGCCGATGGAGCAAGCGTAGCCATCACGTACGCCAAGGACACCGGCGCAGCCTCGGCCGTAGTCAAAGCCATTGAACTCGGCGGCGGAAAGGCCATTGCCATCCAGGCGGACGCTGCCAACGCTGCGGCAGTCAAGGACGCGGTCGAAAGAGCCGTCGCAACCTTCGGCCGCCTGGATGTGCTTGTGAACAATGCCGGCACGGCCATTCCGAAGCCGTTCGAAGAGGCGCTGCGCTACTGGCAAAACAAGTGCGCGCCATCGCCGGTGATCGATTGGATGTCCTCGCGCTCAACGCGGGAATCAGTAAGGGCTCACGCATCGCGGATTATACGGTAGAGGATTTTGACAACCTCTTTTCGACGAACCATCGCCGACGTCGTCGCCTTTCTAGCCTCCGACGGGGCGCGCTGGATCACGGGCGCCAGTATTCCCGTCGACGGCGGCTCGAAGCTCTAACAAGCAATGTGAGGAACGCAATGAATCAGATTTCGAGCGAAGGTAAAGAGATCAGGAAGGATTCCCGGACCGGACCATCCGATCACGATTTCGCCAACCGAGGGCAGAGTTCGGGTAACGGTCGCAGCATTCCCATTGGCGGAACGAAATCGGAAAACTCCCGTTTGGACATACGAAGAGCCGTATGAGGCAGTGGCCGGCATTAAACAGCACCTGGCGTTTTATCCATCGCGGGTCGAGGCACTCGAAGTGATCTTGTAAGTACGTTCAGCCTATCAGGAGTTCGTGAGATGTCGAATCAGCCACTGTTCACACCATATCGCATGGGAAACCTCGACCTTCCCAACCGCATCGTCATGGCCCCCCTCACCCGGATGCGCGCGCAATCGCACGATCATGTGCCCACTACCCTGCAGGCGGAATACTACGCACAGCGCGCTTCGGCTGGATTGATCATCAGCGAGGCCACCGCGATTAGCCCGGAGGGATTTGGATGGGCCGATACGCCAGGCCTGTGGACCGCGGAGCAGGTTCACGGATGGCGACGCGTCACGGATGCCGTCCATGCAGCCGGCGGCCGCATGATTGCGCAACTCTGGCACACCGGAGCAATCTCGCATCCTGACCTACGGGATGGCGCGCAGCCCGTGTCCGCATCGAACGTCGATCCATGCCAGTTGTCGTTCACGCGGGCAGGGCGGAAGCCGACGGTAACGCCGCGGTCTCTGACGAAGCAGGAGATTCAAGTTACCGTTGCGGACTTCGCGCGAGCCGCGCGAAACGCGATGGAAGCCGGGTTCGATGGTGTCCAGATCCTGGCAAACTATCTCTATCTGATCTCACAGTTCCTGAATGCCACCACTAACCTGCGTAACGACGAATACGGCGGCAGCCTGGAGAATCGCTCGCGTTTTCTCTTCGAGGTAGTCGAGTCGGTCCTAGGTGAGGTCGGTGCGCAACGAGTTGGAATCAAGATCAGCCCAATGCACGAAGGCGGTGCATTTCAAGCCAACGACGAAACCCTGCCCGTCACCGAACATGCCATTCAGAAGCTGAGCACCTACAACCTTTCGCATCTTTTGCTCATGGGCAATACCACCGACTTCTCGGGTACGCCACTTGAGAACTTGGCTGGGGATGGCATGTTTCAGCATTTCCGGCCTCTCTTCAAGGGCACCCTGATCGCGAACGTGAAGATGGACCGTGATCGCGGGAACCGCCTCATCGCCGAAAGCTTGGCAGATCTGGTGGCGTTCGGCCGCCCCTATATCGCAAACCCTGACCTGGTCCAGAGGTTTGCAGAGAATGCTCCACTTGCCGAGGTGGATTGGGAAACTGTCTACACTTCGGGGCCCCGCGGCTATTCCGATTACCCAACCTACCAGCCGTCGATTGGACCTTCAGAAGTTAACACCCCATACAGATTGGAGAAATTATGAAACTCAACGGAAATACGATCTTCGTTACCGGCGGTGGATCGGGTATTGGCCGCGCGCTGGCCGAGGCACTGCACAAACGCGGAAACAAAGTGATCATCTCAGGAAGGCGCAAGAGCCATTTGGACTCCGTGGCGAAGGCCAATCCGGGCATCGAGGCGATCGAACTCGACATCACTGACCCGGAGAGTATCCAGGCAGTGGCGAGGAAGCTGACCGCGGAACACCCCGATCTGAATGTTCTCATCAACAACGCTGGAATCATGGAACCGGATCATGCAGCGGGCGTCATCGACGACAGACTGCTCGTGTCGACCGTCACGACCAATCTTCTGGGCCCTATTCGCTTGACATCGGCTCTGGTGGATCAGCTAAAAAGCCGCCGCGGTGTGATTGTCTATAACACTTCGGTCCTTGCCTTTGTACCATTGGCTGTGACGGCTGTCTACTCTGCCACGAAAGCTGCACTCCACTCCTATGTGTTATCGCAACGCTTCCTGCTTCGCGATAGCGGCGTCCAAGTGCTTGAGGTGGCGCCACCCTGGGTGCGCACGGAACTCATGAACAGCCAAGACGCCGCGCAGGCAATGCCTCTCGACCGGTTTATCGCCGAAACATTGGAGATGCTTGGAACAGATGCGAACGAGATCCTCGTTGAAGAGGCAAGAGCCCTGCGAGCCAATCCCGGCTCTGAGGAGCATGCCTTGGTCAATGGATTCAACGAGCAAATGCTGAAGCTATTCGATCCGAGCCAGGCATAAGGAGACCTACCGATGTCCGAAACTAAGAGGCTGCAAGGAAAAGTGGCGGTCATTACCGGTGGCACGACTGGGATAGGGTTGGCTGTGGCGAAGCTGTTCGTCAAGGAAGGGGCTTACGTCGGGGCAGAAGGACTCCAGCCGCCGGTCACGTTGCCCAGCTTCTTTCCGACACCCGCCTCCGGAGCATGATGAATCCGCGGATCCCGGTAAAGATACGCGTGCAGCATCGGTGTGAGATAGAATCCCGACTGTTCCTTCTGCTTCCAGGCCGCAATCCGGACGCGGTCCAGGCTTTGTACGACAGGATTGTCCGAGCGGAGTTGGTCACGATAGCGGGCCGGAAGGTCACTCAGGCCCTCAACTACTTCGAAGCGCACTTGCAATCTCATCGAGCGCTCCGTCAGCGAGCGAACGAGCGCCTCCAGAGAGCACTTCGTTTGGTTTCGCGTTTCGTCCGAGTGGTAATAGGAGTTGATGCCACCGAGATCGTAGCCGGCCACCAGCGCGCCGTTTGACCGGACGATCACGTTATCGAGGTAGTCGCGTATCGGCAACAGTTCACAAAAGGCTGCTGGCGCAGATTCGCCTCATGCTGGCGCATCGTTACAGGCATTCTGGTTCGTCCTCCGTCAGGTACATCACCTTCTGCTGAGAATCTCGTTCCATGCCGCAATAAATCCGCGGCTTGCAAACAGAGGCGAAAGCCGGGCGAAAACGCTGAGATTTCCGCCCAAAACCGCCCACCTGAGTGCTTTGGGCGGAGATTGCTACATGCGAAAGCTTATGAAACGAAATGGTGGGCGCGGCAGGACTTGAACCTGCGACCTCCTGCGTGTGAAGCAGGCGCTCTAACCAACTGAGCTACGCGCCCCAATGGGCGGGACACCAATCATTGAGTTTAACCAAAAACTGCCCATACCGCCACTCTCAGTCTTGTCTCTCTGGTCTGCGGCGTCAGGCCAGGAGGCCTACCGGTGGTCGAAGTGCACGATCTCCGAACTGTACGGCGTGGGAACCGGCACGCGGATGCCATTGGTCATGATTTGCAGGCCGGTTTGCGAATAAATGGCCGGATCGATCTCAAATGACACCGTATAGCGCTGGTGCGGATCGAGGCCCCTTGGTTTGAGAAGGTAACTGGGGGCGCTCGACGCCGCCCGGGTGACCACGGCGATCGCCGTATCCGTGTCCGCGTTATAGCTCTGGATGGCGTCGGTTCCGTTGGGCGCGGGCCCCTGGATGTGGTATACCTTGCCGCCGGAAATACCGGCACGCTGGGCTTTGTAATTCCTGATTTCGCCGGCCAGAAAGCCAAGTTGGGCTTGGGGCAGATCGGTCAGTTGCGTCATCAGCACCCACGGTCCACCGAAACGATAGCTGTGCGTGGCATAAGGGGAGATGCCGTCGCTCGCCGGCATGTACCGCTCCGCATAACGGGGCGGGAAAGGATACGTGGCGCCGAACACCGCGCGCCGGGCCGCGAGCGATCCCGATGCGTCATTGGTGATCGAAGTAACGTAACTCTTCACCATGTTGAATGTCATCATGTTGCCGCCGTTCTCGCAGTTCTCCCAAAAGACGTTCGGCCGCGCCGCCTGGATGCGCGACACCACCGCGTTGATGCCGTTAACCGCGTTTGCATAATTACTGTCGTTCGGATCGTGCGTGTGGGTGGTCTTGGTGCACTGTTTGACCATATTCTGCCCGTCCTGCAGAATCCAATCCACCTGATATTCGTCGATGATGCGGATACCCTCCGATACCAGCCAGTCCTGGGCCGGCTGGTTGGAAAGGCACAGCGGACTGGCGCCAAAGTAGGATTCCTTGTCAGTGGCGGCCCAGTCGGGATTGGCCTGCAACACCGAACTCTTCGGATCGGCCTCCGCCAAAGCGAAGTGCAGCCCAAATTTCATCCCCAGATTATGGACGTAGTGCGCCACCGCTCGAAGCCCGTTCGGGAACTTAGCCGGGTCGGGATGCCAGTCGCCGATCGCCTTCGCCCATCCGAGGTCCAGGATCAACAGTTGCACTCCCATGGCGGCCGCGACATCGGCATTGCGCTCCAGCGTCTTCTCGTCAATTTTGTCCTGGAAGGCCCACGAATCCCATGAGACGTAGGGAAAGGTCCCGGAACCCGGCGCAGGTTTCGCCAGCACAGATTCCACAAACCGCTGCGTGCGGTACCCGGCCTCATCCCAATCGCCGTGGAAAAGACCGAGGAATGCGCCCGGCAACTGAAACTCGCTATTGGCCGGCACCGGGTGGTTCAAGTTCAGGATGCTGGAACCGAACTGCACATAGTCACTGCTCGGCTCAACCTGGCCGCCCACCTGTTGACTTCCCACCTGGCGCACTGTGGTTTTCGTGAGGCCGTCGAACTCCCATCCGGTGAAAAGCCCGCGCGAATTGGAGTCGCGCAGTGCCAGCCATCCGCACTGTTTACCATTGGCGCCGGAATAGACTTCGACGCTGGCGCCAGCCGGGTCCAGCAGGGTTTCCACCGCCTGAAAGTCCGTCGGCGCGGGTACCACCGACCACTGGTTGATGCGCAGAGTCGTATACCGCTCGCCCGAACCGTCGAACGCCCACGGCACCATATCGACGGACTTGATGTAGGTGATGGCCGTCGTCAGATTCCTGTATTTCAGGCTGTAGCGCAACACCGGCTGGTTGTCGTACATCTCGAAGACGACCGTGATGAGCGCTGCGCCTTTCGCGTCTTGGAGTACGATGCTCTGCCGCACGCCCGATGGCGGGATGGATTGCGCGGACTGGCCGGACAGCACCCACCGGCGCGCGACGTTGAAGACCTCGCTGCCTGCCTGCAAATGTACCGGGGAGGACGGGCGGTTGGGCGATGGGGTCCACTGATCGCCCGATTGCAAATCTTCCAACCTCTGGTTCAGGAAATAGCCGTCGGGGGTTAGCTGGAAGATGGCGCGGATCCAGCCATTGGCGATTGTCCAGGTGTTGGTACTCTGGTCAAAGTTGGACTGGGCCGCGAAGCACGAACTGCCCAAAAGTATGAAAATGCCTAGAGTGCGTAACGTCATGTTCTATATATAGGCGTCAATAGTACTGACGCATACATATAGAACGCCGTTGACAGGTAAAAGTCGTGAATATCCGTGCAACTGGAGCTAATACCTGCCGACTGGGCCGAAGTACTGGGGTAAGTTCCTTATTTTAAGGGTTTAGGAGTGGCTTTGGTGATATCGCGATGATTCACTTTAGCTGCATAACCCGCGTCCGCCAGATTCTTGCGAATCTGCTCGGCCATCATCGTGGACCGGTGCTGCCCGCCGGTGCAGCCGAATGAAATGGTCAGATAGCTCTTTCCTTCGCGAATATAGTGCGGCAGCAAATAGGTGAGCAGTCCGGTAATGCGGTCCATGAATTCCACAGTCTGTGGAAATGAGCGGATGTAGCGCGCCACTCTAGGGTCTTTGCCCGTGAGGTGTTTGAAGCGGGGAATATAGTTCGGATTGGGCAGAAACCGAACATCGAAAACCAGGTCGCTGTCCTGCGGAAGTCCATGCTTGAAGCCAAAACTGGTGACGTAAATCCTGATGGCCGACTCATCCCGCCGTCCGCGGAACCGCTCGCCGATGAACTCGCGCAGTTCGTGAACCGTGAACTTGGAGGTGTCGATGACCAGTCCAGCCAGTGCGCGGATGGGCGCCAGTTGGGTGCGCTCGGCGCGGATGCTGCGGATGATCGATTTCCCGGTGCCGAGCGGGTGCGGCCGGCGGGTTTCGCTGAAGCGGCGGACAATGGCTTCCTCAGCGGCTTCCAGGAAAACCAGGCGGGCATTGATCGATTTCCGGAGGGCGGCGTAGACCTTGGGAAACTCCTTCAGGCCGGCGCCCTCGCGCACGTCCACCCCCAGGGCGGCTGCCTGAATACTGGGGTTGTCGCGCGTCAATTCCGCGAACTTGGGGATCAGTTGCACCGGCAGATTGTCCACCGAATAGAAGCCTAGATCCTCCAATGCCTTGAGAACGGAGCCTTTGCCGGAACCGCTCAAACCCGTGATGATGACCAGTTCGGGCTTGCGGGCGGCGGCTTTTGAGGTCCCGGCCAGAGGCGAGGTCTTGCGCGGCATCGCTGGTGCGCTTATGCCTCAATCAGGTCGAAGTGGCCATCCGGGCGGCGGACCAGCATGGAAACCCGGTCGCTTTCGGAGTCCCGGTAGACCAGATAGTTGAGGCTGGAATCCATCTCCAGCAGGGCCTCGTCCAGGGTCATGGGTTTGCGCTTCCGGTGATGGTTCACCCGGTAAACGCGGCGCTCCGCCTCCGCCGCGGAGCCATTCGGGGCAGCGGGTTCGGTCTCAACTTCCGGAGCGGACTTGTGCGGCGTGCGCTTGGCGTCGCGCCACTTGGTGACCGCTTTCACGCACTGTTTTTCGAGCTTCTCCACCGCCGAATGAATGGCGTTGAACAGATCGGAATTCGACCCCAACCCCACCAGTTGGTGATTGAAGTAGTTGACGGTGACCTCGGCATGGTGCAGGTGCCGTTCCAGCGACAGAATCACGTGGGCTTCAGACTCGCGTTTGCCGTCGAGCAACTTGCCGATCTTGACGAAGTGCGTTTCGAGCTTCTTGAGTTGGGCCGGCGCCAGTTCCACTTGTCTACCGGTGTACGTGATTTTCATGGACCTTCCCTTTCAGGGCCGATACATCCCCCAACCCTATTTATAACTCTATTAGAGGCTGCTGGCGCGTGACAGTGGGACAGACGATCGGGTTTTGTCGTCTGTCACCATCCGGATTGGAGCAACAACAGACCACCAAAGGCGATGATCTGTCCTACTTCAATTCCGGACGCGCCGCTGGTGGGTGGATGGAATTTTCATGTCCTCGCGATACTTGGCTACGGTGCGCCTGGTGACGTTGATGCCTTCGTTCTGCAAGAGCAGGGTGATTTGATCGTCGGTAAGGGGTTTGGCGCGGTCTTCCTCTTCGATCATCTTCTTCACTTTGCGCTTCAACAACAGCAGCGGGGTGCCGCCGCCCATCGGGCCCTGGACGGCTTCCGAAAAGAAATACCGGAGCTCGAAAACTCCTTGCGGCGTGTGCACGTACTTGCTGGCCACCGCCCGGCTGACCGTGGAAGGGTGCACGCCCACTTCTTCGGCCACCTCCTTGATCATCATGGGCTTCAGCGCATCCAGGCCAAGGCTCAGAAACTCCGTCTGGCGGCGGACGATGGCCTGGCAGACCTTCATGATGGTCTGCTTGCGCTGCTCGATGTTCTTCATGAGCTGGATGGCCGAGGTATACCGTTCTCGCACGTAGTCGCGAACCTCTTTGGTGGCCCCATTGTCGCGCTCCAGCATTTTGCGGTACTGCGCGTTCAACCGGAGCTGCGGCACGTCCTCGTCATTCATCTGGATAATGTAATCGTCGCCATCCTTGATGAAATAAACGTCCGGTTCCACCAGCCGCGCCCCGGCGCCCGAATAGCGCAGGCCCGGCCGCGGGTTGAGATGCTGAATCATCTTGACGGCGATTTCGATGTGTTCCAACGGCCGTCCCAGCACTTTGGCCAGTTCCCTGTATTGCTTGGTCTCAAGCAACCGCATGTGGCTCGATACAATCTGCCATGCCACCCCGCCGCGCCCGTTCACGCTTTCGATCTGCAACAGCAGGCACTCCCGCAGATCGCGCGCACCCACGCCGGCCGGTTCCAGCGACTGGACTTCCCGCAACGCCGCTTCCACATGCTCCGGTTTGTGCTCGCCGGCCGCGGCGATTTCTTCCAGGGATGCAAATAGATACCCGTCTTCGTCCAGATTACCGATGACCGATTCGGCGGCACTGCGCACTTCGTCCGAAATCAGGCTGAGACTCAACAGCGAACGCAAGTGGTCGGCCAGCGTTTCGGCCGCCGTAAGAAACGTCTCAAAGGACGGCTTTTCCACAGACTCGGCTGCCGGGGTCTTGTAACCCGGGTCCAGGTAATCGTCGAAAAAGGACCCGAAATCAATCTCGTCGAAGGGATCCGTAGCCGCCGGTTGGTCCAGCAACGGGTCATTCGAGGCGCTGACCTCCGCCTCCGCTGTCACCGCCGCCGCCGCCGCGCTCTCCTCGGCATCGGGGAAAAGATTTCCATTGATGGCGACATCACCGCCAGAACCGTCCAACGAATTGGCGTCGCTGAGGACCGCGGCTTCCAGAATCTGGCGATCGGCGGCGTCGGTGACCGGTTCGGCTTCCAGCAGGGGCCGCAATTCCTCCGGCGTGACCTCGTCGCCAGCCTCTTCGGTGGCTTCCTCAAGGACCGGATTCTTGACGATCTCCTGGGTGATCATGTCCTTTAGTTCCAGCCTGTTGAGCTGGAGGACCGTGACCATCTGCACCAGGCCCGGAGTGAGAATTTGCTTCTGCGCAACTTTAAGTTGGAGTCTTGGCGACAGTAAGCTCATCTGCCTCCCATGATATCACCCTAGTAATACATCTCCAGTAACTCCTGGAGAGCCTGACGCGAGCAATTCAGGGTCCATACACTCTGCGCACGCGGGCGCCGATGCTGCAGAGAATATTGTAAGAAATCGTACCCGCTGTCTTGGCAATCTGCTGGGCGTCCAGACTGGCGTCCCCTTCGCAGCCCAGCAGCGTGACCTCGTCGCCGGTCACAAGCGCCGTCGTGTGACTCAGATCGATGGTCGTCAGGTCCATGGAAATAGTCCCGAGGATGGCGGTGAGTTTGCCATCGGCGATCACTCTCCCGCGGTTGGAGAGCCGGTGGAAGATGCCGTCCGCGTAGCCCGCGCCCAGAATGCCGATGCGCATGGGGCGAGGGGCGCGAAATGAGCCTCCGTAACCGACCAGGGCGCCCTCGGGAATGTCTTTGACGGCCATCAGCCTGGCCTTCCAGGTAAGAGCCGGCTTCACGTCGAGCAGTTGCGGCGGCGCATGGCCGCGGGCCGGCGAGACGTAGCCATAAAGCGCGTGTCCCGCCCGCACCATGGTGTGCCACCCCTCCATCCGGCCGTAGCCAATGGCATTGGTGCTGGACGTGTGCAGATAAGTTGCACTCACGCCGGCTTGGCGTAGCTCATCGCACACGCTGTGAAAATATGCCAACTGTTCGACTGTTTGGGTGGAACCGTAATCCGCCGCCGAGGCAAAGTGAGTCATCAGACCTTCGATCCGCGCCTGCTGCATCTCCGCGAGCGTGGCCAGGATTTCCGCCGCCTTGGACCGCGTGCCCAGCCGGCCCATGCCGGAATCGATCTTCAGGTGGTAGCGCACCACCTGCCCCGAATCGCGAGCCAGCCGTTCCACCTGGAGCATCTGGTCGAGTGAATGGACGGCCGGCGTGAGGTTCCACTCCAACAGGGCCGGGGCTTCGTACGGCAAGAAGCCGCCCATCACCAGAATGCGGGGTTCGCGGATGCCGGCGGCGCGGAGGGTCACGCCTTCGTCCACCGAACTGACGGCCAGCCACCGCACGCCTTCCGCCATCAGAATGCGCGAAACTTCCACGGCTCCGTGCCCATAGGCATCCGCCTTGACCACGCCCGCGACTTCGACGTTGGGACCGACCACGGAGCGGACGTTGCGAAAATTGTGTGCGATCTGCCCGCGGGAGACGAGGACGTAGGATCGAAAAGGAGGCGGCACTCATTTAATTCTACTGTCACAGGTGCCGGTGGGACAGACGATCGCCTTTTGTCGTCTGTCGAGTCTTGCGGCGACGCCTAATGGATGGGCCGGCGTACGCTTGGGCGGGCGCGGGACGAGGCGCCGCTCCTCGTCCCTCTGGCCGCCTTATTGCAGGAAGCCGAGGGTCCACTGCGCCGAAAGCACGTCGCCGCCACGCAAATCTCGGGATCGGAAAATGGGCCGGAAGTACTCCAGGAAGCCGGATACCCGCCGTTTGGGTGGCTCGGTCCCCATCCTGGTAAACATTACCGTGAGAGAGGTGAGGAGGAGCTGACCGGCGCAACCGGAATAACCTACAGAAAACAACGATATGGCCGATAGAGACAGAGAGGTGTGGAAGCGATGATCGACGCAGCCAAAATGAGGAATATGAGGCGCCGCAGGCCGTTCGCCATTAGGCACTTCGGCCCGTTCGTGTGGTTGGCTGCCATGCTGTTTCTGGTTGTCGCGATTCCATCGGAAGCTCAAATAGCCGCGTCTTTCGCACAAGTTAACGGAATCGTAAACGACCCCAACGGCGCCCGGGCGCCTCAGGCCACCGTTACCCTTCGTGCATTGGAAACAAACCAGGTTTATGCGGCCCACGCCAACGGCGACGGATTCTACGTGTTCGCCAACGTGACCCCTGGCGGATACGAAATCAGGGTGGAATCTCCGGGATTTGCGGTGTACACGCAAGCGGGAATCGTCCTCCGTGTGGGCCAGGCCGCCACGATCGATGTAACCCTGAAGATCGATTCACAGTCCGAACGCGTGCTGGTCACCGGGGAATTGCCGCTTGTCGAGCCGGGCCGGACGGAAGTGAGCCAGTTAATCGAGGCGCGGCAGATCTCTTCGCTGCCGATCAGCGGCCGGCTTTTCACCGATTTCGTGCTCCTGAGCCCAGGCGTTGCCGCTGGGCGGACCAGCCTGCAATCCACGATCACGGAATTCGAAGTGACACGAGTCTCATTTGGCGGGATGCGCGACTTGAGCAATGAAGTCACCGTCGACGGCGCGGACACCGTCAACACCGTGACCGGATCGCAGCGGGCTACACCATCGCAGGATGCGGTTAGCGAATTCCGCGTGCTCAATAGCAGTTTTGGCGCCGATAACGGCAGGGCGCTTGGCGGCGTGGTCAACATAGTGACTAAGTCCGGAACCAACAGTCTTCACGGCGCGCTATACGAGTACCTGCAAAACAACGCCACCGACGCCCGGTCGCTGCTGGCGCCCGAATTCCACACGCTCCGGCAAAACCAGTACGGGGCCACTCTGGGCGGGCCGGTGCGCCGGGACAAGACTTTCTTCTTCCTGAACTTTGAGGGGCAGCGCCGCGCGGAGTCCCCAACCTACCCGGGCCAACTCGTCAACGATCTGGGGCTGATCAACGCCGCCAAGACCGCCCTGGGACTGGCTCCGGAAAGGCTCGACATTCTGAAGACCAATGACTCCGATAAGGGCATCGTCAAAGTCGATCAAACCATAGGAGAGCGGCACCGGCTGTCATTCCGCTACAACGTGGAGGACGGCAGGGCGTTAAATCAGTTGGTGGGCAACACGATGGATGGCGGTGGCGTGGCGGCGCCCAGCGCAGGGCATAACTCGTTCGTCCGCGACCAGTCGCTGGTGGCAACCGTGACTTCTGTCCTGAGTCCAACCATGGTGAACAGCGCTCTATTTCAGTATGGCCGCCGGCACTATGACTTCCCGGGTGTCACCGGACAGCCTAACCTGGATATCCCCAACTCGCTTTTGTTGGGACACCATTTCGGCGTCTTCGATTTCATCGGCGAGTCGCGCCAGCAGTTTTCCGACTCCGTGTCGTGGACGAAGGGTTCCCATCTGGTGAAACTCGGATTCGACAGCAACTTCCTTGAGGATAAGGTCACTTGGCCAGGGTTCACACCGATGCGAATCATCCTGCCGGGCGTGAACTGCCTGGTACAGTTTGCCGATTTCGTGAACCCCGCGGCTCATCTCCAGGAAAACCAGGCCGACGGCCCGTGTCCGTTGCCGCCCGTGTTGAACGGCACGCCACTGGTGATGTGGGACGCCCCCGTCGGAGCCGGTCCTTTCATTCAGGGAAGCTTGCCACAACGGCTGCCAACCGATTGGAGCCACGCCTATCTGCCCTCGCTCACCGAGGATTTCAATGTCCATCTGAACCACTCTTACCATGCCTTGTTTGTGCAGGACCAGTGGCGGGTCGCACCGAAGCTGAGCATTAGCGCCGGGTTGCGGTGGGATGTCGAGAAGGGCCTGGAGAAAGTCATCCATCCGGATTACCGGAACGTTGCGCCGCGTTTCGGGATCGCCTATTCCCCGGACGGCAAGACTGTGATCCGCGCCGGGTTCGGGATGTTCTTCGACCGTTATAATCTGTCGTTTGTATTCGTAACGTATCCGGAGCGGACGGTCCAAATTCCCGGCGTGCAACTGCCTGGCGAACGCCAGGGCTCCCAAACCGCGGGCGTGGTGTTCAACGAGTTAGCGCCCGGACCGGCGGGCATGCCGGCCGACGCCGCCAGGAACCTGATCCTCACCGGCCAGCTTCCCCCGACATACAACCAGGGTCCGTGCCCGCCCAACTGCACGGCGGGAGCGGGATTGGTGGACCCCAACAGCCGCACCTCCTATTCGGAGCAGTCCAGTTTCGGGATCGATCGCGAAATCAGGACGGGTTTGGCCCTGAGTGCCGGATATCTCTTCGTTGCCGCTCACCACCTGGTGCGCGCCGAGGATCTGAACGTGGCGCCTCCCGTGGGCAAACTTCCCGATGGCAAGGATGTCTTTGGAGCGGCCAGGTATCCCTCCGGGCTGCTCTACTACACCGATAACAGCGGCAACTCCGTTTATCACGGGATGACGCTGCAACTGAGACATCGTTACAGCCGCCATCTCGACTGGAGCGCGAACTACACATTCGCGAAGACGCTCGACGACGGCACGTTCACTACGTTCGTGAGCACGCCGCAGGATCTCTATCTCAGGAATCTGGAGCGGGCAAATTCCAACCAGGATGTCCGCCACCGATTCACCGCGAACTTTGTGGCCACCGCGCCGGAGAAGGGTTGGCTGAGGAATTTTGAGTTGAGCGGCATAGTCGTTGCTCAATCGCCGCGCCCTTTTACGTTGTTTGCCGGCTTTGATGTGAATAACGATGGCAATCCGGTTACGGACCGTGTAGGGCTTTCGGCGCGAAATACCTATTGGGGCGACAGTCAACGGAGCGTGGATATACGCGTGTCGCGATTCTTCCGCATCGCAGAACGCGCGCGCCTGCATCTTTCCGCCGATGGATTCAATGTCTTGAACCGGGCCAATGTAGAGGAGGTCAATACGGTCTATGGCGCTCCCGATTTCATTGGCGGCATCCCCCGGCACTACAAAGATGGGACGGGTAGTCCGGCGAGCCCTCTCTTTGGCGCGCCCAGGGTAATGTTGAACCCGCGGCAGCTCCAGTTCGCGGTGAAGGTGGAATTTTAAGGCTAACCGATAGGCGGCTGCGGTGGCCTGTAGACGGGGGTGCGCCTGTTTGAAGCCTGCTGGAAGCAAAGGCGGTGGCCGATAAGGATTTAGTGATGGGTTGGAAAGTCGCTTCGGTATTCTGGACTCTGGCGAGCCTC
>DATMNI010000298.1:0-25494 GCA_035570275.1 Candidatus Acidiferrales bacterium | reverse complement strand
GGCCTGAATATCGAGAGTGCCGAGGCAGACGTGATGCCACACGCCGAGTTGCTGCGGAGTGGGTGGGCCCTCGTGCTGCACCATGTACTCGACCCAGTTATCGCCATCGGGCGTTAGATACGAAATCCAGTCGAGGCGATCGTCTCGAGGGCCGCCCTGCCAAAGAAAGCGAAAGCCCAGAACGTCTTTGTAGAACTTATCCTGATCCACCGGGCTCTTCACATGTACGCCGACATGCAGGATGTGATCGGAAATGCGCCGATCCGAGATTCCTTTGCCGCAGTATTTCGACTGAAGCGAACCCTCGAGATACTGAACGAACTCGATGCTGTGTCCCTCAGGATCTTTGAGGATCAAGCTGTAATTGCCGTCCGAATCCTTCGTGACTCGTGAAGGCACGGCCACGCCATGAGCCGCCAGATAATCGCGCAGTTTGCGGGCGTCCGCCGTCGCATACCCGATCTGGATCAGCTTATCATCCGATGGATTTTGAAGCGTGGGTGAGACTTCGATGTATTGACGTTCATTCACCTTGAAAACAGACAGCTCAGCCGCGCCCGCGACCGCTCGTTTGTGGCGGAATACTTCGTCGTACCCGAGAACGCCCCCGTAGAACCTGCGAGCCTCGTCGATGTTATCCGTCTTCACGATGAAATTCGCGATATTGCCGATCGGCGGCCTCGCCGCGGAGGCGGCTATCAACGGCATGATTCCTGAAGCGGTGGGAATCAAAAGGAAGAGCGCGCGCATCGGATCAACCCTCCTCAACCGAACTCAACTATCGTATACCGGGAATCGGCGCCGATTGCAACGCGCGAACCCGGCATTCGAAACTGAAAAGTTCTATAGTTGATTCCAGCATGACCTTACGAATCTCCGCGCTTCTTCTCCTGCCTGCTTTGGTCATCGGCCCCGCCCTGCGCGCGCAACCCGTCTTCCACGACAGCCATGCGCCGCAGGTCTCTTTCGCTTCCGCCGAAATTGCTCACGCCCTTGGACCGAAACGGGCCACGGCGGACCACGGCCTGCGCGACCTCAACTCCTTCGCAGGTTCCCTCCGCTTCGCCATCGCCGGCGACGCCGCCGAATCGAACGCGCTTGCCCAAGCGCTGCACGTCGCCGCGCTGAGAACCACGACGCCGCAGGCGTACGCCATCCGCCGCGCGGAACAGGGCGGCCGGGTCACCATCGCCGTGCTGGGCGTCGACGCCAATGGCGCAATGTACGGCGGCCTCGATGTCGCCGAAGCCATACGCCTCGGCTCGATCGCCAAGACCGGCGATTCCGACCACTCGCCGCACATCGCGCAACGTGGGATCAAATTCAACATTCCGCTCGACCGCCGAACCCCCACCTATTCCGATAGCAGCGATTCGGCGCAATCGAATATTCCCGAAGTGTGGAGCATGGATTTCTGGCGCGAATGGCTTGACGAGATGGCGCGGCAGCGCTTCAACACGCTCTCTCTCTGGAATCTGCATCCCTTTCCGTCCATCGTGAAAGTGCCCGAGTATCCCGACGTCGCGCTCAACGACGTGTGGGGCAATAGCGAACCCTTCGACCTGAAGTTCAACATGAACGCCAAGGTTATGTCTCAGCCGTTCACCCTCGGCCAGGTTGCCATCGTCAACCACCTGACTATCGACGACAAAATCCGCTTCTGGCGAAATGTCATGCAATACGCCAAGGATCGCGGCATCGACATCTACTGGTACACCTGGAATATCTTCGTCTGGGGCACGGAGGGCAAACATGGCATCACCGAAGATGGCAACAATCCCGATACCATCGCTTACTTCCGCGCGAGTGTCCGTGAAACAGTCAAGACCTATCCGCTGCTGGCAGGGATCGGCATCACCGCGGGCGAGAACATGAGCAGCGCGCGGGGACCCTTCGATCACGAAGCGTGGTTATGGAAGACCTACGGCGAAGGCGTCCGCGATGCGCTCAAAGACGAACAGAACCGCCCGTTCCGCCTAATTCACAGGTATCACCAGACGTCGCAGTCGGCATCGATTGACGCTTTCAAAGACTACCCGGGCCCGTTCGAATTCAGTTTTAAGTACTCCGTCGCGCATATGTATTCCGAGCCGAATCCGCCGTTCATCCTGCCCGTGCTGGCGGAAATGCCGAAGAATCTCCGAACGTGGCTCGAAGTGAGAAACGACGATATTTACAGCTTCCGTTTTGGCGACCCCGACTTTGCGCGAGCCTACATCAAGAACATGCCCGGACCGCTTCGCGTGGCGGGTTTCAACATGGGACCCGATGGCTACAACTGGGGCCGCGAATTCATCGACAAGCAACCGGAAAACCCGCGGCAGCTCGTGATGCAGAAGCAATGGTACAGTTTTGCCCAGTGGGGCCGCCTGAGCTATGAGCCCGATTTGCCGAACGCGCTTTTCGAGGGGATGCTGGCGGCGCGCTTTCCCGGCGCGCCTGCCGTCAAAATATATGAAGCGTTAGCCGCAGCCTCGAAAACCTTCCCGCAGATTACCCGCTTCTTCTGGCGCGACCTCGATTTCAAATGGTTCCCCGAAGCCAACATCCAAAGCGGACACGGCAGCGGCTTCTTCACCGTCGCTGATTTCGTCCAGGGCCAGACTATGCCCGAAGGCGGCATTCTGAATGTGCGCCAGTGGCGAACGCGATTGCTCAAAGGTGAAAAGATGAACGGGATCACCCCGCTTGAAGTAGCCGCGGAACTGCAAAGGAACGCCGCCGCGGCGCACCGCCTGGTGGAAGAAGTAAGGCCGGCCGCGGGACAGAACAAGGAACTGCGCCTGACCCTCGGCGATGCAGACGCCATGGCCGATCTCGCCGAATACTATGCCGAGAAGATACTCGCGGCGGGCGACCTCGCGTTGTTCGACAGCGACGGCAAAGCCGAACGCCGCGCCTCCGCGGTGCGCCATCTCGAGTCCGCGCTGGCTCATTGGAAGGCGTATGCCGGCGTCGCGACCGGTCAGTACAAACCGCAGTACCTCGGCCGGCTGAACCGGCTTGTCGATCTGAACGCGCTGACTGCCTCTGCCGTGGCGGACATCGATGTTGCCCGCGAGTGGCATCCGGGAACCATCACGGATAACGGCGAGGGCCCCACGGTAGGCGATACCAATTTCCGCAAGTGACCTCAGACTGGACCAACACATGAATAGAATCCCCAGACGCAAGTTTCTGAAACATGCCGCGGCGGCCGGTTGCCTCTCAGGTCGGCTGGCGGCCGCTTCGGGCCGGATTGCCATCGTTACTGGCGCCCCAAACGGAATCGTGTCGTCAGAGCCCGTCCGCTGGGCGGCCGGCGAGTTGCGGCGCGCGGTGGAAGAGAAAGGCGACTCATGCGTCATAGTGTCTTCGCCTGGCGAAGCGGGAGATTTTCAGGCGGCCGTAGTCGTGTCGGGCGCATCCGGCTTACCCGCGGAAAGCTTCCGTCTCGCGCCTGAAAAGATCGGCGGCAAGCAGGCCGTGCGCGCCTCCGCCTCCGATGGCCGCGGCCTTGTGTACGCCATCACCGAGCTTGCCGACCGCGTACGTCACGCGACCAATACCGTGGTTGCACTCACGCTCGCCGCGCCTCTCGAGGAAGAACCCGCTAACCGCGTCCGCAGCATCAACCGCGCATTCGTCAGCGATGTCGAGGATAAGGGCTGGTTCTACGATCGCGGCTATTGGCGCGATTACCTTTCGTACCTCGTCACGAACCGCTTCAATCGCTTCAGCCTCGCCTTCGGCTGGGGCTACGATTTTCCGCGGGGCGTCACCGGCGATTATCTGCATTTCCCTTACCCGTATCTGGTCGAAGTTCCCGGATACAAGGTCCGCGCCGTCCCGCTTGACGACGCCGAACGGGACCGCAACCTGGAGGCGCTCCGCTTCATCGTCGAGCAGACGGCGGCGCGCGGCCTGGATTTCCAGCTTGCTCTCTGGACTCACGCTTACCAGTGGACCGACAGCCCGCGCGCGCATCACCACATCGAAGGACTGACGCCGGAAACCCATGCGCCGTATTGCCGCGAAGCCCTCGCGCTGCTTTTGAAGACCTGTCCCGGCATTCGCGGCCTCACCTTGCGGGTACACGGCGAGAGCGGCGTTCCCGAAGGCAGCTACGATTTCTGGCGGACGCTGTTTCAAGGGATCAGCGGCGCGGGCCGGCCTATCGAGATCGACATGCACGCCAAGGGGATCGATCAGAAGATGATCGATGTCGCCATGGAAACCGGCATGCCGGTCAAGATTTCGCCGAAATACTGGGCGGAACATCAGGGACTGGGTTACCACCAGGCGGCAATCCGCGAGCTCGAAATGCCGCGCGAGAGCGACAGGATCGATCCCGTTTTCAGCCTTTCGAACGGCTCGCGCCGCTTTCTGCGCTATGGCTACGGCGATCTGTATCAACAAGGGCGCCGCTACGGATTGCTCTACCGCATGTGGGCCGGAACTCAGCGCATGCTGCTTTGGGGAGATCCCGCGTCCGCCGCGGCATTCGGCGAGGCGTCGCACTTTCTCGGCGCGGACGGCGTGGAACTCTGCGAGCCTCTCTTCTTCAAGGGCCGCCAGGGCACCGGCCGCCTCGGAGGACGCTGCGGTTACGCGGACGCTTCGTTGAATCCCGCGGGCGGCGACTGGCGCAAATACGAATACACCTACCGCGTTTGGGGCCGTTTGCTCTACAATCCCAAGGCGGATCCCGATCAGTGGCGGCGCTATTTGCGCTCCACCTTCGGGCCGGCAGCCTCTCACGCTGAGACCGCGCTCGCCAATGCGAGCCGCGTGCTGCCGCTGCTCACTACGGCGCATCAGCCGTCCGCGTCGAATCTGGAGTATTGGGTGGAGGTTCCACCGAACATGCCGATGGCGGATGGGGGCCGAGTGCCTTACAACGATACTCCGTCGCCCAAGCGGTTCGGCACCGTGAGCCCGCTCGATCCCGAGATGTTTTCCTCGGTTGAGGAGCACGCCGCTGACCTGCTGTCCGGCAATGCGAGCGGGAAGTATTCGCCGGTGGAGGTGGCGCAGTTCTTCGAAGACTCGTGCGCAAAATCTGCGCGGGCTGTTGAAGCGGCCGCCGGCGCCGCACCGTCGCGCGCCGATCCGGCGTTTCGCAGATGGGAAGAAGACATTCTGATTCAGGTGAGTTTAGGGCGCTTCTATGCGGCCAAACTGCGCGCCGGCGTATTGTTCGATCTATACCGCCACACAGGCGACCCCACTGCGCACGAACCCGCGGTGGCCGCATACCGCGACGCTCGCATCACCTGGGCGGCCATGGCGGAACGCGCGGGACGCGTCTATGTCGCGGACCTGACTTACGGCGAGCCGCCCGCCCGCCGCGGCCATTGGCTGGACCGGTTGCCGGCAATCGACCGCGACCTTGCGGCAGTCGAAAGCGCGAAATTCGATCCCAAACCGGAAATGCAAGGGCGCCTCAAAGAAGCGATGGCACGCGCTTTGGGACGCCCCGCGCGCCTGGCGTTTTCTTGCACGCACACCCCGCCGCGCGCCTTCCAGCCAGGCCAGGCCGTTACCGTAACTCTCAAGGTAAGCGGCGCCGCTTCGCCGGCGGTTACTCTCCGATACCGGCGCGTGAATCAGGCGGATCGGTGGCAATCCGCCGCGATGCAGAACGAGGGACAGACTTATCGCGCGGCAATACCGGCGGCCTACACGCAGTCGCCGTTTGCGCTTCAATACTACTTCCATCTCGCGCGGGATGGCTCGGCGGGATTATATCCGGGATTCAACGAGGTCTTCGCAAACCAGCCGTATTTTGTCGTAACGCGGGGATGAGAAGAAGCCATTATCGCTGCGGTATGTAGTCGAGCCAGACGTATTCCAGCGCCTGCGGGAGACTATCGTCGATCACCTTCCGCTGCGTGTGGCCCGCACCCTTGGAATAGACGAACTGGTAAGCGTAGCCTTTGTCCTTGAGTACTTTCGCCAGCCGGGAGTTGGCGATGACCCAATTGCGGCGACCTTCGGAAGGCGTCTTGGAGCCGTTATCGTTCTCGGAAACCTGGATCCACAATCGAAACGGCTTCTTCTCGCTTGAGGGGAAGAGGTGCTCGATGTATTCATAGGCGCCGAGCGGGGCTTCGGGACCGTTGCGAAGGTTTACGAAAGTTCCGGAATAGGTGAGGATGCGGTGATAGAGGTCCGGCTGGAACCAGGCCATTGTCAGCGCGACCGCTCCGCCCGAACTGCCACCCAGCGTCATCCGGGCATCGGGATTCCTGGAGAGTTTTACGTTCGCCTCCCGCTCGGCGCGCGGCAGCACTTCAGCTTCCACGAATTCCACGTACTTGGATGAAACTGTGTCGTATTCCAGGCTCCGTTCGGCGCCACCGTTATCGATCATCACGGCAGCCATGGCGGGCAGGCGCTGGTCATAGATCATATTGTCGAGAATGGTCGGCAGGTTATAGCGCATGCCGTAAGCGTCGGCGGAAACGATCACCGGAAGTTCGGCGCCCGCATATCCCGCCGGAACATAGACGCAGACATGACGCTGAAACGCGCCGTTGGCGCCCGGGTAGAACTTGCTTTCAGAGGAGTTCATTACGAACTCGATCACCTTGCCCTCGGGAACCCCGACCCGTTTAGCGAGTTCGGGCGCCGTGGGATAGGCGGGTCCATTGGAATAGTCGCCCTCCGCGAGGTTCTGTCCCCATGCGGGGAGGGACATCAGCCTGGCGATTTCGGCCACATCCGCTGCAGATTGCTGTGGGGGAGTCCGAGGCGTCCCTGGACCCCGGCCCCGCCCTTGGCCTGCCGCATTTGCAGGGGGCGGAGGCGCCGGCGGCGGCACGCAGGGAAGGTTTGTCATCTGGGTAAACGCAGAGGGAATCAGGAGAAGAGCTAAGGTAAAGAACTTCATTGTCTAAAGGACGCCTCCAGGCTTTAACAACTTTACAGCACTTTTCAGTTCGGCTGAACGCCAGGCGATCCGACCGCAAAAAGGACAACGACGCTGCACAAGAGCGTTGTAGCTGGCTTAATAAAACAGCGGCCGTTTGCCGCCGGCCGTGACCGGTCCCGGGCGTTAAGATTCACAAGATCAAGACCTCTCATGGCTGGAAACAGATTGCTCAAGATTAATGCCAGGCTGCCCGAGAGCTCGGCAAGGGGTGAGATCCAGCGATGTTTCAGGCGCTTCTGGCGGAAAGGTCCGCGCGGACACCCGACCTGCCGGCAGCCGTTGCGCCCGTACGGCTGCGTCGGCATCATCATAAACGGCAACACTGGAATCAACAGAACTGGTTTGGACATGTTTCATCGCTCCAGGGCTCGAGGCCGATTGATAAACAGATTAAATAACTGAAATTCGATAATTTAAGTTGTGCGAGAAGGCAATCTGGCGGTAGCATCAACCCAGTACAGGCGTCATGCTGCTCCTGGGGAGAGGCTTGCGCAATGGCAGGATCAAGGGGCACGTGAAGACGAGAGGTGCGGTGTCATGAAGATAACGTTTGGAGTTATGTCGCTCATGCTGACGCTGGCGGTCTTCGCTCAGCCGCCGGCTTCCACGCCGAGTCAGGCGCCCGGCAGAGGAATGAGGGGGGGCCGGGGGCCGGCCTTGCGCTCGCCGGAGATTTTGGACGACCAGAAAGTCACGTTCCGGCTGCGAGCCCCCAACGCCAGCGATGTTCTACTGAATGGCGATTGGCCGGAAGGGCGCGGCGTCAAGATGGCCAAAGACGACGCGGGAATCTGGTCGGCAACGGTTGGGCCGTTGACGCCCGAGCTGTGGGCCTACACCTTCAACGTGGATGGCGTGAGCCTTCTCGACTCGGCGAATGCGAACATCCTGCGCGACGGGACCCGGTACTCCAATTTCCTGATCGTCGACGGCGCGCTCTCCGACGCGTACAAGATCAAGGACGTGCCGCACGGGAACGTGAGCCTGGTATGGTACGATTCGCCCACGCTGGGGAGCGCCTCGCCGCGCCGCATGTACGTCTACACGCCCCCGGGGTACGACCGTAGCACGGCCCGGTATCCGGTTCTCTATCTCCTGCACGGCGCCGGCGGCGACGAAGATGCGTGGAACAACATGGGGCGCGCCAACATGATTATGGACAACCTAATTGCGGCTAATAAGGTGAAGCCGATGCTGGTGGTCATGACCAATGGCAACGCGAATCAGAAAATGGGGCCGGGCTACGGAATCGTTCCAGGCCAAGTCAGCGGCCCTACCGGGAACCCCGGCGAGGTGGGCGTGGTGGGCGCGTTCAACGGCGGCCGGGGCGCGGCTCCGGGCCCGGCGCCCACTCCGGCGGCGCCGGCTTCCGGCGGCGCTACTGCTCCGGCCGCGGGCCGCGGCGGTGGCCGCGGAATGTCCAACTCCTTGTTCCCGGAGAGCCTGGTCAATGACGTAGTGCCCTATATCGAGAAAAACTTCCGCGCGATCCCGAACAAGGATAGCCGCGCGATCGCCGGACTCTCCATGGGCGGCGGCCACACCCTCACGGCCACGAACGCGCACCCTGACGTCTTCAGCTACGTCGGCGTGTTCAGCATGGGAACCGCGGCCGACGTCAGCGACAAGCTGGAAGCTCTCAAGAAGGCCGGCGTGAAGTTTTACTATGTCGGCCACGGCAAGGACGATCCGGTGGTGAAGGTGGCGCAGGGCCAAAACCTTGCCGCTCAACTGCAGAAGGTTGGCATCAACTCCCATTACACCGAGAGTAGCGGCGGCCACACGTGGTCGAACTGGCGCATCTACTTAAGCGAATTCACGCCGTCCCTGTTTAAATAGGGCGGGCGATGCATTCATCGATATTGGCGGCCGCGGAGCTAGCGGTATGTTGCTCTGTGGTGCACGCCGGAATGTGCGAGAGCCTGAGGGCTCTCACCATTCCGGAGACGGCAATCGCTTCAGCGGTGCCGGTGCCCGCCGGACCGTTCTCACCCGGAGGGCCGCAGCGCGCCGGCGCGCCCGTGTTTCCCGCATTCTGCCGCGTCACGGCGGTGGCCAGACCGGTAGCCGATTCAGAAATCCGCCTGGAGGTTTGGCTTCCCGCCGCTGAAAGCTGGAACGGAAAGTTCCTCGGTACCGGCAACGGGGGCCACTCCGGAGCTCTCAGTTATTCGGAGATGGAGACCGCGCTCCGCCAGGGTTACGCCGTGGCGGGTTCCGATACCGGCCACCCGGGCGGCAATTTGAAGTTCGGCATGGGGCACCCGGAAAAGATCGCCGATTGGGCTTTCCGCGCCGTGCATATGATGACCGGCACCGCCAACGCGTCTGTGCTTGCTAACAAATGCTAGCCAAAAATATTTGAGATTTTGATTCCACCGGCCGCCTGTCCGAAGATCAAGTTGTCAAGACAGATCGGAGGACCGACGACCGATGGAACTTTTTGCGAAGCTGTTTTCCAGCCTGCTGGTCTTTGTATACCACTGCTTCGACCGCATAGTCATCCACGGATATCTGAGCGGACTGTCGCGCCCGGAACAAGTCGTCTACTTTTTTCGCAACGTGATCGGGGTTCCCGTGGTGGACAAGGAGGTGTTGAGCAAACGGACCGGTGAGTATCGGAGCTGGGTGGAGGCGTTCGCCCGCAATCACCACACCCCGATGGAATGGGCACAGAAGGGTGTCCGCAAGGAGGACTACGTGCGCCCCTGGTTGCGCCGTATGGAGCAGGCCGGCAAGTTTGGCGTCTATTTCATCTTCCAAAGCATGGAGCAAGGGCCGACCTTTCGCTGTTCTATGCCCAAGTTCCCCACCCAGGACCCCAATCACCGCATTCTGGGAGCGCAGCGGACCGCTTCATGCACTACTATTTCTACCTGCGGGATGAAACGCTGGGGCCGATGGTGATGCGGGTGGCGTCGTTCTTCCCTTTCCAGACTACCTACTATCTCAACGGCCACTCCTTCATCGAACAGGAATTGAACCGGAACAAAATCGGCTTCCGCAAGAATGACAATGCGTTCCTGGCCGTTGATGATGTCGCGGCCCTGCAAGGGGCTGCTGATCGTCTCACCGGTGAGGTGATCGGCGAGCGCCTGGACTACTGGACGCTGCTGCTGGGACCGAAGTTCTCCAAGCGCGAGCGGGGCGCGATGAATCTGCACCGGTTCTACGCCGTCAACCAGATCGAGTACTGCCGCAATTTCATCTTCAAGCGCCATTTCCCCATCCACCGCATCTTCGAACGCTCCTGCGAGATTGGGTTGTGGCGGTTGACCGCGCACAAGATCAGCGAGAACTTCGGTGTCCGCGTCACCAAGAAACTGAAGGGGAAACTCAACACCACGCTGGAGCAGATCGAGCACGGGCATCACCTCTTCCGCGCCTACTTTAAACATGCCTTCGTGAAGCAGTACGAGAAGTTCTCCACCTTCTTGCGTAATGAGATCTGCTCCAATAATCTGTCCGATTTCGGGCTGAAGAAGGGCTTGGACCATCTGGCCGCCGTGCGCGAGAAGTTCCTGGCGATCACCGACCGCTTCGCCACCTTCCAGGCGCAGTCCTTGAACGTTCACGTCGAGTTTCCGCTCTTGCAGCGGCTGGCGTTATCCATCACGGTGGGAACGGCGAAGTTTCCCGGCATCAAGATCCACGACACGCGCATGATCCGGCTCATGGAGGTTCTGCTGCACGGCGGCACTACGGTCGGCGGGTGGACTGCCAAGCAGATCCACGACGCCATCCTGACCGCCTTTGAACTCTCCGCTACGCGCTACGGATTGAATCAACTCCGCTATGATCTGCGCAAAATGAAGGCGCATGGTCTGATCGAGCGGGACGGCAAACGCTACGCCTATCGGCTGACCGGCAAGGGAACCAAGGTCGCCCTTACATTTGTGCTTTTCCACCAGCGGTTATGTGGCCCCCTTGCAAACAGCCTCTTTCATCACCAACCCAACGGCGGCGCCCGGCCCAACAGTAAACTGGAAGCCGCCTACCACAAAGCCGACGCATCCATCAGGAACATTATTCAACTGCTGCGCACCGCGGCGGCTCTCCCAGCCCAGAAGGCACGCGAGTTTACAGGCAATTCTTGCCGGAGCACACGTTCTTGCTAAAAAACGGTAAGACAAAGTTCTGGAACCGGACAGCGACTGCGCTGGTATGGGTGCCCGGATAGACGTCGAACGTGTTCGGGATCGCATAGTTGTCCAGAATCTCGTGCAGCTTGGCTGCGCCGACCCGCAAGCCGTCCTGATCTCCCACATCGATGGCGATCGCCCGGTATTGGCGCAGGTTGCCAATGTACTGGTCGACGAAGGCGAGCGGCGCGTTAGCGGCCCATCTCGCGAGCACGTCCTGCTGCACCGCTCCATCTTTGGACGGCAGATCCAGATATAGCGGCGGGTTCTTCGGATTGGGCGACCATGCGGCGGCGGAGGCCAGTTGTGCTCGCAACCCGAATGGCAGTTTCGCGGAATCCTCGGGGGTTTTGACCGCGGCCAGAGCTTTCTCGTTCTCCGGATTGACCGGTCCTGCCGCGCGGGCGGACATACAGCAGGGGCTCATGATGTACAGGCTCCCGAACACATCGGAGTGCTTCATGCCGATCCGGCTCGCGCCATAACCGCCCATCGAATGGCCCACCAGCCCACGGCTCGTCCGTTTGGGTATGGTGCGGTAATGCGCGTCGATAAAGGCGACTACATCGCGCGCGATGAAGCGCTCGAAATCGCCCGTCGTCACGGAACTGGAATACATCGATCCGTTGTGCACAGTCTTCGAATCGGGTAGGACGACAATCATGTCTTGAGCGCCCTGGGCAAAAGCGCCTTCGACGGTCTGCGGCACGTGAATTTCCAGTGACCACTGAGCCGCTCCGATGGAATAGCCGTGAAGCGCGTAGACCACTGGAAAACGCCGGGATTTCTCGGTGGCGTAGCTGGGCGGCAGGAAGACCATTACGTCGCGGTCGACGGCGTCGTTCTCCAGATTGCCTTCCAGCGCAGCCCCATGTATTTTGATGCGCTCCACCGCGACCGGCTTGGCACTGGGGATCACCGGCGGAACTTCGGTCTTGACTTGCGCCATGACGGATAGCGCGAACCACATCAACATTGCTACAATTTGGTGATTTTTCATTTTGCAACCTTCCACTGAGAACAAGAGCCGTCCTTCCGGTCGGGCGCCGGTCCCGGATGATCGGCGCTGACTGGCCCGGGAGTCTTTGGAATTACCACGTAGCGATGCTTGGCCAAAGACAGCAGCAACGCGTCGCCACGCTGTAGGTCCACACATTGGAACGTCTCGGAGTCACCCGGCTGCGCAGACGTTACCCCAATTCCGGCTCCTGAGACGGAAAGGTAGTGCCCGGATGTGGTCTGCAAGGCGATGCGGCCTCGCCCTCGGTCCACAACCTTGAAAGCCGTTGGAGCGCTTGCGACCGAGTGCAACCTTCCATCCACCAACACCAGTACGTTCCCATCTGCCAGATCCTCGAACCCGATGCGCTGGCCGATCGGGATCGGCTTGGTCAATCCGCGCGGACGAGGCTCGTCGACGAGGAAGTTGTCGAAATCCGCCTGCCCGCCAGGACTGCCGCCGGCGTTGTAGTGGAACAGCGGGTAGCGGACGCCCTGAAAAGTCTTGAGCTGGAATGGCATCTGCAATTCGCCGCCCATCGTCTTGAAAGCGCGGATCATGTCGGGATCCGAGAACTCATCGTAGAACAGCGGGTTCGAGTAGGTTCCGTTTCGGTTGTCGGACGCCCAGGATCGGCGCGTGTCGGCTGCGTACGAGACGGCAACAGCGGCGAGAATCAGCGCGAGGCGGGTCATCTTATTTGAGCTCGATCTGCATCACCTGAATCGTGTAGGCGGGCATCGAATGCTGCATCCGCTCGCCCTTGATTGTGGTTGTCGACTTCACCGGCACGATGCGTTCGGGCTGCGTGATCGTGTTGGTGGCCCACGGCGTGTTTGCCTTCATGGTTTGAATGTGGGCAGCGTGTGTTCCCGCGCCCGTTCCGTTGAGCGCAATGTTCACCGACTGCGGCGCGGAACTGGCGTTGACCAGTTTGAGGCAGAGCTTGCCCGGCGTCGCGGTCACCGAATAGAAGAACTTGTCGCTGGCGCCCGAGACCGATGAGTTGGCCGTGCGATCGCCCAGGCAAGAAGAGAACATCACCTGCGCATAATAGCTCGGCGAGCCGTAGCTATTCAGAGCGTCGTACCCGATCAGGTCAGAAGTCCACTGCATTCCGCCGGGGTTGACGTTCACGAACAGCGGCGCGTAGGCCGACATGATGACCACGTCGCTGTTTCGCTCCATGCCAGTCATGAACGCCGCATCGCCCAGCGCGGCGCCGAAGTTCGGTGTCGGCGACCCTTCGCGCGTGGCCCACTCGCCCACGAAGATCTTCGGGCCGTTGCGATCGGTCTTGTCATAGTGGCGTGCTTCCTCGAACATGGCCTGCTCGCGCCTGTAATAATGGTCGTCGATGATGTCGGGCGTCATGGCTTTCACCGGCATGGTGGCGATGATCTGCATGTTTGGATACTTGGCCTTGATCGCCTTGTAGAACTGCGCGTAGCGGCCGTCGTATGTTCTCTGGCGGTCGAAATTGTCCTCGTTGCCGATCTCGGCATAGCGCAGCTTGAACGGCTCCGGATGCCCGTTCTTCGCGCGCACCGCACCCCACTTGGTATCGGCGCCGCCGTTGACGTATTCGATCTCTTCGAGCCCTTCCTGCACGTACGGATCCAGATCCGGACCGGGCTTCGCCAACTGGCCGCCCAGCGAGTATCCCGCATAGATGCCGAGCACCGGCTCCATGTGCAGGTCTTCGCACCATTGCAGGAATTCCAGCAGGCCCATGCCGTCCGAGGAATGGTAGCTCCACGTGGTGGGATGCGTCGGCCGATCCACCAGCGGGCCGATCATCTTCTTCCAATCGAAGCGCGTCTCAATGCTACCGCCTTCCAGGTAGTTGCCGCCGGGAAAGCGCAGGAACCCCGGCTTCATCGCGGCCAGTTTCTCCATGATGTCAATGCGATTGCCGTTGGTCCGGCTGTGGTAGGTCGGCGGGAAGAGCGATACCAACTGCAGCCACAGTGTCGTCGGCCGGTCGAGGGTCATCTCGAAGTGGTTCTCGGAGGATGCGGCCGCATTCCCCGACTGCATCTCGAACGTGTACTGCTTCCACACCGTCCCACCCACGGGGACCGACGTCTTCGCGAGCACCAGTCCCGAGTGGTCCGCGACGAGCGCGATTGTCACGGGCAGTGCGACGTCCGACGTCGTCTTGGCGAAAAACGATCCCGCGTAGCGCGTGTTCGGACGAACGGCGATACCCCAGTAGCCTTCGTTCAGAATTCCCGCGGGGCTGTTTGCATCCGCCTTCGTGACTTCGAGCTTCGCGCTGCCGGTGAGGGCAGAAGAGGGCCCTTCCTTGGAATCGACGCCGATCTTCGCCGCGGCCGATCCCTTCTCCACCAGGAACCAGTTGAGGACGCCGGTCCAGTCGGAGCGGAAGGTGCGGTTGCGGATCAGCTCCGCATACAGGCCGCCGTCATACGAGTAGTTGATCTCTTCCGTCATCAGACCATAAAGGGTCGGGCTCACTGCCGACTTTGTCTGGTTCACCTCGATATTGAGCGTGGCGGATGTCTGGGCGTGCAGAGCGAGGGCGCCTAAGAGGAGTGGCATGGAAATACTGACGGAACGAATCATGATGTCCTTTTTCGGGGAAGTACGCAGGCCTGCTTGAGGGTGGGCGCGGGCTGGGCGTGCGGCCGCCCAGGAGGATGAGGGGAAGAAATTCATGGGATCAGTTTCCTTCAAACGGCGCTTCAGGCGTCCGAAAGCGGACGCTACTGGAACAGGAGCGGGGAGTACTTCGAGAGATAGACTTGCCAGTTGGGCCAGCTATGACCGCCGCCAGACTGATTCCAGATGTGCTTCACGCTCTTTTTGGTGAGCAGGTCGTCCATGCCTTTGACGCCGTTGTAGCCGGGGTCTTCGGTCCCGCAGCCTATCCAGAGGACTTTGAGTTTCTGATTCAGCATGGCGGGATCGGCCTTCTCCCATTCGGTACGATTGCCGCCGCCACTGTAGGCGGCGATATAGGCGAACTGATCGAGGTTGTGAAGGCCGATCGACATCGATTGACCCGCGCCCATGGAGAGGCCGCCGATGGCGCGGTGAAGTCGGTCGGTGAGCGCACGGTATTTGGCTTCGACCATGGGCTTCACGGCGGTGAGGAACTCCTTCTCGATGGCACCGGGGTTATTGGCGGGCGGCGGCGACGCGGTCGTGATTTCGCGCGGGACGTGACCGTAGGGCATGACGACGATCATCGGTTTGGCCTTGCCCTCGGCGATCAGGTTATCGAGGATGACGTTGGCGCGGCCGGTCCAGGTCCAGGAAGCTTCAATCTGGCCGTTGCCGTGAAGCAGATAGAGGACCGGGTACTTGGCCTTGCTGGTCTCGTATCCGGGCGGCGTGTAGACGTAGACCATGCGCTCGGTATCGAGGTTTTTGGCGTCGTAGAACTCGACGTGGACGGTCCCGTGGGGGACGCGGCGTTCTTCGATGACGGATTTCTCGCCGCTGGGCACGATGACGGAACTCGTGGGGCCCCAGCGGCGCAACTCGAGATTGGGGTTGGAGGGATCGGGCATACGGAGGCCGCCATCGATGGCGTAGCCGTAGGTATAGAAGCCGGGAGGCAGCGGGCCGACTGTCAGACTCCAGACACCCTTATCGTCCTTCTGTAACGGCATGGGCTTTTTAGTGAATTCCAGGATGCCGGGAGATCCCATGAGAACGACTTCGCTCGCCTTCGGGGCGAAGAGACGGAAAGTGACTTTGCGATCAGCCTGGATTTCGGGCGAGACCGGAACGTTGTTGGTGTCCTCGTAATAGGGCGCGCCGCCTCGCTGGGCGTAGAGCGTAGCTGCGAGCAGCGCTAAGGCGAAGAACATTCGCATGGGGTGCCTCCTTAGTTTCATTAACGGGTGCCAGTGGGATGAAATTCTCCGCCCTTCACCAGGATGTCGAGCAGCTCTTTGGTACGTGCGGGGCAGGCGCGGCCCTTCTGCGGCGTGAGGTTGTCGTGCTCGGATTCGATCATAGGCAGAGGCTCTTTGGGGCTCGCGAGTTGGTTGAGTGCGGTCCATACGCCGGCGGGTGGGGAGATGGTGTCGATGAAACCCATGCCGGCCATCACCGGAGCTTTGATGCGCGAGGCGAAGTTCACGGTGTCGAAGTAGAGCGCAGTCTTCATCACGTCCGGATTGTCGGAAGGCCAATTCGGATACCCGGCCTTGCGGCCGTACAGGTCGCCGTTCGCATCGGCGCCGGCGGGCACGCAGACCAGGACAGCCGTGATCTTCTCGGTTCGGAGGCCGGCGAGTACGAGGCTCTGCTGGCCGCCCATGCTGCCGCCGGTGAGCACGACGGTCTCGCCGTCCCAATCGGGGCGGGTGAGCAGGTAATCGAGAACCCGGGAGTCGCGCAGGTACATGTTGAGGAAGTACGACTTCTCGCGATCGGTGTTGCCGACGGCCTGATAGCTGCGGGGGATGTTGCCGGAGGGATCGGACGGGAGCTTGTTGTGCGAATCGACGTTGAGGAACAGCCAGCCTTCGGCGGCACGCTGTGCTGCGCCGCGTGCGTTTAAGGCGTACACGCCGGCGTACTGGAGTTGGATTAGGGCAGGGAACATGCCTTCCCTGGCAGGCTTGGCGATGTAGCCATAAGCTTTGGAGCCAAGCGCGTCCATGACGAACATGCTGAGCTCGACACCCGGCACGTCGGTTTCGACTGGCGTGGGTTCGGCGTTAATCGGGGCCTTGGCCTGGGCAGCAAGTTTGCCGTCCCAGAAGGCGTCGAAGTCCGCGGGGCGCGGCGTGGAGAGGCCGAGTTTCTGCGGGGCAACGGCGGCGCCGACGGCGTAAAGTCCGTTGTTGCGGCCGGTGTTGCCGCCGATGTAAGCGGACTCGCCGCCCCGGCCAGCGGCGGGGGCCGCGGCTTCGCCGGCCGCCGCAGGCGTGTCTGTGGCCAGCTTGGCATACGGCTCTACCGCGACATAGATCATTTCGGGCTGATCGCCCGTGATTTCGATTTTGTCGGAGCCTGAGGAGAGATCGAGCCTGCCTTCTTTGAGAACGGCGGCGTTATTACGGCGAATGGTCCACTTGAAGCTGTACTTGGGTGTGACGGGGCCGGGTATGACCGTCCAGCCGACGGCTTCGCCGACGTCGTAGATGCCGCTGGCGCGATAAGGCGCAAAGGTGAGTTGCTGCTCGATCGGCGCCCCGCGCTGAGCCAAGACGACAGGCGCGGCGTCCAGGAGGACGAAGGCGAGACGTATCGGAATGCGAGTCATGACAGATTCAACCGAAACAGCGCTATCCATATCATTTGCCCGCAACGCCCAGGCTCACGGTGTAGCCTTTGAGTGGCTTGTCGTCCTGGTCTAGGAAGCGGGCGCAGAAATCGGTGGCGCCGCCGCCGTTGACAATGACGGCGCGGATGATGTTCTGCCCCTTCTTCAACGTGAGGCGTTTGGAGACGCCGTCGTCGATGACCGTCTGGCGATCGCCGTAGATGCCGATGACCTCCTGGCCATTCACCCACCAGACCGAAGCGGCGTTCGATCCGATGGCCAGGCGGACGTCGCGCATTTCGCGCGGGCAGTTGACCAGAGTGAACGCCCAGAACAGAACGTTGGTGGTCGGCTTGTCCAACGCGTGCGCGAAGTGATAGAGGTTCAGGTTGTATAGCTTGGTGTCTTCGGCGTGCCAGGTGAGTTGCGTGTCGCCGACCGTCACCTTGTCGCCATCGTGCGGAATCAGGGTGAACTGGTTGGAGAAATACTCCTTCTTCACGATTGCCTGGACGGCGCTGTCGGTGAGGCCGTTGGCGGGGATGGGTTCCAGCACGAGCCAGCGCTGGATGAAACCATCGGGGGCGGGCGCTTTGTCGAGTGTGGTGGGGCGCATCAGCGTGACCGGGGCCACCTGGGCGGCCGCGACCGCGCCGATTGCCAGCAGGAACGCGAACGATTGGGGATGAATGGTCATGGGATCTTGATCAACCAGCCCTGCTTGTCGCTCGTCGGATCGAACTTGGAGAGCGTTGCGAAACTGCTGCCGACTGCCGAGAGCGCGACGGGTTGCCTGGAATTCGGTACCGACTTGGGCGTGATACGCCACGCACCGTCGGGAAGCTGTTCAATGCGCCAGAGTTGTTCGGGCCCGCCGGTGAAGGCGGGCAGCACGACAAGTTCGGCGTCGGCCGTGGCGGCGAGTGCGCGGCCGGTGCCGGCGATGGTGATCTTGAAGTACGGTGAGCCGGGATAGCCGCCGGCATTGGGCGCGGCCGCGATGGTCCACTTCTGCTGCGCCTGGCACATGTAGTTTGCCATGCGGACGTCGATCTGGCCGGTGGGCCAATTCTTGGAAACATCGGCTCCGTCCTGCGGGGGAATGGGAGCGCCGCCGCCGGGTCCGCTTCCTGCCGGCGGGCCACCAGTGGGCGATACGCCGGGCGCTGGAGCACCGGGTGCTGCCGCACCGCCGCGTCCGCCGCCGTGTCCCGCGGGTCCACCGCCTCGACCGCCTCGGGCGCGCAGTCCACCGACGGGCATGCCTTCGACCTTCAGCTCGAGCGCGGTTCCGGTGCGGACGGACTCGATCTCATAGGTGCCGGGATTCAGGTTCTCGCCGGCGACCGGCCAGCCGTCCTTCCACAGCAGCGGACGGATATCGAGCACGCTGGCGCCGCCGCGATCGAGATCGGCCTCCCAGTGCATGGAGAATTTCTGCACGCCGTCGCCGAGATCAAGGAGACCGAAATGTCCGGGGCCGATGACGCGACCACCGGAGCCCACGAACAACTTCCCGCCGCCCTGGATCATGCCGATGCCTTCTTGATCGAGGAAGGGGCCGGTAACCTTCTTTGCGCGGCCCATGCGGATGTTGTAGCCGGAGTCTGCGCCGCGGCAGCAGCTCCCGTGGGTGGCCAGCAGGTAATACCAGCCATCGTGGTAGATCATGTCGGAGGCTTCGCAGTTGATTGCGAGGTCGCGCGGCTTATCGTTCGGGTCTTTGCGCTTGCCGGTTTTAGGATCGAGTTCGACGAGCCGGATGTAGCCGAAGTACGAGCCGTAGACGAGCCAGAGCCGGTCGTCGTTGGGATCGAGAAATACTCCTGGGTCGATAGCGTTGGAGTCTTCGACGCCATCGGACGATGCGACCACGCCACCTTCTTCCCACTTGTAGTCGGGCGAGTCGGGGTCAAGGGTCTTGCTCCAGATCATGTTGACCGCAGCTTTGGGCTGCGCGCCGATGTTTGCGGCTACATAGATGTAGTAGCGGTCGCCGATGTGAATGACGTCGGGGGCCAACCCGCGGCGCGGGAGAGTTGTTCCGCGCCGCCAGGTCCAGCCGTCATCGGAGACAAGCGAACCGCCGCCGGTGCCGTAGGTGTAGAATTTGCCGTTGCACAGGGCGATGGTGGAGGGGTCGTGAATGCCGGCCTGGCCATCGAGCGCCAGGGCGATCGACCCCAAAACCAGAGCTGTTGCCAGAATAGCGCATTTCATAGGTTCAGAACCGAGCCGGAGCCACCGTCTCGAAAACCGATGATCCTTCAATGCATGCCTCCGTGGAACGCATACTGTACCAGCATAGGCTTGTGTGCCCACTCGCGCTCAGCGATCAAGTACAGGCTACACGAAACGACCGCCTGTCCTACTTAAAGAGCCGCGGGGCGAAGTCGTTTAGACAACGGCGCCAGGTCAACCATTCGTGGGCCGTGCCGGGCGATTCGAAATACACATTGTGAATGCCGGCTTGGGTGAGCGCCTCGCTGAAAGTCTTGGTCCCGGGGCCTTCTACGGAGCCGATTCCCAGGAACAGCACCCTCATCTTCTTGTTAAATGCCTCGGCATCGGCGAACACGCCGTTGTTAGACGTCTTCGGGTCGAATCCGCCGCGTCCGCCGCTGCTTCCGCTGAACCCGCCGAGATAGGCGAACTTGTCCATGTTGCCGAGCGCGGTCATGAAGGACTGCATGCCGCCCATCGAGAGTCCCGCCATGGCGCGATTCTCACGCCCGGGCAGTACACGATAGGTGTGCTCCACCATCGGGACGAGATCGGTGAACATCATCTCAGTGAACACCGCCCCCCAATTGCTCGGGAACCCGCCGCGGCCAGCGCCGGGGGCGCCGCGTCCTCCGCCCGCAGGTGCAGGATCCGGCACGGTCATTTTCGCTATAGTGCCTCGGGCTGCGAATAGCGACGCATCTTCGCCGGGCCTCACCGCGTTCAGATTGTCCATCACGACGATCATCGGCTTGGCCTTTTTCGCGCCGATCAGGTTGTCCATGATGAAATCCATGTGACCCTGTATGTGCACCTGCTCGTTCTCGCCCCAGCCGTGGAGCAGGTAGAGAACGGGATAGCGTGTGCGCGAATTGGCCTCGTACTCGGGCGGCGTGTAAACATAGCAGCGGCGCCATTTGCCGGTGACTTTGGAGTAATACCAGCGCTGGCTCACCTGGCCGTGCGGCACGTCCTTGGCCGCGTAATAGGCGGCATCGGCATCCGGCTCAGGAATTTCGATGCCGCTGTTCTCCCATCCCGAGCCGAAGAAGGTGCGCGTGGCTGGATCGGCGACCACCGCGCCATCCACGGTGATGGTGTAGTAATGGAATCCGACCACTTGCGGAGGGATCGTGACCATCCATAATCCATCCGTCCCTTTGGTCATGTCGTGCGCGCCACCCAAACGAACCTGCACCTTCTGAGCGTCTGGAGCAGCCACGCGGAAGGTCACCCGGCGATCCGCGTGTACGCAGGGGTACGGCGCCCCTGGAATATTCAGTGAGGACGGCTTGCAGTCATCGGTGCCTTGTCCCCAACACATCCCGCCGAGTATCAGCGGAAAGAGGAGGTATTTCATGAGGTCTCCTTTGCCTTAGACTTAGCTTAGAACGAATACTTGAGGCCCAACTGGAGCTGGCGCATCGCTCCCACGTGCCGGTTATCACTCCGAAGTTGGCATGAGCTGCCGTGCCGGGCAGGCCAGGCCGCACCGCTCCCGAAAGGATTTTCAGGCTCGGCATGTTCCACTTCGGGTGGTTCATGACATTAAACGCCTCAAACCGGAACTGCAGCGTGCGGTGCTCACTGTAGGGCATGCGGAACTGCTTATGTACTTCAGCGTCGAATCCAATGATACCCGGTCCCTGGATCGCCTTGCGTCCTACGTTGCCGAACTGTCCCGCGGGCGCTTCGGCGAATGCGTCCAGGTTCCAGTAACCGATGGCGCCCGGTTCTCGAGATACGGGGTGACGCCTGTGGCGTTCGGCCGATCGTAGCCGCCCGCGGCGGCGCTGGCGTTATCCGCGCCGCCGATCGTCAGGGTACCCGGCATGCCGCTCTGCAACGTCAGGATGCCGCCCAGTTTCCAGCCGCCGATGATGGTGTTCGCGAAGCGGTTGGTGATATCCAGCGTCTTGCCTTTGCCAACAGGCAGATCGTAGAGCACCGAGGTCACGATGCGCTGTCGCGTGTCGAACGCGGAGCGGCCGAGCTCGCAAGCCAGGCAGTAGCTGTTCTGCGGATACAACGTGTCGAAACCCTGATTGCGGATTCCGCTGGTGGTGTCGATGGATTTCGACCAGGTGTACGAACCGATCACACTAAAGCCATTGTGGAAACGCCGGGGTTGCTCCACCTGGATCTTGTAGATGCCGGGCGCCACGGCGGCGAAGGTATTGTCGCCGGAATCGGTAGAGATCGTTTCCCGGACCGCGTTGGTGGCTGTGTTGGTAAGGGAGATCCTTGCGGCCGGGACTGCGGCCCCGGTGGCGTCACTGATACGGCCGGTCACTTCGCCGGACGTCTGCGCGAAAGGGTCATGGTGGAAAGGCATGTCAGCACCCCCGAAACGCACAGTAAGCGCCTGATTGTCACGAATTGCCTCCTTGAATTTGGGCGGGCTAGTGCTGACCCGGGACCCACTCTGGCTTTGGCATAAGCTAGCACCGACATCCTGAGATGGAATAGGTTTGGTACGGTGAACGAGCTTAGATGCCTAATGGAATGTTGAGGTTGAGTGTACGCTCAGGAACACCGTTACGAAATGGCTAACGGTTAGTTCGGCAGGTTAGAAACCGCTTGCATACCCGCTGTGATATTATTCAGCGGGGCACCGTGATGTGCGAAGGCCAAGCGACAGGGCTGAGTGAATCACAGACACAAGAAATACGGGCCGAACTCAACAGCCTGCTGGAAAGTGCGGCTTTTCGCACCAGCAAGCGATGCCGGGAATTTCTGGACTAACTACTTCTTCTGCCGGTCCCATTCCTGGCGGAAGGCCTTCTCTCGTTCGGCTTTACATAGTCGCGATACCCATCGGTGTCTATGAAGACGCTCGGTCCCTCCTGTCCTCCGCAGAAATGTCGTCCGGCCCCAGGCCGGGTTGCATCGGATCCTTTTGTCCAGCGTGGCGGGTAACTGATATTTCAATCCTCTGAATCCGCCTTGCAGGGAAGCGGCCGGGTCGCGCAGGTTTGCGATCCGCTTCCTCTCGTGCCATTCCCCCTCGCCCGTTCCGTGCTACCTGGCCGGCAGCGCGTAGGCGACCCAACCGAGCGGTGCGAGCGGGGCCGGAGCGGCTGCCGGAGTGCCGCCTCGGCCGCGTCCACCAGCCGAACTCGCCGCGGGGACGAGGAGGTACTGCCGGCCATCCATCTCGTACATCACTAGTGAACCGAGGAAGCTGCCGCCGAACCGCGACGACCAGAGCTGCTTGCCCGTTTCGCTGTCCCATGCAAGAACCTGGCTATCGCCACCGGCCCCGAACACGAGGCCGGATTCGGTTACGACGAGACTATTGGTCGTCCCGGGCGTTCCGGTGCCGGTGATGCCTCGCGCAGCGAGCGCAGGATCGTTGCCGTAGGGAATCCGCCACTGGATACCCGGCTTGTTCAGGTCGTACTTGACGATTGAGGTGAACGGCGGTTTGACGCGGTTGCCGACTGTGTTGTATTCGTTGATGGTGGGCCGGTCGTACTGGGTCACGCCTTCCGGATAGGGTGGAGCGGCGCCGCGTCCACGCCCGCCCCCCGCAGCCTCGCGTCGGTTCCACGCCGAGCCCGATCCGGCGATCAGCTCGGGCGGTGCGCCCGAGGCAGCCGGGGCTCCGCCACGGCCGAATCCGCCAGGTCCACGGCCGCGTCCCGCCGGCGGTCCCGTCAGATAGGTGACGAGGTTTTCGAGGTCGGCGCCGGTGATGTGGGGCATCGCCGGCATCCTGCTTTTGCCGGTAGCCACGGTTGCGCGAATGGTTGACGCGTCGACCCGAGAAGTTCCGGCGACAATGTTGTTGGCCGGTGAGTCGGCGGCGTGAACGAGCGGCACGCCAGCCTCGGTTCCGAGCCGGTCCGCGCCGTGACACATCTGGCAGTTCTTTTGGTAGACGAGTTGCCCGGGCGACACGAAGGGGCCGCCACGGCCGGCATTCTCGCCTGGACGGACCAACTTGAGTATCCCCGGGTTGTCGTGCGAGATGATGTAGACGGCTCCGGTGCGCGGTTCGGCAGCCGTGCCGCCGAACAAAGTACCGCCGTTACTCGCCGGGACGTGTACCGTGTCGGAGAAGTTGATCGGAGTGAAGACGCCCTTGTTGGTTGCGGCCAGCAGACGCTGCTTAAGCGCGGCCGCCTCCTCGGCCGGCAGGTAAGGACTGATGTCCTCCACTGTGAATGTGTGCCTGATATACGGCTCGGGCCTGGTGGGCACGGGCTGCGTCGGCCAACTCTGTTCGCCCGGCACCTCGCTCTTCGGAAAGGGGCGCTCTTCGATCGGCCAGATGGGCTCGCCGGTGGCGCGGTCGAGCACGTAGAGCCAGCCGGTCTTGCTGGTCAGCGCCACAACATCACGGTTGCGTCCGTTGTGGCGGATGGTGGTGAGCGATGGAGCCGCGCTCGGGTCCATATCCCAGAGGTCGTGGTGCACAAACTGGAAATGCCAGCGGCGCTTGCCGGTACGCGCATCGAGCGCCACGACCGACGTGCCAAACAGATTGGCGCCGATACGGTCGAGGCCGTAAAAATCGTAGGTCGGGGAACCGAGCGGAATGTAGACGATGCCGCTCTGGGGATCGACCGTCATCTCACCCCAGTTGTTGACGCCGCCGATGTACTTGTAGGCGTCTTTGGGCCACGTGTCGTGGCCGTACTCGCCCGGACGCGGCACGGTGTGGAACGTCCAGGCCGGCTTGCCGGTCAGCACGTCGTAGGCGCGGATGTCACCGGGCGGTGACATGTAGCCCTCGCCGGTCGCGCTGCCGACGATCACCAGATTCTCGAAGACCTCGCCCGGCGTGTTCGACTGGATGTTCCCGATCGTAGCGGGATCACGGCCGTCGATGCCGACGCGCAGATCGACGACGCCGTTAGTACCGAACGCCATCACCGACTTGCCCGTCTTGGCGTCGATTTCCTGGAGCAGGCTGTTCATCGGGAAGATGAGCCGCTGGTCGCGGCCGTCGCGGCTCTCCCAGTACATGACGCCGCGGGTGCTCATGCCGTTCATGTTCTCGCGGATCCAGAGTTCCTTGCCGGTCTTCGCGTCGACGGCGACGAGCGAGCCGTTCCGGCCGCGGCCGTAGATGGCGCCGCGGGCTACGATCGGATAGCCGCCGGTATCGCTGTACGGGTACGTCCACGCCACCTGGAGCTGATTCACGTTGGACTTGTTGATTTGCTTCGACGCGAAGTAGCGCGAGTTATCCGGACCGTTGCCGTATCCGGGCCACCACTTATCGGGGGACGACTGCGCCCTGGTGGTCACAAACGCGGCGAAAGCCGCCGCCAGCCCAAAGGCCGTCTGGAAATAACGCCGCTTCCGCCATCTCGTCTGGGACATGCACGAACTCCCCGGCTTCGCACCGAAGCCTACGCCGCGATCGGCCGGAGCCTGAAACTCGGGGCTTCCGGGGCTCGTTCAGCCCGCGTCCCAACGTGCCGGTGACATTCGTCGACACGGGGATCGCGGCAGCGCCACCGCACCACATCAATCCGTTGATAGGCGAGGAAACTCCGCCCGGATCCCGGTTTACTGCGAGTGCCGCGGCAACGACTGCAAGGCGCAAAACAAGACTACATCAATCCGGTCATCGAGAACAACTTCAGAATGACCAAAAATCGATCTCGATGAGGCGATGGATCCCTCCGATTCGACCGTGTGAACGGCAGGCGTTCCGCCTGGTGTGGCGAGGCGGCGTGTCGCTCCCGATCAGAACTGAAGCCGCAGTGCCATCGACATCTGGCGGTAAATGACAAATTTACCGGGTTGTGGAATAAAGCAAAACGGCGGACACAGAAAAGAACCTGTGCCCGCCGCGATTGCTTCGGTGTGTCGATCCGGCCTAGAACCTGAACTTCGCGACCAGCTCCATTTGACGCGAGCCCACGCTGGTACCGCTGATGCGGCCGACATGACCCGCTCCGATCGCCTTATCCGGCAGGGCGAACGACGGGTGGTTGAACAGGTTGGT
>DATMNI010000297.1:0-67543 GCA_035570275.1 Candidatus Acidiferrales bacterium | reverse complement strand
GGCGACCTGCAGCACGTGCCCCCCAGAGAAAGAGAAACCCCAGACGCCGATCCGTTCCGGATCGATCTGCGGCTGCAGTTGCAGCCATGTGATGGCGTTGCGGTAGTCCTCCTGTTGGTCTTCGGCAAAGACTTGTTCGCGCGGAGTGCCTTCGCTCTCTCCGAGGTTACGGAAGTCGAAGAGCAGAACAGCGAAGCCGGCGTCTGCGAATCGCTCCGCGTACTGGGGCAGCCCCATCTCCTTAAGTGTGCCTATGCCGTGCGCCATAGCGATCGCAGGCAACTGCTTGCCCTCTGTTGCGGAGTAGTTATCGGGAAGATAAAAGAGGCCGGAACAATTCAGGCCTTTGCTCTTGAATATAATTTTCTGATGCATGTGTGCTCTCCTCATTTGGTTGAATAAGCCGAAAGGAAATCGGCTTAGGCCGGTAATGGCCTCACTTAAGAAATGCGCACGATCGGTCGTGCGATTCTTTTTTTGCGAAGAAACCTTCCGGCAAACGGCGGTCAGTGTTGGCGGCGTCCTGATCCAGGTTTCGACGTCTGCGATTGGCTGCATGCCAGTTCTGCCGTGCAAACGGCATCAAAGGTGCCCCGCTTTTCGACCGGCGGTTTTTTCAGCTAACGCTGGAATTCGGTGGAAGCCGTTTCGGATACGGCGGCATGTGATCCGAAGTCTCGTCTTGCGTCAGGAAATGTGCACCGTAGTCCCTGAATCGTCGCACTACTTCATCTACGTCAATTTGCGAATAGGTGAGGGCTCCGGTGAGAGGTCCGGATTCAGGGCCGGTGAACTCACGCTACGGAAGGCTTCTTCCAATCCTCCGGGGGCGAGCAAAGCAAGCAGGCGAAGCCGGGGGGAGCGAACGACGAATGCGTGCGGCGTCCCGTCCCGAGTTCGATCATCAAGTTCTCAAAAAAGCACCAGATGTTGAACGTCGATTCGAGGACGACTCGTCCTACGTTTCCAGGGGCAGCCCGAGTGCCGACCAGCCCTCAAAGCCATCCATCAAAATGGCGACAGCGGCACCGCCTCCCTGGAGCAGTATGGTGGCAGCTGTCGTTGCGCGAAATCCTTCGTGGCAGTAAATCAAGCTCGGCGTGGAGAGGTCGACTGGATTTGTGTTTGGATTCAGGTCCTGCAGTGGAAGCGAGATCGCGCCCGGAAGGTGACCTTTCAGCCATTCGGCACGGCTACGGACATCGATGAGCTGCAACGGCGTGCCGGACTCAAGAGTTCGGACAATCTGCTCGCATCGCTGGACTGAGATTGTGGTGAGTTCCAACCCTTCTCTTCGCCATTTCGCCTCATTGGGGAGTGAGTACCCGATCACGTGTCGAACACCTACTGGGATCAATCGCGTCCATGCTTCCTGAACCCGTTGAAGGTCTTCGGCTATCAAGATAATTCTCTGTGTCGGCTCAATGAGAATCGCCGCCCAACTGGCGAAATATCCGAGAAGCCCGATTTGAATGGATCCTCGAATGTGAAGGGATACGAATTGTTCGGCGGGACGCGTATCGAGAACGAGAGCCCCGTTCCGTTGCTCAACTGTGACTTGGGCGGCGGACAATTGCATCGGCGGCGACGAATCGAACAATTTTGGAGTCTCCCTATTGTGGTATGCGGAATCCCTCACCGATTTCGATCATTTCGTTTGGAGCAGCTGTTCGATTTTGTGCCGCGCTCCCTCGCTTTCGGGGGTGGCAGCTCCGCGCCTCAACCATTCGTTCCACACACCAGAGCTCTTCTGATACCATTCACGAGCCTGGGCTAGCGCAGCGCGCCGTTCGGCCAGGGACCCCGAGCGGTCCGCTGCAAGCGAACGTTGAACGTTGCCCAGACTCTCGTAGCAGAAGCCCAGGTCGCGCAGGACCACCAGGCTGGGCGAGGTCACTTTAAACGCAGCGAGGAATGGCAGCGCCGAAGCAGCATGGCTACGGGCGTCCGCGATATGATTTATCGCCAATTCGGCGTCGCTTAATCTGCAGTGCGACCTCATCAAATGCACGCGGTCGAGCGGCGGATTCGATCCTGTTTTGGCGATCTCCTGCCGGATCAGGTTGGCTTCTCGCAAAAGACGAAGACGTTCGGCCGCGTGTTTCCTACTGATCAATACGGATGCCAGCTTCTCGTTCCGAAACGCGAGTTCGCTCCTCGCCTCGGTCCGCGCGCCGAGTTGCTTCGTCAACTCGATCGATTTTCGGTACCATGCGGCGGCCTCATCCGGATGCGTGGCAGAGACGGCATCCCCCATCTTGGTATACGCAAAACCCAAGTCGAAACGTGCTCGCTTATTCGTGGGATCGCTCCGGATGGCTTCTTCTGCCGTCGCCAAGGCCTTCCTGGCGTAGATTTCCGCCTGAGGCGCAAGGCCAGCGTTGAGCGTCTCCATTCCGGCCAACGGGCCGACAAAATTCATATATAGAGTCTGGACCCCTCGTTTCGTGCGAACTGAGGGAAATTTTCGGGCGAGGTCCTCGGCGATGGCGATCGCCTTCTCAAAACTGCGGATCGCCTGGGGATTCGATCCAAGCTCATTTAGACCGAATGCCGTGCGGGAATAAACAAGCACGAGCATCCGATCGTGATCTTCGTTCCCATTGGGTTCGGTCCCGAAGACTTGAAGGGCCGCACGAAGACTCTGAACGGCTTTATCCGTTTCCACGCTGTTGAGGTGGACCCATCCGAGGCCCACGTAGGTCGCTGCCAGGAGCTGGTTGCGAGCTGGGTCGTCCGGTTTCTGCTGGACGAATTCGCGCGCCACGAGTAGGCAACGCTGGTAAAGATCGCGTGCGTCTTCGAGGTCGCCGGAAAAAGTTTCGAGCTGACCGAGTTGCTGATAGGCGCCAATTACTGTTCAAGTGCCGAACCCCTCGATCTCTCGCAGCCGGACGAGGCGCCGCTTGAGAAGATAACGGCCACGCCCTGACCTGTGCGGGCTTTTTCGCAGTCCGGCGCGAGATTAGCCGAGAGCGATAATCGGCTCGCACAAGTCTGGAGAGGGCCGCGACCTGCTCAACGGCCAGCGATGATGGTTACCTCGCGTCGGTTTCCGCCGCGCTCCTGGATGATGATCCTGCCATCGCGATACAGAACACTGTTTACGCCCGCGAAATCGTTCGGCACCTTGGTCAAGAATGCCGTGTACTGGCGCGTTGCGCTTTCTCCGGCATCCAGGTACGCAAAGGTCGGCCTGCCGAAAATGTGCGGTTTGACAGTCAAGATTTTGAATGGCTGATGAAGGCCGGTCGTTCCGAATTCCAGCCCGCGTGCGAGCGGCTTCCCATCCTGCACGTGACGCCAGAGGTTGAGCCATGGATAGTCGATGGTGCTAAAGAGATAGCCCAGCAACAACTCCTTGGAGGCATTCGTGGCAGTTACCCATCCCACCTCGCCATCCATAACAAAGGAGACGACGTTTGGGTCAGGGTCATTTGTCAGACGCCGCAAATCGACCGGATTACCTTGCTTGATCGCTTGCGGCCAGCGTATCTCGGGCTGCTCCGGATTGGGCAGCGGACTTGACTGCATTAGTCCCCGCTGCGCATTCGAATCGACAACAGTGGTTTCGTCCAGGAAGGGTGGCCCGATCGTTGCGTGCTGGACCATGTTGTAGATGCGCCCGAGCTTGTTTCGGTTGGTGACGGTTTCGGAGACGGTGAAGACTGCAGCCGACCCGGAGAGTTTGACCAAGCGGCGTATCTCAAGACCTGCCATCGGGAGACTGGTCCACATGGAGGCGAGATTCTTGGCGTCACGACCTTCGGATGTGACCAGTTCTTTCCATTCGACGCGTGAAGCTTCGCCATGAAAGGGCATTCCGTTGCGCTGTTCGGCTTCCGACGGCTGACCCCAACGGTCCAGGCACAGAAAGTGAGCCATGGGCCGCAGTGCGGCATTTTCGTCGCCAGGTCCAAGCCAGTGGAGAGGATTCAATCCACCGCCGGAAAGATGGAAGTCCACGATCGAACCACCCCCCAGATCGATGAGCACAGTCGCAGCAGGACTCTCAACCACTACGGTGCGACGTCCGTTGATGACGACTTCGGGGGGTGCGACTGCCGCCAATATAGGAATCATGAAGACGGCTCGGGCGATTAGTAGAAGCGTTGATCTCATGCAGCGCATCATATCGCAGGCACAGAGCCGTGTTCTTCCTGGCTCAACCAGGTGGAGCGCTTCTTCCGGGATCTGGCCGACAAATGTGTAAGGCGCGGGGGTATTTCACGACGTGGCATGGAACAGTCTGCCCGTCAGGGCTCAGCTTGGTTGCGACTACGGCGTTTCCCATTTGCCGGTCTCGGCGGAACGGAAAACCGCGTCGATCACCCGCATGTTGAGCAGCGCATCCTCCAGCGGCACCGGCGGCTGGCCGCCTTCGCGAATCGCGCGAGAGAACAGGTCGCCCTGGATGGTGTATTGATCGCACGCCGCGATTTCTTCCACCACGCGGCCGGAGCCGGTCAGGTCGCGGCCATCGTCGATGATCACCCGCGCCGTCTCACCCGGCGCCGCGTTAAACGGGATCTCGGGTGCAATCCGCCCACTGCTCCCGTAAAAGCACATGCTCTGCTGCGATTGAACCTGCGTGCTGGCCGTGAATATGCAGTGGCCCGACGGAAAATCCAGCATGGCCGAAGTCAGGACGTCCACGTTGTCCACCCTGGCGTCGCGCACAATCGAGGCCGAGACCCGGACCGGTTCCTCGCCGAACACCATGCGCGAGCACTTGATGGGATAGCAGCCGATATCCATCAAGGCGCCGCCGCCGTATGCCCGGATGTTGCGAATGTTGTCCGCATCCAGTTTGAAATAGCTGAACGTGCCCACCGCGGAGCGAAGTTGGCCGATCCGCCCGCTGCGCACCAGTTCCACCACGCGCAGCCACTGCGGGTGAGTCTGTACCATGAAGGCCTCGCCCATGGTCACGCCGGTGCGGTCGCGCGCGGCAATCAGGTCGCGGACCTCGGCGGCGTTCATGCCCAGCGGCTTCTCGCAAAGCACGTGCTTGCCCGCTTCCGCGGCGCGGATGGACCACGCCACGTGCAAATGGTTGGGCAGCGGGTTATAGATGGCGTCGATTTCGGGATCGTCCAGCATCTCTTTGTATGAGCCGTAGGATTTGGGAATGCCGAGTTGCCGGGCGGCCTCCTCGGCCTTGGCCCGGTCGCGCGAGGCGATGCCGGCAACCTCGCTCAGTTGGCCCTGTTGCATGGCCGGGATCACTTTGGTGGTGGCGATTCGTGCGGCGCCCAGTATGCCCCATCGTACTTTGTGCATGGCTTCCGCATTTTAGCAGAGGCCCAAAAAGCCGGGATGCATGCAGCTTGCATAAACGTGCATGCATTTTATATAATGGCATGGTGCCCGCTATCCAAGTACGCGACGTCCCCGAGCCAATCTACCGACTGCTGGCCGATTTGGCCGAAAAAGAGCACCGAAGTCTGGCGCAACAAACTCTGGCCGTGCTGGCGCGCGGATTAGGTGTGGGATCCGGCCCCAAAGCCCGCCGAAAGAACCTGCTGGCTGAGATCGCAGGATCTTCTTCAGGTGCCGGGAACCCGCACCGGGCCCGTGCACTGAGCGATCCTGTCCGGATAATCCGCGAGGACCGTAAGCGGTGAGGGTGGTTCTGGATGCCAGCACGGCTGTCCAGATCGCACTGAATCGCCGCCCTATGGCGGACCACCTTGAGGCGATCGCGGAGGCCGACGCGGTGCTTGCCCCGGAGTTGATCGTCCCCGAGGTCACCAACGCCATCTGGAAGTATCACCAGTTCGAAAAGCTGGAAACCGAAACTTGCCAGCGGGTCCTGGAACTCGCCTTGAACCTGGTCGATACGCTGGTCTCCGGAAAGGATTTGTATCGCGAGGCGTTTCTCCTGGCCCGCACCAGTCGCCTGCCCGCCTACGACATGTTCTACCTCGCGCTGGCGCGGCGCGATGACGCCACACTCCTGACGGTGGATCGAGTTCTGCGCCAAGAGGCCGCGCGCCAGGGCGTTCGCGTGATCTGATCGTCTCCTCGTCCCGGCCGGGGCGGATTCGCATTATATTGGGGGTACATGTGGCGTTGGCTGATGGGACTCATGCTGGTGGGGCTCAAGCTGGTGGGACTCATGCTGCTCCCCGGGTTGTCATCCGGGGGGTTGTCGTCCGGGCGATCGTGGGCGGCGGGGCGCGATATGGTTCTGTTCGATACGGACTCCGGGCTGTTCGGAGACGATGGAGCCGCGCTGGTTATGTTGCTCCGCAGTCCCTCGCAGGTGACGGTGGAGGGCATCACGCTGGTTCCCGGCAATGTCTGGCCCGCCCAGGGCGCCGAGTACATGTTCCACATCCTGGACCTGCTGAAACGGCCGCAGGTGGCCGTTTACTCCGGCGCCGAGACGCCTCTGCTGCACACCGCGCCCATGGCCAGGGAGGCGGAACGGCGATGGGGTGCGCTGGCCTTCACGGGCGCCTTCGCCGAAGACCCCGCCACGGTCAAGCCGGCGCCCGGCGCGAAACTCACGGGACGCAAAGCGCACCGCGACGGCGCCCAGTTTCTGATCTCCCAAATTGAACGCCATCCCGGCGAAGTCACGGTGCTGGCCATTGGGCCGATGACCAACATCGCCATGGCGCTGCGGTTGAAGCCGGAGATCGAAGGCAAAATCAAACGGATTGTTTTTATGGGCGGCAATATCCGGGTGGCCGGCAATGCCTCGGCCGCGGCCGAGTTCAACTTTTGGTTCGACCCCGAATCGGCGCGCATCGTGCTGCGTTCCCACATTGCCCAGAAGGTAATGTTCGGTTTGGATATCTGCAATCTGGCGCCGCTGAGGAAGGCCGAGTTCGATCAGATCGCCGGGGCCCACACGGGCATCACCGACCTCTTCCGGGAAGATCTTGGCAACCGCTACCCGGCATTTCTCAAGGACGCCAAAGCCACCGGCTATATGTGGGATTCGCTGGCGGCGGCCTATCTGTTGGACCCCGAGTTCGTCACCAAATCCGAAGTCCGGTACCTGGATGTGCAGACCTCATGGGGCCAGTTCTACGGTTCCACCGTGCCGCTGGACCGCCGGGTGGCCCCCGACGCCACGCCCGTCACCGCCATGCTCAACCTGGATTTCAAGCGCGTGTTCGCTCTCTATAAGGAGCGCCTGACCAGAGTGGAGTAGCCCGCGTGGAGTAGCCCGCGTGGAGTAACCCGCGTGGAGTAACCCGAGTGGAGTAATCATGGAGATCGTGACCGTTTCCGGCGGGCCCCAGGTCGAATTGGTGCGCGGCCTGTTCGAAGAATACTGGACCTCTTTCGGCTTCACGCCCTGCTTCCAGAACTTCGGCGACGAAGTGGCGTCGCTGCCGGGCGACTATCGGCCGCCGGGTGGAAGGCTGGCGCTGGCGATTCTCGATGGCGAACCGGCAGGATGCGCCGCCATGCGCCCCTTCGATGCCAGCCGGTGCGAGGCCAAGCGCCTCTATGTAAGGCCGAAGTTTCGTGGCCGGGGAGTGGCCCGCGCCCTAATGCACTGGCTGATTGCCGAGTCCCGCGCCGCCGGCTATTCCGAGATGGTCGGCGACACCATGCCAGTGATGGCACAAGCCCTGGAAATGTACGATCGCATGGGCTTCGAGCGCACCGGCCCATACTCCAGCAAGCCTACCGAAGGCGCGATTTATCTACGCTTGAAGCTGTAACACCTGATATGTGGGGCAGGTTGTTAACCTGCGGCGGATTGGCAATCCGCCGGCCCGCGCTCTGGCGAGCCCCTTCAGGCAAGGCGAAAACGCTCGCTGCCGCATCGCGCAGGCGGATTAACAATCCGCCGCAGATTGGCAATCTGCCCCACAATAAGACCCGCGGCCTCACTCTGTACAATTAAGAGCGGGGGCCCCAGCTTGGAGAATAAGGAAATCGCGCGCGTACTTTGGGAGACGGCCGATCTGATGGAGATCGCCGCCGAGGATGGATTTCGTATTCGCAGCTATCGCAACGGCGCCACGGCCGTGGATGGCTATCCCGAACGTATCGTAGATATTCTGCGCGACCCGGAGCGCAAGGTTACCGATATCCCCGGCATCGGTAAGGGGCTGGCGCAGGTGCTGGCGGAAATTGCGGAGCGCGGTTCCTGCGAGCGCCGCGACCTGCTGCTGGCGAAGTTTCCACCCACCGCGCTGGAGTTCCTCAAGATTCAGGGCCTCGGTCCCAAGGGCATCGCGCTGATCTTCGAGCATTACCGCATCAGCACCATCGACGAACTGGAGCGGCTCTGCCAGGAGCAGAAACTGCGCGGGCTGCCGCGCATGGGCGCCAAGCTGGAAGAGAAGGTGCTGCGCTCCATCGCCCAGTACCGCATGCGCACCGGCCGTTACCTGCTGAGCTACGCGGAGACCATGGCGGAAGAGTTGATCGCCGAATTGCGCCAGGTGCCCGGCGTCGAAGCCATCACGCCCGCGGGCAGCCTGCGGCGGGGGCGCGAAACGGTGGGCGATCTGGACCTGCTGGTGACCGGGCCGGCGGCTCCCGAAGCGGTGCTCAGCCGGTTCGTCGCCTATTCGCTGGTGGAGGAAGTGCTGGTCCATGGTGAGAACAAGGCCAGCGCCAAAGTGGGCCGCGAGGGTTTGCAGGTGGACGTGCGCGCCCTGCCGCCCGGCAGTTTTGGCGCCGCCATGCAGTACTTCACCGGCAGCAAGGACCACAACGTGGCCATCCGCACGCGCGCCGTGAAGATGGGGCTGAAGCTCAGCGAGTACGGCCTCTTCCGCGTCGCCGACGATGTGAAAGTGGCGGGCGAAACGGAAGAGGGCGTCTACCAGGCGCTGAAGTTGGCGTGGATTCCGCCGGAACTGCGCGAGAACACCGGCGAAATCGAAGCCGCCGAGGCCGGCCGCCTGCCCGAACTGGTGGAGCTGCAACACATCCGCGGCGACATCCACATGCACACCACCGAAACCGACGGCCGAGCCACGCTGGAAGAGATGGCCGAGGCCGCGAGCGCACGGGGATACGAATACGTGGCCATCACCGACCATTCCAAAGCGCTGGCCATGGCCAACGGCCTGGACGAAAAGCGCGTGGTGGAGTTCGCCAAACGGGTGCGCGAGATCAACCGCAACGGCCTTGCCCACTTCGGCAACAGGCAGGGGGCGCCGATTCGCGTCTTCTCCGGCCTGGAGTGCGACATCCTCAAGGACGGCGCCATGGACCTGGCCGATGACGCGCTGGCCGAACTGGACCTGGTGATTGGCAGTGTGCATAGCCACATGAATATGGAGGCGGCGGAAATGACCGACCGCCTGCTGCGCGCGCTGGAGTGCCCGCACCTGCGCGTGATGGGCCATCCCACCGGCCGCATTCTGCTGCACCGCGATCCGTTTCCCTTCGACTTCGACCGCGTGGTGGCCGAAGCCGCGCGGCGCGGCGTGTGGCTGGAGATCAATGCCAGCCCGGAGCGGCTGGACCTGCACGGCACCCTGATCCGCACCGCCAAAGCGAAGGGCGCGCGGTTCACCATCTCCACCGACGCCCACCACCCCAAGCACCTGGAGAGCATGAAGTACGGCGTGGTGACCGCGCGGCGTGGCTGGCTGGAGCCGAACGATATCCTGAATACGCTTCCGGCGGACCAGTTCGCGGCGGCGCTGCATTCGAAAAGATAAGCGAAAAAATGAAAATCACATCTTCCAAAGAAGTCTACAATTGCGGCTTGTTCCGGGTGACCGAGGACGAGGCCGTCGACCCGAAGACCGGTTTCCACATCAAACGCTCGGTGGTGCGCCACATTGGCTCGGCCGTCATCATGGCGGTGGACCGGAAGAAGCGCGTGCTGTTAGTCAGGCAGTATCGCCTGCCGGCGGAAAAGTATCTGTGGGAGTTGCCGGCCGGGCGTCTCGATCCCGGCGAAAAACCGCTTCAGGCTGCCCGGCGCGAGTTGAAAGAAGAAACCGGCTATCGGGCGCGGCAATGGACCAGGCTGGCCAGCTACTTCGCCAGCCCTGGTTTCGTACAGGAGCGAATGACCATCTTCCTGGCCGAGGATTTGACTGGCGGCGAAGCCACCCCCATGGACGATGAACAGATCGAGGCGCGCTGGTTCACCAAAAAGGAACTGGCTGAAATGATTGAATCGGGAAAGATTGACGACGGTAAGACGCTGATCGGGTTTCTGACCTGGCGGAGCCGGCGGCGGGGGTAGCGGCGGGGTAGCTGCCGACTCGAATGTTCGCAGATCTGATGTGAAATCAGCCGGCGAGCCTGAGATACGTCAGAAGCTGCTTCTTGTGGACTGGGGCGAGCACCGACTGCGTCCTCAAGGAATCACCAGTCCCCGAAGCGCCATGTCGTACCGAATCGCCCCAGCCTCCCGTGCGATCTCGGAATCCGTCAGCCCGCGATTCCACACCAGCAGCTCGCTCATTGTGCCCCGAAATGTCGTGCCGATATTCAGCGCGTTGGTGCTGAGCGCGGTACCATCGCTGATCGTAGCCAGTGTGGTGAACGGGGCTGTCGCGCCAATGCCGGCTGACGAATAAACATTGACCGTGCCGCCGACGCGCCGGATGAACAGCGCCGGCCAGGTGGCGCCGCCAGCCGCCACGTCCGTTGTCAGGCTGAACGGCGATGATGTGGTTGCCCCTACTTTCAGCGTCCAACTATTCGCCGTCGTGCTGCTGCGGGCCAATTGCAGGTCCGTCTTGTCCAGGACCAGTTCTCCGCTCACCGTCGCTAAACCCGTCGAACCGTTGCCAGCGGGGTAGTGCGCGAAGGACACGGCCACTGTGAAGTCGGTCAAGGCCACGTTGTACGGCGTCACCAGCGGATAGGCCATCGGAGTCGCGCAGGCCGGGGTGCAGGTGGCGACTTTATTTGCTGCGGACGAGATGCCGAAATTCCACATCCCGTAGTTGTCGCACACGGCAGGATTGAGCGTATTCGGCGTGGTGACTGGCGATCCCAAGACTAGGTTCGTGGCGGCGTCGTACTTGTGATTCAATCCGATTCCGTTCGGCGAAAGGTCCGGCAAGCTCAAGGCGTTGGAGCAGTTCTGGAAGTTGTAAAACAGATCCAGGCCGGTCGCAATGTGCTGATTGCGACCGTTGCCAATAGCCGGCCGCGCCGGAACCGTGGCGCGCGGCACCAACCCAACCTCGTAGATGTGCGGGCTGTATTCGTCAGTCGAAGGTGTGCCCTGAACCTCGCCCGTGAAGTAGCCGGTTCCGACGATCTTGATGGATGCCGACAGCGGCGTGGTGGATCGTTTGACGTAGCTCTCCAGGTGGAACTGCGTGAATGCGGGACCGTAATTCAAGTGCGTGTTGTCGCGCGGGATGGTGGCAATCTGGGTCGAAACATTCCAGGGGTACGGGCCGACATCCGAGATGACGGCGGCAGCGGCATTTCCAAAAGTGTTGCCCTGTGCGTTCCCCGCAAGCCAGAGCCAGCCCACCGCCATGTAACGGTTGAAATTCGGCACGAAAACCATCATGGGTTGAGCACCCATCGTAGTCATGGGGAAGCGAAAAGCACAGGTCGCACCGGGGCAGGTTCCCGTGGCGCTGAAACTCCATGCGGCATCAAACAGGCCGTCGCTTCCAGCCCCGGTGCCGATGTAGTATTGAATCTTTGAGCCGAGCTGGAGCAGCAAGTCTTCAATGCGAACCCGCATCAGGTTATAGAAGGGAGCGGTCCCACCGTATCCGCCATTTCCCCAGCCAGTGGCGTACACGTAACCATCCGCGTTCGCCACCCATGTGCAGTTCATGCTGTGATCCTGGCAGTGTTGAATAAACCAGATCCACGGGCCGGGAGCTCCGGCTAGCATGCAATTCCCCGGTGACGGCGCATCACCGTTCGCCACGCCGGTGTATCCGGCCCCGGACAGATTGTGCTCTGGCGATTGGGTGGTTGCACCGTGATCGTTGGACAACAGGAGACTGAGACAGAGGCTTCCAGCCCCAGCCGCACGAAACGACGGATAGTACATGATCCCGCGCACCGAAATCGGCACGCCGCCTCCCCAAACTCCGCCGTCTGCATACCCGGTTGGGTTGTTGGCCTGTGATTCAGTGCCGAAGGTCGTGTTGGCGCTGACCACCGTAACGTTGGTGTAGGTGAGGTCGGTCGCCGTGGGCCACTTGGAGTAGCCGAGCGCTGAGTGAGTTGCGCCGACGCCTGAGCCGTCGTCGTAGTTGCAATAGCTGTTCCCGTCATCTGCCCAGGAGCAGTAGTGGGTGTCGCCGTTCCAAGCTCTGCCGTTGGCCGGAAACTGATCGTTGTAGCGGGTGACCGGGGAGACGTAGCTGATTGAGATGGGCGTAGATACAACGGCGGGCAGGGTGCTGGCGGTGACTTCGGCTCCGGTTGCGGACAGTCCGCCCGGCTGGCCCGATAGTGGAACACAGAAGTACGGCGTGCTGGGATTCGGTAGTCCGGTCACCGCCACGATGTGAGTAAGGACGCCCTGGCCAAGCCCGGTGGTAGCTGTGTGGAGGATCGGAGTTACCGAGCCGCCCGCCGCGATGGTGTAGGGGCCACCTGTGACAACTCCGCAATTGATATTAGAAGTGGATTTCACATCCGTGGTCCAGGTAAGTAGCAGGCTGGATGGCGAATTTCCCGCCGCGCTCACTGCCGAGATCACGGGCGTGGATGTCACCATGACGATAGAGAGGGCCTGTGAAGAGTTGCCGTTGGCCCCGCTGTCGATCACATGCGCGGTGAAGTTGCAAGGATTACAGGAGGCGGTTGCGGTAGTTCCAATCGTGCCCGTGCTGGACCCGAGCGTCAGGCCGGTCGGCAGCGCCCCGGCAGTCACGCTGAAAGCTGGCGTGGTGCAGTTGGAAGTGGCAAGGGTCTGGCTGTACGAAACTCCCACGGTACCGGCAGGCAGCGTGGTAGTCGTGATCGAACAAGTCAAGGAACTCAGCGCAAAGAAGGACGTGGGCGCGTGCATGGCGTCGTAATCGGCTTTGATCTGGGCGGCACCCTCAACTACGCTGGAAATGCGGACTTCCTGGACCTTGCCAGGAAACCAGGATGTCCCGCCTGACACCACGTTGCGCCCGATCATGTCCGATCCCGCCGAGAAGCCGCCGAATGCTTGCGGGCCGCTAGCGCCAATCAAGGTACCGTCCACGTAGAGCGTCACACCTACTCCACCCGTGTTAACCGTGAGTACCGCCTGATGCCAAACACCATTCGCCACATTCACAGCATTTGGTTTATCCAAGCCCGCGCTGTTGCAGAAGGCGTGAACAAAGCCGCTGGTGTCCATGTAGATCGCGCAGCCCACAGTCCCATTCGCACGGTTGTCAACGACGGTGGGTGAGGTTGAATGGGTGCCCACGTTGAACCACGCTTGGATTGTGCCGGGAGCGCCAGACGCCAGAGCGTTGGTCACCTGGATAAATTGGTTAGTGCCATTGAACGATTGGGCGTTGCCGAATCCGGCGATGCCAGCCACCGACGTAGGATTGATCGTCCCGGTTACAGAGTTCATGGCGTTCACGGTCGAGTCGAGGTACACGCCCGCGCCTCCCGCTCCCGGCGTGCCTGTTTCGCCAAGCTGATAAACCTGTTTGTAGTTGGAATTCCAGACTGCCGTGGTGCTGGGATCGCTCGCACTCGCTTTGCCAACCCAGACCAGCACAGACGTTGTAGCACTCGCGGACAGACTGGGGAATAGCACGGTTGCCGCATATGCGCCAGTTGTAGCTGAATAGCTGCCTGGACGTTTCTGGAGCGGGAACGCCACCGTGTTGCCGGAATCGCTGATGCAGATGTCGTTGCCGGTGGATAAGCTCAGGCCGCCATTTCCCGTCGTCGCCAGCCGGGTATCAGTAATCGAGATCGGTTCCGCCACGTTGGTCAGGGTGCCAGTGACCTGTTCGACCGTGGCGGCAATCGAAGTGCCGTAGCCCGTGCATTGCGAGTACGCCGGAAGCGCCAGCAGAGACAGAATCAGCAGGTTTCTCATTGTGCCACCCCGCCCCAGATACGAACCGTGACTTTACCGACCACTCCTGTCATGGTGGATAGATTGCCTGGCGTCACGTTAGTCACCGACAAAGTCAAGTAAATGTCCTGAGTCGCCAGGTCTGTAGCCGCTGCCGAGAAGGGTCCGGGGAAGGTCAGAAATTGTCCGGTTGACCCGAACAGTGCCAACCCACCCGGCGTGAACAAGCAAACCGCCGTCGCAGATCCCACGCACGCCTGCATCGCCGTAATGGTGCCAATGCCGCTAACCAAGGTGGTGGTTTCCTCAAGCCGGATACCGGCAGCGGAAAACAAACTGGCGGCGGTGCCAATCTTGACGCGCTGAGTGGTCGCCGCTGCGGTGAAATCCGTATGGACCGTGGAGGCGTAGGTCAGCCCGCAGCCCAGGCTTCCGTTGCTCGTGGTGGCGCCGGTAATGAGAGTGGAGAACGGAGTGGATGGGCAGCCGCCCGCCGCGCCGCCAACCGTTACCGCCACCGCGTTCTGATATTGCCGCAGAGCGTGGGTGTCCGTGCGGTACCAGACATCGCCCTCGGATAGCACGGACGGGTCTGCCGACACGCCGCCGAAGTTGATGCCAGCCGTGGTTGCCGAAGACTGGAAACCCTGCTTCGCGCCTGCCGTATAGGAGTTGGCTGCCGTCTTGTCGGCTGCATTGGCGACTTGAGCCGCGCTGTAGTCGCCGGACACCGCCACGACAGTGCCCAGGCGGCCGAACACCGTCAGGGTTGGGCCGGCCGCGCCGGATGGCCCGGTTGGACCCGCTATCCCTGCCGCGCCGGTTGCGCCGGCCGGCCCCGCGATCCCGGCAGCACCCGCCGCACCGGTTGCTCCTGCTGGTCCTGCTACTCCGGTGGGGCCCACGGCCCCCGCAGTGCCGGGAACTCCCACTGGTCCGGTAGCACCCGCCACTCCGGAAACTCCCGTTGCGCCCGCAGGTCCTGCAGCCCCCGCAGGGCCCGTGGCACCGGCCGGTCCCAATGGACCTGCAACCCCAGTAGCTCCCGCCGTCCCCGCTGGTCCCGTCGCTCCGATAGTGCCTGCCCCTCCAGCACCACCCGCAGCGCCCGGCACATATGAATTGCCGTCCCACACCCACGTCTGCCCCGCTGTCAGACCTGCAGGGTTGATCTGCTGAGGAGAGACGAGGCCCGGTGGCGCCGAGGCACCATCGGCTCCGGTGAGGCGAAAGCTGGCCAGCAGCGTATCGCCAGGTTGCGGCGCCGCGGCGGCGACGAATTGAACTGCATTGCCGGTGACGTTGTAGTCCCGGACCGAGGACTGCAGCACACCGTTTCGGTAGACCGCCAGACTGGAAGCCGGGTTGGGAAAGGCCGAGAGCGTGAAGGTGGTGTTGGAGCCATCCATGATGCCGGAAAGCGAATCGCCATCCACGAAGGAAGGCAGCCCACCGGCATCGCCGCAGGGCCCGGAAGAACCGTCCACCCGGACGCAGTCGGACGGGCTGCCGGTCACGGTTTCGAGCGATCCGGCGGGGTTCACCACGGCCACGCGGCCGGCGGCATAGCCGGGGCCTTTGAGCGGGCGCGCGCCGAGGTCGGAGACCAGGCCGGCCACGTCGGATTCCTGAACCGTGGCCGCGACGGTATCCGCGCTCACGGCGCCGGTTTGGCTGGACGCTATGCGCACATCGCGGATGCGCAGCGGCGTGACACTGGACGGCACGGCCCAGGTCTCGCCGAACTGGATGCGTCCGTCGCTGTTGTATTTCACCGTGTAGTTGGCCGGGGGGACCGCAGTGGTGGTGGGGACCAATTGTACCCGAAGGTTCCCGTCAGTAACGGTGACGGTGGTGACCTGGGTAGTGATTGCCGACTGGTCGATGGCTTCGAAACTGGTCCAACTGATGGTTAAAGTACCGGCGAAACGAGTGCCGTCGGCCTTGTATAGAACGTCCTGAATAGTGGTCAGCGGCGGACTGGCCAGCGCAGTGGAAGCCAGCGCCAGTGCAGCGAAAAGCGAACGCGAGATCATCTTACCTCCGGAAAAACAAAAACCGCGCCGGACGGGCGCGGTTGTCAACGGAACTTTCCTGCCGACCACATTCTAGCCGGTGGTCAAGCGGAATTACCGGGGTCGGGACGGGGGCAGCACGCCGTAAGCCACTGAACTAATGCCAGTTTAGCTTTATCGAGTTTTTTGAAATTTCTTGTGACTGGCTTTCCGGGCGGGCTCGTTTCGGCCGGATTACTGCAAAGGAATCTCGAAGTAAAAAAGTTCCTTGCCGGTGCCGGCTTCGGTTAAGCCGCTCAAGTATATGGTGGAGCCGTGGCGAAGGTCCGCCTGGAAATAGAAGAAGCCGCTGGCGCTCTGTCCGGGCGGAAGCATGGCGGCAGTGAAGGCCCGGCCTTCGATTTCCCACTCATCCAGCGGATTCTTCTTGGTCTTGAGGACTTTCACTTTTCCAGCCGGACCGGGGATCATATTGGGCTGGCTGGGAGGGCGCAGATAGCGCACTTCGCGGGCGGGAGTGGCGTCGACGCGGTCGTGGCCCGGGCCGACGTATTCCACCTTGATGCGATCCAGTTTGATGGTCTTGTCGCTATCGTTCTGAATGACCACCAGCACCGGCAGAATGCCATATTGGTAAGGGCTCAACTTGCCGAACGCCGCTTTGACCTTGTCATCAGTCACGTATGGATCGACCCCTATGGTGACTTGAGCGTTGGACTGGCGATTGGCAAAGCTGGCGGCCGGCGCGGGCTTGAACGGAGGCGGCTCCTTGTCCGCGGCGAACGCTGCGGATATACTCAAGAGAAGAGCCAAACGTTTGAAAACAAAAGGCATCTATTTTCTCTACCGGACAATTCAGGCGTTCGGGCTGCCTGTTCTCTTATTGTATTTCCTTTGGCGCGGCCTGCGAAACCGGGGTTACTGGCAGTCGGTGCCGCAGCGCCTGGGATTTCTCCCGCTCTCCTTTAGACAGACCGGTCCCGGGGCAATCTGGTTGCATGCAGTTTCGGTAGGCGAGGTGCTGGCGTGCGAGGAACTGGTGCGCCGGTTGCGCCAGGAGTTCCCACACAGCGCCGTCTTCGTTTCCACCTCCACACTGGCCGGCCGGGCCATGGCCGTGGAGAAAATGAAAGGCATGGCCAGCGGAGTTTTCTACGCTCCGGTGGACTATGTTTTCGCGGTGAGGCGGGTGCTGCGCTCCCTTCAACCCGCGATGGTGGTGGTGGCCGAAACCGAGATCTGGCCGAACCTGTTCCGGGAGGTCAAGCGGACATCGGCGGGCCTGGCGATCGTCAACGGCCGCATTTCCGATGGGGCGATCACCCGGTACAGGCGGTTCCGCTGGTTCTTCGCGGCGGTGCTGCCCGCGGTGGACGCGACGCTGGCGCAGACCGGCGAGATGGCGCAGCGGTTCGTGTCATTGGGAGCGCCGGCGGAGCGCGTGCAGGCTGCCGGCAACCTGAAGTACGACTTCGAGGCTCAGGCGGCCGATGCAGGGTCGCCCGCGATGCAGTTCCTGGCGCGCCTAAAGCCTGGCAAGGTGTGGATCGCGGCCAGCACCATGGGGCCGGCGGCGGCGGGCGACGTGGACGAAGATGACGCGGTGATTGCGGCCTTTCGCGAGTTGGCCGCCGGGCATCGCGGCCTGGTGTTGATTCTGGCGCCGCGGAAGCCGGAGCGGTTTGCTGTGGTTGCCGGAAAACTGGAGGCAGCCGGCTTGCCGTTTATGCGCCGTTCGGCATTGAGCCTTTCGGGGTTGAACCAGCCGGATTTGAACCAGCCGGATTTGAACCAGGACAGCCGGGAGCACCGCCTGCTTCTGCTGGACACCATCGGTGAATTGAGCGGCCTGTTCGGCGCGGCGGATGTGGTGTTCATGGGGGGAACGCTGGCGCATCGCGGGGGCCACAACATTCTGGAGCCGGCGCGGTTCGGAAAGGCGGTGATCGTGGGGCCGCACATGGAGAACTTCCAGGCCATTGCCGCCGAGTTCGAGTTAGCCGGGGCTGCCGTTCCGGTCGGCGGCGCGGCGGAACTGGCGAGCGCGGTGGGCCGGTTGCTGGATGACCCGGAGGCGGCGGGCGAGATCGGGCGCCGCGCGCTTGCCTGCGCGGAAGCGAGGCGCGGAGCCACGGTGCGCGCGGTAAGCGAGATTCGCGAACTTCTGACGCCGCCGCGGCACCGGCAGGCCATGCCGCGGTTCGCCATCCTGTGGGCGCTGGCGCGCGTCTGGGAATGGGGCGGGCGGCGAAAGCTGGCTCGCAATTCGGCGCAACAGCGAAAGCTGGATGTGCCGGTGATCAGCATCGGGAATCTGACCATGGGCGGAACCGGCAAAACTCCCTGCGTACTGCGAGTGGCCGAAGTGTTAAGACGGAACGGGCACCGGCCGGGGATCCTGACTCGCGGTTACGGGCGCAGTTCGCCGATTGGCCACATGGCCGTGGCGCCGGGCGCGCGTACCCGGACGGAAACATCGGGCGACGAGCCGCAAATCTTCATCCGCTCCGGCCTCGCGCCCGTGGGCATCGGCGCCGACCGCTTCCAAACCGGGCGGCTGCTGATCAAAGAATTCCACCCCGATGTGATGCTGCTGGACGATGGATTCCAGCATCGCAAGCTGGCGCGGAACCTGGACATCGTGCTGATCGACGCGCTGAATCCCTTTGGCGGAGGCGACGTCTTCCCGGCCGGGCGCCTGCGCGAACCGGTGGCCGGGCTGGCGCGAGCCGATGTAGTGCTGATCACTCGCAGCGACGTTTCGGACCTGCCGCCGGCCATCGAGCGCGCGGTGCGGCGCTCGAAGCCGCATATGCCGGTGTTTCGCGCCTCGATGGAGCCGGAAGCCTGGGTGGAACATAAGACCGGCGCGCGGTTCGACCCGGCGCAGGCGCCATTCGGACGCGCCGGCGTGTTTTGCGGGCTGGGGAATCCGCAATCGTTTCTGCGCACGTTGCAGCGCATGGGCGTGCCGGTAGCAGGATCGGTGGAATTCGAGGACCACCACCGCTACCGGGCGCGGGAATTGCGATGCCTGGCGTACCAGTTGCGGAAGCAGGGCGCTACGGCGCTGGTGACCACCGAAAAGGATTCGGTGAATCTGTGCGACGGCTGCGACGAACTGGTGGCGCCTTCGAGGATCTATTGGCTAAAAGTGCGGATGCGGATCGAGGGCGAGGAGGAGTTGGTGAAGGAGATTGAGAGTAGGCTGGGTTAGCAGAACGGACGACGAAGTTTTTCGGACGCCGTGGCTCAGGTGTCTCGGCAGTTCTTCTCTGTGCAAGCTCGTTCCAGGCATCGCGCGGAGAAACCATCAGCCGGTAATAAGTGCTCAGAGTGGATCTCCCATTCGGGTAGCGTTGTATGACGACCGCATGGAGATTGACAATCCCGGACTGCTCCCCTTCGGCCTCACCATCGAGGACATCCAGCGCGGCGTCTCAAAGCTGCGCAATCGAGTGATCGGCCGCGTCTTCCAGGAACTGGGCTTGATCGAACAGTGGGGCAGCGGGGTCCAGCGGATGACGGCAGCCTGCCGGGAACACGGGCTGGGCCCGCCGGTTTTCGAGGAGATCGGCACGCATTTCCGGGTGACTTTTTCCGCGGTGCGGAGACAAGCCCCGGCGGCGGATGAGCGCGAACAAAGGATCTTGAAGCTGCTTGGCAACAGTGGCCATGCCGGACTCTCGACTTCGGCAGTCGCCCGGCGGATTGGCATTTCTTCACGCGCGGCGCGGACGCGTCTGGCATCGCTTGTGGAGCGTGGTCTGGTGGTGGAAATCGGCAGCGGACCAAAGGACCCGCACCGCCGCTACTACCTCGGGGCGGATGCTCCGAGAACCTGAAGCGCCGCCCCGACGCCACGATGCTTAACGACAGTCGGCCGCGAGTCGTTCCCCCATCACATCGCCGGTACCGAAGTAAAAGTGCCGAACGGACTGAATCGCAGCCCCAACGCGGCAATCCCACCGGCAGCCCCGCTCTGGAATCGCACGATCCCCCGTCGTCCCGCCGTCGGTGTGAGTTGATCCGGCAGAACGAAAGCTGTGTGGCCGCTCCCGCCAATGGTCAGGGTCTTAGTGCCGAGTTGATTACCGCTGTCATCCCAAATCGTGACTGTAATGTTGGCGGATGAACTGGACAGATTCGCGAGGGCGACCCCCATCACGAAACCACCGGCGTTGTCGTACGGAAGCGTGATCGTGGAGGGGGCCTGGGTCTGCAGGGGCGCCGTACCCTCCGAAGGCGAACCCGCCCCGGGGGTCGACCGGAATATCACATAGCCTCCAACCGGCCCCGAACTCTGCACGTCGGCCCATCCTACAACCGGAGAACTTTGATCTCCCGTGATTGGATCTCCTACGATTGGATCACCCATGGAGATGAGCAGGGTCGCGTTCGGATTGATGACCGCGTTCACCGATGCGGCGGCCGATGTTTGCGTGACGCCCTGCTGGGTTACGGTAGCCGGCAAGCTCCATGCGCTTCCATCGTCGCCATGAAATGCGACCGTCACCGGAACTGGCGCCGGTGAAGTGTTAATCAGGGTAATCGCAGTGGTCCAACCGCCACCGGCGGCGATGTGGGAGAATGCGGCCCGGCTCTGCTGGACGGCACGCGGCCACGCCGGGTCCGCGGCCGGAAGGCTGGTATCCGCGACGATCCGGAAGTCCGCGCAATGGTGATAAAAGAAGCCGCCGCCCACATTGAATCCATGCTCAGCCATGAATTCGATGATCTGCAGCGTACACTTGTCGCAATTCAGGTTGGGCAGCGTCAGCGAGGTCTGCCAGTCCGCGGTTGGCGGGGCGTCATGCACGAATACGCCATCCGCCAGAACCGGTATTCGGACCGGGTTCTGAATCGACGCACTCACCGACAGGCCGTTGCTGTCCTGGACGACATCCGGATCCGGCGGCAGTTCGGCGCGTGAGTTGACCGAAAGCGCAAAGCGGTAATGGCCGGGGTGAGCCACGAACTCGGTCAGGCGGATCGCAATCGGGTGACCGCCCTGAACCTGGGTCACGACATTCGAGGCAGGGCCTTCCGCGCACGGTGGCGCACCCTTGCCGCCGTCCTCTATCGCCAATGCCGAAGGGGGCTGAACCAGCGCGAAATGCGCATGGGCAACCCCCAGTGCCACCAGAGCCAGTGACCCCCTGACGAGCAGTGTCCTTCGAAATCCCTTCATATGTGACCCCCTGTATGGCAGCTAGTTTATCGGAATCCTCGCGCCTTCGCAGCCAGGCCGGCGTTGAGTTTACAAGGTAGTCCCTGCTCGCGCTACCACGCCCGGCAACTCGCCGGAGGTCGCCAGATACGCGTCCTACGGCAGTTTCCCGGTCTTATTCGGAGGCGCCGCGGGCGCCTTCCCAAGGCTGATCAAATTGGCCAGCAACTGGTATGCGCCTTCGGTGCCCGCGGGCAGTTGACGCCACAAACCGAGGCCAAGATAGATCCAGCGGCCCCGGCCGGCTCTTCCTTCGACGAACGACCCGAGTTTCTCTCCGGGGTTGTCTTTGAACGAGTCCACCATGGATACCAGATCGACGTATCTGGCGTCCTTTTCTCCCAGGAAGTAGAGACCGCGTTCCTGCACCCAACCGGCCCAGGTGGAGGCGCCGATCTTGTTTGGATAGTTGAACAGCGGATGATTGGGGGCCAGCACTTTCACGGGGACGGTTTCATCCGACACGCGGTTGCCGCTGACTTTGGCGGGATACGGGCCGTATTCCGCCTGGTTGAATTCCATCTTGTTGTACTGGACGATGACCGTTCCACCCTGGCCGGCGTACTCCAGCAGGCGGCGATTGTAGGCGCGGAGATCGGCCCGACGCTCGTAGGCGCGCACGCCGGTCATGATGACGCTGTACCTGGACAGGTCGCCCCAGGCCAACTCGTCGGGGCCGATCAACGTCAGCTTCGCGCCCAACTGTTCAATGGCCGGTGGCACCTGGTCGCCCACGCCGACGATGTAGCCCACGCTGACGTCCGACGCAATTTTGACATCAACCACCTTGAGGGTAGTCTCGGCCGGTTTGATCACCTGGCGGCGTTGCACATGCGGGTATTCGATTTCCTGGTATCCGCTGCCGAACGTCCGCTCACCGGTGGCGGGCGACGTGACTACGGCCCGCAGTGTGTATTCGCCGGTCTTCACGTGTGCCGGCGCCGTAATCCGGAAGCGGGCGGAAAGGGCTTCATCCTCGTGCGTGAAGTCGATTGGCACGCTGGCGGGAACGGCGCTCCACCCCTGCGGCAGTTCGAGCACCACGCGGACCTGTGCCTTGCCCTTAGTGCCGTTGGTCACGGCAACGTGGACTTCACGCTCAATGGGCTTGCCTCCAGAGGGTGCGCCGGCTGGCGCGGGAATCACGGACAGCGGCGGCGAGATGCCCACCGAAAAGGCTGGAACTACGTTCAGCTCCATCCTTTTGTCGCCGTAGTACGTGTCCTTCACATAGCGGAATTGAACCGGCAGTTCCTTGGTCACTTCGGCGTCGCCGGCCTTCAGATGGAAGGTGACGCGGAAAGGCGTGGGGGCGAACGGAAGACCGAACGGCACATCCGGCTCAAAAATGCTGATGGCCAGGCCGGCCGGGTGCTTCCAGTAGTTGTCGCTAAAATACGGCGAGGTGAGTTTGGCATCCTTCGGAACGTGGGCGTCGGCGGCGCAGGTGAACACGGCATCCTTCTTCACCGTTGCCGCTTGGCAAGTGGCGGCGGCGTCAAAACCCGCGATCGTGACACGCGTGACGGTGACGTCCGACGGGCCGTGGTTCTGGGCCAGGATCGACAACTTCACCGGCTGTCCGGCGATCACCAGGCCGTCGTCGGCCACCGCGTCAAACGTCATGCCATGGGCGGCCAGCACGGCATCCTGATAGTCGCGCTCCTTGGTGTTGAGGCGGAAATCGATTTCATAGCGGGCCGAATCGCCGATCCCCATGGAAGAAAGCTGCGCCCGCAGGGCGCGAACGGCCGCCAGACCGGCCTCCACCGGCGCGGCGGTGGCGGCGTCGTTTCCCGCGGCAAAGGCGCTCTGCGCGCGATTGGCCTCAGTGAGGATTTGCGCCAGCGAGGCTGTCAAAGCCTGGGGCGGATTGGGCCCGGCATACTGTGCCAACGCCGGCAGGCTGATGTCTATGCCATCGTACAGGGATGTCTCGTCCCGGTTCTTCTGGCCGGCGATGGTGGTCTCCATGAGTTGATACCCGCCTCCGCCACGGCCCCCGCGGCCACCGGCGTTTCCCGCGAGGCCTGGCAGGCCGCCGGTGCCCTGGCACTTGTGAAAGCTGCGCGCATCGGAGCCGATCTCCTGATACGTGCGGCCCAGCAGCGGGTCATAAGCGGCCGTGTTGACCGGCGCCAACTTCACGGGCGGCGACGCCGGGGCCGGAGGAGGAGTAGACGGCGGTGCAGGAGCAGCCGGCGGCGGTGCGCCTTCCGGACCGGGGCCGCCGCGGCCGCCTCTGCCTCCCGGACCGCCGAACCCGGAGGAGAAATACAGCTTCTTCGGCTGCCAGGGTCTGAGCCTCTCCTCCCGGATCTGTTCCGGGTATTTAGACGGATCGCCGGCTGCCAGCCAGGCTTCCCGAACCAGGACCGTGGTGGCTTCGTGAGCCCGGTCACCGCCGCGGCCCTGGATGTTCATGGTGACCACCAGGTCCGGACGGAGCGTGCGGATGAGGCGCACGTAGTCGCCAACGATGTCTTCCCTGCCCCATTTGCCGATCACCTCCTGAGGGTCGAATGAGTAACCGTAGTCGATGGCCCGCGTGAAGTATTGTTCGGCGCCATCGATGCGGTGCGCGGCCAGCAGTTCGGAGGTGCGGAGCACGCCGATGTCCCGAAACAACTCGGGACCGATCTCATTTTGGCCGCCCTCGCCGCGGTTGTTCTGCAGGTCGATGGTCCGCAGGCCCATGCCGTAGCCGAAAAGGGCGAATAGCGCGTTGGTCTCATCGTCGGGATGGGCCGGGGCTTGCATGAACGTACCGGAGACGCCGAGTTTACGAAGCGCCAATCCAAGGGCTACGTGGCCGCTGTCCGGCGACACAATGGAATAATTCATCCGGTTTTGCGCCAGCATGTGGAGACTGGCGGCCGCAATCAATATTAGAGCCGCGGGAATGAGCAGGCGTTTCATGGGTCGTCTCCTCTGAAACCTATAGAGTACTTGAATCGGCGCAACATTGTTCTCAAGAAATGGGCTTGTGGGGCAGGTTGTTAACCTGGCAATCGCCTCTCGCGGCATTGACGCGCCCGGAGGGCAAGGCAATGAACACGGCGCTCGCTGCCGCATCGCGCAGGCGGATTAACAATCCGCCGCCTGCCCCACAATGGTTCGTGCCCGCCATCCCCAAACCAGTTAGGCACCCGAGAGCAACGTCACCGGTGGCTTTCCTCGGAGGCATCTAAAAGACAGCGCGGCTAAACTGAGCCGCCCGCCCGCGCCAGCATCCGCTTGCGGCGGCCCATGATGCTATAGAAGATGGTGAAGCCCGGACAAAGCAAAACGGGATAGATCATCCCGGCCCAGCCGCCGAACCGGGCGCCGCCGAAAAACGCGATGCCGAGCGAGACCACCGCCGTCGCCGCGTTGATCGCGTTGACACCGATGCTGGCGTGCGTTTCCAGGATCTCCAAAGGGTTCAGGTCCAACTCGGTCCGCCGGCGCAGCGCGCGGTAGATCAGCAGCAGGAAAATGCACGACACGGCCAGAAAGCCGGCGCTGAAAATCTCCATCAGGGCCGGGATCTGGTGCGGTTCGATCATCGGCTCGAACCCTCCGCCCGGTTTCGCAGCCGCGGCGCCGGCGCCCATCCATTGGTTGATCAGAAAGCTCCAAAGGAACTTGAGCGGGTAGACGTAAAACAAGACCACGAACAAAAGAACCGCGTTGAGGAATACGGAAACTCCGTCTTGCATGTTGTACCGGCGGAAGAACAAATACTGCTCGTACCAGATCCGCATCAGCAGCCCAAAACTGATGGCAAAGGGAAAGAATCCCCGCATGAGAACGGCCAGTTCGTTGAATGTCTTGGGGACTTCGAGCGACACCACCAACAGAGTGACGGCGAAGGCGAAGACGGCATCGCTCAAGCCTTCGATGCGGGCGATTTCCGTGCCGCGCCATCGGAAGCCATCGCTGGTGTGATTACCAATGGTGTGCTGGTGAATCAGCGCCTCGCGCAGCATGGCGTCGCTACTCCTCCGAATCGTTCTGCCCGACTTTCAATACCGAGAGGAAGGCTTCCTGCGGGATCTCCACGCGGCCCACACGCTTCATGCGCTTCTTGCCTTCCTTCTGCTTCTCCAGCAGTTTGCGTTTGCGGCTGATGTCGCCGCCGTAGCACTTGGCGATCACGTTCTTGCGCAGCGCCGTAATGGTTTCGCGGGCCACAATCTTGTTGCCGATGGCCGCCTGCAGGGCCACTTCGAACTGCTGTTTGGGGATAAGCTTGCGAAGGCGCGAGATGAGGTCTTTGCCGCGCTCGAAGGAGAATTCCTTGTGCACGATGATGGAGAGCGCATCCACCGGCTCGCCGGCCACCAGAACATCGAGTTTCACCATGGGCGAGACGCGATGGCCGGACAGGTGATAATCGAGCGATGCGTAGCCGCGCGAAGCCGATTTGAGCCGGTCGTAGAAATCCAGCACGATCTCGTTGAGCGGCAGCTCGTATACCAGCATCACGCGGCCGCCGCCAATGTACTCGAACTTCTTCTGCACCCCGCGTTTGTCTTCCAGCAGCTTCAGAATGCCGCCCAGATACTCTTCGTGAGTAAGCACGGTGGCATCGATGATAGGCTCTTCGATCTGTTTGATGAAGGAGGGGTCGGGGAACTTGTTCGGGCTGTCGACCTGAATCACTTCGCCGGCCGTGGTGGTGATGCGGTATTGGACGCCCGGCGCGGTGGTGATGAGATCGATATTAAACTCGCGCTCCAGCCGCTCCTGGACGATTTCCAGGTGCAGCAGGCCCAGGAAACCGCAGCGGAATCCGAAGCCCAGCGCCACCGAGCTTTCGGGCTCGAAGTTGAAGGCGCTGTCGTTGAGCCGCAGCTTTTCCAGAGCGTCCCGCAACAGGCCGTGCTCGTGCGATTCCACCGGATAAAGGCCGGCGAATACCATGGGCTTGATTTCTTCGAAGCCGGGCAGCGGTTCGGCGGCCGGGTTGGCGTGATCCACGATGGTGTCGCCGATCTTGGCGTCCGAAACCGTCTTGATGTTGGCGTATAAGAAGCCGACCTCGCCCGCCTGCAGTTCGTCGCAGGGCGTGGCCTTGGGGGCCTGATAGCCAAGGCCCTCGACTTCGAAGGTCTGGCCGTTGGCCCAGAGCCGGATCTTCTGGCCCAGGCGGATGTGGCCATCCACCACGCGCATCAGGATGATGACGCCGCGGTAGGAGTCGAACCAGGAATCGAAAATCAGCGCGCGCAGCGGCAGGTCGGGCGAGCCCTTGGGCGGAGGCACCAGGTGTACGATGGCTTCCAGGATTTCGTGCACGCCGATGCCCTGCTTGGCGCTGCACAGAACGGCATCGCGCGCGTCGAGCCCGATGATGATTTCGATTTGTTCGCGAATGCGCTCGGGTTCCGCCGCCGGCAGATCGATTTTGTTGATGACCGGAATGATTTCCAGATTATGGTGCAGCGCCAGGTAGGTATTGGCCAGCGTCTGGGCCTCCACGCCCTGGGAGGCGTCCACCACCAGCAGCGCGCCTTCGCAGGCCTGCAGACTGCGCGAGACCTCATAGGAGAAATCCACGTGGCCGGGGGTGTCGATCAGGTTGAGTTGGTACTGGACGCCGTCGTCGGCGCGGTAGTTGAGGCGGACGGCGTGGGCCTTGATGGTGATGCCGCGTTCGCGCTCCAGGTCCATGGAATCAAGCACCTGTTCCATCATTTCGCGCTGCGAGAGGGCGCCGGTGGTCTCCAGCAGACGGTCCGCCAGCGTGGATTTGCCGTGGTCGATGTGCGCAATGATAGAGAAATTGCGGATGAATTCGCGATCCATGCAGTGTGGGGAACTCTGTACAACCGATTATCCCACATGGCCGCGGCGATCTCATCGCCGGCCGGTTGTCCACGTGGCACGGCCGGCATGGAGGCGCGTGGTACGGGCGGCTGCCGACGATGGGCGGATTTCCATTCGCGGCCGGGTGAACAGTGAGTCCTAATTTCGCGCGGCGGCTTTTTCAACTTCGAAAAGAAGACGGCCGAAACTCCAGGAGCGAAATGGGTACGACAATCGTCCCTCCGGGTTGACTAGCCAGTATGGCGGCTGGCCCCCTGCTCCTGGGAACAGCTTGTTTACCAAGACCCAGTCGGCGATTACTGGAAAAGTATACCTCTGCTGTTTCATATACTCGTGCGCATGCATGTAGTCGTGGTCCGTGCAGAATGTGAGCACCTGAATGTTTTTTTCGTTTCTTACCTGGTCGAAGAAACGTTGTAGTTCGGGAAGATCCGGCAGGCCGGGGAAGGTCTCGCGCGCATGTGGGTCGAGCCTGTCCGTTGCACGGGCCTCGAACGTGTTCCAGATGTAGATTACTGTTGACTTGCCGTGCAGATCCTCAAATTGCCAGGTTCGTCCGCTTATGTCCTTTGCCTCAAATTCCGGGAGTTGCGCCCCAAATCGAAGTCCGCCGGAAGCGGCAGGCGGTATTGAGAGGAACGGCGATTGAGTATCCGTTGCCGGCGATGAACGCTGTTGGGCCAAGGCGACGGGCATCGTGAGCACAAGCAGAGCGCGAAAGATCGCGGCCATAACCACCCATCCTTCCGAATACATTAGATCAAAATCTCAAGCGGCATCGTTGAACGTCACTGCAATGCGCTTGCCGAGCGCAACCAAAGCAGCCTGAATCTTTTCCGGCTTGGTATCGTGCTTCGGGTTCAACATACGACGGACCTCAGTTTCGCTCACTCCCAGGCGCTTCGCAAGCTCGGCGTTTGGTATGCGGCGTTCCTGCATGGCAAGGTATAACGCCAGCTTCGGCGCAAGCTAGAGCGGAACACCGATAAGGTGCTGGCCACGCTTCGCCTTGGAGGGCGTGGGGATCACGTCCCCACGGGCGATTCGACCGGCAATGGCTTCGGCCAGGCAATCCGCGGCCTGCACCAACGTATCCTCAACGTCGTCTCCCCCGGTATGCGCCTCGGGGACGTCCGGGAAGCAGACATAAAAGCCCTTGCCGTTCTCCTCGGGTAAGAAGCTCGCGGGATAGGTGGCGCTGAACATCAGAGAGTGTCCTTTCGTATACCGGATCCTATCGCATGACGGCCAGCAGGCCGGGACCGAGTTCTTTCTTGAGGTCCTTCACAATGGTGAATCGCCCGCCCAGATAAACGGTACCATGGCTACCGACGCCGCGTTCCGGACTCCAGCGGTAAGCGAGCTTGTCCCGCTTTGCGATCGTCTTCACTTTGCGGAGGAACTCGCTACCCTTCACCTTCCAATTGTCGAACAGTTTCGACTCTGAAATCTGGACGTAGGCTCTAACGACCCCCAATGCGCTCGCGGCCTGGCACTGGGACGGTGCTGTTAATGATAGTGAAGCTGGAGCCTTGCCGTACCATCCGCCACGCTTCACGGCAGCGCGCGTTTCAGAACGGCGGCTCGGCTGAGTTTACCACTTGTTTACACATTGGCTTGATACTCAGGCCTGATTGTCGCCCTACACTGAATCGAACGCGACACATTCCGCGCCACGAGAAACCCGGCAGGTGCAATAAGGCATCTCAGCGCACCTCGACCCAAGGAGCCGAATTGGGACATTGGTTGCTAACTCGTGCCCCTGCCCGGCGGGTTTCCGGTCCGAGTTCGATTAGCTGATTACTTACCAATTTTGCGTTTCACGAGAGGTGAGAGCATGATCTTACGTTTGTATGAGCCGGCAATCAGCCGCCGTCTCCTGTTCTTCCCGCGCATCACGGCGGTTGTCTGCGGATTCATCGTCGGCTTAGTCAATCCACCAGTTTTCGCGCAAAGCCCGGTCCAGACGTGCACCGTCGCGTCGATCTCGGGCGTGCCCACCGCAGGCGTTGTGTGCGGCGGAACGTCGCATGGGCTTCAATGCACATCGGGGGCCCTGTATACATGTAAGTCGGGGCCGACCGGTACGCAGAACAACTGTACCCTCTCCCAAGCCTGTGCCATCGGCTGTCTGACCAACGGGTCGACCGGCACACTGGCCGATTCGTGCTTTGCCGGACCTTCGCCGATTACGGTTTCGCCCCTCGCCGCGCTCGGTGGCGACGACCTGGCAGTCACCGTGCAACTCACTGACAGCCACCCCGGCGGCTCCTACGTCAATCTGCGGATCGACAGGGGAGACGTGGTGCCGGGAAGCTATTGCGCCCCGCCTCTTCAACTATCGCCGGGGCAGAACTCCGCAAGCTTCGGCTTGTCGAGTGCGGTTGTGACCTCGCCGACCGCTGTGCATATTTCCACAGACCTTGCCTACGCCGATGCGAAGGGGGTCTCGCGCGAACTGGCCTCGGTACCCCAGGTGGTGACGCTAAACCCCGGCGGAACAGAGCCCCCACTGCCGACGCTGGCCTCATTTACGCTGACCCCATCGACCATCGCGGCCGGCGGCGCGTCCCTGATGGATGTAACACTGTCCCGGATGGCGCCCGCGCGTGGAGTCAACATCAGCGTGACGAGCGGCAACCCATCCGTGGCTTCGGTCATCCCGGGCGGCCAGCCGACCGTGCTCGGTAGCTGCCTCACTTCGGAGGGCGGCTCATTTGCGATTCAGGCCGCGAACTCGGTTCCGCAACAGATCACAGTCACCATCGGCGCCAGTTCGGGGGCTGTGGGACAGGCGTCACTGACGCTGCCGCTCACGGTGACCGCGGGCTGCATCCCTGTGGCTTGTTCGGGCGGCCCCTCTTGTGGACCGCAGCCGGATGGCTGTGGCGGAACGGAGACCTGTGGCTGCACCAACCTCGGCGGGCAGACCTGCGGGGGCGGTGGCGTTGCGGGTATGTGCGGACCATTCGTGCTGGCGGTGACGGGGCTGACCTTGAACCCGGCCACCGTGATCGCCGGCAACGCCTCCATTGGAACTGTCACGCTGAACGGGGCCGCGCCTGCAGGCGGAGCGCTGGTGAGCCTGTCCAGCACTAACAGCTTCGTAACCGTGCCGGATCTCATCACCGTGCCTGCCGGGCAGACCAGCGGCACCTTCACGGCGAATACGACGTTCTTTACGGCGGGGCAGGTCTTCGCCCAGATTTCCGCGGCCAAGGGAGACACCGTGAACGCAAACATGACCGTGAACGCGCCCGTCGGTAGCTGTACGCCTTCAAGCTGTGCCACTCTGGGCAAGAACTGCGGCTCGGTATCGGATGGCTGCGGCGGCACCCTCACTTGCGGCAGTTGCAGTTCGCCCCAGACCTGCGGCGGCGGCGGCGTCACCAACGTTTGCGGCGGCGGCACGACCACCGCGACACTTACGCTATCGGCAACCGGCCGCAGTGGAACGGTAACTTCCACCCCGGCTGGCCTGAGCGTTTCCACCGGCAATACGGCGTCGGCAAACTTCAATGCCGGCACCACGATTACTTTGCGGTCAAGCGACTCGAAAGGCGTCGTCTGGTCGGGCGTGTGCAGTAGTGGCGGCAGGACCACATCAAAATGTAGCTTCACTTTGAATGCTACCGGCTCCGAGACGGCGAAAATGCAGTAGGCGGGACGGCTCGTATGCGAAGTTTCGTCGCGTCAACCGGCCATCAGAGCCGCGACTCCCTCAGAGCCGCGACCGTAAGGGAGCGGTTGTACCACTTATTCCTTGGTTTCGGCGCCGTCGGCCTTTACCAGCAACTCGTGCTTCTTTCCGGCTTTGGTGGTCCAGGCGGCTTCGTATATGGTTTCGGTGCCGAGCTTGGTGAAGGTTTCGACCATGCCGAGTTTGCCGGCGCCGACCTTTTTCAGGATGGTTGCCTTGGCCGCGGCGGGAATGCTATCGATCGAAGTCTCTTCCTCAACCACCAGCAGGGTGCCCTTGGAATCCACATTGAAGTCGCGGTGCTTTCCCTTGAGCATGGATTCGACTTCATACTGGGAGACGCCCTTCTCCACCTCCTTGCCGATGTTCTTGATCTCGCCGCCCTTGAGCGTGTCCTGTACGGTTTTCTGAACGGCCGGCGGAAGGTCCTTCAACTGCAGCGACTTTTCGGCGGCGAAGATCGCGCCAGCCAGACTAATGACCAGTAATATCGCGAATGTACGTTTCATGAAAGTCTCCTGTGAACAACGATAGCCGGTCAAACTGAAAATTGACTGCAATCTTACGGCTGAAGGTAGTCTCCAGACACTATCCGCACCTTGTCCTCAGTGGCCAGACAATAAACGTACGCCCACGCACGGATAGTTTGGCCGTTGCCCAGGAGGACGTCCACCACTTGCCGCTCGAATGTGTAGGGCCGCGGGTCGGCGGGGCCACATCCTTCATATGCGTCCAGCACCGGCCAGGCGGAGGAAGGCTGGTGCAGAGAATGGACCTCACCGATGACCCACGCATCACTGTGGTGTGACCCGGCGACCATGCCGGGGTATCCGCCCAACTGGAAGAGCAGGCCTGGAGTCCGGCCTGGACCGTCGAAATGGGAAATCGAAGCCAGAAACCGCGACCACTTAGTGTCCGCGGCGGTGCGAAGCGTACCGTAGACGAAAAGAGGCAAGCACACCCCTCAAGGTTACACCGAGGCCCGTTCCAGGCAGGGGCCGCCGACGAGGCCGAATCGGAACCGGGGCCGCTCGCCGGCTACGAGGACGCCGGCAACCAAATGGAGGCCGGCAAGCAGCGGCATATCGGCCCGCGTGCCTGTGCGTCCCCTGTGCTCTAATCAAGTAATCGCCATGACTCCGCCTCCGCCACCCATGTTCTGCTCCGAATGCGGCCGCCCCGCGCAGGCTGACGACCTCGCCCGTTTTGGCGACCGCCTGGTGTGCATCGAATGCAAAGCCGGCTATGCGCAAAAACTGCGCGAGGGCGTTTCCGTTGCCGGCGCCGTCAAGTTCGCGGGGTTCTGGATTCGTTTCGTGGCCTCGTTGATCGATAGCATCATCCTCTTCGTCCTCAGCACCATCCTGCAATTCGTGGTGCTGGGCAGACGGGCGGCCAGTCCCTTCCCCGACCCCAATCACCTGGATGCTCACCTCGCCGAGTCGCTCACCGTTGTCGGCATCGCCTGGCTGCTGGGCACCCTGGCCTCGGCAGCGTATGAGGGTTGGTTCATCGCTAAACTCGGCGCCACTCCGGGCAAAATGGCCCTCTCGTTGAAGGTCGTCCGGCCCGGCGGCGGCCCCGTCAGCCTGGGCCGCGCCTTCGGGCGTTACTTCGCCAAGATGCTCAGCACCTTCACGCTGGGTATCGGTTACATCATCGCCGGGTTCGATTCCGAAAAGCGCGCCATGCACGACATGATCTGCGATACTCGCGTGATCCGGATCCGTTGATCCCGTTATGCCGCTACCCTGCGCGCGCCGCTGCAATGTCAGCTCAGGCTATCGAGCGGCATAGGGAAGGTATTTCATATTAGGCGCGTTGCCTGGCCGCTTCCAAAATGGTCACGCACGCCCAACCCAACTTTCTTTTCCCCCTCATTTCAAGCACTTCCGGACCCGCAAGCCCGAAATCCTTCGCCACCGTGCTACATCTGAAGCAGGAGCCCGTCGTGCGCGTCTTCACCATTCGTTGGCCAACCCTCCACCCAAGTCGCCACTCACTCCAGTCGTCCTCATCGGCCAACAACCTGTCCGCCCCACCGCACAGCCTGAAAACCTTGTGACGCATCTTCGACAATTCACCCTTAAGATGCGTCACCAAGAAGGTATATGCGTCCGCAACCATCACAACCTAAATCCCTTAGGCGAAGATACCAAGTTTGTTGAGAGTCTCGAAAGATGCGTCACACCGGCCCTATGCTCTAATCAATTTAGATGCCATGTCACCCCCTCCGTCAACCCCAGACGGCGATCCGGATCCGTTGATCCCGTTATGCCCCTACCCTGTGCGCGCTGCCATTCGCCCCTTCCAGCCTGGGAACTGGCCGGCCACGATGTCGCCGTTTGCACCCATTGCCGTGCCGCGAATACCGTACGCGCGTTTCCCGCCGCGCTGGTTCCGGCGGGCGCGCCGGCCCCGGCTGCGTTCGCCGCCGAGGGCGAAGCCGCCTGCTTCGACCATCCCAGCAAACGCGCCGTCGCCCTCTGCGGGCAGTGCGGCCGCTTTGTGTGCCAGCTTTGTGCCGTTGCATTCGGCGACGCCACACTCTGCCCGTCCTGCGTTGCCGCGGGCAGCGGCCAGGCCAAAGCCGCGAATCTGGAAACCTCCCGCACCTTGTATGATTCCATCGCGCTGATCGCGCCTTTGATCTCTCTTTTGTTCTGGCCTTTCACGTTGGTCGCGGCGCCGGGCGCGGTCGTCTTCACCCTCATGAAATGGAGCCAGCCCATCAGCCTGGTACGGCGCCACCGCTGGCGCTTCGTCGTGGCTGTCATTATCGGACTGGTGGAAACGGCGCTGTGGGTATGGGGTGCTATATATATGGTGGCGGCTCTTCGGACGAAGGCCCCGGCATGACACAAGCCAGCCAACGGTATCGCCCGCTGCCCGGCCACCGGCGTGGCATTCTGCGCGGCGCCAGCGTGTGGATGGCGGGCGACCATCTGCTCTCCGTCAAGTCATACCGCGTGCGCGAGGAATACAAGCGTTTCCAGTTTCGCGACGTGCAGGCCATCGTGGTGGCCCAGTGCCCGCGCTTCCAGATCTCCACGCGCTCGCTGCTCCTGGCACTCATTTGGCTGTCGGCGTTTGGCCTAAGTTCGTCAACACAAGGCAGGCAGTTGCTCCCGGAGTGGGATAACACCGCCATGTGGCTAATCGCCGCCGCCCTGGTCTGCGCCTGGTTCTACATCTCATTCGCCCGCAGTTGCCGCTGCCGCCTTCTTACCGCCGTGAGCAACGATGAGCTGCCGTCCGTCTACCGCACCTGGACCGCGCGCCGCTTTCTGGCGCAGGTGGAACCGCGCATCGCCGAAGTGCAAGGCCGCCTGGTGGGCAACTGGTTCGAAGCCGTAGACGCTTACACCATTGGGCCCCCCGGCGCGCCTGCGGAACCGGCTTCGGCCCCACCCCGGCCCGCGGCCCGCAGCCGCGCGTTCTGGTCCACCCTATTTGTCGCTCTGCTGTTCGTCAACTCGGTAACCATGCTGGGCACCCTGCACTCTCCGGTCGCGGTCGTGCTGTGGCTGGCCAGCCTTCTGGTGCTTGCCGAGGTCGTAGCTACGGTGGGAGTCTTTTTGCAGCACCATCGAGGTATCGTGCGGCCGGGAATGAAGTGGCTCGCCATCGCCGCCATCGTCAAGATCGGTCTCGTCTTTTACGTTGCTATCCTTATGATGTCGGCCGCTTCCGCGGCAACCCAAGGTATGAACCGTTCCGTGCTGTTCGAGAGTTCGACCTACGTGCTCTTGCGCCAGATCGATGCCTGGGTGAGTCTGGCGCTCGGTTTGGTGGGCGTCGCACTCTTGCTCCGCTCGGAGTACTCGGAGTAACGCGTATATGGCAGGCGTCGGGCTGCAACAGCGCTGCTGGAATCACGAAGCCCGCGAGGCCGTCTGCCGCTGCCCCGGGTGCGGCCGCGGCTTCTGTCACGAATGCGTCACCGAGCACGAGTCCCGCATGCTATGCGCCACCTGTCTGGCAGCCGTCTCGCGAACCGCCCATGCCAGACGTAGCGCATGGAAAAGCCTGCTGCCCCCAGCCACGCTCTTGGGGGGCCTGCTGCTCTCCTGGCTCTTTTTCTACGCAGCCGGCCAATCCGTCAGTTTCTTCATCGAGCGCGCGGAGCATTCCTCATGGCAGACCCGCTGACCCGCGCTCTCCAGCCACCGGCCACCGGCCACCGGCCACCGGCATCCGTTCCAGACGATGCCGTCCGTCTGCTCCGCCAAGCCCCGCTCGCCACCCTGCTCTGCCACTGGGTAGGCGCAGCGCCCCTGGCCCTGGCCCTGCTGCTCTTCCGCAACCAGGTGACACGGCCGCGGGTTCCGGCATCCACCGTGGCAGAATCCGCCTGCGTGCTGGCTGTGCTGCTGCTCTGGATGAACTGCTGGCGCTCCGTGTTCGCGGGCCGCTTGCGGCGGCAACTCAGCGGCGCCGCCGATTCGCCTTGGACGCCGCACCGCCTCTACCGCCTCATCACCGCCCAGGCGTGGTTCGGCGCCACCAAACTCTACGTCCTGCCGCTGTCCGGTCTGATCCTGTTTACGGCCGCCGATACCGTGGCCTTCTACCGGATCGCGGCCGTACTGGCCGACCGTGGCGAGCTCGACCCCTGGCAACTGCGCTCGCGCTCGCGCCAAATCGCCGCGTCGTCCAAGCGGGAAAACTGGACCGTCCTTCCCATTCTGCTCTTCCTGCAGCTTCTGGTGGCCATCAATTTTACGCTGGTGCTGGCCGCCCTGCCGCAACTCTTTCGGATCGTGACCGGCATCGAAACCGACTTCAGCCGCAGCGGCATGAACTTCGTCACCAATCCGCTGTTCCCGTTCCTGGTGCTGGCGGTCTCCTGGCTGGCCCTTGATCCGTTTGTGCAGGCCGTGTATTGTGTAGGCTGCTTCCGCGCCGAGTCGGCGGAGACCGGCGAGGATGTGCGCGCCGGCCTGCGCCGCATTCGAAGTCAGAGCCGCGCGAGTCACAGCCGCGACTTGTCGCTCGACCGTAAGGGAGCGGTTGCCCTGGCCGCCGCCCTGCTCTTCCTGATCGCCCTGCCCGTCCGCGCTGCTGTGTCTGGCGGCGCCGCCGTGTCGCCCCAGCAACTCGACCAGGCCATCAAGCAGACCGTCCAGGCCCACGAATATGATTGGCGGCTGCCAGGCGATCGGGCGGCCTCGTCTAAAAACGAGTCCTGGATCGTGGACGCCACGGACCGTGCCATGGCCAGTTTGCAGCGTGGCGGCCGCAGCCTCCGCAAAGCTCTCGGCGGCTTCTTCAAATGGCTGCTGCGCCAGTTCGGCGGCGCGCCCGAACCCGCCGCCGGAGCTGCCCCGGTTACCGCGCTGCACTTGAGCATCTACCTGCTGATCGGCCTGCTGATGGCCGCCGGCCTGTGGCTCGCCTGGCAGAAGCGGCGCGCCCACCGCGCTAAGGCGGCGCCGGATCGTGCACCCGCGGTCGCCGTTCCTCTCGATAAGGAAGATCTCACCCCAGACCGCCTGCCCGAAGAGCAGTGGCTCGAAATGGCTGCCCGCTGCCTCAATGAACAGAACTTCCGCCTGGCGCTGCGGGCATTTTATCTGGCCAACCTCGCCTGGCTGGGCCGCACGCAGTGGGTCACCATTCACGCCGGCAAAACCAATCGCGAATACGAACTGGAACTCAGTCGCAAAGCTCGCACCTTTCCAGAAGCGCGCGGCCTCTTCGCCGCCAACATGATCGCTTTCGAGCGCGCCTGGTACGGCCTGCACGCCGTAGCGGCGGAAGATGTCGACGCGTTCCGCGGCCGAGTGCAGCACATGAAGGGCACGCTTCTTCCGCCTAATGAGGCGGCCGCATGAAGTCCAAAGCCCTCGCCATTCTGCTTGCCGTTGGCTTCGCCGCCGCGGTGATCCACCTCTTCGGCGTCGAATTCGCCACCGGCGATGTCTACCCCGAATACTCCAGCCTGCGAGCCGATCCCAAAGGCGCCAAACTGCTGTTCGACAGCCTGGCCGGCATCCCCGGCGTCTCCGCCGAACGCAGTTATCTGCCCCTGGATTTTCTGTCGGACGGCTTTCTGCCGGCCGACTTTCTGTCCGATGATCGGACCACGCTGCTCCTGCTGGGCCTCGACCCGGAGAGCTTCGCCAAGGACCCCTCGCCCTACCTCAACAGCATCGGGAAATTGGCAGCCCGCGGTAACCGCGTAGTGGCCGCGCTGCAATGGGACCCCGAGCGCGATTTTCCTCGGGCCGATGCTCTGGCCGCCATGTGGCAGGTGAGCTTCGGCCTCGACCCCCGCCGGAAGCATCCGTACCTGTACTTCGCTGAGGCAAAGGACTGGAAAGTCTTGGAATCGATCGGCGCCAAACTGTTCGCTATGGAGCGGCCATTCGGCAAGGGCAGCGTGGTCCTGCTGGCCAACAGCGACGACTTCAACAACGAATCCACCGCCGCCGGCGACCGTCTCCAACTGGTTTCCGCGGCCATCGGCCCCAACCGCCGCATCCTCTTCGATGAGCCGCACCTTGGCATTTCCGAAACAGGCAGCGTGGTCGGCCTGGCCCGCCGCTTCCACCTCATGGGCATGGCCCTTGGACTGGGGCTCTGCGCCGCGCTCTTTCTCTGGAAAAACGCCTCCGTGTTTCCGCCGCCCGCCGCCAACCAGTCCGTTCTGCCCCGCCATCACCTTACGGGCCGAACCTCGCTTTCGGGCTTGCTCACCCTGCTGCGCCGCCATATTCCGGCGCACGAGGTCGCCTCCATCTGCTGGCGCGAGTGGACCACCGCCCACCGCCCGGAAGTTACACCCGCCCGCGCCAGCCAGGCCGAAGAAATCCTCCGCCATTCCGCCGCCCGCCCTCTGGACGCCGCGCGCGAACTCCAGGCTGTGCTCCGTTCACCGGCCACCGGCAACTGGCCACCGGCCACCGGCATCCGGCATCTGCCTTGAAAGGACCGCAGTGACCCTCGACCAATTCCATTCCACCATCGCTAATGTCACCGCCGGCATCCGCCAGGTGATCATCGGCCAGGACGAGGCCATCCGCTTCTCCCTGGTGGTGGTGCTCGCCAATCAGCACGCCCTCATCGAAGGCGTCCCCGGCCTTGGCAAAACTCTGCTGGCCCGCACGCTGGCGGCGGTACTGGGCAGCGATTTCAAGCGCATCCAGTTCACCCCCGACCTGATGCCCGCGGATATCACCGGCAACAATATCTTCAACCTCCAGCGCCACGAATTCTCGCTGGTGAAAGGCCCCATCTTCACCACGTTCCTTCTGGGCGACGAAATCAATCGCGCGCCCGCCAAGACCCAATCGGCCCTGCTCGAAGCCATGCAGGAGCGCACCGTCACCATCGACCGCGAAACCCACCGCCTTTCACCCAACTTCACCGTCTTCGCCACCCAGAACCCCATCGAATCCGAAGGCACCTACCCGCTGCCCGAAGCCCAGAAGGATCGCTTCATGCTCAAGATCTCGATGGGCTGGCCCGCTGCCGAAGAGGAGCTTTCGCTGGCCCACCGCAGCCTGAACGACCAGGCCCCCGAAGCCGTGCTGCTGCGTGGCGAGGTCACCCCCTGCCTGACGGAAGCCGATCTGGCCGAACTGCGTGGCGCGCTCGGCCTGGTGACGCTGAGCGATCAACTGGTGGAGTACGTGGTGCAGGTGGTCCGCCGCACCCGCACTGATGATGCCATTCTGGTGGGCGCAGGTCCGCGCGGCACCCAGGCTTTGCTGCGCGCCTCCCGCGCCTGGGCCGCGCTGAACCAGCGCGATTTCGTCAGCCCCGACGATGTCCGCGCCGTCGCCGTGCCCGTGTTGGAACACCGCCTGCTGCTGCGCCCCGAATCGGAACTGGAAGGGGTGCGCCCCGCCGCGGTGCTGGACCGTATCCTTCATGAGGTCCCGGTGCCCCGATGATGCTTGAATCCCTTGTGGTGCAGAAACCTTTGTGGGGCAGGTTGTTAACCTGCGGCGGATTGTTAATCCGCCAGGGCGATGCGGCAGCGAGCCAGCCCTCCTGCGCGGCCTCGCCCGCAACTTGCGACAGGCGGATTGCCAATCCGCCGCAGGTTAGCAACCTGCCCCACACAAGATGATGGTCCCTGCCAATCGCCTTCTGCTTGCCGCTGCCGTGATTGCGGTCCCCGCCGCCACCATCGCCGGTTTCGTGCCTCCTGCGGCCCCGGTCTGTCTCGCGATCCTGGTGGCCACGGCGGCAGCCGCATTAATCGATGCCGCACTCGCCCAGCGCCGGATCCAATCCATCGAAGCCCGCGCACCCCAAGTGCTGCGCCTCACCAAGAACGTCCCCGCCACCGTACTCATCACCCTGCTAAACTCCTCGCGCACTATTCTCTCGGGGACACTATGGTGCAGGCCCCCAGCCCAACCCATGCCTTTCGAAGCCCTCCCCGGCACCGGGGTCCTCGCTTACCCCGTCACCGTCCCAACTCGCGGCGACCACCCCTTCACGCCGCTCTTCCTGGAATCCCCATCCCCGCTGGGCCTTTGGCGCGCGCGCGCCACCCTACCGCTCGATTGCACCCTCCGCGTCTACCCCAACCTCCGCGACCGCGCCACCGCCGCGCTCTTCCTGCGCACCGCCGATCTCGGCGTCCGCCTGCACCGCCAGGTGGGCAAGGGCCGCGAGTTCGACAACCTGCGCCACTACATGCCCGGCGACAGCTTCGAGGACGTCAGTTGGAAAGCCACCGCGCGCCGCGGCTTCCCCACGGTGAAACTATACCGCGTGGAGAACGCCCAGGAGATTTACGCCGTGGTCGATGCGTCGCGCCTCTCCGGCCGCGAGCCTATTCTTGAGGCCTACGTAGATGCCGCGCTGCACCTGGCCCTGGTGGCGCAGAGCCAGCACGACCGCTTCGGCCTGGTGACCTTCAGCGACCGCACCAACCGCTTCGTCCGTGCCCGCAATGGCATGGACCATTTTCGCCTCTGCCGCGAAACCATCTACAACCTGCAGCCCCAGCGCGTGAGCCCCGATTTCCGCGAGGTCTTCACCAGCCTGCAGTTGAACCTGCGCCGCCGCTCGCTGCTGGTTTTCTTCACCTCGCTGGATGACGCGCTGCTGGCCGAAACTTTCCAGCACGATGTAAGCATGCTGGCCCGCCGCCACCTGGTGCTGGTCAACGTGATGCACCCGCCCGGCCTGCAGCCGCTCTTCACCGGCGAGCCGCCCGCCGATCTCGACTCGCTCTACGCCGGCCTCGCCGGTCAACTGGTTTCGAACCGGATGCGGGAACTGCAAATCGCGCTGCAGAACCACGGCGTCAGAATGTCGATCGTCGACCCGGCGCGCATCAAGGCCCAGGTGACGTCGCAATATCTCGACGTCAAACGGAGGCAGGCCCTGTGAGGTTTGTGGGGCAGGTTGCGAACCTGCGGCGGATTGTTAATCCGCCTGCCGGGGTTATGTGCGCTGCCGGCAGGCGGATTAACAATCCGCCGCAGATTGCCAATCTGCCCCACAACCATGTCATCGAGAGCGCAGCCCTATGATCATCGACCTCCGCCGCTTCGTCACCGCCGAACGCGCCTACTGGGACGAGTTGCAGAACGTTCTTGCCAGGCTGGAGTCCGAACCCGGGCGCCGCCTGCCGCTGGCGGAGATTCAGCGCCTGCACTATCTCTACGAACGCTGCTCGGCCGATCTGGCGCGCCTCGATACATTCGCCACCGAACCCGGCCTGCGCGCCATGCTGCAATCCCTGGTGGGCCGCGCCTACAGCGAGATCCACGAAACCCGCGCCCCGCTGCGCATCCGCTGGCGCAGCCTGATCTTCGCCTTTCCCCGCGCCTTTCGCCGCCACCTGGGCGGGTTCGGCCTGTCGCTCGGCGTCACCCTGCTGGGCTGCGCCTTCGGCTGGTTCGCCATCCGCACGGACCCGGCTTCGAAGGCGGTCCTCATGCCGTTCGGCGGGCTGATGGGCTCGCCGGCCGAGCGCGTCCACGAGGAAGAGAGCAACGCCCGCGCCCGTGCCGACCGGCTGCGCGGCAAGAAGGCTACCTTCTCGGCCGAGCTGATGACCAACAACATCCAGGTGACCATGCTGACGCTGGCAGCCGGCATCACCTGGGGCGCCGGGACGTTGATTTTACTGTTCTATAACGGCGTCATTCTGGGCGCTGTGGCAGCCGATTATATGGCCGCGGGCCAGGCTGTTTTTCTGGCGGGCTGGCTGCTGCCGCACGGTTCCATTGAAATTCCCGCCATCCTTTTGGGCGGCCAATGCGGGTTCATCCTGGCGGGCGCCATGATCGGGTGGGGCGGCCAGACCACGCGCGCTGACCGCCTTCGCGCCGTGGCCACGGACCTGTTCAGCATCGCCGCCGGCGCCGCCGCGCTGTTGATCTGGGCCGGCGTTCTGGAGGCTTTCGTTTCGCAATACCACCAGCCCGTGATTCCTTACGCGCTCAAGATTTCCGTCGGCGTCTGCGAACTGGCGGCGCTCGGCCTCTTCCTCGGTTGGGCGGGGCGGGAATGAGCGCCCCCTGGTACCCGGCCTCTGGCCCCCAGCCCCCGGCCCCTGGGCTCCAGCCCCGAGCATCCTCGCTGAGCATCGAAACGCCGGAGGGCGTAGTCTTCTCGTTCGAGTTGGCAACTCCGGTTACGCGCGCGCTGGCCTGGGCCGTGGACGCCACCGCCATCGGCTGCCTGCTGTACGGCATCGGCAAAATCGCCGCGCTTGCCGGTGTTTTCGGCCGCGACATCGTCGGCGCGATTACCGTGGGCGGGTACTTCGCCGTCTCGGTCGGTTACGGCATCGTGCTGGAGTGGCGCTGGCGCGGCCAGACCATCGGCAAGCGCATGCTCGGCCTGCGCGTGATCGATGCCCGCGGCCTTCGCCTCCACCTGCCGCAAATCGTCCTGCGCAACCTGCTCCGCCTGGTGGATGCGCTGCCGCTGCTCTACCTGGTGGGCGGCATTGTGTGTTTCCTGAGCCGCTACGGCCAGCGCCTGGGCGACCTGGCCGCCAACACCATCGTGGCCCGCGAGGCCAGGTGGACCGCGCCCGATCTCGACCTGATCGCCGGCGCCAGGTACAACTCGCTCCAGGCCTGGCCTCATCTGGCCGCCCGCCTCCGCAGCCAGGCCAGCCCCGAAGCCGTGGCCCTGGCCTGCCGCGCCCTTGCAGGTCGTGAACGCTACGACCCGCGCGCCCGCATCGATCTCTTCGGCGACCTGGCGGCGTATTTCCAGAGCCTGGTGCAATTCCCCGAGACTGCCGTCGAAGGTCTCACCGACGAGCAGTACGTCCGCAGCGTGCTGCGGGTGATCTACGGCGCGGGAAAGTAGGATGGCTTATTTCCAAAAACTCCGCCAAAGCTCACCCGCCAAAGCTCACCCGCGAAACGTCAACCCCCAAAAAAGGTCGCGCCCTTATCGAGGACCTGACTGGTGATGAAGTCGGCCGCTTCTTCCGCCAACTTCTGTTTCCGCTCTTCGGGATTGATCGCCGCGCCGGGCTCCGGTTCCGGGTCTCCGCCGGATTCCGGCACTTCTTCGATGGCCATGGTCGTTCCTTTCGGCGTGGTTCCACTGCCGCTCATTTCGACTGTAAAACTGTCAGCTCTGCACTGCAAGTAGTAGTGTTTCGCCTAGGTTGTGGTACGCTGTTAAAAAGTACACTCACATGCGAGAATACCAGGAACTGGTTGTGTCCAATCCGGAGGTGATGATGGGGGAGCCTGTCATCGCTGGAACGCGGATCACAATCGAACTGATCCTGGACAAACTGGGAGCCGGAGAAACAATGGAAGAGATTCTGGATGCGCATCCCGGCTTAACCGAGAAAGCAATTCGAGCGGCTCTCGTCTTCGCGGCTCAGGCTCTGCGTGCCGATGTGGACTACCGGTTGAGCTTACTCCCAAGTGAGATTTTTGGCCGATGGAGGCGTTGACCGGCAAATCGTCGAGCGTCTTCGCGAGGACGGCCCTGACGTGGGTTACATCGGGGCGTGCGTTACATCGCGGTACTATCCCCTGGGATCGTTGATGAGGCCGTGCTGAGCCAAAGCCGGGACGGTGCCAGGGTCCTGATCACGGCCGACAAGGATTTCGGCGAACTGGTCTTTTGGCGGCATGAGTCTACCACGCGCGTGCTGCTGGTGCGCTTACGGGCCTGAAGCCCGCGACCAAAGCATCACTGGTAGCCGCAGCCGTCGGTCAGCACCGGCACGAGTTGCCAGGAGCCTTTGCCGTCCTTGTCTGCAGCTTGGCGGAGCGCGGCAACATCCGCAAGATCGATGCGCTTGCGAGAATTGAAAACATGAAGAATCTTGGATTGATCGGCGGGCTTGGCCCCGGCGCAACGGTTCACTACTACCGGGAGCTGGCCAAGGCTGAAGCGGGCGAGATGTTGATTGTCCACGCGGATATGGCCCGCGCATTGGGACATGTCGAGCGCGGGGACCGCATTGGGTTGGCTGATTATTTTGCACGGTTGATCGAGCGGCTGGCGCACGGCGGAGCGGAAGTGGCGGCCATCTCGGCCATCACACCGCATATTTGTATCCGCGAACTCCAGAAGATTTCGGCGCTTCCGTTGGTGAACATCATCGAGGAAGTGGGGGCGGAGATCCGGTCGCGTGGGTATCGGCGGGTAGCGTTGTTCGGCACGCGTTTCGTGGTAGAATCGCGCATGTTCGGCATGCTCGAAGGAGTCGAAGTGGTTATACCCGCTCAAGTGGAGGCCATTCACCAGGCATACATGCAGACCGTCGATGGCGGAACTGAAGGGAGGGCCACTCTGTCAAGAATCGCCCGCGAACTGCCGGTCGATGCAATCGTGCTGGCGGGAACCGACCTGGCGCTGATTTTCGATGAAACCAATACCGATTTCGTGCATGTCGATGGCGCCAAGGTGCACATACAGGCGATCGTTCGAAACTTGCGTTAGTGGGGGCTAGTGAGGGGGTTAGTTGCGCCGAGGACGGCTCAGTTCACCGTGATCAGGTTGTCGTCCTTCGGCTCCAGCTCAATGGCGACATCCTTGTACTCATCCAACAAACCTGCGTTGTGCATCTGCCAGGCAACCGGCCCCACCTTGCCGGCTGTGGCGTCCTTGAAATCAAGCACCTCAACGGCCGTGTTTCCAGGCGGCTGCGCCACAGCCATGCGAGCCGTTCCTTTGGCGGCGTCCGCCAGTATCTCCACCCGGCTCCACGCGTGGATGTCGAAGTGAGTCTTGGTCACCGGCGTAAACTCCTGCCCGCCACTGGTGCTAATTCCGGAGTTATTCATGCCGGGCCGGTAATCCCAATGTCCACCGTTGGGAACCTGAAACTGAACCCCGCCGAGCGCGTCCAGAGGCTTCTCCCCGGTCGGCGGGCGGCTGCAAAAGATCAGAACGCAGGCCTGATGGTCCGGATTGCCCGAGATATGCCTCATCGTAAACATCAGCCGGAAGCGGCCGTAGTCCTTGGCCGTGTAGATCACCCCGCGCCCGGTTCCCGTGCTGGCCATTGCGCCATCCTTCACCACCCAGCCGGTTGTAGAGCTCTTCGCCAACTCCCCGGGATAAGCATCTTCCAGCAATAGCCTGTTCAGCCGCGCCAGTTGCTGGCCGCGCGGATTCTGCCGGAGCAACTGCTCGGTCTCGGGCCGCAGCGCGATATTGCCGAAACGTGCTTTGTCATAGATCGACGGCCCGGAGATTACCTGGTTCAGATCCTTCACCAGGGCGGATATTACGGCCTTGGCATTCGCACTCGAGGCGGAATATGCGGCCAGATCCGCCTTCACCGGGTCCTGCACCCGGTCGCGTAGAAATACGGAAATTGCGTCCGGCCCATTGGTCAGCTTGCCGGCAAAGATCGCCGGATCGGTAATGTCGCCGCCGGGCAGCGAGGTAGCGCCGTTCTCGATTTGAATCCATCCATCGAGCGTCTTACCGTCGAAGAGAGACCCCGTTGGTGCCGGGCCTTCCGCGTTCCCAACGCCCGCGACGGAAGCCGCCGCAATCCCCGCCAGCTTGAGCAATGCCCTTCGGCTTAGATGGTTCGTTTCGTTCTGCATGGTCACCGGGCCGAAGTCTATCACAGGCTCCCACTCCGGCGGAAACGGCATACCGTGCCTGCCTGCCGGACTTGCAGATCACAATGGCTGTGTCACCGCGGCCTTGATCTGATCAAAAACCTCCTTCGCGTTCACCGCGGGATTGTCCGAGTCGAGTGTCTGGGTGATCTTTCTAATCAGATTCGTTCGCGAGGTCCGCCCATTCACCAGAAATGACAGGATCGGGACGTTCCGGTCCGTCGCCGCCTTCCATTCGTCGAGGCAGACGTCGGAATCTTCATAGCCGTCGGCCAGTAACCCGGCGAAGAGCGTGGTTTTCCCGAGCGCCTCTTCCAACTTGGGCCGCCACTCGATGCCCGCTTTATTGACCCGGTAGTATTCGAAGAATTCGATCTGCTCGTCCCGCAACGATTGAATCAACAGATCGAGGAACTCACGTTTTTCGGGCCGCAGATTGTGACTTAGAAACACATAGGCTCCTTTGTAACGGCGCGACTTGATGTACTTGCGGCCGGCCTCCAATCCAAGCGGTTCGGTCACCCGGAAAATCGCGTTGGCGCGCGCGGTCACTTCAAGAGGCCATGGTGGGCCGCCCGAGATGGCGACAATGTCGTGTTGGTACCCGCCCGGGTGGCCCTCGAGAATCCACGGCAACGGCGAACTCTTATCCGGCGCCAGGCGTATCGCGGGCAGGAATAGCGCGTGGGCGATGGCATATAGCTCGCGGGTTCCCTCCGCGGTCACGTCCGCGATCACCAGGCCCGCGTTCCGCATCTGGTGAATCAATTCGGCATCCGTGCGCGCCTGGACCTCGATTGGCTCGACGGTCGGGAAAAGAGCCTCCCGAAGCGCGACCCTGAGTTGATCGACCATGGTTGAGTCGGCCGACTGGGGGAGCAGGGTAACCGAACGGTCCGAGGTTTCGAGAAAACGCGGTTTCCGGCGGCGATCCACCCATTCGAGCCACCTTTCGATATCCCCCTCGATGCTGTCCAGGGCCTCGGGAAGCGACTGCGCTCCGCGGTCGAATGGAATGTATTTCGCGCCGGGCCAATCGATGGACGAACGTTGGAAACGGGTGGTGCGTTCATAGAGGACCAGCCGCGGCCGGTGAGCGCGCTCGGCCAGCCGGATCTCGAACAGACTGCCCGGTGAGCATTGCACCGCGTGATCGCCCTTGGACGTGGCATTGGAATTCGGCCGGAAGGTCAGAATAGCCACGAAGATGTCGCTGCGGCGCATAATCTCTTCCAGCCGGTTGACATAGTAAGGAGGATTCTCCACCTGCGAGTCCGGCTTATCCACCAGCAAATCGCATCGTTCGGCAAGATGCTCCCAAACCCACACGTTCAACTCGACGTCGCGCGGCTGCCAGCTATGGCTTAAATACACTGTGAACTTGCGATCCATGAATCACCTCGTTTTACAGGCGTCGATCAGCTTCGCCAGCCGCTCCCTCGCCCAGCTCCCATCCTCGGCACCACGAAAACCCCGCAGATCGATGGTGAAAGTGTCTTCAATCAGAGGGGGCAGCGGAACATCGTCGAGCAGCACGGGAAACAGCGATAGTTCACCTTGGCTGTGCCGGTTCCGGAGCAGCGATAACTCGCGGTGCGCCCAGACCGAGTGCGCATACTGGTCCGTGACCAGCAGAATGGCCCGAGGCGCGCGAGTCATGGCGGCATGCAGTGTGCCCAGTATGCTCTCCCCGGCGCGGATGTCGCGCACATCCTGAAACACGCGGAGTCCCTGTTCGGCAAGAATCTCCACCACCGCCAGGGCCCGGTCCATGTCACGATGCGAGTAAGAGAGGAAGGCGTGAAACGGCTGGGGGTAGCTCATCATGCGGCCCGATCGGGCGGCGGCGGAGAGCGCTTCTGTAAACAATCCTTCCAGGCCGGAAGGCGCTGCCTGCCGGGCCCGGGCAGCGTCGACCAGCGCCAGCCAGGTGAGTGTGTCGGTGGCGCCGGAGACGATTTCCAGCAGCCGCGCGGTTCGGTTCGCGGAAGTATCGTCCCACCAGACGCGGATGGGATCGCCCTCGGGGACGACGCGCTCGATATCCTGGTCGCACAAGGATTCGATGAGCCACTCCCGGCTCTCGGCGAAAAGGCGGTCTTGCCACGGCGACGTCATGGATCTACCCGAGCTCCGGTAGCGAAGGCCGGGTAAAGAAATCGGTCAGGATGGTCATAAAATCGCGATCGAGAGGAAGCCGGCTGAGTTCGTTCAGGGCCGCCCTCTTACGGCAGGCGATCTCCCGTTTAGCGCGCTCGTAAAGCGGGCCGATGGCGTCGATCCGATCCCAGGCATCCACTCCCGCCCAGATCAGCGGCAAAGTAGGCTTGCGGGACGACTCTTCGGCCCGAGGCCGGCCCGATACGCCGATCTCGTGGTAGCCGGCGAAGTTCAGCACATCGCCGAAGTCGTTGATGATCTGCGACACCACCGAGAATTCATCCATGGTACTGCGGACGGTGTCTTCCAGATCCGCGCGGCCGCACCAGAACGCGGCGAGCGAGGACGATACATTTCCGAGCGCCAGTTTCTGAAAGCACACCCGGAGCCAATGTTGCTCCCGGCTCTCTACCCGCGCCCAGACATCGGGTTCGTCGTTCATCTGTCCTGCAACCATGCTGGCAGCCGCGTTCGCCAGCCGCGCGATGACTCCGGGAAGACGCCCCGCCTCCAACCCGCCCAGAGTCTGCATGGCACGCGCCACCAGCGCGTCGCCGGCGAGTACGGCGATGTTGTGGCCGCGGGCGCCGAGCAGGGTGGGTTGTCCGCGGCGCAGCGCGTGTCCGTCCAGAACGTCGTCATGCACCAGGCTCCAGTTATGTAACATTTCGAGCGCAGCCGCCACCGGTTCCGCTCCGCCGGATGCACCCGGCCCGCCGATGGCGCCGGTCCAAAGAAGGAACAGCGCTCCTGGAAACAGACGGTACTGGCCGGCGCCCGGACCGGGGCCGCATTCGGCGTCGAGAAGCAGATCTGCCGTTTCACTTCGCGGCGCGATGCGGGTCCGGAACGTATCCCGGGACCAAACCGGGTAGGAGAGGCCCGTCACGCGCTTGCAGTTGCGGGTGGCGGCTGGTAGACCTCCGCCAGTCTGCGTAGCGCTGCATCCTCAATGCCGCACAGGTCGGCGATACGGAGCGACTGTTCCTCAATCGACAGGGCCTGCCATGGCCTCACCCTGTACAGGTTCTGCATCGCCAGTTCGTGCTGCCGAATGCCTTCGTCCACGCGGCCGAGAATGATCAGGGCGTCACCTTCGGTGGCCAGCCGCCAGTGCTCCCCGCCCGGTGCGCGCCGGGCCGCTTCACAGTGCTCCAGCGTCTTGCCGGCCATCTCCTGGGCGGCGCCAATGTCGCCGCCGTAGGCCAATTCCAGGAAAGCAATGTTGATCCCGTGGTAGTAAGCCTGCTCGTGATCCGGGGGCGTTTTTGAGACCGCAATACCATACGCCTTCTGGTAAAGCTCTAGCGCCCTCTCCGCATCCGCCCGGTGGCGGGATGCCAGCCAGGTGCGCTTCAGGCGCCCGGCGAGAGTGCCCATGGCGTCCGTGTCGGTCTTTTCAAACGGAGCCAGTGCCGCGATGGCTTCGCCGCGCCGTCCCATGCCGTCGAGCGCGATGGCCAGGTCCACCGCGGCCGCCGCATCCAGCGACTTAGGGTCGCCCCCCAGCGAATCGATTACCCTGGTGAACTGCCGCGATTCCAGAGCCAAACGGGAAGCAGCGCGGGCGCCCGCGGGCGCGGCGCCGGCGGTAAAGAAGTCGGTGAGTAGCCTGACTGCCGGATCGTCTGCACGGGACGCCTGGATCATGGTGAGGTGATTTCCGGGAATCACGCGGCGCGAAGACTCGGGGAACGGCAGCAATGACGATTCCGGGGGAACGAACTGGTCGAGTTCTCCGGCCACGGCCATGAATCGGAACGCCGGATGATCCAGGCCGAGCGCATTCCAGCGCGCCCGCAGATCTTTGATGAACGGGCCGGCCGCGTCCATATTCGCGATCTGCCGCTTCCAAAATGAGAGTAACCCGGCCTTGCGCAAGCCGGCGCTGGGCGTGCCGAACAGAGCCAGGTGTGTGGTGCGCTTGCGCAGGGTCTCATCGTTCACCAGCGCCAGTTGCGCCACCAGTCCGCCCATGCTGTGAGCGACCAGGGCAACGCCCTCGTACTGCGCCATCCGGCCCGAACTCATCTCGGTGCTCAGGGCCAGGGCGATCTCCTGAATTCGGGGATCGGCGGACCAAAATCCGACTAAATCGTACGACTTCGTGGTTGGGTAGCCGAAACCCAAAAAATCGAACCCGGCAAGCCTGGGGTCGGCTTGCAGGAACTTTGGAACTCCCGTCCAGGTTCCCACCGCGTCCCCGGTGAAACCATGAACGAAAACAGTGGCGATCTTATTCCCGGACTTAGGGCCGAACTCGGTAAGCATCCCCATCACCTCGCATTTCCGGCTGTTCCTCCGCAGCGATTCTACCACAGCGGGGCGCAGCCGCAATTGAACAGGGATGGCGAGACAGCGATCGGTACCGGGCACAAGCAAACGTCCGGCACGCGGGCGTTCGTGAGCGTTCCAGCGGTCGGCAATCAGCGGTCGGCAATCAGCCGTCGGCCGTCAGCTCTAGACGCAGGAGAGCCCTCCGCAGGGCGGGTCAGGCTGAAAGCTGATAGCTGGTCGCTTACGGCTTCTTCCGGAGCTGGCCAAAGTTTGGCCGGATTTGTCAGTTAAGTACTTTGTTTCGGTCCAGACTCGGCCAAACTTTGGCCGAACCCCCTGACGCGCGTGGTGGCTTACGCTAGAATCGACTCAATCCACCATGCGCAACTCAGTCGTATTTCTATTGCTTATCCCCTGTCTCGTCCGGGCCCAGGGCCGGGGTGCCGCTGCGAGCGCCGCGCCTGCTACTGCCCTACCTGCCGCTGCCGCACCTGCCGCCGGACCTGCAGCCGGCCCGGGCCGCGAGTTCGTCCGCGAGAACTATACCAAGTTCGAATACCGCATTCCGATGCGGGATGGCGTCAAGCTCTTCACATCCGTCTACGTGCCGAAGGACGTTGTTACGGATTCCAAAACTTACCCGATCATGCTACAGCGCACCGGTTACAACGTGGCGCCCTACGGCATCGACCAGTACCGCGCCACACTGGGGCCTTCGGAACTCTTCGCGCGCGAGAAGTTCATCTTCGTCTATCAGGATATCCGCGGCCGCTTCATGAGCGAGGGCGATTACGTGGTGATTAGGCCGCACAAGCCGGTGAAGAACGGCCCCAAGGATACCGACGAAAGCACCGACACCTACGACACCGTCGACTGGCTGGTCAAGAACGTGGCGGGCAACGCGGGCAAGGTGGGGATGTACGGTATTTCGCAGCCCGGCTTCTATGCCACGGCGGGGATGATTGACGCGCATCCGGCGCTGGTAGCCGTGGCTCCGCAGGCGCCGGTGACCGACTACTACATGGGCGACGATTCGTATCACAACGGCGCGTTTATGCTGGCCCACCGCTTCAATTTCTACCAGGGCTTTCGCCTGCGCGAGGGTGACCCGGCGCCGCCGCCGGCCGCCACGCCCTTCCAGTTCGGCACGCCGGATGGCTACGACTTCTATCTGGAACTGGGCTCGCTGGCCAACGCCGACGAGAAGTACTTCAAGCACAAGCAGCCGCTGTGGAACCTGAATCTCGACCACACCACTTACGACGAAGTCTGGCAATCGCGCGCCATCTGGAAACACCTCAAAAACATCAAGCCCGCCGTAATGCTGGTGGGCGGCTGGTACGATACCGAAGACCCGCAGGGCCTGCTGCGCCAGCACGAGTTCATGGAGAGCCACAACCCACCCGCCGTGGACATGCTGGTGATGGGGCCGTGGAACCACGGCGGCTTCGCGCGCGGCGATGGCGACCGGTTGGGCAACGTCAACTTCGGGTCGAAGACGGCGCTTTACTACCGGGAAAAAATCGAGCTGCCATTTTTCCTTTATTATCTGAAAGGCCGCGGCGATGGCAAGTTTCCGAAGGCTTACGTGTTCCAGACCGGCATCAACCAGTGGCGCAAGTTCGACACGTGGCCGCCGGCCGCGGCCAAACCAGTGTCCATCTACCTCGACGCCAAGGGGAAGCTGGCCTGGCGGCAGCCTGAGGAGACGGCCTTCGACGAATACCTCGCCGACCCCAACAAACCGGTGCCGTACATCGGCGCGCTGGGCACACGCGTGCTGAACAGTTACATGACCGAGGATCAGCGGTTCGCCGCCGCGCGTCCGGACGTGCTGGTCTATAAATCGGCGGTGCTGGACGGCGACGTACACGTCTGGGGGCCGATCGTGGTGGATCTGAAAGTCTCGACCACCGGAACGGATGCGGATTTCGACGTGAAGGTGATCGATGTGTACCCAGGCGACGCGGTGGATTACAACAGCCCGGCGCCGGCCGCGGCCGCGGGCGGCGCGCCTGCCGCGGCTCCGGCGCCTTCGACAATGGGCGGCTACCAGCAGTTGGTGCGCGGCGAGCCGTTCCGCGGCAAGTTCCGGAAGAGCTTCGAGAAGCCGGTGCCTTTCGAACCCGGGAAACCGGACCGGATCACGTTCAACCTGCCCGACGTGGGCCACACGTTCCGAGCGGGCCACCGCATCATGGTGCAGATCCAGAGCAGTTGGTTCCCGCTGACGGACCGGAACCCGCAGAAGTTCATGGACATTCCGAAGGCGCTCTCGACGGATTTCGTGAAGGCCACGCAGCGCGTCTATTTCGGCGGCGCCGAGGGGTCGAAGATTACCGTGCGGGTGGCGGAGTAGAGCAGGGGGCAGACCGCGACTGTCCGCACTTGTCCGGTATGCGACTGAATGGCTGTGGGCGCGCCGGTGCCTGTTGCCCGAGCCGAAAGCGAGGCTTATGATCGAACAATGAGTTGTGGCGGCAGGAGTGTAAACCCCGATATATGACCGGCCAGGAACTTCAACGGATTCTGCGAGAAGAATCGAATTCGGTGGACTGGAAGGCGGGCGGAGACCCGGAAAAGATCGTCAAGACGCTGGCGGCTTTTGCCAACGATTACGAAGGTGCAGGTATTGGATTTGTAGCGTGCGGTGTCGAGGAGGTGAAGCACGAGGATGGAAGCAGCACCGCCAAGGTAGTCGGAATCTCCGGTGGCGTCTCCAGGAAACTGCGAGACAGGATCTTCGAGCTATGCCACAGCCTGGTGGCTCCGCCGATTTCACCGCAGTTCGATTCCGTTTCGCTCGACGCGGACAAGCAGGTACTGGTTGCGTGGATCTCTGCCAGTAGCGAGGTGCATACTTTTAAGGGGAAGATCGTCGTCCGCCAGGGAGATAAGGTCACGAATGCCAGAGTCATTCAGCATTCGGAACTGGTTCAAAGAAAAGCTCACCTCGATTGGCTGGACCAGCCGTGTCCGGGCGCTACTCTGGACGACATCGATTTCTTCGCTCTCGAGGAGATTTCGAAGGGGCAAAGGCCGGCTGGAGGAGCACTCGAGTTTCTGGAGCCAGGTTCCCGGATGTTTGGAAGCGCGCCTCCCCTGACCAAGCGGATTGCAGGCCCAAGTGGCGACGTCGTGGCGCCAAATCGCTTTACGATGCTACTAATCGGCAAAGAACCGCAGCATTTTCTGCCGGGAGCCTTTGTTGCGTTGACTCGTTTTCGGGGCTTGACGCGCGCGGACGCGGTATTTTCGTCCAACGAGTTTTTTGGGCCTATCCCACGACTGGTTCAGAAGGTGATGGGGGTGCTCGAATCCGAAGCCAGCGTGATGACGGACAAGACCCAAGACTTTTTGAGCGGCGCCCAGAACCGGCGACGTTACTCGCAGCAAGCGCTTCAAGAGATATTGGTGAACGCGCTGGCGCATCGCGATTATCGGGACCGCCTTTCGACCAAAATCTTCGTATTTCAGGATCGTATTGAGTTCGAGAGCCCGGGTGGGTTGATGGATCTGGAGATCGCTGCAGCGAGGCAAGGACGAACTCGCTGGCGTAATCCTTCGCTGGCTCGGTATCTGGTTGAACTCGGCCTGGCGCAGGAACGCGGTACAGGTCTACCCAAAGCGATTGCAGAGACGATTGCCATCGCCGGAACCGAACCGATATTTGAAGCGGATACCTGGTTCATGGTTACGGTTCCGGCCTACCAGCCTCCATCCCGGAAACCCATGGAGGAAGCAGTCAGTCCCCAAGCGGGAGCGCTGCTCATATCGATTGGCCACGGCACGATCGACGCTGGTCTGATTCGCAGGTCTCATGTTGCGCTCCGAGAAATGGCCGATGAAAGAATCCTCTCGTACCACTACCCTGGCCTCGTGGTTGCAGAACGGTGGCCCGAACTGATCCGCGAGTTCAGGAACTGGCTGCGTGACTGCATGGAGGCACCCCAGTTTCAAGAGCTTCATCTGTTTTACCGGGGACCAGTAGCGGTTGGGCCTTTGATCGGTGCCATGGCGGTTGGACGCAAACCACTCGTCGTTTACTTTCACGATGAAGAGTCGGCGTTGTACAGGTTTGCATACCGGGTGGATCGAAGGTTGCTTCAGGAGCCCTGACGCGATACGATAGTGCCGAGCATCGAGCAGGCTTTAAATAGAGGCCCCTTGTCGCGTAAGTGGCAAGTGAGAACCGGGTGAATTGCCGGGAGGTCCGGAGACGGATTATCGGCAGCCAAGGCTGGCATGGCGATCGCATCAAGTGGCCGGCAAGGTTCAGAGACTAGGATCCGAGCGAAAGCGGTAACGATCCCACGAGCGCCCGGCATCTTCGGCCAAGCCGGAGATGATGAGATAGTCCGTTCTGCTGGATAATCGGCTGCCGATTCGAGGCAGGAAACAGTAGAGGCCAGGGATAAAGAGCCCCGGCGGTAACAACACACACGCTAAGACAATTAGCTCGATGCTCAGACCTCGGTAGTGGGCTACTTTGAAAGTAGCCCACTACCCAGACTACCGCCCGGCGTTTTCGGCCGGGCCAATCTCAATGTCTACTCGGTAATTCCCAGGTCGGTCGCTGCGGACCCGGCTACGGAACGGGCGCTGCTCGGCCGGTCACGGCGCACTTGAGCGCACCTTGCAGGCTCCATCGAGGTGGTTTTGCGGTTGGCGGCCCATAGATCCAGAGACGTTCTGGAACCTTAAGGGGCGGGAGTACGCTCGCCGGATTCCTGCCGGATGGTCCCCTTCGCCCGCAAGAAGCGTCCCAGGATAGGATCGCGCAACAAGCGCTCATTCCGCCTTCGTCCGGCCTCTTCATCTCCCAACTCGACGGTCTCACCCAGTAGCCGCGCTTGAATTTCGTCTTTCATCTGGACACAGTCGAAGTTTTTTTCGGCTTCATGATGTCACCACCTCTCGTGGCGAGTGAATTCCAGGGCTCCTGTAGCCACGCAGGGTATTCACTCCTTCGTCCCCTCCAGCGTCGTGTTTACGATCTCGACTCGGTCCGGGGGTAAGCCGGCCAATACGGCGCGCACCTCATCCGGAGCGAGTTCCAATTCGTCGAATATCAGGTTTGAAACGACCAGGACGAAGTGCCCTTCACGGACCTCTTCAAAGAGCCTAACGCTATCCTCCGTGAATTCGTCGTCGAAGCATCCCCCGAACACCGACGTATCCGCGTAGATACGCAACGATCTCTTCACTGTTGTCATTATGCCTCCGTTCAGCGTTCTTTTTCGTGCCACAATTCGAGGAACTGGCAGGAACGACTCCTTGAACCGGCTTCCGACGATCGCGTCAAACTCTGCCTTCGGCCGTCGTTATACCAGCGTGACTCCCCGTTCTGAAGTTCCGGCGGTGACGACCAGCCTCAACGGTGAAGGCGGCGATTTCGACGCGCTCTTCGCCGCCAACTACGCTGCCCTGGCGCGAGTGATCCGCCGGGTTGTGGGCGATGCCGGATGGGCGGAAGAACTGGCCGCCGAGGCATTCTGGAAACTGCATCGCCAGCCGCCCCGCTCGGACCACAATCTGGTGGGCTGGCTATACCGCACCGGTCTGCGCCTGGCGCTCGACAACCTCAAGACGCGGAAGAGACGGACGCACTACGAAAGCCTGGCGGCCACACCGACCCGCGACCCCGAGGGCCCCGCCTACGAAACCCTGGAACAGCAGAGCCGGGTACGGCTGGTGCTGGCGGCGATGAAGCCGGCGCAGGCCACCCTGCTGGTGTTGCGGAGCGAGGGTTTCAGTCTGGCCGAACTTGCTGGGGCACTCAACCTCAACCCGGGTTCGGTGGGGACTTTTCTGGCCCGCGCGGAACTGGCTTTCCGAAAGGAGTACGTAAATCGTTATGGAGAACCCTAAGCAGGAACCAATGCGCCCATCGGTATTGCGCCAATGGGTGGTGGAACAAACGGCGCTACTGGACCCGCCGGCCGGCTGGCAACCCGATGCTGGCGCGGCGCTCACTCGTCTGCATGCGCGGATGGAATCGATTCCCCCTCGGGCGGCCTGGCGCGGCTGGCTCACCCGGTTGATGTCAGTCCGGTTGATGTCCGTAACGGCGGCGGCACTCGTCCTCGGCGCCGTGCTGGTGCTGCCGGGGGCGCGCGCGCTGGCCCAGCAGTTCTGGCAGTATCTGACCGTCAGGCAGGTGGCGTTCATCCGGGTCAATCCGTGGCCGGAGGGGGTGCCCTCTCCGAAAATCAACCTCATCGGCATCCCGATTCCGCCGCTACCCGCCCGCGACGTGGGTGAAGCCCGATGGCGAGTGAAGTACGATCCGCGTTTGCCGCGCTCCGGAGTGCTCTCCGGCGTGCCGCGCCTGTCAACCACGTTCGGCTTGTCGGCCGGCATGGTGGTCAAGGCGGCCGATCTGCAACTCGCCCTGCGCCAGGCCGGCGTGATGGACCAGACCGTGCCCCCGCAGTGGGACGGCGCGCAGTTGGCCCTGCATAGCAGCGGGATCGTGATTGCGGAATGGCCCGACATCGCGATGGTGCAGAGCCTGCCGCTGACCCTGACCGCACCTTCAGGCTTCGATTTCCCGGCATACTCGGCGCTGGTCCTGCGGGTGCTCGGGGTGGGGCCGGACGAGGCGCAGCGACTGGCGCAAAGGATGGCGACGGTGCCGGCGTGGCTGGCGCCGATCGATCGCCACCTCCGGGAAAATACGACTATCGAGGAAATCAGCCTCCGCTCGGGCCCGGCCACGCTGCTGCAGGAGCCCCCCACATGGCACAACAGCGTGGTGGGGCGCGTTACGGTGATCTGGAGCGTACCCGACCGCGTGTACCTGCTCACCGGAAATCTCAGCCGGGAGTTGACCATCGCAGCGGCGAATGCGGTGGAATGATCCGGCAGTATAGCGCTCTTCGCCCCAACCTCACGGTCTACGGAATGGTGGTAGCGCGTCGGTATGGCCTTTCTTGAACTGCTGGTGCCCCCAGCCGGAAGTTGGGTGCGGCGCGCTCACCGTTCAGGATCTGAAACAACGCGAAGAGCACTGGGTCTTTGCTGATCTCATTGGCAAAGGCGGTCACGTCAGGACCATGTCTGTTCCGTTCTGGATTCGAAACAGGTTTGCGCGCCTGGCTTTGGCGGCGAAGATCACAACCGGTCCACAGCGATAACTTCAGAGACGTTTGGCGCGAACCAGTGCGCTCAGCGTCGCACCTGAGAGAAAGCGCCCGACCGCCCGATTCGTAACCGTTTGCCTGTTGAATCGGTCCTATTATTGGATAAGGAGGACTTCGATGACTCAAACACTCAGTAAGACCATGAAGGCTGTGGCGATTGATCGGTTTGGTGGAATTGAAACGTTAGAAACTCAGGAGCTTCCCATCCCGGACGTTGGCGCCGATGAAGTGTTGGTTCATGTGGAAGCCGCTGGCGTCGGCGTTTGGGATCCCTTTGAACGGGAAGGCGGATTTGCGAAAGAGTTCCATATCAAGCCCGTGTTTCCACTTGTATTGGGATCCGATGGCGCCGGCACTGTTGAGGCCGTGGGACCCCAAGTGAGGCGGTTTAAAAAAGGGGACCGCGTTTACGGAATTTCCTTTCTGAATCCGAAGGGCGGATTTTATGCGGAGTATGCTGCTGTGAAAGAAACCAGTTTGGCGCTCATCCCGGGAAAACTCACCATGCCACAAGCCGCTGCCATGGCCGTTGATGCTGTCACGGCTCTTGCAGGTCTTGATACAACGCTGGGCTTAAAAAATGGGGAGTCCCTATTGATCTTTGGCGCCAGCGGCGGCATTGGTCACCTGGCCGTGCAATTCGCCAAACGGATGGGCGCGCGCGTACTGGCCGTGGCCTCGGGCGATGATGGTGTTGCCTTTGTGCGCGGTCTTGGCGCGGACAAGGTTGTGGATGGATATAAGGAAGACGTGCTCGCTGCCGCGCGCCAGTTCGCGCCCAACGGTCTTGATGCCGTGCTCCTAACGACGGGTGGCGAAGCAGCTGAAAAATCTTTGGCCGCCCTACGAACGGGTGGACGCGTCGCCTATCCCACCGGTGTCCAACCCGTTCCCAAAGAACGTGCTGGCATTAAACTCCAAATATACAACGGCGAATATAATCCGCCACCCTTAGACAAGGTCAACCGCCTTATCGACGCCGGTCCGTTCGAAGTCAAAGTCGCCCGAACATTCACTCTAGATCAAGCCGCCGATGCTCAACGCGCGCTCAATGATCACTACCTGGGCAAGCTCGCATTGATCACGAAGTAATCGATAGAAAAAATAGACCAAATCCTGCGGTTTTCGTCGCAACGGCCTCCATCCTCGTCGGTTGGGCGCCAGGCCGCTGGTATCCAGACAGCGGCGGCGAAATTGAGGCGGGCTGAGATTGGCCTGACGGGCCACCCACTCCAGGTCCACCGCGCCATGCGCCGCCGTCATGGCCCCGATGGCCCGTTGCACGGCGTCCGGGTTGTCCGGCGGTGACGGCAGGGCGGCAGCCAGCAACCGCAACGGCTCTTCGGCGGCCGGAGATTCCGCCAGCCGGCAGGATAACTCGCGCGCCCGGCTGCCCCATTTGGTGCCCAATACGCCGTCCCCAGGTCCTCGAAGGCCACCCGGAGGTCGGTCAATTCGGCTGGAGCGATGCCGATGAGCGACGCCGCCATGCCGGGCCGGAACCGGACTCCCATGTTCGGCGAAGCGGGGGGTGAGATCGAAGCGCCGCACGGCGGTCATGGTCCCGATCTCCTGGAGGCCGGTATCGCGCGAGTAGAAAAGATCCACGCAACCGCTCCACAGTTTCGCACGGCTATGGCGTGTGATAGAGTAAATCCAGTCTGGAGGGCTGGATGCATCGATTCAACAGGCGAGATTTTCTGAAGGCGGGCCTCGGCGCGGCCGCACTCGGCGGATTGGGCGGCTCCGCCATCGCACAAACCGGCAAACGATCGGCCACCGATTGGGTGACGCTGGGGAAATCGGGCGTCAAGGTGACGCGGCTGGCCTTCGGCACCGGGACCATGAGCGGGCGCGTGCAGCGCGAACTGGGGCAGGAGGAGTTCACGCGGCAGGTGCGCTACGCCTACGACCACGGGATTCGCTTCTTCGAGACCTCCGAGACCTACGGCGAGATGCACAAGATGCTGGGCGTGGCGTTGAAGGGCATTCCACGCGATACGTACCGGTTCATGTCCAAGGTGACGACGCGCGAAGGGGTGAATCCGCAGGAGAAAATCGACGAACTGCGCAAGCTGGCGAATACCGATTACTTCGACGTGATGCTGATGCACTACCAGCACGTGGGTACGTGGCCGGCAGACACGGTGCGCTGGCAGGACGGGATTCTGGAAGCGAAGTCGAAGAAGGCTGTGGTGGGGCACGGCGCGTCGGTGCATGGGCTGCCGGCGTTGCGCCAGTTCCCCGGAAACAAGTGGCTGGAGATTGCCATGATCCGGATGAACCACAACGGCACCAAGATGGACGCGGAGGATTACAACACCAACGGTGCGGGAAACGTGAGCGAGGTGGTCACGCATCTGAAGCAGGTCCACACCGAAGGCATGGGAGTGATCAGCATGAAGCTGGTGGGTGAAGGCGCGTTCACGACCCGTGCGGACCGGCAGGCAGCGATGAGGTTCGCGTTCAATCATGCGGGCGTGGATAGCGTGACGGTTGGTTTCAAGAATACGGCGGAGATCGACGAGGCAATTGAGAATTTGAATCTGGCGTTGGCGTAGCCGGCGTTCTCTCGTCGCGAACCTTGCGAAGGCACTCGGCCTGCGCCGCGCTGCAACGGCCCGCGACTAGCCCAAACGCGCGGCGTTGTCCGTGCATGATGCCGAGTTCCAGGACCTGCGGCTCGTGCGATGTCCCATCGTTGATTTCTTCCATTTCGTCTCACTTGCATGACCGCGGTCGGGACATGTGTCCCAACGGACTCCAACTCTCAATGCAAACAAAGAGGGTTGCTGGCGCGGTGGTGTGAAAGGCTGGGACAACTGTCCCAACCCCTTGCTTTCACCATCGCACAAGCCCTTGGTGAAACCGGCTGGAGGAACATCTGAGCCGATGAGTAAAATGCCTGCCACACAGCCGTGTTGCTCATAGACGCCCGGCTCATGCTCCCAGCGCAGGCCCATGTTGGGGGTCAGCTTGCTGGTGACGCTGAAGTCGTCCTGGATGGAGCCCTTGGCTTATTCTTCGCGTAAAGCCGTCATTGGATCCAGATTTGCCGCGCGCCGGGCCGGCAGAAGACCTGCGACGACGGCCGCCGCGGCGAGAATCACGCAGGCCGCGGCCAGAGTCGTGGGATCGTTGGGCTCCAGGCGGTAGAGGAAACTGGCGAGGAAGCGCGTGCCGGAGATCGCGCCCGCCAATCCAAGCGCCAGGCCGGCCACAATGAGAATCGCCACTTCGCCCAGGACCATGCGGAGCACGCGAGCCTGCTCCGCGCCAAGCGCCATGCGAATGCCGATTTCATTGCGCCGCCGGGCGACGTTGTACGACATGACGCCGTAGAGGCCGATGACGGCCAAAGCCAACGCAAGAGTGCCAAAGAATCCGGAGAGCGTTGCAAGAAGGCGCTCGCGGCCTAGCGACTCATCGAGTTGGAGGGCAAGGGTCCGGAATTGCAAAGTGATATCGTGATTCACTTCGTTGACGGCTGTTTTGACACCGGGAATGAGAGCGGCGGCGGGTCCGTTGGCGCGAAGCAGAAAATTAGTCCATCGCGCCGGCGGTAGCTGCGATTGCGGGTAGTAAGCGATTGCCTCTTTTTCCTCTCTCAAGCCCCGGTATTTCGTGTCTTTGACGACGCCGATTACCTGGATGGGACTGCTGATCTCGTTCCATCCCTGGCGAAACGTCTTGCCGACTGCGGCGGCCGGACTGCCGAAGAACTTGTTGGCCATCGATTCATTGATCACCCCGACCAGCGGTGCGTGCAGCGTGTCGTACTCGTTGAAATCCCGGCCGGCGAGGAAAGGCGTCTCCATGGTGGCGAAGAATCCGCTGCTGACCAGATTGACCAACACTTGCAAATCTCTCCGCGATTTCGCCGCATATCCATCGACGTGGACGATCTGGTCCGAGGAACTTCCGCTGACCGGGGTGATATCGGCGAAGCTCGCGGACCGGACGCCGGGAACCGCGGCGAGACGCCGCTGTAATTCCTGATAAAGCGGCAAGCGGCGGTCCAGTGGAACACTCGCGTAGCGAGGGTCCACACGGATCAGAAGAACCTGGTTCTTCTCGAAGCCTGTATCGAGATTGGCGAGCTTCGCGAACGTTTTGAGCATGAGCCCGGCGCCGATCAGAAGGACCAGCGACAGCGCTACCTGCGCCGCGACCAGCACCTTGCCGAGGCTGAGCCGGGCCTGCGATTCCACCACGCCGCGCCCATTGGCCTTCATGGCCGCGTGCGGGTCGACGCGCGTACCCTGCCAGGCCGGCGCGAGTCCGAACAGGATTCCGGTGACGACGGCGACCGCCGTGGTGAAGGCGAGTACGCGGCCGTCAATCGAAAGGTCGAGAACCACGGTCGAGCTGCTGGTGGAGAGGAATCGAACGAGCATCCGGCTCGCCCACTGCGCGAATAACACGCCCAGCGCCGCGCCCATCGAGGAAAGAAGCAGGCTTTCGGTGAGCAACTGCCGCATCAGCCGGGCGCGACCCGCGCCGATCGCCATCCGGATCGCAAGTTCCTTCCGGCGGACGGCGGCGCGGGCGATGAGGAGGTTGGCGACATTGGCGCAGGCGATCAGCAGCACCGCGACGACGACGACCATCAACGTGTAAAGGGCGGCCTTGTATTCGCGGCGGACGTTTGAATATCCATTGGCGGCAGGGAGGAGGTCAAACCTACGGCTCAGGTGGTATTTCTGTGCCTCGGACGGATAATTGGGGGGCAGCGTGGCGGCGAAGATCTGTGGGGCAAGCGTATTCAGGCGCGCCAGGGCCTGTTGCTCGCCGATACCCGGCTTGGGCCGCGCAAAAATCCATAGCCACCAGTTAGGGCGCTTATCGAGTGCGGAGTTTTCACGGTTGAGAGTCCCTTCCGCGCAAAGAGGCACATAGATCTCAATCGTTTCGCCGACCTGGATGCCGTTAAATCCGCGCGGAGCGACGCCGACGATCCGAACCGGATGGGTGTCCAGCGTCAGCCTGCGTTCGAGGACATCGGCCGCGCCCCCATATTCCCTCTGCCAAAAGTCGTAGCTGAGCACGGCGATCGCCGGGCAGCCGCGGCTATCGTCGGCAGTGGTGATGGTTCGCCCAAGCAGTGGGTTCACTCCGAGCGTGCGGAAAAAGTCTCCGCTGACCCAACTCGTGCTCGCGTTGCGAACCTCGCCGCCCGCGGCCAGATTGAGCCGGTTGGGGCTGTAGGCGAAGGCTCCTGAGAACACATCCTGGCGGTCGCGCACCTGCTCCCAAATGGGATTCGTAAACCAGTTGGAGGGTGCGCTCTTCATGACGAGTTCGACGAGCTGTTCGGGATGGCTCACCGGCAGGGTTTTCAGCATGACGGCGTCGATCAGGCTGAAAATGGCCGTGTTGGCGCCAATGCCGAGAGCGAGAGACAGAATCGCTATGGCCGCAAACCCAGGACTGGAGCGCAACGAGCGGAGCGCGTAACGGACGTCCTGAAGCACGTCGTCGAACATGTATTATTCCTCCCGAAGGCATTCCTCGGTTCGAGCCGCGACGCACGCCGGGCGGGCCAGTACCCGGCACAGAATGCCACTAGAGCTAATACTGGAGAAGCCAGCGAAAGTTACACCGGATCTTTTCATTTAATTCCATACGGAAGCTCTTTTACTAACCGGGTGGTTCCGAGCATGGCGGCGAGCCCGCTGGCCAGCCCGGCGGCGATAAAGATCGTAGGGAGCGTCCCTTCAAACCGCACCCTAGCCGGCGATGGATCCTTAGCACGCATCGCAACCGTGCCGGCCTATACCGTGCGGGCCTATACCAGGCGGGCCTACACCAGGCGGGCGAGGATTTCCTGGGCGCTTGCGCGAGCCCAGGTTTCGTTGACTTGGACGGTGAACCGGTCACTGTCCGGGGCCGGGAGGATGAAGCCCGCGCCTTGGGCCCGTCGCTGAAAGGCATGGGCGTCCACACCTTTCACGCGGAGGAAAAAGATGTTGGTGCCGTTGGGGACGCGGGTCACTTCGCAGCGAGAGTCCGACCGAAGTGCGGTGATCACTTTCTCGGATGTGGCGACGGCCTGGGCGTAGCGCTCGGGGAAGCCTGCGAAGAAATGGAGCGCGACTGCAGCGAAGGGCCACACGTGGGAGAGTCCGTTGCCGAACATGCGCCGCGGATGAAAGAGATTTTCAAGGAGGCTCTTGGGGCCGGCCAGGACGGCGCCGCTGGCGGCGTTGAAGTACTTGTACATGGAGATGTAGACGGTGTCGAAAAGGGCGGCGTATTCGCGCACGGGGACGCCGCTATAGGCGGCGGCGAGATAAAGCCGGGCGCCATCGAGGTGGAGACCGATCTTACGGTCGCGGGCCCATTGGGAGACACGCCGCATTTCGGCGAAATCGAAGGACTCGCCGAAGTTGCGGCGGACGGGGGTTTCGATCTGGATGGCGCCGATGGGGACGGAGACGCGGCCGGATGCGCCGCGGGCGGCTTCGCGCTCGAGGTCGTCCACGCTGAAGGTGGCTTTGCCGGGGGCGAGAGGGACCAGATGAAGGCCGCTGAGAGTTTGGCAGCAATCGCCGCAGTCGTTGAAGAGATGGCACTCGCCCTGAACCAGCACGCGGCGCTTCTCACCGGCGAGGAGGCGGACGGCCAGGTGATTGGCGAGAGTGCCTGTGGAGAGCCAGACGGCGCTTTCCTTGCCGAGGGCAGCCGCCACGGACTGTTCGAGTTGGGCGACCACTCCGCCGATGGAGTATGCGTCGGGCTCAATGGTAGCCGCGAGTTTTTGGAGGAGCGCGGCGTACTCCGCGGGGGTGTGGTGGATGCCGTCGCCGTTGGCCTGGACGCGGGGGGCGTCAGTGGCAGCCGAGGCGAGGCCCGTTGCGCCCGCGAAGATAGGGGCGGCGAGGAATGTGCGGCGGTTCATATGAGGCCGAGGGTATCATGTTCGGGCGCCGGAAGGGGCTGGCGCCGGCGAGGCGTTCTTCGCCGGTGTGGAGCAGCGAGACAGAGCACGGAAGGCGATGGTCTGTCCCACCCGGCCCCGCGGCTTATAATAGTTCACGAACCCAGCCACTGCCATGCCCAAGGAACTTCTGATCCAGTGCCCGGATGGGCAGATGAAAACCGTGCCGCTGACCGGAGAGCGGCTTTCGATTGGCCGCTCCAGCGCCGCCGAGATTTGTTTTCCGGAGGATGCCGGTCTCTCGCGCCAGCACTTCGCGTTCGAAAATGAGGGGGAGGACTGGACGGTTCAGGACCTGGGCAGCAAGAACGGCACCTTCGTCAACAACATTCCTCTCAAGGCGCGTTTGATTCTCAAGCCCGGAGACCGGATCACGGCCGGCCACCTGGTGATTGTCTTTTCGCCGGATGGCGCCGGCGCGAATTCGGGCGTGGTGGTCTTCGAGGGCGGTGATAGCAATTCGCCATCCACCTCCACCGTGATCACCAGCCTGGAAGGCGCTAACCAGAACGTGACGTTGGAAAGGGGCGGCGCCAAAGCCTCCGCGTCTATGCGGGCGCTGATCCGGGCGGGGCAGGAACTTTCCGAAAACAGGCCGCTGGACGACCTTTTCCCTGTCATCCTGGACCTTGCCATTGAGGCTGTGAACGCCCAGCGCGGCGTGCTGATGATCCTGGAGGGCGATACGCTGGTCCCCAAGGCGCACAAGGGCGAGGGCTTCCGCATCAGCACCAAGGTGCGCGACCAGGTGATCAAAGACAAGTCGTCGATTCTGGTACGGGACGCCCAGTTGGATGACGCTTTCAAGGGCCGCATGAGCATCGTGGAGCAGAAGGTCCACACCATGATGGCGGTGCCGCTGCAGACCAAAGAGCAGATCATCGGCCTGATTTATCTGGATTCGCCCTTCATCCTGCGCGAGTTCACGAAGGACGATCTGGATCTGCTCACGGTGATGGCCAACGTGGCCGCCATCAAAATCGAAAACGCACGGCTGGCGGAAGTGGAAGCGGCCGAGCGCATCATGAAGCGCGACCTTTTGCAGGCTGCCGATATCCAGGGCCGCATGTTGCCCGAGCGGGCGCCCGATGTGGCGGGCGTCGAACTGGCGGGCTTCAACGTGGCTTGCCGTACGGTGGGTGGCGATTACTACGATTTCTTCCCTTACGCCAACGGCAAAGTCGGGCTGACGCTGGGCGACGTTTCGGGTAAAGGCATGCCGGCGTCGTTGATGATGATGGCGCTGCATGCGCGCGTGCAGGTGCTGGCGGAAGATCCCGCCAACCTGGGAGCGTTCATGGTGCGGTTGAACAAGGCCACCTGTGCCACATGTCCGGACAACCGCTTCATCACGTTCTTCTTTTGCGTGCTGGATCCGGCGTCTGGCGACCTGGCCTATGCCAATGCCGGGCACAATCCGCCCATCCTGGTGCGAGCCAACGGCGATGCCGAGATGCTGGAGGGCGGCGGCCCGGTGCTCGGAATCCTTTCCGTCGCGCCCTACTCGGAGATGCACGTCAGACTGCAAGAGGGCGACATGCTGGTGCTGTACAGCGACGGCGTAACCGAAGCCAACAACCCGGCCTACGATGAATTCGACGAAGAGCGTTTTATCGAAGTGTTGAAGGCCAATCGTAACCAACCCGCGGGCAAGATCGTGGAAGCGGTAACCAAGGCCCTGACCGAATTCTGCGCCGGCGCTCCGCAAGCCGACGATATCACGCTGGTGGTGGCAAAGAGACAGTAGCCGCGACCCAGTGGCCGGGACCCAGTGGCCGCGACCCTCTGGGTCGCGTTGCCTAAGGCGAAGCGTCGCGACCCGGAGGGTCGCGACCACTGTATGACGTACTACGAACGCGATCTGCCGCACTGGCATCCGGAAGGTGCGGACTTGTTTGTGACATGGCGACTGTTCGGGTCTCTTCCGGCTGGTGTGCGATGCCCAGTCGTCAAGACTGGAAAGGAGTTTGCCGACTACGACCGCGTGTTGGATACCGCGACCGTGGGTCCGCTGTGGCTCAAGGATGATCGCGTGGCAGAGTGCATCGCGAATTCGCTGCATTTCGCCGAGAGTCAGTTGAAGCTGTTCGAATTGCACGCCTGGGTTGTCATGTGCAACCACGTCCACGCTCTCTGGACTCCGCATGTACCATTGCCAGAGATTATGGATCGGATCAAGACCTTCACAGCGCGGGAGGCAAATCGGATTCTAGGGCGTGCGGGGAGCTTTTGGCAAAGTGAGTCGTTTGACCGTTGGGTACGAAATGAGAAGGAATTTCATAGCATCGTGAGCTATATCGAAGAGAATCCGGTGAAGGCGGGACTGTGTACGAGGGCGGAGGACTGGAAATGGTCGAGCGCGCGACCCGGAGGGTCGCGGCCACTGGTGCGGCCACTATGATCACGGACCTGGTTCAAATCCGCCTGCTGGGCGAAAAGAAGCGCGGCGAGAATGAGCGATTGCGCAAGCATATGAAGTCGCGCGACCACTCGGACCGGATTCTGCGGCGCGTCGCGCAGGGCATCGAAGACCAAATCGATTGCACCACCTGCGCCAACTGCTGCCGCGTGGCCACCGCAAGAGTATCCGAGCGCGACGTGGAGCACCTGGCGCGGTTCCTGCGGATTGCGCGGGCGGACTTTCTGCGCGACTATACGGAGCAGAGCGAAGAAGAGGGCACCATTCTGCGCCGCAGCCCGGAGACCGGCTGCGTGTTTCTGGACGGCAATACGTGCACGGTTTACGAAGCCCGCCCCGAGACTTGCGAGAAGTTCCCGCATGTGGTTCGAGGCAGTGGGTCGATCGCCAGCCGCATGTGGCAGTTTGTGGACCGTGCCTGTTACTGCCCCATCGTGTATAACACGCTGGAAGCGTTTAAGAAGGAGTTGCGGTTTAAGCGGTAGCCGCGACCGGTGGCCGCGACCCTGCCGTCGCGATCCACCGCCGGTCCTTCGGTGAGCTGGAAGCCTTCGCCCACCAGTTCCCAATCGTGGGCCGGGTCCAGGAACTCCGTGATGTAGTGCCGCGTGCCGCCGCGCTTGCCAGCTTCGATGGGTTTCGGGTAATCTTGCCACAGCCAGCGCAGGGCTTCCGGCAGGATGGCGGCTCCGTGGCGCGAATTGTGGCCTTCGGTGCCCACGACAAACTTGCTGTCGTAACCGGCGTACTCGAGCGACTTGGCAATTTCCTGATTGGCCAGGTACCACCAGCCGGAATAGATGTTTTGGTCGTTGGAGCCGTCCTGCAAGGAAAACTCGCAGTGGCTTGGGCTCCATTTTGCGGATGAGGCTGGTGTAGACATCGCCGCCGCGCAGGTTGGTGAAGCTGCCGACGAAGCTGAGGACACGGCGGAAGGCGTCGGGCCGCTCCCAGGCCGTGGTAAAGGCGGCGATACCGCCCGAACTGGAGCCTGCAATGGCGCGGTCGTTGGGGTCGGCCGAAAGCTTGTACTCCTTGCCCACTTCGGGCAGAATCTCTTCGATCAGGAAGCGCGCGTAACGGTCGCCCAAGCCATCGTACTCGTAGCTGCGATTGTAGCGGGCGATCTGGTTGGGCGAATCGGCGGGCCGCACTCCGGGGTCGACGAAGATCCCAATGGTCACCGGCATGGCGGACTGCTGGATGAGGTTGTCGAAGACGACCGGCGCGCGCCAGGCCCCGGTCTCGCCGATGAAGCCGGCGCCGTCCTGGAAGACCATCACGCATGCCGGCTTGGCGGAATCGTACTGCGCGGGAACGTAGACCCAGTAGCTGCGCGTGGTGCCGGGAAGATCCTGGAGTGGTCCCAGGTGTATTTCGTTACCTTGCCCTTGGGCACGCCGGGGTGCGGTTGAGAGTCGGGACCGAGGACGTATTCGTCGGCGGCAGAGAGAGCCCCCGCCAGCAGGAGCGGAAGAATGACGATGGTTTTCATGGTCTGGTGCTTAGGATATTACACGGTTGACTGGCGGGGCTGAACGGCGGGTTCGTCATCGACAGGGCGCAACGTCTCAGGGCGACAGTAAACCAGCCCGAATCATGATCTCCCGTTCGCTGGTTCTTTCCGGCCGGTTCAAACGAAGCAATCGGACAGTCACACGGCCCACCGGCGTAAGCGCCAGGATCTCTCCGCGCCTTAGCTCGAAGTGTTGATGCCACTGGTCCCGGCGGGGATGAAAAAGTCGACACATGTCGCCCGTTTCCGGATCGATGGACGACAAGTCAGTGCCCTTGTGCTTGTTGCAAAGCGTGCAACACAGAGCGAGGTTTTCGGTGCCGGTGCCGCCTGCAAGTTTGGTGGC
>DATMNI010000296.1:0-15474 GCA_035570275.1 Candidatus Acidiferrales bacterium | reverse complement strand
GCCGGACAGCCGCTTTATCGGATTCCTGGTGGGGGGGAAGGTTATGAAGATTGAAGCCGCCGGCGGCCCTCCTCAAACCCTTTGCGAGGTCCCCGGCGACCTGATTGGCGGTTCGTGGAACCGCGACGGGGTGATTATCTTCGGCACCGCCATTGGCGGCCTTTTCCGCGTGTCCCAGGCGGGCGGCGTGGCTGCGCGTCTGACCACACCGGATGAGCGACACGGGGAACTCGGGCACCTGCGGCCCTGGTTCTTGCCCGATGGGCGCCACTTTCTGTATGTCTCGCACACTCGTAACCCGGAGGCGGCGGGCATCTATCTGGCCACGCTCGATGGCCAGGAGCGGAAACGCCTGGTCGCCACCCATCAAGCTGGCGCTTATGCTCCGCCCGCCGCGGGATCGCAGAATGGCCATCTGCTGTTTCTGCGTGAAGGCACACTGATGGCGCTGCCGCTCGATGCCAGACGCTTCGAACCCGCCGGCGAACCGTTCCCGGTGGCCGAGCAGGTGGGCTCCTTCCTGGCGTTGGAGTTCTTCTCTGTGTCCGCCAATGGAGTGTTGGCTTATCGCAACGGCGCCGCCGCCCGCGGCTCGCAACTGGTGTGGTTCGACCGGCAAGGCAAGTCTCTCGGGGTTTTCGGCCCGCCCGGGGACTATCGCAGCGGCCCGACGCTCTCGCCCGACGGAACTCGCGTGGCGGTGGGTCAGTTGGATACCGGTACAGCGGGAAACCGGCAGGTCTGGGTACTGGATGTGGCACGCGGTGTCCCCACGCGGTTCACGTTCGATTCCGTGGAAGACCAGTTCCCGGCTTGGTCGCCAAACGGAACCCGGCTGGTCTTCGCCTCGAACCGGGGTCCTGGTTTTGGCATCTACCAGAAGGATTTCAGCGGGTCGGGAAAGGAAGAACTGCTGCTGCAATCCGGTCTGCCCGTGACTCCGAACGATTGGTCGCCCGACGGGCGATACCTATTGTATAGCGCTCCTGGTCCGACAGGCAGAACTGAACTGTGGGTCTTACCAGCGGCAGGGGGCACACCGCACGACGGCAAGCCGGTTCCGTACCTCCAGGGGCCGTACAACGAACAACAGGGGCAGTTCTCTCCAGACGGCCGCTGGATCGCCTACGCTTCCGACGAAACCGGTTCATACCAGGTCTACGTTCAGTCATTCCCGTCCGGCGCCGGAAAGTTTCGGGTCTCGACCGCGGGCGGTGCGCAGCCGAGGTGGCGCCGCGATGGAAAGGAGATCTTCTATATCGGCGCCGACGGCAGGCTAACGGCCGTGGATGTGAAGACGGAGCCCAGGTTCGAGGCCGGCGCCCCGCAGGCGCTATTCGATTCAAAGATTGTGGCTGGCTTCCTGGCAGCGACCTTTCATTACGATGTGGCGGCGGATGGCAAGCGCTTTCTGGTCGACACCGTCGCCACTGGCAGTGCCGCCTCGGCTCCCAAGCCCATCACTGTGATAATCAACTGGCAAGCGGCGGCGAAGCGCTGACGGCGGACCGATTTCACTGGTCTTCTATTGAAACAGCAACTGCCCCATATTGCTGGCCTGGCCATTCACCGTAACGGTCACCACAAGCTGGCCGCGCCCTTTTAACGCGGTTGGCAGAGCCACATTCACCTGGTCCAGCCCGGCGAATCCGCCCTGCGCGCCGGCAAAGGTCACCGGAGCGTCGATGTTGCCGATCTTGACGCTGACGTTTGCCTGATTTGACCCGGGGGCCGTGCCGCGGATTCCGGTTCCATACAGGATCACAAATGGCTGAGAGGTGACGTCGATCGGAGTCAGCGTGCAATTGCCAGCGGAGCTGCATTGAAAGGTATTGGAGTAGGTCTGGCCGTTGGTCGCCTGGGCCGCGACGGGCCCTTGTCCGGTCTGGTTCGCGGTGTAAAGTCCCGGCGCCATGGATGCGATCATAGCCGTGCCTGTAAATGTCGCGTTTCCGTTAGCCAGGGTGGCCGTCGCCGCCCCGCTGGCCGCGCCCTTGGGGACGAGCCAGTTCACCTGATTCGGCGAGACGTAAAAGAGCGGCGCCGGAAACACGCCCCCATTGGCGTCTTTCAGTGTGACCGTGACCGCTCCCAGAGTTGTCGGCAGCGGTTGCGATTGAGCCTGCAGCGGCTCTGCCGCCAGACCCGAACCATAAATCGATGCGATGGTTTCGGGCGCCAGCGCGTAGGTGCCGTAGGTCGAATTGGTGGCAACCAATGTCCCCGCGGGGTGCGCCAGGCTCTGCGGCGTAGGCGGATAGGCTGAGCCGGCAACGTTCATCAACATCAGCGGCCGCGGCTGTTCGGTGAAATCGAAGGCGTCGGTCATATCGTTGGCAGTGTTGTCGCGGCCCGTCATGGGCATCACGCCGAAGCGCTCCTCGACAATCTTGAGCCAGGATTCGAAGGAATAGGTCTTATGATCGACGTAGCCCTGCCGCGCGTAGGGGCTGATCACCAGGCCGGGAACCCGAATGCCCAGCCCGTATTGATCCACTTTGGGTGGAACCACGTGATCGTAGAATCCGCCCCAATCGTCCCAGGCGATAAAGATCGCGGTGGAGTTCCACTCCGGGGAATTCATGACCGCATTCACCAGGCCGGTGACGTAATTCATACCCGTGGCGATGCTGCCGGGCGGGTGTTCGCTCAGGTCGCTGTTGGGAATGATCCAGCTCACTTGCGGCAGTTTGCCGTTCTGCGCATCGGTGTAGAACTGCGTTGCATTGGTGAGGCGGCCAAACTGGGTGGGGTCGTTCTTGACCGCTGGAAATGCAGGCAAGGGATTCCAGAAGGTGTAGGTGGTTTCGTCCGAATCCACGTTGGCTACTCCCCCATCGGCGGCGCCCGCGGTCTTGCCGCGGTTCACGTAGTATCTCCAGTCGATCTTGCCGCCGCCCAGAAGTTGCGTGATCTCGGCAAAAGCGTAAGACAGCGGTTGGGGCTGGCCGGTACCGATGTATCCGCCGCTCTGCGCCGCCAGCATGTACAGGTGGGCCGGCAGGCTGTAGGAAGTGATCGATTCAAAGAGCCGGTCCTGCAGGACGTAGAGGCTGGCGTAGTTCCAGTAGTTGGAAAGCTCCCGATAGTCGTGCCATCCCATCACATCCCCGGGCTTTTGCGTCGACCCGGCGATAAAACCGTCCATGAGCCCGCCGTCGATGCAGTTCAGCGCGTTGGCCCAATTGTGCGCTCCGCCCTGGTTGACCAGTTGGGTGTCGTGAGAGGGCGCCACACACGGGCCACCGGCGGGATTGCGTACGCAAACACCCGGAGGCAGGCCTTCAGCGCCGGGGTACGTCCCGAAGTAGTGATCGAAGCTGCGATTTTCCTGCATGATGAAGACGAAATGCTGGATCTTTTCGAGGCCGGGCGGAGCGGCCGGCGGCGGCGTAGCCTGAGTGGGCGCCCGGCCTGCGATCAGGAACGCCGCCAGAATGACCGGCAACAGGGCGAGGCCGGCGCGGAGAATCCGATTCGGCTGCATCGCTCAGATAAAACCGCCACGCCAGCCGTAGTTGCGGTGGCATCTGAGATGGCGGGCGAATCCGCACCAGGCAGGTTGCGGGGCAGGTTGTTAACCTGCGGCGGATTGGCAATCCGCCTTCTTGTAGGCTACCGTCCAAAAAAAGCACTTCGCCCCCCGTTCCGCCCACATCGCCGCCCTGCCCCAAGCCTCGCGGCCTCCGGTCGATCCGAAGATGATACTATTCCATGACGAGGCACGATGAGCCCACAGTCCTCCATTGGCCACTATCGCATCGTCTCCAAGCTGGGTGAGGGCGGCATGGGGTATGGACTCGAAAAGCCGCATCCACAATCTGTTTCGCCAGTGGATTCCCGGTCACGTTGCCTTCGATTATCTCTCTTCCTTCGCGGCTACTTTGCGGCTTCGCGGCTTGGCGTGAAATCTTGCCTTTTCTTGTGCATTTGCGTGAAATCCTGCCCTCTGATGCGCTCGCCACTACCCCGGATGGAACCTCGCCCCCTGCGCAGTTCACGATTTTTCAAAATATTCTCCCAATCCCCCTACCACTTACAGTCCCCGATCGCAGACTCCAGCCCCCAGCCTGCTATCACTAGTAGATGAAGACCAACCGCGTTCCACACCCTCCCAACCCGCCGCTGATCGGAGCCGGCCTCCCGGCTTCGTTCTTTCAAGTTGCCCTGCCCGCCAGCCCGATGATGCGCCGCTGACTCTTTGGGAGGGCCTGGTCGATCCCGCCGCCAGCCCCGATCCGCCGCAACGCCCCGGAGTCCTGCTCCCAATCCGCCTCGCGGACGGTTTGAACGCCCGTGAGCCGCATGTTATAAAAGAGATTGTCATCTGGAATAGTCGAGATTTCCTGTAATCCGGCCGTCCGCCGGACCTCTCCGCCCGTGTTGCCCTTGGTCTCCGGCGGAAGGTCTGGTACGGCTGGGCGCCATCCGCTAGGAGCAAGATCATGGAACAAACGGCAGACATCGCGCTAATCGGTCTGGCAGTCATGGGCCAGAACCTGATTATGAACATGAACGACCACGGCTACATCGTGGTCGCCTATAACCGGACCGTATCCAAGGTCGATGAGTTTCTGAACGAAGCCGCCAAGGGTACCAACATCATCGGCGCTCATTCCGTCGAAGAAATGGCGCGCCTGCTGAAACGGCCCCGCAAAATCATGCTGATGGTGAAAGCCGGCCAGGCGGTGGACGATTTCATTGAGATGGTGCTGCCCCACCTGGAGCCGGGCGACCTCATCATCGATGGCGGCAACTCGCACTTCCCGGACACTATCCGCCGCACCAAATACCTGGAGAGCAAGGGCATGCTGTTCGTCGGCACCGGCGTCTCCGGCGGCGAAGAAGGCGCGCGCTTCGGTCCCTCCATGATGCCCGGCGGCAGCGTGGCGGCCTGGCCGCTGGTGAAGGAGATTTTCCAGGCCATCTGCGCCAAGACACCCGCCGGCGAACCCTGCTGCGATTGGATGGGCGAAGACGGCGCCGGCCACTACGTGAAAATGGTCCACAACGGCATCGAATATGGCGACATGCAGCTCATTTGCGAGGCCTACCAGCTCATGAAGGAAGGGTTGGGAATGTCCAACCAGGAAATGCACGACGTCCTCACGGAGTGGAACAAGGGCGAGCTCGACAGCTACCTGATCGAGATCACGCGCGACATTCTTGGCTACAAAGACGAAAAAGGCGAGTATACGGTCGACAAGATTCTGGACACCGCCGGTCAAAAGGGCACCGGCAAGTGGACCAGCGTCAGCTCGCTGGACCTGGGCATGCCGCTCACGTTGATCGGCGAAGCCGTGTACGCCCGCTGCCTCAGCGCCTTGAAGGACGAGCGCGTGGCGGCTGCCCGGATCCTCCGCGCGCCGCAGTTCCAGTTCCAGGGTGACAAGGCGGTCTTCGTGGAAGATATTCGCCAGGCGCTGCTGGCATCGAAGATTGTTTCCTACGCGCAGGGCTTCATGCTGCTGCGCGAGGCCGCCAGGGAATATCACTGGAACCTGAACTACGGCGCCATCGCCATGGTGTGGCGCGCCGGCTGCATCATCCGGTCGGCCTTCCTGGATAAGATCAAGGTGGCGTTCGCCGCCAACCCCGATCTGCGAAACCTGCTGCTGGACGATTACTTCCACGGCGTGATCGATCGCTGCCAGAAGTCCTGGCGCCATACCATCGCCACCGCGGTCACGGCGGGTGTGCCGGCGCCGGCTTTCACCACCGCGCTGGCCTTCTTCGATGGCTATCGCAGCCAGCGGCTTCCCGCCAACCTGTTGCAGGCCCAGCGCGATTATTTCGGCGCCCACACCTACGAACGCGTGGACCAGCCGCGCGGCAAGTTCTTCCATACCAACTGGACCGGCAAGGGCGGCAACGTGTCGTCCGGGACTTACACGGCATGAGCGTCGATATTACTCAACCGGTTACTCAAAGGGTTACTCAACTGGCCACTCAACCGGCCACTCTACCGGTTACTCAACTGGCCTCCAAAATCCGGCTGCTGCTGATGGATGTGGATGGCGTCCTCACCGATGGCAAGCTCTACAACGTGCCCGCCCCCGATGGGTGGACCGCCGCGGGCATGGCCGGCAGCATGGCCGAAACCAAGGGCTTCGATTCGCAGGACGGCATCGCGCTGCAATGGCTCAACCGCATCGGCATTGCGGCCGGCGTGATCAGCGGGCGCGAGTCGCCGGCCACCGCCGAGCGCGCCAAACAGGTCAAGTTCAAATACGTCTACCAGGGCCACACGGAAAAGATCCCCATCCTGCAGGAGATCATGGCGGATGCCAGGCTTGAACCCAGCCAGGTGGCCTATATCGGGGACGATTTCACCGACGTGGTGGTGATGCGGCGCGTCGGCCTGGCCATCGCCACCGCCAACGCCCGTCCCGAGGTGAAGGCCATCGCCCACTATGTGACGCAGGTCCCCGGAGGCCAGGGCGCCGTGCGCGAAGTCGTGGAACTGCTGCTGCAGGCGCAGGGCCGCTGGGACGAAATCCTGCGGCACTACGAAATCTGCTTGTAAGACAGTGGCCGCGACCCTCTGGGTCGCGCGCGCCGCAGTTAGCTTGTTGTAGTCATTCTGCTTTGGAGATTCGCTGCTTTGGAGAATTAAATGAGTCACGGTCTGCATATCCTCCCGGAGGGCGCCCTGGATTTCCTCTCCCTGGGCGCGCTGGTCCATCGTCTGGATCCCGGCATTATTCCCTTCCGCAAAGCCACCGAATGCAGAATCCACGTCAGCGGCGGCGAGTTCAACTGCGCCGCCAACCTGTCGGATTGCTTCGGTCTCAAGACCGGCATCGTAAGCGCCATGGTGGACTACCCCATCGGCGCGTTGATCGCCGAGCGTGTCCGCGCCATGGGTGTGAAGCCCTTCTACAAGCAGTTCCACCACAACGGAGTGAACGGGCCCAACATGGCCGCCGTGTACAGCGACCGGGGGTTGGGCGTGCGTGCTCCCGTGGTCTTCTATAACCGCGCCAACGAAGCCGCGGCCCAACTCAAGCCCGGCGATTTCGACTGGAAGTCGATCTTCGCCGGCGGCGTCCGCTGGTTCCATAGCGGCGGCATCTTCGCGGCGCTCTCGCCCACCACCGCCGAGGTAATCACGGAGGGCATGCAGGCCGCCAAGGCCGCGGGCGCGGTGACTTCCTTCGACCTCAACTACCGCGCCAAACTCTGGAACATCTCCGGCGGCGAGCAGCGCGCCGTCGCCGTGCTCGACCGCATCGTGAAGAACGTGGACGTGCTGGTGGGCAACGAAGAGGATCTGCAGATGGGCCTGGGCATCCCCGGACCGGAAGTGGCCGCCAAGTCCAAGCTCGACCCCAGCGCTTTCTTCGGCATGATCGAGAAAGTCACCAGAAAGCATCCCCACGTCAAGGTGGTCGCCACCACGCTTCGCGAAGTGCACTCCACCAACCGCCACAGTTGGGGCGCCGTCGCCTGGATCAACGGCCAGACGTACCAGTCTCCCACCGCGGAACTGGACGTTTACGACCGCGTCGGCGGCGGCGATGGCTACGCCTCCGGATTTTTCTACGGCCTGCTTACCAACGAATCGCCCGAGGAGTCCGTGAAGTTGGGCTGGGCCCACGGCGCTCTGCTGACCACGTTCCCCGGCGACACCACCATGGCCACGGTCGACCTGGTCCGCGCCTTTGCGAAGGGCGGCTCGGCGCGCATTCAGCGGTAGCGAGTTGGGCTCGCTAAGCCGGTCACTTCAGAAGTACGCCGACGTATCGGGAAACCGCTTGCTAACGCGCGCGGCTCCGATCAGAGCCGCGACCGTGAGGGAGCGGTTTCGTCGAAATACACGACTGTATTTGTGAAACAGTGTACTAAGCTAGGGCACTACCCACCTGGCTCAGGCCGTTTGGGCCGCGCGCTTCGGAGTTGGTGTGGACTTGGCCTTGCGGGCCAGCGATTGGGTAACTATGCGATACAGCAGCAGCAGGCCGACCAGCGTTCCATACAGCAGCGGCAGGCGGATATCCGATTTGACCAGCCAGTAGTAATGGATTACGGCGGCGATGCCGGTCACATAGATCAGCTTGTGCAGGCGCTGCCAGCGCTTGCCGCCCAGGCGGCGGATCCAGCCTGTGGTGGACGTCACCGCCAGCGGGATCATCGACAGAAACGTCAGCAGACCCATGGTGATGAACCGGCGTTTGGCGAAATCCGCCAGGATTTCATGTATGTCGAAAAACTTGTCCAGCCCGAACCAGGTCAGGAAGTGCAGCGTGCCATAAAAGAATGCGAACAGGCCAAGCAGGCGGCGGAACTTGATCAGGTCGGGCAGCTTGAGCAATTTCCGCAAGGGCGTGATGGCCAGCGTGATCACCACGAAGCGGATGGCCCAATCGCCCGTGAAATGGGTGATGTATTCGATGGGGTTGGCGGTGAGATCGTTGTGGTAGGCGCGCCAGGCAAGCCAGCAGGCGGGCGTCAGGCTCAGCAGCCAAACGGGAACTTTGGCCCAGGGTTTTCTCAGCATGTTTTTCTCGCTCTTGGTCGGTTTTTTTTCGCGGCTGTCGCGCCGGCTCAGTAATTCTTCTTCAGGTCCATGCCTTCATAGAGGCTGGCCACCTGGTCGCCATAGCCGTTGAACATCAGGGTGGGGCGGCGGCGGAATTCGCCCAGGCGGCGCTCCGAAGCCTGGCTCCAGCGCGGATGGTCCACCTTGGGGTTGACGTTGGAGTAGAAACCGTATTCGTGGGCGTTGGTGATGTTCCAAGTGGTGGGAGGCATGCTGCCCACCAGCTTGATCTTCACGATGGATTTGATGCTTTTGAAGCCGTACTTCCACGGCACGGTCAGACGAACCGGCGCGCCATCCTGCGGCGGCAGCGTTTCGCCGAACATGCCGAACGAAAGCATGGCCAGCGGGTGCATGGCTTCGTCCAGGCGCAGCCCTTCGACGTACGGCAACGGGATGCCGGCCCTGTCAGGCGTTGCCAGCGGCATCTGTTTCCGGTCCCAGTAGGTTTCAAACGCCACGAACGTGGCCTTGTTGGTCGGCTCCACCTTCTTGAGCAGTTCGCTCAGCGAGTAGCCGATCCAAGGCACCACAATCGACCAGCCTTCCACGCAGCGGTGGCGGCAGACGCGCTCCTCCAGCGGCGCGATGGCCATGATTTCCTCCAGGCTGAACTTGCGCGGCTTGGCCACGTAACCTTCCACGGAGACAGTCCAGGGGCTCGACTTGAAATTCTGCGAATTCTTCGCCGGTTCGTCCTTCTGGGTGCCGAACTCGTAATAGTTGTTGTACGTGGAGACTTCCTGGTAGCTGTTCGCCTTCTCGTCTATGCTGAGTTTGCTCTTGCCGGCGGTGGCCAGCTTGGCGCCGGCCAGCGCGCGGGCGGAAGGCGACAGCAATTCGCGGGCGCCCAGGAAGGCGGCCGGAATGCCGGCCAGGAAATTTCGGCGGTTCAGGTACACGTGTTTGGGCGTGACCTCTGAGTGGCGGATGTCCGCGGGTTTCTTGATCAGCATCGCTTTGTACCTACCTATCCCTTGGTGAGTGGCTTCTATTCCATGGTACGGAAATTTACCGGCTGACGCAGCCCGACCGACCACGGAACACGATGGTCTGTCCTACCACATTTACGAATTCGACGGGCTCCCCGGATTGGTTACGGTCTCAGAATCACTTTCATTAAATTGGGCTCGTGGCGGTACAACCGGTCGAACCAGGAAGGCCCCTCCTCCAATGGCGCGACGGCAGAGATCAGCGGCGCCACCTGGATGGCGCCGGCAGAGAGCAGGGCGATGCAGGCCGGGTACTCGCCGTTGGAGGCGCAGGAGCCCTGGAGGCGGATCTGTCGCGTGACTACCGATTGCAGCGGAAGGTCGATGTCCGGGGCGACGTTGCCCACCAGGGTGACCGCTCCGCCCTTGCGCACCCCGGCGATGGCGGTGCGAATCGGGTCGGTTGCGCCCACACATTCCACCGCGATATCGGCGCCGCGGCCTTCGGTCATTTCCCGAACGGCAGCGGCGGCGTCGCCGGCCTTGGGGTTGACGGTGGCGGTGGCGCCCATCTGCCGCGCCAGGCCAAGGCGCGAATCGTCGGGATCCACTGCGATGATCCGCGTGCATCCGGCCAGCCGGACGGCCTGAACCGCCAGCAGCCCGATCATCCCGCTGCCCACCACCACCGCCGAATCGCCCAGCCGCACCGGGGTGATGCCGACGGCGTGGACCGCCACCGAGACGGCCTCGATCATGGCGGCCTGTTCATAGCTGAGGTTCTCCGGAAGCCGGTACATGATGCGGCGCGGCACTGAGACGTATTCGGCAAATGCGCCGTGGCGGCGATAGGGGCCCGGCGATACGCCCAGCACCTCGCGGTTGTCGCAGAGGTTGACTTCGCCGCGAGTGCAGTGGAAGCACTGGCCGCAATAGACCGTGGAGTCGAAAGTCACCCGGTCGCCCGGGTGCAAGTCGTGGACCTGCGCGCCGGTTTCGACCACTTCGCCGGCGGCCTCGTGCCCCATCACCAGCGGCGGGATGCGGCGGCCGGTTTTGCCGTCGAGACCATGCACGTCGCTGCCGCAAATGCCGCAGGCGCGAACCCGCACCAGCACATCGTGGGGCCCGATTTCGGGGGTGGGCATCTCGACGAACTCCAGATTCATGTATTCTTTGAGCAGCAGTGCGTTCATGTGAACAGGATCGCACAAGGTCGGTGGCCGGTGGCCGGGGCTCGGAGCCCGGAACTTTCCGCGGACCGCCGGTGTCTGATGTGGCGTAGGCCGAGGGACCCTGGGTCCGGCAAGACGGGATACAAGACTGGATAGTTGTGTACCTCTTCGATTCGAAACCGGTAAGCACGCTCCGGCGAGGCCGCCTGGCGATTGGCCTGCAGGCCGCCAGTTTGCTCTTTACCGGTTTCCTGATCTGGAACTTGACCGCGGCCGCGCAATGGCTGCACCTGCCGTTGCGATGGGTCATGATTCAATCAGCCATCGCCGCTGTGACCGCCTGGGCGGCCAGCGCGGCCATCACGCTGACGTTGTACGCGCTGGCGATGCACTGGGAGCGCGCGGAAACCATCAAGGCCACGCTGCGCACCTCGGCCGTGGCAATCTGGTTTGCCCCGGCGGTGATTCTGCTGTCCCAGCTTTCCCCCGCGGCGCTGGCCGGCGCGTTGGTCCTGGTGATCTACGCCACCAGGCTGCTCTATGCGCAGTGGCAAGTGGACCGCCCCGCGGAAGCGCCTCTGCCGCCGCTGCTGGTACAGACGCTCTTCGACGCCAGCGAGTTGCCGAATCCGGTTATGGTGAAGGAACTGGCGCCCGCCTTGACCGCGTCCTTCTGCCTGCAGGCGGGCGTGGTGGCCACGCTGTTCCACTATCCCTTGCTGGCCGGAATCGGCTACGCCGCCAGCGCGGCCGTGGTCACGGTCTTCGCGCTGGCCAGCGGGGCTTACCGGTCCGAACGCACTCCCACCTTGCCGCGCTCCATCCTGGGCGTGCTGGCGACCGTGCTGCTGGCGGTGGGACTCACGGTGGGCGGCCTGGCGCCGCGATTGATGCGCTCCTTCGGATGGGGCGACGCCCCGGGAGACGGCGTGGGGAATTCGCCGCAGCACGGATTGGTGGAAACGGCGCGGGCCTTTCTGCGCGAGATCCTGTACGGCGAGCGGCCGGGGCCTCCCGCTCCCCCGGCGGGCCTGGCAGGCGCTCCCACAGGCGCTCCCAATGGATCGCAGCCGGCGGGCCAGAACAAGAACCCCACCGTTCCGGGCAACCTACCTGGCAACCCGGGCAACCTTCCGGGCAACCTGGGCAACCCTCCCGGCAACCTGCCCGGCGTTCTCCCGGACGGCGGTTTCCCGGGGGTGATTCTGTGGCCGGAGTTGAAACCGGTTCCCACGCTCATCGCGCCGCTGCCTCCGCGGGGCAAGGGCGGGTCCACCGCCGCCTATGTGCGTCCGCTGAGCATTCCGTTCTCGGGCGAGTACTGGATGTTCCGCTGGCCGTACGCGCGGCCGCCGCAGAGTTCCTACTTCCAGCGCGGCAATCCGGCGGTGCTCTCGTTCAGCACCACCGACCACCGGCCCATGCAGATGGAAGCTCACCACAAGCTGGAGCAGACCGTGGACCTGCGCTGCTGCAGCCGGATTCAACTGGAACTCCGCAATGCCGACCGCTATCCCGGCACCGTGACGGTGGAACTGGTCCTCTTGAACGGCGAATCGCCCATGCCGGGAGCGCAGAGCCTGGGGAGGGCGCTGGTGGCCTCAATGCCGGACATCGGCAAAGATCCCGTGACGCCGGTCGCGGAGACCCTGAATTTCGCCATGCCGGATGCCCCCACGATCGAGGCCTTCGACGAGTTCAAAGTGGTGTTCCTCCGTGACCGCAAGCGCATGGATAAGAGCGCCAGGATCGCCATCGACCGGTTCATTCTGGTGCCGCGATAGTGGGGTTCTACTGAATCGCGATCTGCACCGTGTTCGCGGAAATGCCCGAGGCCGTGAGCTGCAGCGCCACCGTTCCCGAGCCCGCCATTGACGCCGGGAGCAGCACGTTCACCTGATCGACGCCGGCGTAGCCTGCGTTGCCGGCATACAGCACCTGCGTGCTGACTCCGTTCACGGTTACGCCGACGTTGGCCAGTCCGGCCGCCTGCACGCCCGTGGCGTACAACGTCAGGTAGACCTTATCGGTCGCCGAGCCCATGCTGATCGGCGCGGCCGAGTACGATCCCTGCGCGTTCAAAGCGTAGGCCGGCTCTACGGTTTGACTGCCGCTCGCGGAAACGCGGACCGCGTACCCCGCGGCCACGCCGTTCCCGTTCACGGTGAACAGCGCGGGCGCGACGGGGGCGATCACAACGTTGCTTGCCGTCTGGGTCGATCCGGGCGCCGTCACCGTCACTTTAGCCGTTCCGGCGGCAACGCTCGGGGGAACCTGAAACGTCACTTGTCCAGGCGAGACGAAGATCACCGGCGCGCTGGCGATGGTTCCCTTGGCATCCTGGATGGAGACCGAAGTTCCATCGAAGGTGGTGGGCAGGGCCCCCAGGATTTCGCCCGCTTCGGGCGCCAGATTCTGACCCATGGCGAAGGCCAGTCCGCCTTGGGCAATCGCAGTCACGCCAGGACTTGCGGCCGAGAGAATCAAAGGAGAATTGGGCATCGAGGTCGAACTGGGGGCGAACGATATGCCGCGCAGGATCTCACCCGCCACGGCGGTACGCAAAGTGGTGAAAGTCTCCGCCGCGGCGCCGGCAGCCGTGGGGTTGGCCAGCGTGTCGGTGATGGACACCAGCTTATTGGGGTCGGCGCCCTGGTCGCCGTTCAAGCTCACGGTGGATGTAATGCCGTAGATGGTCGCGATTCCGCTGGAGTTCACGATGCCTGTGATGTTGCGGAGACCGCCGGTGGCGGGGTTGATCGCGGCCGGGTAATTCACGATCGAGTAGGGCTGGCCCAGGTTCAGGCCCTTCTGCAGTACGTAGGCCATCTTCCACGTGCCGCCTGACAGGATCCACTTCTGCAAACCGGCGGTCGTGCTGCCGGCGGCGTCGGCGATCACGCCGTCGCCCTCATCGGCCACATACAGCGCGGTGGCATTGGCGAACCAGATCCCAAACGGATAATCGTTGGCGGCGCCCGCGGTCTTGGCGGCGGCGGTGGGAAATCCCGGCAGCACAGTGATGGGCGCCGAGGCCGCGTTGGCCAGCGTAGGCAGGCTGCCTGCGTTCCCCACCTGGTACACGGTATCGATACCGTTGCTGCCGCTTCCCTTGGCGACGTACAGCGTGTTGTTGAAGATGGTGAGTCCGCGGAAATTGTTGTCCTTGCCCAGTTTGTCCGCGGCATAAGCCGTGCCCGTGGCGGGATTGGTTACCTGAGCGATGCTGAAGTTTCCGACCGCTGTCGGCGCCGTGTTCGCCGCCTGCCCGGGCGTTGCGATTTCGACGCCGGTCGCAGCCACAACGTTGGTCGGCGTCCCGGTTCCGTTGTTGGAGTTGCCGGCCAGGTAGTAAAGTCCGTTCGCCAGAATCGCCGCCCGGCCGTTGTTGCCGCTGTAGGCGTTGGTCGGCGTGACCTGGATCGCGCCATTGGCGCCCACCTGGGCGACGGCCCGGAAATAACTGCCTCCGGACGGATTGGTTGAATCGTAGACCCCGGGCGTGTTGGAGTTCGAAACATCCACCGTGTTAGGCGCCGCCACGTAACCCATGAAGGTGATCACGCTTCCGTCCGTCGACAGATTCAGTCCCAGCTCGGATTTGGAGCTGAAGCTGGTGACGATCATGTTGCTGGGGACCGTGAAGCTGTTGACTGTGGCACCGGACGGTGTGATCTGCTCCAGAAAGATGGGCGAGGTGACTCCGAAGCTTCCATCGATTTTATTGTTATTAAAAATGTTGTTGGCGCCGGCGGTGGACGCATACGCGCCGCTATCGGAGGCCTTGCCCGCGGTGCAGGCGCCGGCCGACGCGGCTTCGGCGCTCGCCGGACAAACTGGCGGCAATGCCTGGCCCACAACCACGGTGCTCCGATCGCCTGTATAGACGCTGCGCGAGAGCACCAGATTCCCCGGGGTGAAGCCCGTGAAAGTACTCTGACCCGAAATCGTGACGTTGTCAAACCGCCAGTTGCCTGAGTTGTTATTCAATGGAGTTCCCGAAGCGCCAAGATTGTCGGCGCCTGTCGAGGCGTTTACCATCTCAATGGCGAACTTGGGATTGTTGGCCGCATTCGGATCGCTGATGGTCGCGGTCAACCCGGTGAACCAATCCTGCCCGGCGCCCCCGGTGATACTGACGTACGGCCCCTTTACCGTATTGGCGGAGGTGGTGTTGTTCAGGAACGCCAATCCGGCGCTGGATCCGGATGGGTTCAGCGCCACAGTGTGCCAGGTGCTGCCATCCGTGGTGTATGCAAATTGCAGATTCGCCACACCCTGATTCGTCGCATACCAGTCGAAGCTGACGGTGATGTTGTTGTAGCCCACTGTGCTTGCGGCGAAGATGACGCCCTGCGTCCCGATAGGCGCAAGGCTCGACCAGCCATTCGCTGCCCCACTAGTGCTACTGGCCTGCTGCGCACGGACGCGCCAAATATTAGTGAGATCGGCATTACCGTTCACGCCTGTGTCTCCCGCAGAACCCGCAAGGACGTCGTCGGTGGTTACGCCGACACTTGGGGTTTGATAAACGTCCATGCCAATCGACTTGGCGGTACCTGAACCCGTGGAAGGAGCCGGGCTGTTGCTAACCGCTAGCGCATTGTTCTCGAACGTCCAGGCGGCGATGACGTCGGCTTGAGCAACTGCCAGAGATGCAGCCATCAATGCTGCGATCAATACGATTTGGGTGCGGCTACTTTAGGGCGACGGGCAAGTAGGTATAAATTCAACGAGTTGGGGCCGATCAGCCTGTCTTCTGCTATCGCTTAGACCGGGGATATCCGAATAACCCCTGTTTTTGATTCAGTTTTGGCGCTTGGAC
>DATMNI010000295.1:0-39411 GCA_035570275.1 Candidatus Acidiferrales bacterium | reverse complement strand
CGCGCCCGCCTTGTTGATATCGATGCTGGTGACCGAGAGGTCGTTGAGGTTCTTGGGTGCGAGCTGCGCGGAAATGATCGGGGCCTGCTGCTGCTGGATCTGGAGATATTGTCCCAGGGTCAGGTTGATGATGTGCCCCGAAGGTAGGGGCGCTCCGATGGGAACGGGGGCGCCACCCAGATTGATATCGACGATGCCCGGGAAGATGTTGGTGAAGCCGGTGGTGGGGAATTGGATTCGGCCATTGCCGACCGGTCCGATGAAGGCGCGCTCCTGCAGGCGGCGGTAGAGCAGCTCGGTGTCGTAGTAGATGCCGAAGCCGCCGCGGACCACGGTCTTGGCGCTCTTATCGGCGGTCCAGGCAAAGCCCAGCGAAGGTGTGAAGTTGTGGAAGTTGTTATTCGTGGGCGAGAGGTCGGAGCCGTAGACCGGCGCCAGGTAGGCAGGCTTCTTCAGGTCGCGGTTGACCAGCGTGCTTTCCAGACTCCAGGCGAGCCCGTAATTGAGAGTGAAGCGCGGTTTGATGTGCCAGGAATCCTGCGCGAACAGGCGGTAGCGCTTATTGAGCTTGGCCTGATCGACGTTGTAAGGCGGCGGCTGGCTGGGGTCGCCGATGCCGACGACGCCGCCCAGGAACGGCAGGTTCAGCAGATCGGCATTGGTCGCGATTTTGGTTGGCAGGTTGGGGAAGAGCGCTGCGACCAGCGCAGGCGGCACGTTCGCCCGGATCAGCTCGGGCGGCGCCACCACCGTGCAGGCCGGATCGCAGTAACCCCAGAAACCGGTGCCGGGGTCGATTTCGACTTCGCCGCCGAAGCGCAGCGAATGGCCGGCTTTCTGCCAGCTCAGCGTGTCCGTGAAGTCGAACTTGCGCAAATCGCGCCCCTGGGTGGCGTTGGAAGTGTCGCCCACCGTCACATTGGTGCCGGTGACGGCGACTTCGGGGAAGCCCAGGCCGAGGCAACCGGGACAATCGCTCGCTTTCGGGAACAGGTTGCGATTCTGCCAGTACTGATAGCTGAAGCGGAAATCGTTGACCAGGGTGGAACTCAGCACGCTGGTAAGCCCCAGGAGGCTCTGGTCGCTCCAATTGGTGTTGACGAGCCAATGCGAGGGCAACTGAGCCGAGCCGTTGGGGCCCAGGCCGCTGTTGCCATCGTGCGAGTAGCGTGCGAAGAGGCGGTTCTTGCCGTTAATGGTGTAATCGAAGCGGGCGCTCAGGTTCTTGCCGCGATAGGGGCTGAAGTAGTTGCCGGCCAGACCGGCAGCCGACGCCACATTGGGAACGTACGTGACCACCTGGGTCTGGTTGAGGTTTTCGAGATTGAAGAAGAAGAACAGGCGGTCTTTCTTGACAGGCCCGCCGATCCAGAAGCCGGGGTTGCGCCGGGCGAAGAATGGGTCGGGGCTGAGCGCGCTGCGCTGCAGGCCAGGGTAAGCCGACATATTGTGGTCGCGGAAAAAGAAGTAGCCGCTACCGTGAAAACCGTTGCCGCCGCTGCGCGTGACCACATTCACCGAGCCGACGCTGGTGATGGCAGTGGAGAGATCGAAGTTCACAGAAGAGATCTGGAACTCCTCCACCACTTCCTGCGAGAAGTTCATGCCGGTGTTGCCCTCGATGGAGTTGCGTATGTTGCCGCCATCGACCGTGACCGAGGTCTTGTTGGAGTCGCCGCCGAGGACCGAAACGGAAAACAGCGAGTTGTACTGGGAGGTGGTCCCGGTGCCGACGGTCACGCCCGGTTCCAGGAAAGCCAGGTTGAGAAAGCTGCGTCCGTTGAGGGGCAGGTCCTGAATCTTCTCGCGGGTGATGACTCCGCCGATGGCATGCATCGAGTATTCGACCTGGGCCGTAGCTGCTTCGACGGTAACGATCTCATCGGGCCGTCCGACTTCCAGGGGCAGATCGACGGTGGTGACGGCGCCGATCTCGACGGTGGCCTGCCGGAGCACGGTGCGGAAACCCGGCACGCTGGCCTTGACCTCGTAGATACCGGGTGGCAACGCCACGACGCTGAAGGACCCGTCAATGGCGGTCATCACAGAGCGGGCTGCCCCGGTATCTTTCTGAGTCAGCACGACGGCGGTATTGGGTATCACGGCAGCGGAAGGGTCGTGAACCGTGCCGGAAATCGTCCCGGTGGGCGCTTGCGCCAAGAGGAGCGCGGCCGTGAAGGCGCACGCGAACAGCAGGAAACAAGGTTGCGCGAACAGACGAAGTCTCGGTAACATTTGTATCCCTCTCCGTGATCCGGCGGCAGGCCGCCGGAAGTGCTCAAGAGACTTCAACACTTAAAGGGGGCCGTTGTCAAGGGATCGCAAAAAAGGGCAGCAAAAAGGATAAATCGACCGGGCGGTCGGTTAAGGGAGAGGAAGGGGGCGGAGTGGTTAGACTGCTCAACACGCTACGCCCGTTATCGGACGATGCTGAAGCATTTTCGCGGCAGTAGTCCCGATGGGTACCGGAGACCCACGAAGCTTCGTTCCTACGGTTGGAGCGGCACGATTCCCTCGGCCATCGTTTGACACTCCGTGCCGACTTATGCCAATATAGGCATGCGCCAACGGATGAAGAACCTCACGTGGCTTGCCGATTCCCGTTCCAACGTGAAGTCATTTCCGGCTGGCGTCCAGGACGACATCGGCTATGCGTTGTACGCTGCGCAGTTGGGCGAACGGAGTGTTAAGGCTAAGCCACTGAGTGGTCTGGGCGGCCAGGTGATGGAGATTAAAGCGTATGACGCTAGCGGAACCTACCGCGCGATCTATGCGGTCTCGATCGGAGAATCGATTTACGTGATCCACGCCTTCCAGAAGAAGTCCAAGACCGGGATCGCTACACCGAAGCCGGAGATGGAACTGATCCGGCAGCGGCTCAAACAGTTGAGAAGTGAGGTGAAGAATGTCGAAAAGAGAGGCCCTTAAGCAGGAGCCGAGCACGGGCAACGTATTCGCTGACCTCGGCCTGGCCGATGCCGGCGAACACCTGATTAAAGCTGGACTGGTGGTTCGGATCGGCCAGACCATCCGCCAACGAAAGCTGACCCAGCAAGCGGCGGCACAGCTCATGGGCATCGACCAGCCCAAGATCTCAGCTATGCTGGCCGGCCAGTTCCGCGGATATTCGGTCGAGCGCCTCATGCGTTTCCTGGTCGCCCTGGGGCACGATGTAGAGATCGTGGTAAAGCCGAGAAAGCGCGGTACGGCCGAGCTTCGCGTCGCATAAAAGATTGCGCTCCGCGAACTCATCCATCCGAACTAGGCGAGATCTCTCCGCGAATTGACTGCTATCCCCGGCAACCACGGATCCAGGCAGAAAGACGGCCTGGCGTTGGCTGGCGTTCGATCTGCACCGCGGCGTCAGGGAGGATCACGGTTCCGCGTATAATTGTCCTGGAGGCACTCACCATGGCAAAACCGAGGCAACAGCCGGTCAAGCGAACAATCGGCCGATTCATCGTCGCCGATCCCGCGATCTGCCACGGCCAGCCGACGTTCCGAGGAACCCGAATCCTGGTAGGGGACGTGTTGGAGCAGGTAGCCGCGGGGATCGCCTGGGAGACGATCGTTGAGGAGTGGCGCGGCAGTGTATCTTCGGACGCCACCTCGGAAGCAGTCTTGTTGGCGAGCCAGGCGTTTCGCGATCATTCTGCCCAGTACACCGTGCCTGAACACGTGCTCGATCGAGCTTAGGCTTGATCGTCCTTGACGAGAACGTCCTTGATTGGCAGCGCCTGCTGCTCCAGGCATGGCGGCTGGCGGCGAGGCAAATTGGTCTGGACTTTGGCCGCAAGGGTCTGAAGGACGAGGAGATTGTCGTTCTGTTGCGCCGGCAGCGCAATTCCACGCTTTTCACGCGGGACGCTGGTTTCTATCAGCCGGCCCTACGGCATCCAAGCTATTGCATCGTTGTGGCGAGTGTCGGGCAAAATGAAGTGGCTGCCTTCATTCGTCGCTTCCTATCTAGCTTGCATACCAAACCCTTGCCGCCAATTTGAATCATGGAGAAATCCTCGCCCTCAGTGTCTCACAGGTCTGCAATTAGATTGCACCAAGTTTCAGGCATCAATCCATTTCTTGGCGTCTTCAAGAGACAACCCTAGCACCCTCGCAATTCCAGCAACGGCATCATCCTCAAACACTTGTTTTTGGGCCGGTGTTTCGTCATCGAGCGCGTCCGAAAATTGCGTGTTTTCTTCCTGATCCATTATCTGCCTCCTGATCTGCCGTTAATATAGTTTCGAGTGCGGCTGTATTGCACAGGGTCCGTGAGATCTATCTTGCCTTGATAATGTTGACCCATCAACAGTGCTTTGCCAAGGGTATTCTTAGGCCCCCTAGAGTCATCCAGTGGCTGAAAATGAAACATAGCGGCGATGCGCCGTATGCCTCTCCCTGGGTCAAGCCTCGACATCGCAGAAACCTTAGCCGCGTCCATTGCAGAAATCTTGCCGGACGCACCGCCTTACCGTCTTGTACCGATATACTGAAAGAACCGTATACTGTGAAGAGCCGCATATTATTCTGTCTCCTATTCGGTCTCTTTTCGCGGCTCGACAGAATGCTAGGGCCTCTACCTATTGCCTCTATGTAGGGATTGCCATCTCCAGAGGTTCATCCTTCAAAATGGGTTTGAAGGCTGCTGGAATTGTCAGTGCAGCTTCAGCAGTGTTCTCATCGACCTCATTTTCCTCCCCTTCTTCCTGAACACTACCGATGTAGGCAGCCTTCCCGGTCGCTTGCTCGATGAGAGCCAGAAGTTGTTTCTGCCGATCCACCATGAAGGCATCAAATTGATCGGAGCGCAGAAGGTCTGGGTCGATCAGGTGCGATCTGAGATAATCATCGAGCTTTTTGCGCTCAATCGGATTTTTCTGATCGCCTTTTTCCAACTTGGCGAGGTACTTAGATGGCGCAACACCACCAATGATCTGGTTCGTCCGGCAGGAAAGCGGTGTCTTGTTGATAATCGAATCAAAAACATCCGGCTTGATGGCAGGGTTCTGATTCTTGCACCAGTTTTGGGGGAAGATATGATGAATATCGACATTCTCGCCGAAGAAGATTGCGTAGTCGAATTTCTGGCCTGAACGGAAATCTTGTGCTCCGTCCTTCATCAAGAGAGCGTTGACTCCCTTATAGGCAGCAGACAAGCGCATGCGCATGGTCTTCAATCTATCGGCGCGGAACATGGTCTCGCTTACGGTTGATGGTTCGGGGCCACCCTTCAGCCAGACCGGCACTTCCATAAAATCGCGGGCGATGCGCGTTTCGACGGCCGAACCGTAAAGCTCACCAAAGACGCCATTCCAATACCAGCGGACCAGCATTTCTTTGATCTTCGGATGCTCCAATGCGTCAGGGATGTCGGCGAGGATAGCGGCCAACGGAATGATTTGCGACTGGTACGGAAGGTCAAAAATACGATAGATGTAGAGCATGTGCAAGAATTTCGCCGCCCGCACGAAGCCCTGCTCCACTCGCTCTTCATATCGCTTGTATTCTTCCAGTGGTAGATTCAACAGCGCCTTCCGGTTGCCGGTGACGGCCGGCAATTCAGTGCCCTGCTTACCGGCTTTCTCTGCCGCACGTCGTAGTTCGCGAGTATAAAAGAGCGAAATCGCAGCCGGTGACGCCCCTTTGTCTTCGTCAGAACGTCGCCGTACCAGTCTTTTCGCAATTCATGGCCTTCGGCGGCATACATCGCGGTAACCAGTTCAAACGCATCGAGGGCCTTGCCTCCGGTGTTTACCTTTTCGAAGACAACGCACACGGCTTCTCTGGAAGTTGACCTATCCAGGGCAATGACCGGCACTTGGTAGTATTTGAAATTCTCCAAAACCTGTATCCTAAAAGCTTGAAATTCCTTAAGAATGATCTTGTCACGTCCCCAATGCTCTTCGAGGCCGTCCCGCCAATATTCCCAATCAAAGACCTGGGAAACCGGATACATGAGAGAGGCGTATTCAAGCCCGGGAGATGAAAGATCCAAGGTTACTTCGCGCCCGAAATCTTTCGTGACAATCTTATTCTCCGGGACGCCAACGATCGCGTCTTCCCGATCAGCGGAAGGATCAAGCGCTTTTCGGATGTCGATGTAAAACCAGCGCTTTACCTTCTTGTTTTTCGACGTGAGCTCGACGACCTGTCCCCGGAGTGCGACCTGATAGAGAGAAGTCATCCGTTGCTGGCCATCTAGCAGCAGAAACTCCGGAGACACTTCTTTCGCCCTCTCCGGCGCTCCTTCGACGGGTCTAGGCTTAAAGTTCACCTGCCCGCCAGTCTTAAGCGACATCAATGCGCCGATAGGAAACGCTCGGGATATCGAAGCGATTAGGCTCTTGATGCGATCCTCATCCCAAACAAAACTGCGCTGAAAATCCGGTAACTGAAGATCGCCGCGATGGCAGTCGTCCAGCAGCTCTTTCAAGGAAATAGGGTTCGTCTTAAATGTCGATTCGGCCATAGTCGGTCTTAATCCTTGGGCTGGTTTGCCGCGATGTCGGACTCGTGCTACCAGATGGACTTATATTAACTCATATTAAGCCGGCAAAGCTGTTTGGTCCGAAACTTTCAAGGTAAGCGTCGCGGGGGCATCATGATCGGCCAGTTAGATGGACTTGCCTGGGTGGCCGCCGGGGCTGCGAGATAAAAGAAAATACGAGAAGAGGCGGGTTGCCAACCCGCCGCAGATTGGCAATCTGCCCCACAAAGCTACCGCATCGCGTAGCTGCTCAGCACCTTCAAGTAATTCGCCCGCTCAAACGCGCCGGGTTGCGGCACTGCGTTGCGGCTCATGCTGCCTTGCATCTGCTTGATGGAGTCGTACTCGTGCTCGCCCATCCAGATCAGCAGTTCCGTGGTGATGGTGTCGAGGTAGCTGATGCCGCGTCGCAGCAGCGCCGAAGTCATCATGGCCACCTTGGCGCCGGCCATCATGGTCTTCACCACGTTTGTGGCAGAGTGGACGCCGCCGGTCAGCGCCAGGTCGGCCTTCACGCTGCCGTAGATTAAAGCGATCCAGTGCAGGCGGAGCAACAAATCGCTTGAGTTACTGAGAGTCAGGTTGGGCACCACTTCCAGGGCTTCCAGGTCGTAGTCCGGCTGGTAGAAGCGGTTGAAGAGCACCAGGGCGTCGGCGCCGGCGGCGTCCAGTTTCTGAGCCATGTTGGCCATGGCGCTGAAGTACGGCCCCAGTTTCACGGCCACGGGAATGCTCACTTCGCTCTTGACGGCGCGCACCAGGTCGATGTACTTCTGCTCCACCTGGTCCGCGGTGATGTCGGGGTTCACCGGGATGTAATAGATGTTCAGTTCCAGCGCGTCGGCGCCGGCCTGCTGCATCTGTCTGGCGTAGCTCAGCCAGCCGCCCGTAGTGGTCCCGTTGAGGCTGGCGATGATGGGAATCTTCACTGCCTGTTTGCATTTGGCGATGTGCTTCAGATAGTGTTCCGGCCCCATTACCTGGCGGGTCAGTTCGGGAAAGTGGGACGTGGATTCGGCCGAGACGTGCGAGCTTTCGGTAATGAACCGGTCCAGTTCATTGTTGTCCACCTCGATCTGTTCTTCGAACAGGGAATGCAGCACCACGGCCGCGGCGCCGGCATCTTCGATCCGCCGGATGTTGCCGACGTCCTGGCACATCGGCGAGGACGAAGCCACCAGCGGATTCTTCAGCTTCAAACCCAGATAGGTTGTGGAGAGATCAATGGTTTTGGAAAGGTCGATCATTTCTTCACCTCTTCGGCGACATTGGCTGGGACGACAGTGGCTGGGACGGCAGTGGCTGGGACGACAGTGGCGGCCTGGTGCGACATGTGTTCGTACAGCTTCCACTTGTTGCCGACATCGGCCTGCGCCAGGTCCAGCAGCTTCCTGGCTTCCTCGGGATTGCTCTTGGCGAGCATCGTGTAGCGTGTTTCATTGTAGGCGAACTCCTTCAGCGGAATGGTGGGCGCGCGGGAATCCAGTTGGAACGGGTTCTTGCCCTGCGCGCTGAGCTCGGGATTGTAACGGAACAGCGGCCAGTAGCCGGAATTCACGGCTGCCTTCTGCTGGTCCATGCCGTGGGCCAGGTCGTATCCGTGCGCGATGCAATGGCTGTAGGCGATGATCAGCGACGGGCCGTCGAAGGCCTCGGCTTCCAGGAACGCCTTCACGGTGTGCATGTCGCCTGCGCCCATGGCGATTTTGGCCACATAGACGCTGCCGTAAGTCATGGCCATCAGCGCCAGATCTTTCTTGCCTACCGATTTGCCGCCGGCGGCGAACTTGGCCACCGCGCCGCGCGGCGTGGCCTTGGATGCCTGGCCGCCGGTGTTGGAATAGACTTCGGTATCGAGCACCAGCACGTTGACGTTGCGGCCGGAGGCCAACACATGGTCCAGGCCGCCGTAGCCGATATCGTATGCCCAGCCATCGCCGCCCACAATCCAGACGCTCTTCTTGACCAGCGCATCGGCGATGCTCAGCAGGTCGCGGGCTTCGGCGGCGGCTGGGCCGGTAGCTTCTGTGGTAACCAGGCCAGCCAGTTCATCCTTCAGGGTCGCCACGCGGTCGCGCTGGGCGAAGATGCCTTGCTCAGCGGTCTGGTCGGCATTCAGAAGCGCCTGCGCCAGGTCGTCGCCGATCGCAGAGCCGAGCCGCGCCACCAATTCGCGGGCATACTCGTTCTGCTTGTCGGCCGCCAACCGCATGCCGAGCCCGAATTCCGCGTTGTCTTCGAACAACGAATTCGACCAGGCCGGGCCTCGCCCTGCTTCGTTCTGGGAGTAAGGCGTAGTGGGCAGGTTGCCGCCGTAGATGGAGGAGCAGCCGGTGGCGTTGGCGATCATCATGCGGTCGCCGAAAAGCTGCGTCATCAACTTAATGTACGGGGTCTCGCCGCAGCCGGTGCAAGCGCCGGAGAACTCAAACAGCGGCTGCAGCAACTGCACGTCCTTCACCTGGCTCATGGAAAGCTGCTTGCGGTCAGTGTCCGGAATCGTCAGGAAGAAGTCCCAGTTGGCAGCCTCGCTTTCGCGCAAAGGAGCCTGGGCCACCATATTGATGGCGCGGTGCTTCACCTCGCTCTTACTCTTGACCGGACAAACCTGTACGCAGAGAGTGCAACCGGTACAGTCTTCGGGGGCCACCTGTAAGGTGTACTTGCGGTCCTTCATGTCTTTCCAGCGGGCGGGCACGGCTTTGAACATGGCGGGGGCGTCGCCCAGGTAACTGTCGTCATACACCTTGGCGCGGATCACGGAGTGCGGGCAGACCAGCACGCACTTGCCGCACTGGATGCAGATTTGCTCGTCCCAGACAGGGATTTCGATCGCAATGTTGCGCTTCTCCCATTGCGTGGTGGCGCTGGGGAAGGTGCCATCCACGGGCATCGCGCTTACCGGCAGATCGTCGCCTTCGCCGGCGATGATTCTGGCTGTGAAGTTCTGCGCGAATGCGGGCGCCGCGGCCGGAACCGTCGGCCGGACATCGAACAGCGACGTGACCTTGTCCGGTACGCTGACTTGGTGCAGATGGCTGAGCGCCGCATCCACGGCGGCGTTGTTCTTCTGCACCACGCTGTCGCCGCGCTTGCCGTAGGTCTTCTTAATGGTGTACTTGATGGCGGCGATGGCCTCTTCACGCGGCAGCACCCCGCTGATGGCGAAGAAGCAGGTCTGCATGATGGTGTTGATGCGTCCGCCCATGCCGGTCTGCCGGGCCACTTCGTACCCATCGATCACGTAGAATTTCAGCTTCTTGCCGATGATCTGCTGCTGCACCAGCCGGGGCAGCTTGTCCCAAACTTCGTCAGGCCCGAAGGCGCTGTTGAGCAGGAAGGTGGCGCCGGGTTCGGCGGCCTTCAGCAAGTCGATGCGCTCCAGGAACGAGAACTGATGGCAGGCGACAAAGTTCGCCTTGGTGATCAGGTAGCTGGAGTGGATCGGGTTGGGCCCAAAGCGCAGGTGGGAGGTGGTAATGGAGCCGGACTTTTTGGAATCGTAGACGAAGTAGCCCTGCGCGTAATTGGGCGTTTGCTCGCCGATGATCTTGATGGAATTCTTGTTGGCGCCCACGGTGCCATCGGCGCCTAAGCCGTAAAACAGCGCCCGCACGGTGCCGGGCTCTTCGGTTGAGTAGTCGCGGTCGTAACTGAGGCTGGTATGGGTGACGTCGTCGTTGATCCCGATGGTGAAGTGGTTTTTGGGCTGAGCTTTGGCGAGTTCGTCGTAGACGCCCTTCACCATGGCCGGCGTGAATTCCTTGGAGGAGAGGCCGTAGCGCCCGCCGATCACCTTCTTGCTCACGCTCATTTCGGCGAAAGCCGTGATCACGTCGCAGTAGAGCGGTTCGCCGGTGGCGCCGGGTTCCTTGGTTCGGTCCAGAACCGCGATGGATTTGGCGCTAGACGGGATGGCGGCAACGAACGTTTCCACCGCGAATGGCCGGAACAACCGGACCTTCAGCAGGCCGACCTTCTGGCCGGCAGCCATGAGCGCCTCCACGGTTTCCTGGGCCGCTTCGGCGCCCGAGCCCATCATAATGATGACGCGCTCGGCGTCCGGCGCGCCCACGTAATCGAACAGGTGGTACTGGCGGCCCACCAACGCGGCGAACTTGTCCATGGTGTTCTGGACGATGGTGGGGGTGGCCAGGTAGTAGGGATTGCAGGCTTCGCGCGCCTGGAAATAGACGTCGGGATTCTGCGCCGTGCCGCGGATGAAGGGATTGTCGGGGGAGAGGGCGCGGGCGCGGTGGGCATGCACCAGTTCTTCGTCGATCATGGCGCGGAGATCGTCCGGCTGGAGTTGTTCGACCTTGGCCACCTCATGGGAGGTGCGGAATCCATCGAAGAAATGCATGAACGGGATGCGCGCCTCCAGGGTGGCGGCGTGGGCGATGAGCGCCATGTCCATCACTTCCTGGACTCCATTGGAAGACAGCATGGCGAAGCCGGTGGACCGGGCCGCCATGACGTCGCTGTGGTCGCCAAAGATGGAGAGCGCCTGCGAGGCCAGCGCCCGCGCGGCGATATGGAACACCGTGGAGGTCAATTCGCCGGCGATCTTGTACATGTTGGGGATCATCAGCAGCAGGCCCTGCGATGCCGTGAACGTGGTGGCCAGCGAGCCGGCCTGCAAGGCGCCATGCAGCGCGCCCGCCGCCCCGCCTTCGCTTTGCATTTCAATCACCGTGGGCACGGTGCCCCAGATGTTGGTTTTGTGTTCCGAGGACCACTGGTCGGCCCACTCCCCCATGTTGGATGAAGGCGTAATGGGATAAATGGCGATGACTTCGTTCAATTGATGCGCTACGTATGCAGCCGCCTCGTTGCCGTCGATGGTGACCTTCGGTCGCGTGGTGGTGGATGAGTTGCTCAAAATTCCCCTCCTGATGAGATAGGATTCGCTGCCTAAAAACATATTATAAGACCTAATTGTCGTAAAATACTACAGATTTCTAGGCCTTAAACACGATTGTTGGTAATTGTTGAACGGACGAAGGTGCGAAAGGATACGGGGGTGACGGTAACCAGGATGCCGGTTCCGTGAGGCGGAAACTGGCAGTGGTACGGAAGTTGGGTTCATTTCGACGCGGTCAAATGGTTATGTTTGTTCGAGTTACCGGCAGGAATGGGTTCGTTTGGTTTATTGGTTGGGGTGTTTTGAGACGCCGCATGTCGAGGTGCCGGGTGGGCGCCGGCCGCGGGTTGGGCATGCGAGGAACCTCCACCTGCAGATATAGCATAGGGAAGGGCCGGAGTCTGAAATTGTGGTGGGCAAATGATTGAGGGGAAAGGGATTGTTTTGGGGGAACGGCAGTGATCGGCGCGCCGGTAACGTTCCGAATGCTAAACTCACAAGCAACCAAGTGCCAACTCTCCGAATCACGCACAGCGCCTCCCAGGTGGAAGCGACGCTGGACGGCGACGGACCTCGGAAGACGGAGCGGCGGCCGTTTTCCTTCACGCTGACTCCGCAGGAAGCCAAGGATATCCGCTGGTATCTGGAGGACTACCGGATCTACCCGGTGGATCCCGCGCCGAAATTCGCCAAACGGATCGAGCAGCGGATGGGCGAGGTGGGTCGCGAATTGTTCCGGATGGTGCTGGACGCGAGTGACGTGTGGGAGAGCGTCCGCCGGTACCTCAATGACACGCGAATCGAAATCGAAACCGAAGTTGAGGACGGCTGGTTCCCTGGGAACTGATGCGCGATCCCACTGCCGACCTGCCGCTGGCGCTGAATGTTCCCGTGTTTGTGCGCTGCCATTCCAGGCCGGCCCTCTCCCCCAACCCGCCGTGGGCGGCTGCGCCCAAGATCCGGATTCTGCTGGCGATCTGCCGCCTGGAGGATGACCGGGTGGGGTTCCGGTCAGTAGCGCGGCATCTCATTCGCGGGCTGAGCGGCACTGCGCGCGAGCCGTTCCAATTCGAAGTCCTGCGCCCCGCCACTTTCGAGCAACCCGCCAAGCGCTTGCGCGAGGCCAACGCGCAGGGCGAGCCGTTCCACGTGGTTCATTTCGATGGGCACGGGCAGAGCGGCGAAGTCTTCCTCGAAGACCCCAAGCTGAAACGAAAGGCGCAGGCGGTGAAGGCCGCCGAGTTGGGCAAGCTGCTTCACGAAACGTGCGTGCGGCTGCTGATACTGAACGCCTGCCGGTCCGCGGCCGCGAACCGCCCCAGCAGCCCGAAAAGGCAGTTGACAGCTTTCGGTATAGTCGAGGCGGAGATAGAATGGGGCGCCGGGCCGGAGCCGCGAAACCGCAGGACGGCAGGCACACTGTACTGTAGGGCGGCACGATGGCAATGCGTTGCGGAATCCTGCGAGTCGACCAAGTCGTGATTCACAAAAGCCGCCGCGAGATGCTGCTGCTGGCCGGCGAGGCCGTGGTCCGCCAGTACCGTATCGCGCTGGGCCGTAACCCGGTTGGGCCGAAGCTGCAGGAGGGCGACGGCAAGACGCCCGAGGGCCGCTACGCGATAGACCGCCGGAACGCCAAGAGCGCCTACCACCTGTCGCTGCACATTTCTTATCCGGACGCGGCGGACCGCGACCGGGCCCGCGCCGCCGGTGTGGACCCGGGCGGCGACATCATGATCCACGGTCTGAAGAACGGGGAACGCAGGGAAGGGGATTGGACCCAGGGCTGTATTGCGGTAAGCGATGAGGAGATGGACGAGATCTGGAAGCTGGTGGCCGATGGAACGCGGGTGGTGATTGAGGCGTAGGATAGGCGGGGCGCGCTCTGGGCCGGCCGGCGCGTCTCGACGGCCACGGGAGACTACGGTGAAACCTCAGGGCTGAAATCGCTCAACACGGGCTGCTTCCGCCGCTCGAATAAGCTGGCGATCCAGGCTAGCCAACGGCAAGTGTTCCTGGATAGCAAGGTTCTGGTATGCGGCATCGTAAACGGTCAGGCCGCGCGCCTGAGCGAGGGAGAACACATCATCGTACGACACTGGTTCGCTAAGGCGAACGTTCAATTCATTTAGGGAGATAAGGAACCTGCTCGCTGTCCGGTTTGCTGATCCTGCCGCGGCGAAGCCCCATGAGAACGCTGTTGCGAATTTCGTAGGCCCAGAGTTGGGGGGCGACGCTATCCACCGCGGATGACGACACGGCATAAAACACAGCTTTCGTGTAATCGGTCTGCTCGTCGGGAAAACACCACGAGGCCGCCATCGAGGCATCAATAACAACCGCCGCCATCAACGGCGCCCAAAGTTAATGTAGTCGCGGGAGGTCCAGCCTTCGGGATCGGGTTTAACGCGCTGCTGAAGCTCAAGGATTCGCCTGCCTGCATCAGCCCGCTTGCGGCGCTTTTCAGCGTCGTCCGAAGGAGCGTCGTTCGAGCTCCTCTGCAGGAGAACCGTTTGCAGCACATAGGCGTCCAACGACAGCCCTTTGTTTCGGGCCTCCTCAGTGAGCCGGTCCACCACATCGGGTGGCCAATCGAGACTTACGGTCATAAGTAGGGCCTGTTCCGATGATACCAAGAGAATTCCAAATGTCGTTGGATGGTATCGGGTGTGCCGCGCGCTTGAGTTCCACCTTCAGCGACGGGCCAAAGCTATCAGCAAGCCGAGCTGGTTGGAGAACTCCCCGTAGCCGCCGCGTTCGGTTTTCGGCGGCATTCACAGCCACAGACGGCACCATCTCTCACGCTGACGTGAATCGGTTGGTGGAGCAAGCATGCTCCTTGGTGGTGTAAACCAACACCGGCCGGGAGGCCCGTGCCACAATATCTCATACATGCCCGAATTCGACGTGGTCGGCGTTGGCCTGAACGCCACCGATACGCTGCTGATCGTTCCCCACTTTCCGGCCTATGCCGGCAAGGTGCCCTTTCACGCGGAGTTCCTCAGCCCCGGCGGCCAGGTGGCCAGCGCCATGGTGGCCTGCGCCCGCCTCGGCCTGCGCACCAAGTACATCGGCTCCATCGGCGACGACCTGCGCGGCCGCATCCAGATCGAAAGCCTACAGGACACGGGAGTGAACCTCGACCACATCCAATTGCGCAAGAACTGCGACAACCAGTCGGCCTACATCATCATCGACCAGTCCACCGGCGAGCGCACCGTGCTCTGGCGCCGGGAGGAATGCCTGCGGATCCAACCCGAGGAGATCGGCGAGGATCAAATCGCCTGTGCGCGCCTGCTCCATATCGACGGCCATGACACTCCGGCGGTGGCGCGGGCCGCCGAGATCGCGCGCCGCCACGGCATCCCCGTCACGGTGGATGTGGATACCATCTACCACGGCTTCGACCGCGTCCTGCCCAACGTCGACTACCTGATTGCCAGTTCCGAATTCCCTACCGCCTGGACTGGTGAAACCGACCCCTTCCGGGCCCTGGAAACCATCCAGAACCAATACGGGATGCGGGTGGCGGCGATGACGCTGGGCGCGCACGGAGCGCTGGCGCGAGAGAACGGCCGGTATTACTACGGGCCTGCCTTCGTGGTCAACTGTTTGGATACCACCGGCGCCGGCGACGTTTTCCACGGGGCCTTTTGCTATGCTGTTTTGCAGGGAATGCCGATGCGCGAAGCACTCGATTTTTCCAACGCAATGGCGGCCCTGAATTGCACGGCGCTGGGTGCGCGCGGCGGCATTCGCGGGCTGGATGAGGTGCGCGCGCTGATGGCCCGGGGGGAGCGCCGGTCGCATCCGGATTTCGCGGCGCGCGCCGTGCCCGCGGCATCCAATCATTAAATGTTCCCGTTACGCGATACACAGCCGAGCTACTCCAGACCTGTCATCACGGTCCTGTTGATCGTGATCAACATGCTGGTGTTTCTGTACGAGCTATGGCTCGGCCCGGAGTTGAAAAACGTGTTCGAGGGCGATTACGCGCTTTTCCCCGACCATTTTCGATTCTTCAATGTACTCACGTCCATGTTTCTCCACGGCGGGTGGATGCACGTTCTGGGCAATATGTGGTTCCTATGGATCTTTGGCGACAACATCGAAGACATACTGGGCCACGGCAAGTACCTGCTGTTTTACCTGTCCTGCGGGGTGGCCGCCGGGCTGGCGCAGGTAGTCATCAACCCGGGTTCGAACGTTCCCATGGTGGGCGCCAGCGGCGCTATCGCGGGCGTGATGGGCGCCTACATGATCAAGTTTCCGCAGTCGCGCATCCTCAGCCTGATCTTTATCGTTATCTTCTTCACCACAGTCGAACTGCCCGCGTGGATTTATCTGATCTACTGGTTCGTGCTGAATTTCTTCAGCGGCGTGGGAACCCTTGGCTCGTCCCAGGTCTCGCAGGGCGGAACGGCATTCTTCGCGCACGTCGGCGGTTTCGTCGCCGGTATCGTCCTGGTCAACGTGATGGTCACGCGCGAGCGCTATAGCCGGCGGCGCGACTTACGTTGGTAAAAATGAGACCGCAAGTCACCCTCTACACACGAGCCGGCTGTTGTCTCTGCGACGACGCCAAGCGCGTGGTGTTGCAGGCGCAGAGCCGGGTGGACTTCGACTTTGCCGAGGTGGATATCGACGGGGACCGCGACTTGCAGCGTTTGTACAATGACGAAGTACCCGTGGTGACCATCAACTCTCATAAGGCCTTCAAATACAAAGTGGACATCAAAGAACTCCTGAAGAAACTGGCGGCCCGCGCATGAGCCTCGACGTTCTGGCCATCGCCGCCCACCCCGACGACGTAGAGCAGACCTGCGGCGGCACGCTGATCCGCATGGCCGGAATGGGCTATGGCACCGGCGTGCTGGATCTCACGGCCGGCGACATGGGCACCCGAGGCTCGCCTGAGCAGCGCATCGCTGAATCTGAAATCGCCGGCAAGCATATGCTGCTGAAGTGGCGCGGCAACCTGCATTTTCCCGACGCCCGCCTGGAAAACACCATCGCCGCGCGCATGACGCTGGCCGTCAAGCTTCGCGAACTGAAGCCGCGGGTGGTGATTCTGCCCTACTGGGAAGCGCGCCACCCGGACCATTACCGCGCCAGCGAAATCGGCTTCGAGGCCTGTTTCCTGGCCGGCCTCAAGAAACTCGACGAGTACACCGAAGCTCACCGCCCCTTCAAGATCCTTTACGCCAGCGTGTATGCGGAAGTGAAGCCGTCGTTCATCGTCGATATCAGCGCGCAGTTCGAGCGACGCATGACGGCGCTGTTGAGCTACGCATCGCAATACGGCGAGGCCATCGAAGGCGGAACGCTTTTCCCCAACGAGCAGGAAATCCGCGAGCGCCTGGGCGCGGTGGCGCGGTTCTACGGCAACCTGATCGGCGTCCGGTACGGCGAGCCGTTCGTGGTCAAGGAAGCTATGCAAATCGACGACATCGTGACGATGCCGTCGCGATCTATATGAGGGCAGTGCGTGGGGCAGGTTGTTAACCCACAAGTGCGATCCTGCCCGTCCTCACCAGCGGCGGGTGATGCCGGGCTTCCCGGAACTCGCGATTCGCTGGTGCGAAAAATGGTACGAAACATGTGCGAAGGAAATTTCGCCAACGGGAATCGGGCGCCACTGTCAACTTAACGGTTTGGGCCTCACGTGGTCAATTGAGTGGGACGAAGCTTCACAGAGGGCGACCTAGAGGAGCAGCGGCTAGCAGGACGCTCAAATGGACTACAGACGACTGATGGCGAAGCGAGTCAAAACTATCCCCGGACCTATGGGTAGCGGCCGAACCGTGGCGAAACGGGGTGGCAGATGACCGAAAAGAGCTTACGCGCGGCGGGGAGTTTGACTTCCGAGCTTCCGGCGCGGTATTTTGCAACTAGAGCCTGCACGAACGGCGCGGTAGCCAAGTGGTAAGGCAAAGGTCTGCAAAACCTTTATACGTCGGTTCGACTCCGACCCGCGCCTCCATAATAGAATCAATAATATACAACCACTAAGTAAACTACACGTGCAATGAGCGTGCAACGATTCGGTCACACTCATGCTAGAATGCGCGCATGCCGCTCACTCTGAAGAAGCGTCACACAGCCGCCTGCCGCACACAAAATAACGTCACCGAATATCAGGATTACCGCCGTTGTGCATGCCCAATCCACGCTGTTGGAACCCTGCGCCTGGACGGGTTCGTTCGGACATCAACCAAGGAGTCGAAGTGGGATTTGGCCGAGTTGGTGAAGCGGCAATGGGAACTGGCAGGCACCTTGAAGGTGGCCCTGGAGAAACCGGAAGTTGGTCCAACACCCGCCACGCTCCCGCTCCGCGAGGCGATCACGGCGTTTAGGACCGGCTACATCGGCGCCAAACAATTGAAGGAAGGCACGGCCCGAAAGTACCGAACCATGATGGGACAGCTTACGGCTTTCGCGGAACGAAGTGGATACCGGTACGTGAAGGAATTTGGCCTAGCCGAACTACAGGACTTCCAGGCGTCGTGGAGTATGGGCCCGCGGTCCGCAGCCAAGAAACTGGAACACGTGCGGACTTTCTTCGGGTTTTGCGTAGACCGTGAGTTCGTTCCATCCAACCCTGCCGCCAAGATGCACGCGCCCACTCCGACGGTCACCCAGAAGGAGCCTTTCTCCTCGGACGAGATGGATCGCATTCTGGTTGCGGCTCGGCAGTACCCCTCCAGGAGAGGAAATAAAGAGGGACCGAAGGCACATGCGTTGGTCTTGCTCATGCGATACTCGGGCCTGCGAATCAGCGATGCTCTCTCGTTCTCGCCCGAGAAGTTGGATGGTAATCGGGCATTCCTTTACCAGAAAAAGACTGGCGATCCTGTGCATATCTGGTTACCGGATATCGTGATCAGCGCCCTGAAGGCGCTGCCACTGGTGCAAGGGAAATACTTCTGGTCGACCAGGGGAACTGACGATTTGGAGAACGTACGGAAGTCATGGCAGAAGAAGTTCACTCGTATATTCAATGGGACCGTTCACCAGCAACCCTCACCCACACCGATTCCGCCACACCTTCGCCTGTGCTCTGCTGGGTAAGGGAGTCCCTGTGGACGACGTCGCAACGCTGCTAGGACATGCAAACCCGAGCATCACATTGAAACACTACTCCAGATGGGTCAAGGCGCGGCAGGATAGGCTGGATAACATCGTGAAAGAGGCGTGGGATGAAGGTGACACAAGGGCGAAGAAGAAGGCGCCCGCGCCGGTGAAGACCGGGATCTGAATTACTAAGCAGCCACGCGGAGTCCCCGCCTGTAAACCCTGAGGAGCACCGACTCCGGTACGCGAATTGTAGTGTACCGGCGCTTATATTTGGAGTGTGGATTCGCGATCACGAAGATCCCCGGCTCTTTCTCGAACATGCGCCGGGCGGTGTCCTTCGACACGTGAAATAAGCGAGTGAAGGTCCATTTGAAGGGCGAGGCCGTTTGCTCATAATATCAGGCAATATTTTCAATATTCTATGGAAACGTCGATCCCCCTGAAGCCCCTACTCTTCCCCGGAAAGTAGGGTGACCAAACAGGGAGACAAAATCGAAATCAACTCTGTTATTCTGATTGACGTCATCGGCCAAAGAGTCGACGGCGAAAGGGATGAATGGCGACAAGAATCAGTATAATGGACCGGGTCGATGACCAGGGGGTGCCGGTTCTAGCGGCGACTGCGACTGCGGTGTACCCTGGACACAGGAAGACGGCAGAAATGTTAGCCATCGACTCTTGAAGGCGCGCGTCCGCACGCGTCCACGACGCCCAAAGATCGGGGACAGATGGTAGCGGCTTCAAGTGGGCAGTTGCCTCTACGTTGAGAGAGCCGCCAGGTTTCCAGTTGGGTCACACCCGGTTCTCTAGCTTACGAGAGTGATCCTCGGCGCTGCTCTCGAGTAAGTAGACTCTTCCGCAGATAGGGTTTGGTGACCGCCGGAGGTGAGCTAGCTGGTGCTAGTATCAGTAAGAATAGATATGGAAATCCGCGCTCATCCCGAAAACGGGTGAGCAGGTTCAAGGGATGGCGGGGAGGGATTCGCAGCATGGTCGAACATCGTGAAATGCCGGCTACTACGTCGGCTCCCGAGCGATAATGAGCAGTAAGACATCACTAACCAGGCAGTTGCAATTGTTTATGCGAGGCGACACAGCGGCAGCCGATGCCCTACTGCGTGAGGTGTTGCCACGGCTTCGCGACATAGCTACGCGAGAGCTGAAACGAGAGCGGCACATGGCGCCGCTCTCCAGAACGGAGCTAATCAATGAGCTCTGGGTTAGCCACTTGTCAAAGGGCGGCTGGCAGATACATGACCGGGGCCATTTCTATGCGCTGGCGACTAAGGCCATGCGGCGAGTTCTTGTGGACACTGCGCGAAAGAGGCTAGCGGTGCGACGGGGTTCCGGAGAAGCGCCGCTCTCACTTGACGGTTCTGAACCTCTGATTGGAAAGTCCTTGCAAGAGGCTGAACGAATCGTCGAAATTGGAGTTCTGATGGACCGACTGGAAGCCATATATCCTGACGCCGCGCGCGTGGTAGATATGAGTTACTTCAGTGGCTTTACCCCTGAAGAGATCGCCAGTGAGACAGGACTCACCCCAAAACAGGTGCGTCTGCGCCTGGAAAAAGGGATGAATTGGCTGAAACAGATGCTGCACGCCAGACGGCGGCAGAAGTCTTCATCCGTCTGGGGCCACGACCTCTGAATCCAGGTCGGAGATGATAGGCGCCGCAAATGAACCCGCTACGCGCGGCCTCGCTGAGGGGTGATACTGCAGCGCACCGCAGATCATATCCAGGGCTTCACGCGAAAATCCAATGCCGAGGTCTTGCAGCAGAGTTCGGACCCGCTCGGGAAGGTCGAGCGAGGCAGTGGGTAACAGATTGGACAAGCGGCCGCCGGAGAGCATCTCGATGACAAGCTTGGCGAGGCTATAGATATCGCTGGAAGAATCCGCGTAGCCGATCGCCTGCTCCGGCGCCATGTAGTCGAAACTGCCCGCTCTTGATAGGCCGTACAGTGTCTCGTGCGCGTCTTTGACGATGGCGATGGAGAAATCGATAAGCATCGCCTCCTCTCCGGGCGAACCTTCATTGTGGATAATCACATTTTCCGGCTTCACGTCACGGTGGAAGATGCCTAGCGCGTGGATGGCATCCAGAGCGCTCGCCAGTTGCCTCAACAACCTGGCCGTTCCTCTGCGTGTCAACGGTCCGGCGTCGAGAATCTCCCGCAGATTTCTGCCTTCGATGAATTCCATCACGAGGTAAGGCGCCCCCGAAGGCGAGCGTCCGTGGGCATAGATCGAAACGACGTTGGGATGGCGCACTTTCCCGAGCGCGGCGACTTCCTGCTCGAACCGCCGCATGATCGACGCTTTGTCTCCGACCTCGCTGCGGAAGACCTTTACGGCGCAAATCTGCTTTTGTTCGCGATCATATCCTTTCATCACGGTGGCAAAACCGCCCCGCGCGAGAAACTCACCGACCTCGAAGCGGGAATCCAGGAGTGTTCCCGCCAGTTCATCCACCTCCGGCGACAGCGCGCGGATGCGCCACTCCGCCAGGTCGGGGATGAGTTCCGCGTTCATGGCCAGCCGTCGCTGGCGCCACAGATGCGCTCCGCCAGCAACGACGCTTCCTGTAAGGACATAGAAAAGGAGCATTGGCCACGAAAGCCAGACCGGCACAAGCACCGTAAATGACCGGCTAAGGGTTGGAGACCAGGGGCCGGTAGTGACCCGTCCCTGAATGTCCAGCGTGTGGGTACCGGACGAGAGCGATCCCAATGGCAGGTCGAGACTGGTCGACTCTCGCCAAGACGTTTGCTCCGGCAAAATGCGATAGCGCAACCGCAAGCCGTTGCGGCGCTCGAATTGCAACGACCCGATGTGCGCCATTGCGCTTGGGCTGCGCGGCAACGAGGTGCCGACGTCGACCGGGACGGGGGAACCGCCATTCCAAGAGAAGGCCGATAAAAAGATCTGCGGCGAGAATTGCGGGGCTACAAGATCCGAAGGAGGCAGGTAATGGGAAAGAGCGTCGTCCGATCCCCACCACAGCGAACCGTCGTCATCGATGAAAACGCTTCCGGAATTGACGCCATCGGCGGGGAACCCGTCGGACTCAAGGTTCAGCCACATTCCCGCTTCGGCGCCGGCCTGATCGGCCACGTACATACCCAGATTGCCACCGCGCCACAGCCATCCGCGATGGTCGACGTCCAGCGTATCGCTATTGGGCTCCGGTATCCTGTCATTGCGATCATACTGGCGGATCGAGATGTGGCCTCCGGCAAGGGGGCGGATACGTGCAATTGCCGGCATTTCGAAGTAGGCATACCAGACGTCGCCATTGGGGAGAGGTGCAACAGACCAGCACGCGTTCACCAAGAGGCCGTCGCGCGTCGTAAACTCTTGCCAGTCGCCGTGCTGGTCCCGTACCACCAAACCCCCGTTATAGCAGGCCCACAGCTTGCGCGTGTTCGGTTCGTATTTGATTGCCAGGACCTGGGCCGCGGGCTGGGTCTGCAGCGGATGTTCGTCCCACTGCAGAACCCGCCCTTTGCGAGTAAGACGCCCCAGGGACGCTCCGCCCAACCAGACTTCGCCATCAGGCGTCCTAGTCAATCGCATGCTTGTGGCCTTCGGACGGTCTCTCTCCGTCCGAGCCAGTACACGGCCGTTTGAGTCGACTTGAATAGCGCCGCCGCCACCGAAACTTGCCAGAAGAGATCCGTCTTTGTCGCCCAACAAACCCACGATGAAGCCTAGATCCTGGAAGCGGGCCACTGTATCCCAGCGCGCCCGGCCGTTTTCCAGAACGGCAAGACGCCTGCCAAGACCCGCGTAAAGTTTATTCCGGCTACGAGCGAACGCCCAGGGGGGTTCGGCGACCCCATCGCGGACAGTCCAATACTCGACACGGAACGGCATCGCGAAGCGGTAAAGGCCTTTGCTGGAGCCCAGCCAGATTGTGCCATCCCGCGCCGGACGGACGCACACTATGGGAGGCAAACCATTCGCGCTGGTCGCTACCTGAAAATTGCCAGGCCGTCCCACAGCAACCAGTCCGTCTCCCCACAGGACCATCTTGCCGTCTGAAGCCTCCTCCATTTTGGAACGGGTATCCGCGTCTTTGGAGAGCGCAAGATGGAAGCCGTCACCGCAGTCGTACCAGTTTCCAGGGTGGACGCCATACCAGACGCAGCCGGAGTGGTCCCGCATCACTTTCATGGGTCCCCTGTCTGGGAAACCGGCGACAGGATGGCGAACCACTGGAACCGAATCTCCTGGCCGCCAGCGAAGTACGTCAGCCAACCGCAGTTCATTCCATCCTTTGCCAAGGGACGGAAAAAGGATCATACCGGAAGCATCGAGGGTGAGCGCAGTGTTGGAATCGAGCGCCATCACGGTCTCCGCTACCCATTTTGTATGGACTAGCTGGATTCTAAACAGCGAGGGTTTGACGGGAACGCCGCGACCTGGTGGGCCTATTGATGCTAGGACGAGGTCGGACTTGATCGCGATGAGGGCAATGGCAGCACCGCTATTGACCTGTTCAAGCCGGCCGTTCGCGAACCTGTAGAGGCCGGTCTCCGCGCCGATCCAGATGCCCCCAGACGCATCTTCACCAAAATCCCAGACGTCGCCAGCCGGCAGACCGTAGTCACGCAGAAAGAAGAAGCGCGAGCCGTCGAACCAGGCACCCTGGACTCCACCCAACCACAAACGGCCGACGGAATCCTGAAAAAGGTGACCCACGCCTTTCGGCGATCCGGGCACCAGAAGAAAGGGATACTGCTGGCCAAAGATGTTGGAAATGCCGGCAGCCAGCAACACCCAAAGGGAGGCTAGGGCAATTGTGCGCGGACCACTCCGTAAGAAAGCCCCAGCAGACCGCATAGCCACTGGTATACTACAGCGTTGCATCGAACTTCCACCAAGCTGAGTCTCGCGGAATTGAAATGCCACACCTATATCTGCGCAGGAACTGCCCGCGGGCTGCCTTGGAATTGTGGGCAGAGAGCATGGGCGGCTACGCCAGCGCCACAGTTTTCGTGTATCAGCCGCCTCGCCACCAGAATCCCGAATTCACGCAAACAGGACATCCATTCCAGATTCCTGCTCACAGCCCTATCAGGAATGAAAAATTCAGGGCATGAAATGCGCAATGTTGCGCAGATACAGAATAGATATCCTGGTTCCCGATTTGGAACGAGGCTCCTTACATGCGCCACATAACAACGGCACGTCCGTGCATGGTTCTAGGGTATATCCCATCGCGTGCATGCGCCGCATTTGGTCTTTTGCCGTCCGTATTCCTTGCGACCAGCATGATGGCCAATGCGCAGCAGTTCAAAGAGATCGGACCTGCCCCGGTTTCGCCGGCTGTGGCGAGTCAGCAGTTCCGGACGCTGTTGGAAAAGGTCGATCCCGGTAATACCCAGCAAACCATCAAGACGCTGTCCGGCTTGACGCCCTGGTACCGGGATCTGCTGGATGAAGAGCTGATTGCGGCCTGGCGAAGGTCCGATAAGGCAAATTTGCCGCCACTGATAGAGCCGCTGGCAGACCCGCGTGTGGCCGCGGGGATCGTCGAGTTCTCGTGGCGCCAGCAACGTCAGGCCACGTTCACTCCCGCTTACGCGCCCTTGCTCGGACACCTGATGGTTCGCTACGCGGACAGCGCGAAGCCATTTCTTGACGATCTCCTCGGGGCTACGGCAACTGGCCGGCGCGCTCTCGATTTGTCCCAGCCCGAGATCGAGGCCGTTTGCAGGATTCTGCTGGACATGCCCGACGATGTAGGAACGTGGAGGCAGAGCGCCCTGCAGATTCTCCCCCATTTTCGTCGGGATGCCCAAGTTCTTCTGAATCAAGATTTGCACGGGAGCAACCTGGAGAAGATGTATCGGGCGACGCGCTGGCTGGCCGATCTCGCAGCCATAGATCCGGCGTTTGACGCGCAAGGCAGCACCGCGGCGGCAACGCCTCCCCGCCTCAACCCTGCGTCCCCCGCCGCCGCTGCTGCTATTCCTGATGATCCGATGGCGTGCGTGGTTCCGCTGCCCGGATTGGTTGGCTGGTGGTCTGGCGACAGCAACGAGAATGACATCGTCGGGGGGAATAATCCTTCCGCTGTCGTTGCGGTCAGTATTGTTCCTGGCGAAGTGCGGAGCGGTTTTACGTTCGGAACTGAAGGCTATATCGAGATACCCCAGTCGGCGAGCTTGGAAAACCAGCAATTCACATGGCTGGCCTGGGTGAGGCCGGACGGTCCAGGGCCCAATGCCCACTCCCTCATCATCAACCAGAATATCGATGGCAGCCATGCTTCTGTTGGCTTGGCGTGGCGTCCCTTGGATCAGCGGTTTGCTTTCCTTTCCGGCGATATCACCACGGAATCGATCGTCTCGGCGGACACGTTCCCGCCGGGGGCATTCTACCTGGTTGGAGCAACCTACGACGGAACGACCTTCCAACTACGAGTGAACGGAATCCTTGAGGGAAGCCTGTCCGAATCGAAGAAGATTCCCTATTCGTCGTATAGCTGGCAGATCGGTGCTGGCGCTCCCCGGTTTTTCCGCAACGGCTCCGCCAATACCTGGAACGGCGTAATCGATGAAGTCCAGGCCTACAGCCGCGCGTTGTCCGCCGCGGAGATTCTGTCGATCTTCCAGGCGGGCAACGCGGGTGTGTGCAAAGATGCGGCAGCAGGAGGAGGTCTGAGCGCCGCGGGCGATCCCCTGCGCAAACTGGACCCCCCAAGGACAGCGCCATCCACCGCGGCTCACTCCGGGGTCATCCTTACACCCTTCGATCCGGCCAAGGTGGATGACTCGTTCGCTTCCACCAGCGGTACCGTAGCATTAGTCGACTTTGTGAACCGAAGCAGCCGCGCAGTGGACATCTATTGGATCGATTACCAAGGAAACCGTGTGCTCTACTACGCCGGCCTCGCCCCCGGTGCGTCTTGGTTGGAGCAAACCAGTCTGAACCACCCCTGGCTGGTTGTGGTTTCAGGCACTGGCGGGACTCCAACGCAGGATACCGGGACCCGCCTCGCAGGCTTTGAGGCGGTAACCCCGAACGTCTCCCGTGATCCGGCAAAACGGGATACGGCAATCATTACCGACTCTGTCACCACGGCGGGCTCGAACCAGATACCCACCCCTGCTGGAGCCGGCGCAATGGGCGCCGACGGCGCATACCGGGTTGGCAACGGAGTGTACGCGCCAGCTCTGATTTATAAAGTGGAGCCAGAATACTGCGGGCCGGCTCGGAAACTAAAAGCTGAGGGAGTGGTCTTGCTGTATATCGTCGTCCAAACGGATGGAGCCGCGCACGACTTCAAGGTTCTCAGGTCAATGGGTTACGGATTGGACGAGAAAGCCATTGAAGCGGTCCGGAAATGGCGATTCAAGCCCGGCATGAAGGATGGGAATGCGGTTCCGGTCGAGGCGCAGATCGAGGTGTACTTCCCGCTTGGACCCGAAAAAGGATCAGAGTGGTACTCAGGTCCATTGGCTTTTGCTTCGGTAGCTGGCCTCGCACCGCCAGTCGTCAAGGATGGCACGATGCCAGAGTCCGCCCGCGAAATCTCGAACGAAAGCGCCGTTCTCGAATTCACCGTCGATTCGAGGGGCTCGGTGAAAAATATTCATCCCATCTACGGGTCAGACTCCGCGTCGGAGCTACTTGCCCCTTATCTGGGCACCTGGAAATTCCAGCCCGCCGTGAAGGGCAACCAATCTGTCGAGGCGACCGGAAGAGTACGCTTCGTCAAAGGGCAGGGAGACGAAGCTGCCAAGCTTCCACTCACGCCGCCGCTTCCTCAGAACAACCCGATGCCGCCCGCTGGTGCGGCCTCGAACGCCCGTGCACGGGAAAAGAAAGTCAAGGACCAGGGCGAATTCGAAATCTATAAGCAGGTTCTGCAGGATACGGACCCGATGAAGCAGATCCAGGATCTGGATACCTGGACGCGGAGATACCCCAACTCCGACTACAAGAACGACGACCGCCCGTACCTGTACCTAATGGCCTATCAGCGCGCCAAGAAATTTGACAAGGTGCTGGAAAAGGCGAAAGAGCTAATGGGCCAGAACCTCGAAGTGCTGTTTCCCAATGCCCAGCAGGTACGGTCGATTCTCCTTTCCGCCATGGGTGCTCTTCGATCAATTGAGAACCCCAGTCCGGACCAGTTCGACATTGCCAGGCGAGCTTCGGAGCAGCTTGAGGCCTATAGCCGGAAGCAAGGGAGCGTGAGCGACGCTGCCAGCCAGGTCCCTTCGCCGGCGACGAGCACCACACCAGCAGATACTGGTCAGATTCGCACGATGGTGAATCCGACGGATGGGCAGAACTACGTCTGGATTCCCCCGGGCTCTTTCACGATGGGTTGCTCGCCGGGCGACACCGAATGTGCCGGCGATGAAAAGCCTCCGCACGCGGAGCGGATCGCAAAAGGCTTCTGGCTGGGCCAAACGGAAGTAACGCAGGCTGCGTATCAACTTGTGACTGGCGGCAATCCGAGCAATCACAAGGGCGATCAATTCCCTGTGGAAAGCCTAACCTGGGACCATGCGTCGAACTATTGCAGAGCGATCGGCGGGCGTCTGCCCACAGAGGTGGAGTGGGAATATGCGGCCCGTGCGGGAAGCACCTGGGCACGTTACGGCAGTCTCGATGAGGTGGCGTGGCACTCCGGCAACAGTGGTGGGGCGACTCACCCGGTAGCCACGAAACAACCGAATGCATTCGGGCTCTATGACATGCTCGGCAATGTCTGGGAGTACGTAACAGGCAGCTACCCCGGAAGTTTGGACAAGATCCTGCGGGGTGGTGCCCCTTTCGTGGATCTTCGGAACACGCGCGCCTCTGCCCGTGGCCGGAGCGCGCCGTCTGGTTGGGCGATCGGCAGAGGATTCCGGTGCGCCGGGGAATGGCCTGGATCTGAGAACAGCTCACCGAGCGCACCACCGGTGGCAGTAAAACAAAAACCTACGCTCATTCCGCCTGGCGCGCCGCACGATCTGATGTTTAACAAACAGGATGGTCAGAGTTACTTCTGGATTCCCCCGGGCGCCTTCACTATGGGTTGCTCGCAAGGCGATTCCGAATGTGAGGGCAATGAGAGACCTCCGCACGCAGAGACGATCGCCAACGGCTTCTGGCTCGGTCAAACGGAAGTGACGCAAGCTGCTTATCAACGCGTGATCAAGAGTAATCCGAGCCACAACAAGGGCGATCGACTGCCCGTGGAGAGCGTAACCTGGAAGGACGCGCTGAGCTATTGCAACGCCATCGGTGGGCATCTGCCTACGGAAATTGAATGGGAATACGCGGCACGTGGTCAGGGAGCATGACCGGGGCGCGTTACGGGAGTTTGGATGCGGTGGCGTGGCATTCGGCCAACAGTGGTGGGACGACTCATCCCGTGGCTCAGAAGCAGCCGAATGCATTCGGCTTATATGACATGCTCGGCAACGTGTGGGAATGGGTGGAAGATTCGTACGCAGGAACAGAATTGATCCTGCGGGGCGGTTCCTCCGAACATGATGCGTCGAACGCGCGCGCCTCGCGCCGTTCCGTGGTCGCAGACGTCGGGGCCTCGACGCCCAACAGGGGATTCCGCTGCGCCGGGGAATGGCCCGCAGGGGAAATGATAGCGACAGGTGGAAACGCAGGGACGGCTCCTCCAACGGTGGGTGCCGGCGGTGGACCCATCAACGGAGTTTACCGCACTGGCAATGGCGTCTCTGCTCCTGCTCTGGTGCGAAAAGTTGAGCCTGAATACTCCGAGGAGGCCCGTAAAGCCAAGTATCAGGGCACGGTCCTTCTTTACATCCAGGTAGACCCGTCCGGGAAGGCTATCAATATACGGGTTCTGCACGCCCTGGGACTGGGTCTCGACGCAAAGGCTATACAAGCGGTGAAAAAGTGGAAGTTCAGGCCGGCCTTCAAGGACGGCAAGCCGGTGACTTGTGAAGCGCAGGTGGAAGTCAACTTCCGGCTGCTATGAATAAGATCAGTGAGGGCGGCATCGGTTTACGGTAGGCTGCTATTCCGAAGCGACTGCCTCTGGAGTGTTTCAATAATGAGTTTGCCGAATGCTGTTCTTCTCAGCTTCGTTATGTCCTGGATCGCATCCGGACAAACCTACACCATATCGACAGTCGCCGGCGGCGCGCTGCCGGTCAACATTCCAGGAACGTCCGCCAGCCTGGATATCCCAAGTTCTCTAGCGGTTGATAAGACGGGCAATATCTTCTTCGCGGATATTACTGAGCACGTGGTCCTGCGATTGAACGCCGCAACGGGTGTCCTGACCCTGGTGGCGGGGAACGGGGCTTATGGTTTCAGCGGCGACAACGGCCCAGCCGCAAGCGCCCAGTTGAGCCAGCCGCGAGGCGTCGCCGTGGACTCTGCTGGCAACCTGTACATCGCCGACTCTGCTAACCACCGCATCCGCAAGGTATCAGGCGGGGTTATCACTACCGTGGCGGGAAACGGGAACTTCGGATTCAGCGGTGACAACGGCCCAGCGACCGGCGCCCAGTTATACCTTCCATGGGGCGTCGCCGTGGACTCCACAGGCAGTGTGTACATCGCCGACTACGGTAACAACCGCATCCGCAAAGTCGCGAACGGAGTAATAACTACCGTCGCGGGGAACGGGACGGGAGGCTTCGGCGGCGACAACGGCGCGGCCACCAGCGCCCAGTTGAACCAGCCCCGAGCCGTCGCCGTGGATTCCGCTGACAACCTGTACCTCGGCGACACGTCTAACAGCCGAATCCGCAAGGTCTCAAGCGGGGTGATTACAACCGTCGCGGGGAACGGGACGGCAGGCTTTGGCGGAGACAACGGTCCGGCCACTGGCGCCCAGTTGTTCTTTCCGTCCGGGGTAGCAGTGGACTCTTCTGGCAACCTGTACATCGCCGACGCGTCTAACAGCCGCATTCGCAAAGTTACGAACGGGGTAATCACTACAGCCGCCGGGAACGGGACGATAGGCTTCAGCGGCGACAACGGCCCGGCCACTAGCGCGCAGTTAGGCCAGCCCCTGGGCATCGCTGTGGACGATGCTGGCAACCTGTACATCGCCACGTATCTAACCGGCCGCATCCGCAAGGTCTCAGGCGGGGTGATAACCACTTTGGCGGGAAATGGTTTGGTGGGCGATAACGGCCCAGCGACCAGTTCCCAGTTGAATTATCCCTGGGGCGTTGCCGTGGACGTCGCCGGCAACCTTTATATCGCCGATATGGAAAACAGCCGCATCCGCAAGGTCTCAGGCGGGGTGATCACAACTACGGTGGGGAACGGGGCTCCAGGCTTCAGCGGAGACAGCGGCCCAGCCACCAGCGCTCCGTTGGCCTTTCCGCAAGGCGTCGCCGTGGACTCTTCGGCCAACCTGTACATCGCGGACACGAGTAACAACCGCATCCGCATGGTTGCGAACGGAGTGATCACCACCGTGGCGGGGAACGGGCCGCCAGGCTTCAGCGGCGATAATGGGCCGGCCACCACCGCTCAGTTGAACTTCCCCGTGGCAATCTCCGTGGACTCTTCTGGCAACCTGTACATCGCGGACACGAATAACAACCGCATCCGTCGGGTTGCGAACGGAGTGATCACCACCGTGGCGGGGAACGGGACGCCAGGCTTCAGCGGAGACAACGGGCCGGCCACTAGTTCCCAGATGAACAATCCCTCGGGCGTCGCGGTGGATTCTAACGGCAACGTGTACTTCGCCGACAGCGCCAACCGCCGTATCCGCAAGGTCGCGAACGGGGTGATCACCACCGTGGCGGGGGGCGGCACGTCCTTCGGCGATAACGGTCCGGCCACCAGTGCCCAGTTGAGTGGTCCGACTGGCGTCGCCCTGGACTCAGCCGGCAACCTGTACATCGCCGACACAAACAGCCGCATCCGCAAGGTCGCGAACGGAGTGATGACGACCGTGGCAGGGAACGGGACAAGAGGCTTCAGCGGCGACAACGGACCGGCAACTAGCGCCGCGTTGGACCAGCCCTACGGTGTCGCAGTGGACCCTGCCGGCAAGGTCTACTTCGCTGACTCTTGGAACAACCGCGTCCGTCTCTTGACGCCGGCGCTCTCGATAAACCCTGGCGGTGTCGTCAACGCCGCCAGTTCCGCAGCCGGAGCGCCCGTGGCCCCGGGAAGTATCGCCACTGTCTACGGAAGTTTTCTCATCAGCTCATTGTCCCAAGCCACAAGCTCGCCGCTTCCGGTCAACCTCGGCGGCCTTTCGATGCAGTTCGGCAGCGGACTCAGCGTGCCCCTGTTTTTCGCCTCGGGTGGGCAGGTAAACTTCCAGGTCCCTTGGGAACTGGCGGGACAATCGCGGACTTCGCTTTCCGTCACAGTCAACGGGCAGACCAGCGCCACCCAGACCATCAACCTTGCACCCTTCGCGCCCGGAATCTTCAGCCAGGTGGGCGGGCAGGGAGCGATCCTCGATACATCCTATCGTCTGGTCGATTCCTCAAACCCCGCGACCGCGGGCGGCACGATTCTCCAGATATACTGCACGGGCATGGGCGCAGTGACCAACCAGCCGCCGAGCGGCTCGCCTTCCGGCGACCAACTCTCGCAAACCACAACCACCCCGACGGTCACCATCGGCGGTGTGCAAGCCCAGGTGCTGTTCTCCGGCCTTGCACCCGGGTCGGTGGGGGAGTACCAGGTGGACGCGCTGGTGCCGGCTGGTTCATCGAAAGGCGCCGCAGTCCCGGTGGTGATTGCCGTCGGGGGGGTAACCTCGAACGCGGTTACCATCGCGGTGCAATGACCGGTATTGGGTTCAAGCGGATTGCTGGAGTTCAAATGGATCTATCGAGCTTAGATTATTTCTCGCGTTTCGTGATTCCCTGCTCACGAGCAGCCTTGATCCGCGAAGTCGTTTCGAATGACTACCCCAATCAAACCAACAGGTCGTGTGACATCATCTCTTCACTGCAGTTTTCGGAAGCGCGGGGGAGATGGAGCATGCGCGGTTTCTCAGTAAAGAAAGCACTTTGCATGCCGCACCGATTGCCACGGCTTCTCGCAGGAAACAAAGTCGGCTGCGTCAAACTCTTCTCGATCGCCGCAGTTATCGGTTTGGCTCTCGGCTGGGCGCCGTATAGCCGAGCACAATCGATTTCATCCGTCATTTTCAAAGGCAGTCCGGCAAGTCCTACCGTCCTCATCAACGGACAGGGCTTCACCCCCCAGCCTGCCGCCACCAGCATCGCAAATGCGGGCCACACGGGAAATGATTACGGGACCTCGCTATACATCGCGGATTCCACCGGCTCCACTCAATTTCACGCTGGCTACGAGGGTCCTTCTGAGCATGACAGCATTGGCCTTGTCATCTCAACCTACAATGACAGTCTTGTCTCCTACACGCTGGGATCGAGTTACGGGAGCTATTACTATCCGAACCACATTTTCCAGCTCAATGAAGGGGACAGTTTCACGGTATATGTTCGCAACGGCACGTTTAGTGGAAGTGTCCACTACCGAGTTGATAGCGAGACGAGTTCGGTGCCAGCGGACAGAAGTCAGATTAGCACGCTGGTGAATCCGACGGATGGGCAGCGCTACGTCTGGATTCCTCCGGGCGCTTTCATGATGGGTTGTTCTCCGGGCGACACCGAATGTGAAGGCAACGAGAAGCCGGCACACGAGGAGCGTATCGCAGCCGGCTTCTGGCTGGGCGAAACGGAAGTGACGCAGGTTGCTTATCAACGCGTGACTGGCGCAAATCCGAGCACTCACAGGGGCGATCAACTCCCTGTGGAGACCATAACCTGGAACCACGCAGTGAACTATTGCACAGCCATCGGCGGGCGCTTGCCCACGGAGGTGGAATGGGAGTACGCGGCGCGAGCGGGAGCTAAGTGGGCGCGTTACGGGAGCCTGGATGAGGTGGCATGGTATCGCGGTAACAGCGGCGATACGAACCAACCCGTGGCCCGGAAACAGCCGAATGCGTTCGGACTATACGACATGCTCGGCAACGTGTGGGAATGGACGAAAGACTCGTACGGAGATACGGGGTTGAAAGTGGTGCGCGGCGGCGCCCGGAGCGCGGATTCCCGGGGGGCACGCGCTTCGTACCGGGTGATGATCCAGCCGTCGCTACGGAACGACGACAAGGGGTTCCGGTGTGCCGGGGATTGGCCGGGAACTGAGAAGACGGCACCGACAGTATCGGCGAATCCGGTGCCGGCGGTCAATCCGTCTGGAGCGGGGGACGGACCGCACCCTCGGGCGCAATCGCAGGCAACCGATGTGCTATCAAAAGTCCGTCAGACGTACACTCATTTGGATGCGATTCACGTGGTGGCGAAGCTTTCTGAAAGCACCATATTACCCTCCAGGACTGTTAGTACGGAAGTGGAATACGAGTTCGCATCAAAGCTCCCGGGGAGATTCCGGGCCAGGAGTAAGAGTAATACTTTGGAGGCGCTGTCCGTGAGCGACGGGTCCAATACCTGGAAAGCGCTTCCGAAGGCAAAACAGTGGATGAAGCTGGACGTTGGTGCGTTGGGCGAGGCTGGGGAGGAGGATAGAGGAGTGAAGACGCCCCAGGATTTTCCTCATTCGATTTCATCGATACTTGTGAGCCGCTATCCGGCAATTGCAAAGCAGGGGCAAGCGTCGGAGATCTTGCGCGAGGACACTTACTCCGTTAGTGGGCGGAAGATCGGTTGCTATGTGGTCCGAACGCGGATCAAAGAAACGGAATATGAGTTTTGGATCGACAAGGAACGCTACCTCGTGTTGCGGGATGAGGAAACAGGCGCGCAGCGATTCGGGACGGGGAAATACAAAGTCGATTTGAAGGTGAGCGAAATCGAGACCGGTTCTGGAGTTGAGGAGTCCCTCTTCACGTTTCAGCCGGACCGGAAATGGGCGGAGACGGAGACGATAGTCCTGCCCAACGAGAAGCCCCCCATGCTCGTGGGTCGGCCTGCGCCCGATTTTACATTGAAGTCCCTCGACGGCGGACAAGTTCGGCTCAGTAGCCTGCGGGGTAAAGTGGTGGTGTTGGACTTTTGGGCTACCTGGTGCGCTCCATGCCGGGCGGAATTGCCGACTCTGGAAAAGCTTCGGACCGAATTCGGAGCCGATGTTCAATTCCTTGGAATAAACGACGAAGAAGCGGGGACAACGCGCGGGTTCCGCAAATCACAGGGCTATGAGATGACGGTCCTGATGGACAACAAGCGCGAAGTGAATCATCAGTACGGGGTACAGGGCATTCCTACACTACTCGTGATCGACTCTAACGGCATGGTACGGCAGCATTGGGTAGGCGGGCGCGGTGAACGGGAACTGCGGAGTGCGATTCAGGCCGCATCCAAGCTATAGGTCGCCAGCGAGAGGTGCGACTACCCGAAGCGAGGCCGTCGTCGTCGCACGGGCGGGCGTGCCGCCGGAATCGCAGAGCCGCCCGGCGGTCGCGTCTCGATCGCGTTCTGGGCTCCGGAGCATCCTCCACCCAGGGGGGACGAGCGTGTGGGTTTGTGGCACTGTGAAATCGATACTCTGCTCGAACGAACCGCGCCTGGACCGGCAGGAGGAGGAGACTACAAAGAATGCTAACCAAATCCTTTTTGCAAGCGCTGGCGCTAGCCGGCCTCATGTCGGTTTTCACGCCAAGAGACAAGGCGCGGACGGCGGGTCCGGGCGCCGTCATCACGTCGGCGATTGACGAAGGCAGGCTGGTGACACTTGTGGGCAACAGGACAGATGTCAACGTTCGCATCTGGTAGCTCCTGGTAGAACCAAACGGCGCCGCCTGTGGCCACCGCAGGATCACCTGTTCGAGGACGAGACTGAGGTTACTCGCAGTAACCCAAGACGGTCATCTGTGGTTAGGGAGGAGTAGGCGACGCGTTGTGAAAGCGCGGGCGAGTGGAGAATCGCGGAGCAGCCCCTCACTTGATTTCCCGGCGCCAAGTTCCAGCAATTCGTCCTTGAAATGGGACGTGTCGCGGTGCGAAATACCCGGGGGCTCGAAACGATTGAGATCGATTATCATCACTTAACACCAGGTGCCTAGAAGTTTTACGCATCTGCGCCTCGTGCGCGAACCTTTGGCAAACACGGCCAAGTCCGGAACTCACCAAGGGATTGCTGTAATTCCTTGGGCTCAGTGCGATCCGGCGGGCAGGTACAGCGGGGGCTTGCGTAAACGCGATCGCGTTCTTTGCCACCGACCGCAAATTCTTGAGGACTCTCGGTCTGGGGCAAGGCAGTCCAAGAGGTGGCAGGTCCATGGTTCCATTCCACGAAGTCTGGACGGCGAACCGCTGGGCCGAGCATTCTCGCCAACCTGACAGAAGAAGTCAGCCGGAAGCAAACATCTCCCTTAATGCAGCAACCCTCCCAGGTTGAAGAGACCGGAATCCGGATCATAATCAAAATTAATCAAAATGTTACTGCCGACATTTGGGTTCCTGTGATCGCCCCGCACACGCTTTTTGACGTCAAGCTGGAGAAGAAGAGATGATAAATCGGCCATACGTCAAACCATCCATATTACGGCAGTGGCGTTATCATGCTGGGGTTCATAACTCACTTGGGCGCTGATATGATATTGTGTTTTTCACCTCACGGAAACACCCCATTACTCATCTGGCCGATATCACGGATCCTTCCCAGTTATTTTCACTCCCAGCCTGAAGGGCAGGCGACCGGTCCTGGTCTATATCCACGGTGGCGGATTCGCCGGCGGCTCAGGAGTCATCGCGCTGGCAGCAGACGCCTTTGCGCGGGAAGAAGATGTGGTTCTGGTCAGCGTCAATCACCGGCTGAATGTTTTCGGCTACACCTGTCTGGCGGAGTTCAGCGAAAAGTATTCCGATTCCGGCAATGCAGGCCAGCTCGATCTAATCGCCTCGCTCGAGTGGGTGCGCGACAATATTGCGAATTTTGGCGGCGACCCCAAGAATGTCACGATCTTCGGCGAGTCCGGCGGTGGCGGGAAAGTTAGCGCGTTGATGGCCATGCCCGCCGCCAACGGTCTGTTCGAAAAGGCAATTGTTGAAAGTGGGTCGTCGCTACGGGTCTCCACCAGGGAACAGGCCGGCATCCGCGCCAAAGCGCTGCTGGAAAAGTTCGGGCTCTCGGCATCGCGGGTTGACGATCTGCAAAAAAAACGCCGCCGAGAAGCTCTTCGCTGCCGCCGGATCGAGTTTGGCCGGCGCTCCCGTGGTTGACGGATGCTCCATTCCCCAGTAGACCTGGGACCCGATCGCTCCGGGGGTTTCGGCGCGAGTGCCAATAATCATTGGAACATGCAAGGACGAAACGGCCTGGCTGATCGGCAACCGGGACGCGTCCACCTTCACGCTCGATGAAGCGAGCCTGCGCTCCAAGCTGGCTGACAATCTCGCCTTGCCTAAGAGCGACATCGAGGAACTGATCGATATTTACCGCAAAGCACACCCGGATGCCAAGACACCCAGCGACCTCTTCTTTCTCACTACAAGCGACCGAGGCACGCGGATGAACGCCATCAGCCAGGCGGAAAGGAAGACGGAGCAGAACCAGGCGCCCGCCTACATGTATTATTTCACCTACAACACGCCGATCCTCGACGGCAGGTATCGGCGTTCCACACCGCGGAGTTGCCGCTCGTCCTACGGCTGGTTCGATATCCCAATGCGGAGAATCTCTCCCAACATTTGGCTCCGGCTTGGGCTGCATTTGCCCGTACCGGCAATCCGAACCATCCAAACTGACCCCCCACATACCCTCGTGCGCTGAGAATTTCCTGAGACTCAATAATCTCTTCGCCCGTAATGCCGAGTATCCGCAAATTTCCCCGTCAACGAAGCCGTCTCCACCACCGTGCATTCCGTCTCGATAGTCTTCCGGCACAAGGACTCCAAGACGAGGCTGTCAACTCGGCCCAGTCCTACCATCGCCAGCGCCTTCGAGCGGATGTATGCTGGCGGTTTTCCGAGCCTTTCTGCCCGGCAAGCCACGCCTCGCGCCGACGACGAACTACAATTTCCGCGGCGGCCAGGACGAGCTCTTGCTGATTCTCGACGAGTTTAGCGATCGTGAGATCGAAGCGGTGCGCAGAGGCGCCGCCGAATTTGCCCTCCTCGTCCATCGGGGAATAATTTTCCTTCTGTACCGCTTTGGCGACGCGATCCCCTGGAGCGATTGTCCCTACTCGATCTGGCTCATCAAGCCTGAAGAACAAACCGCACCGCAGAATGAAGGACCTTCGAAACCAGGGCGCTCCTTACTATCGTCCTTGTGAGCGCCGATATCAACACGGTGCGAGCGATTCGCGCCGTCACACTATCGCCCGACTTCACAGGAACCCTGCATGCGGCTATCCGAAAGCAATTGTCCGAGCCGATCTCGACCGACAATTATGAGGAAGCCATTAATCAGGCGTACCGCCAGTGGCCGCACGCGGAAAAGATGCTCACCGCAGCAATCGCCCGGACAAAGGGAGGCGTATGAAACATCTTCCGGCGTTTGAACGCGGCGAGACGCGGCGCATCGCGAACATAACGGCCAGTCTCGTCGCAGCGCCGATTCCGACAGGCATTGAGGGCATTCCGCGCGGCGAGGGTGACCGTGCCCGCGCCACAGCACACAAGCCGGCCAAGACCGGATCTTGCGCACCGCCGGAAACCGGCCCGCCCGGCTTCGCCGAGACCGGCTTGAAAAACAGTGGCCGCGCACCGCCCGTGAAGCGGCAAAAGCTGAGCGACTCTTGGCGGTCAACTCCGCGAGCGGCGCTTCACGAGATCTATCCTTTTGTTGGACGGAAGGGCTGTACTCGCCGGGAATCGTCTCCGGCAGGCTCCAGCACCTCATCTCCCAGAACGCGACTTCACCGGCCAATCGTGATGCCCGCGCGCATATAACTACAACAGAATCTGAGCATTGTAGGCGCATGCACAGATTGGACCGGTGAAGTCGTTAAATACCGCCCAATCCGTTTGATTCTAAGTCACTTACGCTGGACGTCGCGCCTCAAACAGATTGGCCGGTATTTAACAGTCACGCAGGATCTATTCCGGAATGCCAGCAAATGTCAGCAACGGGCACGTTTTGCGTCAAGTTGACGCCTCGGCCCACCTTCCCGTTGGCGTGCAGTTCGGTGCGAACAACAGCATGGAACGTCTCCAACTGCTGAAATAGCTGATGGGCCGTTCGTTGGCGCGGTCATCGGCGCGTAAGCGCGCTTGTCGGAAACAGGACGATCTCCGTCCCGTTTGGGCAGGTCAATCCACGGTAACGCCACTTTGTTGTCCATTGGTGGCAAGCCACCGAGGATGAACCACTTCTGGATAGCGCGTTATCCGCTCGGAACGGGAGGGCGAAGATGAGTACACGGATGTGACTGCCAGACCGTCACCTCAACGAGCTGGCAAATGAGGCGAACACAATCAGGCGGGAGTATCGTATGCACCGGCTTCCTGGTCCTATGGTCTGCGATCTCTCCGCCCGAAGGGGTCGCACAGGAGTTTGACGTTGCTTCGGTAAAGGCCAACAAGTCCGGGTTGTTCACAAGCTCATTGGAGCGTTCAGGCGGGCAGCTTAGACTGCGGAACGCCTCGGTCCGCGAGTGCATCGAAGTCGCATACGGAATTCTCGACAAGCACTACGCGCTCTCCGGGCCCACCTGGTTGGACTCCGACCGATACGACATCGTTGCGAAGGCTCCCGCTACGACGCCGAGAGATCAACTTCTCTTAATGCTTCGGAAGCTGATGGCAGATCGCTTTAACCTGAAGGTTCATCGCGAAAAACGGCAACTTCGCGTGTACACACTCATTGTCGCTCGGGGTGGCCCGAAGATGAAGGCAGCCTCAGGCGTTCGCAGCAATTTCACATTCGGAGTGGGGCATGTAGCCGCGGCAGAACTTTCAATGGCTGAGTTCGCAGATCGCCTATCAGGACCAGTATTTCAGCTAGGTCTCCCTGTGATCGATTCCACAGGGCTGTCAGGGACGTTTGATTTTACGCTGGATTGGTCGTCAGGCGATGCGGCCGCCGAGGCGATTGCAAAACCCTCCCTGTTCACAGGGATTGAGGAACAACTTGGGTTGAAACTGAGGCCTGCGAAGAGCCAGATCGACATCTGGGTCGTGGACCATGCCGAACGTGTTGCTCTGGAAAACTGAGGACCCACGGCGTAGGGTTCCGTCCGGATCGTCTACACGGAAATTGGCAGTTGCCGATATCGGTCCTGAAACGGCGATACCGAAACTTGACCGTTCCGGTCCGGTTTGGGTGGCGACCTTCCGCTAACCCCCTTTCGAGGAACTTGCCATGGCGCGTCCCAACTGGGTTCGTAAACACTACGGCGTCAGAACGAAGCCCCTGGCGCGGCGGACGCTACGCATGGGCGTCGGTCGGGATGACGTCCCATGCCTGGACGCCCTTGCTTGGCAGCGAAGACAGGGTGTAGGATTAGGTCCGTGCCTAGCAAGGCCCACCCGCGGAGGACCGATTTTCCTGCCAAATATGGTACGGAAGTACCAAACCAGCATTGAAAAGCCATAGATGCCGCGTCCGCCGCAAACGCCAGCGGCTTCGTTCTAACGGCTCAATCGGGAGTGACCCGGCGTTCAGCCTCAACCCCCTCCTGAAGCCTTGTCGCGCCGGTTACTCCCGATTGAGTCCTATCGTCAGGGAGGATCTGGGCCGCGGTGTGCCCAGCAAGTGTCAGCACCGGGGGGTTGTCATCCAAGCGGCAAACTTCCGGATGGCGCGCCAGCCGCCACCCGACTCGTCCTTCTCGGAATGCTTATGATACCTTTCGTTTAATACGTTATGGATGCTTTTCTGCAGGATCTGAAGCACTCCGCCCGCATGTTCCTTCAGGCGCCGACCTTCACCATCTCCGCGGTCGCTGCGCTGGCGCTCGGCATCGCAACGAACACCGCGATTTTCTCCGTGGTCAATACGGTTCTGTTGAAACCGTTCGCCTATCCCGATCCCGAGCGGATCGTGATGTTCCAGAACATCTTTCCA
>DATMNI010000294.1:0-6680 GCA_035570275.1 Candidatus Acidiferrales bacterium | reverse complement strand
CCGACACGATTACGCTGCGCCATTCGATCCCGATTCCGCAGTCGGGTCCAGGGTCAACCGGGTCGCCGACGCCGGCCTCGAGTGCCACTGGATCAAGGCCGAACCCAGGTTACCTTTTGCGTTCGGGGAGTCATTTCGCCGTTGCTTGCCAATCTCTACCTGCATTATGTGCTCGATCTATGGGTGAAGGCATGGCGGAAGAAGGTGGCGCGCGGCGAGATGATCGTGGTGCGGTACGCGGACGACGCGGTGCTGGGGTTTCAGTACCGGGAGGATGCCGAGAAGTTCCTGGAGCAATTGCGGGAGCGCGTGCGGAATTTCGGGCTGGAGCTGCATCCAGAGAAGACGCGCCTGATTGAATTCGGGCGCTATGCCGCTGAGCGGCGGGCGAAGCGTGGGGAAGGGAAGCCGGAAACCTTTAACTTTTTGGGTTTCACTCACATTTGTGGGAAGAATCATAAGACGGGGTACTTCCAGGTGTACCGGAAGACGATCGGTAAGCGCATGGCAGCCAAGCTGAAGGAGATCCGACAGAAGCTGCGCGAGCGCCTGAACGAGAAGACGAAGGGAACGGGGGAGTGGCTCCAGGCGGTGGTGCGTGGATATTTCCAGTACCATGCGGTGCCTTGTAACGAGGAGCGACTGAAGGCGTTTCGGCACGAAGTGCTGCACATGTGGTGGTGGCAACTTCGCCGGCGGAGTCAACGAAGCCGCTGGAGTTGGCAGCGATTTCAGGAAGACTTGGACATCTGATTCCGGAAGTCGAGATCCTGCATCCGTATCCGGAGGTGCGCTTTGCGTCAAAACATCCAAGGTAAGAGCCGTATGCGTTATGTGGCCTCCAGAATTATGTGGCGTCCAGCGGAGAACCGCAAATGGAATCAGGACGTCGGTGGATCTGGACGCCACATAACTAAATCCCGAATACTGGTCGGACCTCCCTCGTTCAAACAGGAGATCCGAAACAGTGTTCGAGACTTTGTTCAAGTACCCCCGTGTAGTCGCGCGGCATCGTACGGCCCGTCTGCCGAAGCCCGGGAGCGATTCCTGAAGCATTGCGTCGGCCAAGGCTTGGCTGGCGCAACCTTGTTACGCCACGCTCGCGAACTCTTGGTGATCGCCGAGCGGATTGACATCACCAGCAGCGAGCCGATTGGCTCGCCAGCCATCGAGGCGGCGGCGGATTGCTGGGCTCGTGAGCAGCACGATCGCCATCGTGTGCAAGCCCTCCAGTGGTCGCGGAAACTCTTTGTCCAAACAGCCACGACCTGGCTGCACTTCTTGGGATGTTTGGAAGAACCCCAACCCAAGACCGTACCATTTGCAGACAGGCTTGCCGACTTTGCCGCCTACCAGCGCGATGAGCGCGGCTTATCGCCAGCCACTATCTGCGGTCAGGGCTGGCAGGTGGAGAAGTTCTTGAGCTGGATGGGCGAGCAGAACCGCTCTTTCGATGAGGTTTCCTTGGAAGATGTGGACACGTTTCTCGCCAACAACGGCAAGCGAGGGTGGGGCCGTATCTCGGTGTCTACCAGTGCCAAAGCGCTACGTGCTTTCTTTCGACATGCGGCCGTCCGGGGATGGTGTGGGGCCAGCATCGCCACCGGGATTGATGGCCCGCGAATGTTCCAGCACGAAGGACTCCCTGTCGGTCCTCCCTGGCCGGACGTGCAGCGCTTGATCGCCAGCACCGGCGGCGATACGGCGCGCGACATTCGCGACCGCGTCATCCTAATGCTGCTGGCGACCTATGGTTTGCGCAGCGGTGAGGTCGCCGGCTTATGTCTGGAAGATGTGAACTGGGAAAGTGAAATCCTGGCAGTCTCGCGCCCCAAGCAACGGCGCGCCCAGGAGTACCCGCTGGTAAGCGAGGTCGGCGAGGCCATTCTCCGATACCTCCAGCAGGTTCGGCCCCGTTGTGCGCACGAGAGATTTTTCTGACGTTGAAAGCGCCGTTTCGCCGGCTCTCGCAGGGCGCGCTATACCATCTCGTCAGCACTCGTCTGAGTGCACTCGGAATCCAGATCTCACGCCGCGGGCCGCACTCTCTGCGGCATGCCTGTGCCGGCCACCTGGTAGCGGAGGGATTCTCGCTGAAAGAAATCGGCGATCATCTCGGACACCGCAGTGCAGAGGCCACCCGCATTTACGCCAAGGTGGATCTGGTTGGTTTGCGCGAAGTAGCGAACTTCGATCTGGGAGGCCTGCGATGAAGCTATCGGCGCTGGTCGCTCAGTACGTTGCCTACAAGCAGTCAATGGGCATGCGTTTCCACACCGAAGCCCGGACGCTGCGGTCGTTTTGCCGGGCCATGGGAGAAATCTCCGTAGCCGAGATTGCGCCCGGTCGTGTGCAAGCCTATATCGCCGGTACCGGTCCCGTGACGCGCTTCTGGCACCGCAAACACGAAGTGCTCCGCGGCTTCTACCGTTTTGCGATGGCACGCGGATACGCGGCCAGTTCCCCGCTTCCCAAGATCATTCCCAAACCGCCCCACTTTGTGCCCTACATCTTCTCGCATGACGAATTGCAGAGATTGCTCGACGCTACCGCCTGTTGTGAGAGCCCGCGCAGCAAGTTGCAGCCCTACACTTGCCGCATGCTGATCTTGCTGCTGTACGGAGCGGGTCTGCGCATCAGCGAGGCGCTTTCCCTCCGGTTGACCAATGTGGACCTGACCGCCGGCGTCCTCACGACTCGCGAAAGCAAATTCTACAAAGACACGGCTGGTACCCATGGGGTCCGGACCTTGCCGGCGCTGTTGGGCAGTATGTGGCCCAGCGCGCAAAGGCGCACCCCACTCCGTTGGATGGAGCGCTGTTCCTGACCCGCACCGGAACTTCGGTGGCGCGTCACACAGCGGAAAACGTCTTCAGACGGCTGCGCGTTCGCGCAGGCGTGTTGCGCCAGGATGGAGGTCGTTACCAGCCGCGACTTCATGATCTGAGGCACTATGCCGAGTTCCGGACTATGCCGAGTAATTCGCCGGCCCCTTGATTTACGGCTGTTTCAGCAGACAAGACTCGGCATAGTCCGCACCGCCTCCAGCCATGGATGCTGGTCGGATGGATACTCCATTCGACTACTTCTTTAATGACCGCACCAACCAACGAACGATTGAGGCTGTGAGAAACGGACCGTTGGCTGCACCGCTGGAAGTGTATGCCCTGCGCTTGCGCGAGGACGGCTACGCTGTCCACTCGGGCTTCGTACAGCTACGCTTGCTGGGCTGTTTCAACCGCTGGCTCGATCGTAAAGGGCTGACCAGCGAGGATGTGGATGCGGCCACGATCGAGCAGTATCTTCGTGGACGGGCACAAAGCGGGAAACTCCGCAAAGGCGATTCGGCCGCGCTGTTTCGGCTGTTGGCCATGCTCCGGCCCGAGGGATGCGGCGTGACCGCTCCACCTCCGACACCGGTTGAGGCCGCGCTGGAGCGCTTCCAGCATTACCTGCGGCAGGAACGCAGTTTGTCCGAGGCAACGGTGATCAATTACACGCCGGTTGCACGATCATTTCTGTCGGAACGTTTTCCCAAGGGAGTCTTACACTTTCAACAGATCACCGCGGCCGACATCACCGCGTTCGTGCAGCGGCAGGCTGCCCTGGTCACTTCCAAACGCGCGCCGCTGGTGGTGACTGCATTGCGGTCCTTTCTGCGCTACTTGTTCCTTCGCGGCATCGTGGCCATCGACTTGGCGACGTGCGTGCCCACCATCGCCACATGGTCGCTCTCCAACGTGCCCCGGTTTCTTGCCGGAGAACAGATCCAGAAGATCCTGGCCTCGTGTGACAAAGAAACCGGCATTGGCAAACGAGACTACGCCCTTTTGCTTCTGCTGGCGCGTCTTGGCCTGCGAGCCGGCGAGGTGGTTGCCCTCACATTGGACGACTTCGATTGGGAAGCCGGCCTGGTCACGGTGCGCGGCAAAGGAAAGCGGGTGGCACGGATGCCTTTGCCATCCGAAGTGGGAACCGCCATTGCAGACTATCTTTCGACAGGGCGACCCCGGTGTTCCAGCCGACGCGTGTTCATTCGCGCGAAAGCGCCGCTAACCGGATTCGCCAACTCGGTCGCGATCTGCTCGCTGGTCGATAGGGCGTTGGAGAGGGCGGGAGTAGAGTCGGAATATCGCGGCTCCCACGTGTTCCGCCACAGCCTGGCCACCGGGATGCTCACCCATGGCGCGTCCTTGGATGAGATCGGTGATTTGTTGCGGCATCGACGCCCGGACACCACTCGAATCTACGCCAAAGTGGATTTGGTGTCGCTTCGTTCCATTGCGCTTCCGTGGCCAGGAGGCAGCCGATGAAACCCCTGCGACGAGCCATCGACGATTACATCACGCTCCGGCGCAGTTTGGGATTCAAGCTGCGCGATATGGCCGATGACCTCCAGAACTTCGCCGCGTTCATGGAGCAGAAGGCGGCGTCATACGTGACGACAGAACTGGCTATGGAATGGGCGATGCAGCCCACTAATCATCAGCCCAGCAGTTGGGCGCAACGACTGGGCTTTGTCCGCGTATTTGCCCGCCATTGGCATGCTACGGACCCGCGCACGGAGATTCCCCCGGCAGGTTTACTCCCGTTTCGGCCACAACGTGCCCGCCCCTATCTTTATTCGGAACTGGAGATTAAGAAGTTGTTGGCAGCAGCCCTGAGGCTGTCTCCCAGCCAGGGCTTACGTCCTCGGACATACCACTGCCTGTTTGGGCTGTTGACCGTGGCAGGGTTGCGGATCAGCGAGGCGCTCAAGTTGGAGCAGCCGGATGTGGATCTCGGCGAGGGCATTCTCACCATCCGCCAAACAAAGTTCGGCAAGACCCGCCTGGTTCCGCTACACACTTCCACTCGGGACGTCATGGCCGATTACGCCCGGCGCCGCGACCGGTTTCTGCGTAACGCATCGTCTCCCTGCTTCTTTCTCAACGATCACGGCCGCCGTCTGGATAGCTCCGCAGTTCGTCGAACGTTCTACGACCTTTCGCGGCAGATCGGCTTGCGCGGGCCGGAGGATCACAAGGGTCCGCGGCTCCACGATTTTCGGCACCGCTTCGCCGTTCGCACGCTGGTGCAGTGGTATCGGTCCAACGAAGATATCGAGCGGCGTCTGCCGGTGCTGTCGACGTTCCTGGGGCACGGGCATGTGGCAGACACCTACTGGTACCTTTCAGTTGAGCCGGAACTGATGGGCCTCGCCACCCGCCGCCTGGAACTCAGATGGGGGCTCACGCATGAAGAATGAGAACGGATTTCCTGGCGTGCTGGAGCGCTTCTTCACGCAACGGCTGATCGCTCAGCGCCGGGTCAGTTCCCATACGATCGCTTCTTACCGCGACACGTTTCGCCTATTGTTGCAGTTTGTCGAGAAGCGATTACACAAGCCTCCCTCCAGGCTAGCTCTGACGGATCTGGATCCTTCCTTGATCGGCGCATTCCTGGACGAATTAGAAAAGGACCGAGGGAACGGTGCGCGAAGCCGCAATCTGCGTCTGACGGCGATCCGCTCCTTCTACCGATACGCTGCATATGAGGAGCCCACCCAATCCGGCCTGATCCAACGCATTCTGGCGATGCCGGCGAAGCGTTACGAGAAAAGACTGATTGGATTCTTGACCCGCCCCGAAATCGAAGCCGTTCTGGCGGCGCCCGATCTCAGTACCTGGGCCGGACGCAGGGATCACGTCTTCTTGCTGGTTGCCGTTCAGACTGGTTTGCGGCTTTCTGAAATGACCAGTCTGTGCACTCCGGATGTCGTGTTGGGCACAGGCGCGCACGTACGCTGCATGGGCAAAGGACGAAAAGAGAGATGCACCCCACTGACCAAGCAGACCGTCAACACTCTCAAACGGTGGCTGCGGGAGCCGCGGCGCAGTGCTGGTGACATCCTGTTTCCGAACGCCAGGGGTGCTCGGCTCAGCGCGACGGAGTGCAGTTCCTGTTGGCCAAGCACGTCGCCGCCGCGCGACAGAAGTGCCCTTCGCTTAAGAACAAACGGGTGACACCCCATGTACTTCGCCACACGGCTGCGATGGAACTTCTGCAAGGAGGCGTGGACCGTTCCGTGATCGCGCTCTGGCTCGGGCACGAATCCATCGAGACGACCCAGATATACCTGGATGCCGATCTCGCGCTCAAGGAAAAGGCGCTCGCCAAAACGACTCCTATAGCGAAGGGCAAGGCCTCAGGCCGATATCGGCCTGACGACAAGTTGCTGGCCTTCCTCAAAAGCCTGTAAGCAATCCTCCGGACTATGCCGAGTCCGAAAACCAATTACACTCTGACAACCCCCGTCATTCCTGGTCGTCGTTGCATGAGTCGAGATTTACTCGGCATAGTCCGGAACTCGGCATAGTGGCGCATTATGTGGCGCGCCACATAATGCGTTATGTGCGCTCGCACGGATCTGTGCGGGGGGTGCCGGGAAGACCGGCATCCCTACCGCGACCGGCGGATTGTAAATCCGCCTGCGCGATGCGCAGCGAGCTGGCCCGTGTTGGCGGCCTTGCCCCAACGTGCGGCAGGCGGATCGCCACTCCGCCGCACTCTCGAAAGTCGCTTGTGGAGGTTCGGCTGCGCGCCAACTCCCGGCGGGCGGATTGCCAATCCGCCGCAGCTTGCCGTCGCGGTAGGGATGCGAGTTGCCTCGCACCCCCCGCGCGGATCCGTACGGGCGC
>DATMNI010000293.1:0-4284 GCA_035570275.1 Candidatus Acidiferrales bacterium | reverse complement strand
GGCCCCAGGCTCCAGTCCACCGGCCACCGGCCACCGGCCACCGGCCACCGCCTTCTGTTTCCCTAGATCACTTAGGCATCGCCGTCCGCGCCCTCGACGAATCCATCGCCTTCTACGAATCCCTCGGCCTCGCGGTGGCCCACAGAGAGACCGTCACGCAGGAAAAGGTCCACGTCGCCATGCTGCCCACCGCCGATTCCCGCATCGAACTGCTGCAGCCCTCGGCCCCGGATTCCCCCGTCTCGAAATTCCTGGAAACCCGCGGCCCCGGCTTGCATCACGTGGCTCTCCGGGTTCCGGACCTCGCCGCCACCGTGGCCAGTTTGCGCGCCGCCGGAGCCAAACTGTTGAACGAACCGACTTCAGGCGCGGGCGGCCATACTTACGTTTTCGTGCACCCCGCCTCCACCGGAGGCGTACTGTTGGAACTAATTCAGGAGAGTGGAAGTTGAACGCGGAAATTGGAATCATCGGCGGCAGCGGGTTGTACTCCATGCCCGGATTTGAGGCGCAGGAAGAAGCGCTCATCGAAACCCCCTTTGGAACACCTTCGGACAATTTCGTTTTGGGCAAGCTGGCGGGCCGGAACGTAGCCTTTCTGGCGCGCCACGGCCGCGGCCATCGGCTCTCGCCGTCGGAACTGAATTACCGGGCGAACATCTACGGCATGAAGTCGCTGGGCGTGGAGCGCATCATCTCGGTCTCTGCCGTCGGCTCCCTGAAGGAGGAGCACCGGCCGCTCGATTTCGTCATCCCCGACCAGTTTTTCGACCGCACCCGCGGCCGCATTTCCACCTTCTTCGGGGAAGGCCTGGTGGCCCACATCAGCTTTGCCGACCCCATCTGCCCCCAAGCCGCCCGGGTGGTCGCCGCCGCCTGCCAGGCCGCGGGCGTCACCACCAGGATGGGCGGCACGTACCTCTGCATGGAGGGACCGGCGTTCTCCACCAAGGCCGAATCGAACGTCTATCGAAGCTGGGGGATGGACGTGATCGGCATGACCAATCTGCAGGAGGCCAAGCTGGCGCGCGAGGCCGAAATCTGTTACGTGACCGTTGCCATGGTCACCGATTACGATTGCTGGCATGAGGAGCACGACGCGGTAACTGTGGCCGATATTATCGCCAACCTGATGAAGAACGCCGAAAACGCGTGCAAGGTGGTGGCTGAGGCCGTAGCCAAAATGCCCGCCGCCCGCACCTGCAAGTGCGGTTCGGCGCTGGCGCACGCCATCATCACCGACCGCTCGCTGGTCCCGGAAGCCACCAGAAGGAAACTGGGGATGCTCGTTGACAAGTACTTCGTGTGAGCGGGTCGCCCGGGAAGTGTTGGACCGCTGCCTGGCGGGCGATCCTCCAGACAGGCTGCCACCCGCGCTGATCGAAGAGCCATGCGGCAAGGCCCTGTTCGGCATCCTGGCGGAAGGCCTGGCCGACCGCTTCGAGCCGGCGCTTTGCGATATCTACGCGCGCCTGTTCGCGCCCGTCATCGGCGGTTCGGTAGCCCGTTACCAGCGGGTGCGCCTTCCACGCCCGGTGCTTCGCGAACCGAAGCGCGTCCTGGTACTTTCCCGCGTTACGCTCGGCGCCGATGTGGCGGTAACCAGCGTCCTGATGGCCGCCGCCAAGGAACGTTTCCCCAAGTCCGAAATCGTCTTCGCCGGCCCAACCAAAAACTTCGAGCTGTTCGCCGCCGATTCGCGGCTCAAGCATTTGCCCATCGGCTACCGGCGCGGCAGCCTGCGGGATCGTCTGGCTGTCTGGGGAGATCTGAAGGCGCTGGCGGCGTATCCGGGCTGTCTCATTATCGATCCCGATTCGCGCCTGACGCAGTTGGGCCTGCTGTGGGTGGGCGAGGAAGATCGATACCACTTGTTTGAGAGCCGCGGGTACGGTGGCGATTCCGACCGTACGCTGCCGGAGTTGGCGGCCGATTGGGCTGCCGAGACCTTCGGGGTCCATGGCGCCAAACCGTACGTCGCCATACCGCGCGACGAAGCGCTTTACGTCACTATCAACCTTGGCGTGGGCGAGAACCCGGCCAAGCGGATCCCCGACCCTTTCGAGGAGCAATTGATCGCGCTGCTGGCCGCCACGGGCCAGCCCATCATCATCGATAAGGGCGCGGGCGGCGAAGAGGCTGCGCGCGTGGAGAGCGCTGCCAAACGTGTGGGCGTTGCGCTGCGGTTCTGGGAGGGCTCGTTCGCCGGATTCGCACGGTTGATCGCGGCCAGCCGGCTTTATGTCGGCTACGATTCGGCGGGCCAGCACGTGGCCGCCGCGCTGGGCGTGCCGCTGATCAGCATCTTCGCCGGCTTTCCGGCGCCGCGGATGTTCGAGCGCTGGAAACCCATCGGGGAGCTTTCCACGGTAATTCGCGTCGACCAGCCCGACCCGGCCGAAACGATCCATCGCGTAGGACAGACCATCGCTTTCCGTGGTCTGTCTGGCCACGACCCCCGGTGACAGACGACAAGAACCGATCGTCCGTCCCACTTCAGATGACAGACGACAAAAACCGATCGTCCGTCCTACTTCAGATGGTCATCGCCGTAAAGCCGCCGTCGACACGAAGAATTGTCCCGGTCACGAAAGAGGACGCCCGCCGCGACGCCAGATACACCGCCGCGCCCACCAGTTCGCCGGCTTCGCCAAAACGATTCATGGGAGTGTGGCCGATAATGCTGGCCACGCGGTCGGCCGTCAGCACTTTGCGGTTCTGTTCCGCCGGAAAAAAGCCCGGCAGAATGGCGTTCACGCGGATCTGGTGGGGCGCCAATTCGCGCGCCAGAAACTGCGTGATCTGGTTGACCCCGGCCTTGGCCACACCGTAGGTGAAGACCTTCGAAAGCGGCGGCCCGGAGGAAACCGAAGTGATGTTGATGATGGACCCGCCGCGGCCGCCATCCACCATCGCTTTACCGAAAACCTGGCAGGCCAGGAAGACGCTTTTGAGATCGATATCCAGAATCCGGTGCCACTCCTCCTCGCCAATCTCGAAGAATGGCGTGGCCGAGTTCACACCGGCGGCGTTGACCAGGATGTCTACCTGGCCGAAGCGTTCCAGGGTAGTTTCGAGCGCTTTTTGAACGTCGGACTTTCGGGTGGCATCGCACTGTATCCCGAGGGCTTCGCCGCCTTGTTCCACGATGGCCCGGGCGCGCGCGTCGGCATTGGCCTGGGTCCGGCCCGCCACGGCAACTTTGGCGCCGGCCTGCGCCAGGCCATCGGCCATCGCCCCAGCCAGCACGCCGCCGCCGCCAATCACCACCGCCACTTCACCCGTTAGAGAAAAGAGTCCGCTATCCGGCATCAAATAGATGGTAGCAGCCAGCCGATTGCGCGAGGCTTCTGGCGGGCACCGTATCCGGGAAACCGCTTGCTAACGCGCGCGGCTCCGATCAGAGCCGCGACTTGTCGCTCGACCGCTAGGAAGCGGTTCCCTCCAAATACGCGACTTTATTTGTGAAAAATTGTACTTAGCTGCCTAAGCCCCGCGTGCAAGTCTAGGATCGTGAAAAGCAGCCTGGTCAGGCGCCAACGGATTCAGGAACACGTTGCGGACCTAGGCGAACGCAATTGGCCCCTTAGGCCTGGCTCGCGAGACCCAACAGCTTCGTGCCGTTTTCCCAGCGAATCTTACCGAAGACCTCCGGTTTTGACATCCTCTGAGCTGCCGCCAGCGTCTCGCGCGCAATGCACTTTCCGTGGAGACGTGGCGAGGGGTTCGTGTTACCGCCTCCGCGCCCGTCGGAGCATGAGCAGTCACAGCCGAAGATGAGTTTGTCCTGATGCCGGGCGAGGAACCCCGCCGTGAAGTCGGGGTCGCGGTTCAGGAAGTTGTTGCAGGAGTTCGCCGACATGTCGGCCCAGAGGTGCGGATAGTCTGAAAGCCACTTATCGCTGATTCCGCCGGGCTTGATCGGACCACTTGGGTACGCGGTGTCGTAAGCGTAGTCTGAGCTCACGTTGGCCCAGAAGGTGTCCGCATGGGCAATGAACTTCGTCCTGGGAAACGCTTTCAGCATAGCGTCGAAGCGCTTGAAACCACCGTTGAAGACAGCGTTACCGGAAGCCTGCGGAACGTCGCCGAAGTGGATCTGAATGGGTACGTTCAAGTCCGCGGCGAGCGCATACATGCGCTTCATCTCGGGTCCATCGCACTCGACCTGATTCTTGATCTCGCCCAACCCGAGAGCGCCGTCCTTAACGGCTTTCGTCAGCAACGTGGCGGATTCGGGCTTCGCCAGGTCGGCACTGACGAACCAGACGAACCGGCCCGGAT
>DATMNI010000292.1:0-2937 GCA_035570275.1 Candidatus Acidiferrales bacterium | reverse complement strand
GATGACCAGGTAGCGACCCGCTGGCCGTTGATCCGCATGCCGCGGTAGGCGTGGAGCCCGCGTCGGTACCGGACACGCAGGGCCGCCTGATGGCAGGGCCATACACACGCCGGCCCGATTTCGATCCTACCGGTATCCGGGAATGGATGGCGGGCCGCGGCGTCGGGACTGTGGGGGGGCCAGAACGGCGCCGCGAGCTACGGTCGTACCCCGGGAGCGAAATGACGCTCCTGAGCCCTCCCAGAGCGCCGAGGAATGCATTGCGGCCGCCCCGCAAGATCGGGCGCCGGAAAAATTACTCGAAGCGGACAACTCGCCCGATCTCGTCAAGAAAGCCGAGCCCAGGAAGGCGGACAACTGCGGGCACTGCGGGAAGCCCCTCGCGACCCTGCGATCGGCCGCGGCCCGGTACTGTGATTTCGTTATTGCTAAAAGGCGGCTCGGAAGGCACGGGCCGAGAGAGAGATTTAATTGATCGTGCCGGACTGCTTCAGGTTTGCGGCTGCCAGCATTCGCACGTTTTTGAGAATTTTCTTCCACGATGCGAGGCCTGCTTTATCGCCGGCCTTGTTCAATTCGGCACACCTGAGGACCGCCATCTGAACCGCGTCGTGCCCGTTGGTAGTGGCGCTCTTCCTCTTCCAGATTGGCACGGGGCTCTTCTTCGCCTCGCGTCTGACGGCGGCACCCAGCGACCGCTTCCGCACCTTCCCAGATCGCCTCGGGAGTCTACCTAGCCTTTTACGTGTTGGGCCACACGGACTCGGTCTTCATTTTCGCACGGACGTATCTCGGCATCGACACCGGGTGGAGCTTCGCAACGGGCGCGCCCACCTGCCTCGTCAAGGACCCCTGGAACATCCGCCTCGTGCCGCACTATTGGCTCGGCGTATTCTTCGTCCTTACGCATCTCGCGGCTGGGGCGCGTGTGGTCATTATGGCCCATGGCGTCATTAAAGCGTTCGCCGACCGCTTCATGGTCGGCGGCGCAGTCGTCGCCGGGATCGTTGCGACAGTGATCATGCTTGGTATGTGCGGGATGCGCGTCCAGTTTATCTGAACCGGGCGCGACGCCGAAAGAGACAGCGCCTTCGATGGGAACTTTGACAACGCCTCTACTATCCGGTGCGCCCTTCCTGGCCGACAGGGTGGTCCTCCTACCTCGCGACCGGACCGGTACTCTTCGAACTGACGAAGCAAAGGTTTGGCGGGGGCAGACGCTAAGGGCTGTCCCGAGCATAACGATGGAAACTAACACAACACCGGCCCGTCGGAACCACCCTAGACGTTTTCGCCCGCAAAGGCAGACGCGCGCCTTGATGATGGCAGAGCCGCGCGTTACGGTGCCCGGCGCGCTCAACGGTCGCGCGATTTACGTTGTCCAAGCCGCCCCGAAAGGTGGATCCCGGCCCTATAACCGCCGGGAATCCGGGGAATACAGGAGGAAGCGGTGCATCTCTATTCTTTGCAAGCCGGTCAACCGATCACGCGGCAACGGAGAAGAAACCGTGTCGCACCGCCACTGGCGGTGGCCGCGACCATATTCTACGCGGCACCTGCGGCTGCCGATAGATGCACCAACCTGCTCAGCATGTCGTTGTTGCCGAATACCAAGATCACGCTGGCCCAAACCTATACGGCCGGACAGACCGTATCGGGCATGACGACAGCCCCGGCCGGCCTGTGCCGGGTGGCGGGGACTATCAAGCCAGGACCAAAGTCGAACGTCCAATTCGAAGTCTGGATCCCGACCGACGGAAGCTGGAACGGCAAGTACCAGCAGATCGGCAACGGCGGGTTCGCCGGTTCGATCTCGCTGTCCGGCATCGCCAACGCGGTGTCGCGCGGCTATGCCACGGCCGGAACGGATGACGGCACCTCCGGCCCTCCGTCCGGAGCGCCGGCCTTTATCGGCAACCCGGATGTCCTGCTGGATTACGGATACCGCGCCATCAAGGCCACGAGCGAAGATTCCAAGACGATCATCGACATCGTGACGGGACAGGCGCCGAGCTATTCCTATTTCGTCGGATGCTCGGACGGAGGGCGGGAAGCATTGCAGGAGGCACAGCGCTTTCCCAACGATTTCGACGGCATCATCGTGGGGTCGCCGGTCAATGACCAGGTGGGCGAGTTCGGCTCCTCCTATCTTTACGATATGCAGGCGACGCTCACGGGCCGGCAAACCGCTGGCATTCCGGACGCGTACATCCCCACGAGCAAGCTCCCTCTGCTGAGCAACGCGGCGCTGACCCAATGCGTCGGCAAAGATGGAGGCGTGGCGAAGGATGCCTTCCTCAGCGACCCGCGGCAGTGCTTTTTCGATCCGGGGGTCGTCGAGTGCAGGCACGGCCAGGACCCCGACACCTGCTTGACGCCAGCGCAGGTGGAAGCGGCGCGGGAGATCTACGCCGGTCCGCACGACCACGGGATCCTGCTGTTCCCCGGTTACGAGCCCGGCGGCGAGGCGGCGACTGGGGACTGGAGCAGCTGGATCTCAGGCAGTTCACCCACTATGCCCGGCTCCCAGTACACGCTTGGTTTTGGTTTCGGATGTGACCTGATGCAAGGTGTGACGAGCTGCGACTACCTCGGGGGGATCGACGTCGTGCAACAGGACGACACCGCGCGGCGGATCTTCCAGCCCATCCTCAGTTCCGTCAATCCCGACCTGCGGCCGTTCAAGGCGCACGGGGGCAAGATGATCCAATATGCAGGATGGGCGGATACGGCCATTGCTCCGGAGAATGGTCTCAATTACTACCGAAAGGTTACCCAGACGATCGGCGATCCCCACGACTTCTACCGCATCTTCATGGTGCCGGGCATGGCGCATTGCAGCGGCGGAGCCGGTCCTAACGCATTCGGCAACGGCACCAGCAACGGGCCGGTGATCGACGCGGACCACGACCTGGTGAAGGCCCTGGAGCGTTGGGT
>DATMNI010000291.1:0-4909 GCA_035570275.1 Candidatus Acidiferrales bacterium | reverse complement strand
TCCTGCGCAGCTAGGAATAGAACATGAGGCCATAGAGGGTGCGTACGACGTGACCATCTTTGAGGATCTAGGAAACGGCCAGACGAAACTCACCTTCATTGGAAATGAACCCATGGAGAGCGCGAAAAATAGCGGTCAATTGGAGGGCTGGAACCAGATACTCGATAAAGTTGCCGCAGTTGTTACGAAGCTATCGCAGGCGAAATAAGAAGTTGGAGTTTTGATGATTGTCATGGCGCGAGATCTGAACGTAACGCAACGCCGATCCGTTCCGGAAACCTAAGGGTGGGCGGCGGAGGCTTAAGTTCACACGCTTCTCGTCACTTGGCCGAATAGCCGCTTTTTCGGCCAGGTGACTCTCGGCTCGACTGTTGCTTGCAGGCCAATGCACACGGGGTACACGGCACGCAGAAGTTGTTTGGGCTTCCTGCGCCGTTTTCCTGCAAGAGCGGATTCGGCAGTTGAAATAAATAATCTCGACGACTTGTCGAATTCCGGTGCGGCCGTTCGACTATATGGTGAGGTCGGGCAACCGTCCGCCACAAAAGTGTTTCGCGGGCGATACGCTACGCGAAAAAATCTGCAAATCACGTGTAGATTCGCGGGCGGCGGCGGAAGTGCGCGCGTTTGGCATACCAATGTAAGGTTTGCAAAAACAGATGAACACACAGGAGGCGAGAAGCATGTCATTTTTCCGCGATTTAAGAGTTGCGTTCCACTCGTTGATGTACACCAAAAGCCTCGCGACCATTGTGATCCTCACGCTGGCGCTGGGAATCGGGGCCAACGCGGCCATCTTCACGCTGGTCCGAGGCGTGCTGCTGAAGCCGCTGGTCAACCGTGACGAGAACCGGCTCGTGTATATCCGCCAGAGCGCCCCCAGCGGCGGACAGGACAACACGACGTTTTCTGTGCCCGAGATCAAGGATATCGAGGGCGGCGTGCGCTCCGTGAGCGAGTTCGGCGATTTCTCGACGATGGACTTTACGATGGTCGGACTCTGCGAACCTCGCGTGGTTCACGGCGGCGTCGTCAGCGGCAACTACTTTAATGTAATGGGTCTGCGTCCTGTTCTCGGCCGTCTCGTCGGACCTCAAGACGGTGGCGCCGACGCCGCTGGCGTCATCGTGCTGACGTATCGTTTCTGGTCCACCGTTTACACAAAAGACCCGCATGTGATCGGCAAGACCGTTCGGCTCAGCAGCCTTGGCGATCGTTCCGCTACGGTCATCGGCGTGCTCGAACCTTCTGTGCCGTATCCCGCGGAGACCGAAATTATCGGCAACCTCGTCATTAGCCCGCATCACCTTTCCGCCACGATGGTCACCGGCCGGATCCATCGCATGACCGAACTTTTCGGTAAGCTTGCTCCCGGCGCCACTCTGGAACAGGCGCGCAACGAGTTGCGCACGGTGTACGCCTCCATGGAGAAGGACCATCCCGATGCGTATCCCGATAACGGCGGCTACCGGATTGATGCCAGGATGCTCCGGGATCAGATTACTTCCGGCGCGCGCACCGTCCTCCTCGTGCTTCTCGCTGCTTCGGGGCTGGTCTTCATCATCGCCTGCTCGAACGTTGCTAACCTGATTCTCGCGCGGACGGTTCGCCGCGATGGCGAACTCTCGATCCGTGCCGCGATGGGCGCCAGCACTTGGGCGCTGCGCCGTATGTTGTTAGCCGAAAGCCTGCTGCTTTGCTGCGCCGGCGCGGCAATCGGCGTAATCATCGCGCAGCCATTGGTAACAATCCTGGCTCGATACGCCTCGCGCTTCTCCGTTCGAGCGCTGGATTTGACGGTTGATTTCAGCCTGCTCTGGGTGGGGGTGGTGCTGGCCATCGTCGCCGCGGTGATTCTGGCATTTGTGCCGCGCCTGCCGTCGGCGAACTCATCGAATGGCACGAACCTCTCGGGCGGCAGCGTCCGCATCACCAGCAGCACCGGCCGCCGCCAGCGCATCTTCGCCGTCACCCAAATCGCCGCGTCTTTCATACTACTCGCGGGCGCCAGCGTGTTGATTACTACGCTGGTCGCGTTGCAAAGGACCCAGACCGGCTTCGATACGCGCCGCGTCCTGGTCGTCGACGTTCCGGCGCCGTCCGATGGAAGAACGCCGCAGCAAGTCGTCGATTTTTACAAGGAATCGGTGCGTCAAATCGATGCGCTTCCCGGAGTTACCGACACGGCTGTCGGCATGATCGCTCCTTGGCGGGATGCGGGCGGCGGCTTCGACGTGGGCCTGCAATTTTCTGGTGATGGTCACGTCCATGATAAGGACGATCCCCGCGCGCTGTGGCGCACGATTTCTCCCGGCTTTTTCACCTCGCTCGGCGTTCCGATCATTGCCGGGCGAGACTTCAACGCGCTCGATGACCAGAACGCAGAGCCGGTCGTGATCGTTAGCGCGACTCTAGCGCGGCAGATGTTTCCCGGTCAGGATCCGATCAATCGGCATGTGTATTGGACCGATCCCGTGCTCGAATTCGCTACCGGCACTGCCGCCGAAAAGGCACGACTTACGTCGCCGCACCGAATTATAGGGGTCGCCGCCGACATGGACGACGAACACATCGTTCCGGTGCCCACCGCCACCATTTATGGCGCATTGGCAGACGGCGGAATGTTCGGCGGTCACGTCTTCATCCACACCATGGGAAATCCTTATTCGCTGGTGACGCCGGTCACGAAAATTATTCGGGATATGGCCGCTGATGAACCGGTGGAGAACGCCGCCACGCTGGAAGACATTCGCGCGAAGGTGCTTGCGCCAGACCGCTTGAACTCATTGGTTTTTGGCGTGTTCGCCGCGGTCGCGTTGCTCATCGCGATCGTTGGCGTCGCCGGAGTGCTGGCGTTTTCGGTCAGCGCACGGACCCGCGAATTCGGCATCCGTATGGCGCTTGGCTCTCAGCCGGGAAATCTACTCAGAGGTGTTGTCACCGAAGGCGTGGTGATGGCTGCCGTTGGCATCGTGGCCGGCGCAGCGTTCGGGCTCGTCGTTGTGCGCGTGGCAGGCAGTTATTTCGGCGATCTAAAAATGCCGGGCGCATGGCCCGCAATCGTTTCTGCGTTTGTGTTGTTAGGCGCGGCGGTAGTCGCTTCGATGCTGCCGGCGGCACGCGCCGCCCGCGTCGACGTAATGCAAGCTCTGCGCTCGGAATGATTTTTCCCGCGCCCCGGTTTTCCATAAGACGACGAAATTCTGATCTAAGACTCCGCGTGTGATGGGAAGGAGGATCTTTATGATATACATCTGTTTGGGCTATCTCGAGTCCGGCAAGTAGAGACAGAGACTTTTTCCGAGTTTGCGCTGCCGGCTTGAGGCCAACGCGCTAGTCGAGCAAGGACTTGAGCTGGCATCGGACATTCGTCCCGTGAAACGGGCTACTAGTGACCGATCAATCGCTGGAGAGAAGCCGACTAATCGGGAGTTGACCGGGCACGCGAGTTGCAGAATTTGGTGGAACGCGCGGTGATCCTTTCGCGCGACGGTGTGCTCCCAAACCCACTTCACAAAAACCAAATAGAGCTCATGATCCCCAGTCTGCATCGCACCCGAACCTTCCAGTCACCCATGACCTTGGAAGACTCGGATCGTGCTTTGATTTTGGAAACACTTGAGCAGGCCGGCTGGATCGTCGGTGGGCCACGCAGCGCAGCGGCGAAGCTCGGATTGAAACGATCCACTCTGCTTGCCAAGATGAGAAGGTTGGGTATCTCGCGACCTATCCATCAGGGAGGAATAATAGACGTGGTCGGCGTGTCACGGGAGAATGCTCAGATTTGAAAGCGTCACTGCCGTTCTATCGTGGAGTCGCATGGGGTAGCGGTTGTGGGCGACCGTTAACGGAAGTTAGCCACTGTGCTTTACATCTCTACATCCTCGAGTTCACATCTTCCACGCCAAAATCAACATCAGCGCGCCGTTTCGTCCAAAATATCTCCACATGTTTATCAATTAATCAATGCAATGTGTCATTTCATTCATCTCTATCTCCTATCCCCGCAATGCCTTTTCCGGGTATTACGCACGGAGGGGAAAATGCTACACCCCTCAGCTTGGCTGGAAATGGTGCAGACGCAGCTTTGTGGGCGCGAGGGCGCTGGAGCGCGAATCGTCGCCTCGTTTCGTACGCGCGAGATACAACCCGATTTTGGAAAAAGCAAACCCGACGAGAGCGAAATGGCGCTCTTCAGCGACTGCATACCGCAGTTGGTCAGAAAGAACTTAACAACGCCGACAGTATCAGGGACGCTCGTTTACGACAACCATTTGCGCCTGCATGAGTAGTTCCACCCTCGCGAACGGTACAAGAGTAGGTTTCCAACTCTAGTCGTCGATGCGTGGTGCCAGATAGAGATTTCCCCAATCTTGTTCGGAGAAGATGTACCAGCCGACGCTTCGACCGTCCCACGCGGTAGCACTGTCCGAATGCGGCGCGGGTTCGGTTCGAAGATAGCTCAAACCTCCATTGTCATCGTCTCCTACGTTGACGTTGAAGCCGATGATGTCACCGGGTTGCGGAGGCCGGAAGCCAGATCCTGTGAAGAGGTTGCTAAACCAACTGGTGTCGATTGTATTGATGGAACTAAGCGGGATACGAAACTCGACAACGAAACCATGAGGACGTAACCCGGCCTTTGATTCCCATATGATGCTGGGATTGTTTGATGGTACCGTCATACTCTGGTTGCATACCGAAGTAATGAGTTGAAACCCTTCATTATTGATGACCGGGTTGGGACAGTTGGGATTGTTGGGGCCGACCCACGCCGGGCGTATAGATCGAGTAAATGATGATCCCGGCGCGCTGCGCTTCTTCAATGGCCGAGTCCACATAAGGGTTACTGGGTCCACTATCCCCAAAACGATCGATGCCGTCGGAAAGCATCAGAATTTCGCGACGC
>DATMNI010000290.1:0-5409 GCA_035570275.1 Candidatus Acidiferrales bacterium | reverse complement strand
CGGCGGCAAGCAGCGCAAGATGACCCTGGCAGCCGAGGAGTTCATCCGGCGTTTCCTGCTGCACGTGTTACCCAAGGGCTTCGTGCGCATTCGCCACTACGGCTGGATGGCCAACCGTTGCCGGCGCCAGTGCGCGGCACTGTGCCGGACGCTGCTGGGTGAGGAGGCTGCGCAACCGGCAGCCCCGCAACCAGCAGCACCGTCACCGGAAAAGAACTCGCCCGGAAGGCGGTGTCCACTTTGCGGAGGGGTAGTCGAGGTGATCGAGATGATCATCCCCCGCGAGTTGTCCCGTCACCGGCGTAGCCGAAGACGTGAACTCGATTCGTCATAGCGGAGAGCTTCTCCTGGCTGGCCACGCGGGCCAGGCGGCCCGGATGCGTGACGTGTGCCCACAGCGTTGCGTCAAACGCGCAGGTCAGGATTGGCAACGCGTACGGCGTAGAATCTGTCTCTCCGCAGCGCTCGTTACCCCCGCCACAGGCCATCGCCGTGTACTGCCCCGGCTGCCCCTTCAGTACCAAAACGCCATTCAAAATACATACCCGTGGGTGCCGCGTCCGCCGCAACCGCCAGCGGCTCACTTCAAACGACTCTATCGAAAGTGACGCGGCGGTCTAACGTCACGCCGTGCTCAAGCTCACTGCGCCGCGTCACTTCCGATAGAGGTCTAACGTTTGGAGCCAATGACGACCTCGCCAGGTGGAGGCGTCTATTGCGACGGCCGTGGGCTCAATCGTTATTGGCGCGGGTTGAATGGTTGAATCGGCAGTGCCGATCACTAAATTAGCAGTCTGCCAGGGACCCAGGGTCGGTCGGGGATGGCATCCGCGCAAATTCTAGGTTCCGCGGATGCCGTAGGCGCGCAGTATGTCCGGCAGCGTGACGACGCCGACGATTTCGAGGACGTTGGCGCGACTTACGACCGGAAGGACATCGAGGTGCATTTCACCCATTCTCTGCAGTGCCACGCCGAGCGGATGATCGGGATGGACGTGAGGGAAATTGTACGCACCCAGATGGCCCTCCGGTAGCGGCTCAAGAATCTCGGAAACCCCTCTATTACCCGCGCCGTCTTCTGCAGCGCTTTCGAGATTTGAAGCGGTGACCAAGCCGAGTAACTCTTTGCCAGCGGCGACAGGCCAGGCGCTGACGGCGAGAGAGCGGATGTTGTCGAGAGCTTGTTGAATGGTAGCGCGTGGCTCAATGGCCCGGTTTTCCAGCGACATGGCTTCCCTCACGCGCAGAGTGCTCCGATCGGCGGTGCGCTCCGGATCTGGGGAGATGGATTCCATCCTGCCGGGAGAGCGCTTCGTAGATGGCCTCGGGCTGGAGGCGCCGGGAGATGAAAAAGCTGATAAGGTTGGAGATCATCAATGGGACAATGATGGCGTAATCGCGGGTGACTTCGAAGATCATGATGACGGAAGTCATCGGAACCCGCACGATTCCGGCGAACGCAGTGCCCATCCCGACCAGGGCATAAGCGCCCACGGAAGCAACGGAATTGGGGAAAACCTGGTGTGCCAGGTTACCCAACGTGCCGCCCAGCATGGCGCCGATGAACAAGGCGGGGCCGAAGACGCCGCCGGCGTTTCCGGAGGCGTAACAGACCGCGGTTCCCACCACTCGCAGAGCCAGCAAGAGGGCCATGGTTTTCGGCGCTATGTTTCCATTCAGCGCATCACCCACGTATTGGTACCCGATTCCGAGAGACTGCGGAACGAACCATCCCATAATGCCGACCAGAAGGCCGCCGGCGACAGGCTGAAACCACCCGGTTTGCTTGGGCCGGCGCAGGAACCAGGCGCGCAGGCCTAAGAGAAGCTTAACGAAGCCGACCGAAACCAAGCCTCCCAAGACGCCGAGGACCGCGTACACGGCGAACTCCACGCCATGCACGAGTTCATAAGCGGGCGTGTGGAAAAGTGGTTCATCTCCCAGAAGCAGATGCAAGACGATCCATGCCGTGGCGGAACTGAGGACCACAGAGCCCAGTACCGGAGCATTCATGTCGCCCATGATTTCTTCGAGGGCGAAAAGCACGCCAGCGATGGGAGTGTTGAACGCAGCCGCAACCGCAGCAGAGGCGCCAACGGGAATCAGGGCCTTCACTTTTTCCGGTCCGAGTCCGAGACTCCGGCCGAGCAGAGAGGCAATGCCGGCGCCCACTTGAACGGACGGGCCTTCGCGGCCGAGCGCGATTCCGCTGGCGAGCGACGTGGAGCAGCAGAAGAACTTTCCAAGCACGGTGCGGGCCCGGATATAGCCTTCCCGCGCGAAGAGCGCTGCTTTGGTCTGTGGAATTCCGCTCCCACGCGCGTACGGAAAGTAGCGAAATAGAAGGTACCCAGTAGCCAACGAGCCGGCGACGGGAACCAACAACCTACGCCAGGGTGAGCCGCCAGGAGGATACATGCGCGCGCCGAGATTGCCGGTGAGAACGATAAATGCGACAACCACCAGGCCAACCACGGCGCCGATCACAATGGTCAACAAGAGGAAGACGCGGTCTTCGTGCTGTTCGAGACGGCGAGTCCAGGACTTGGGGATGGCTGGCAATTTCTTCGCGCGCTCTATTTTGATTGTAATGGCTGACATCGCCTGTTCGAACGGTAGACTGATGAGGCTCCGTTCGGCTCCCGTCCATAAATGCGTTTTACCCCAGCAGTTGAGTGTAGATCCTCCGTGACGGAGTAGGGTTTAGGATCACGCGCCAGCGATCCTGTACGGCAGCAGCGGGGTACGTGCCCGCGAAGTCGCGTTGTGGTTCCTTTGGTGCCGACTCCGCCGCCGCCGCGAAGTTTCTCCATTCCACGCTGCAGGTGACGCTACCGCCACGCGTATCGGGTCACTCGGATCTCAAGGCGATCATCGGGTCGATCCGCAAGGCACGCCGCGCCGGAAAATAGCAGGCCATAACCGTTACCAGCGACAACAGGATCGAAACGGCGCCGATCGTAATGGGGTCGGTGGGCTCGACTTTGTAGAGCAAGGTCGAGATGGCCTTTCCGAGCGCCAGATTGCCCATCGCTCCGGCAAGAATGCCCGCCATTGAAATCCACATTCCTTGCACCAGCACCAGCTTCAAAATGCTGCCCTCGGGGGCGCCGAGCGCGACGCGCAAACCGATCTCCTGCGTTCGCTGTGCCACGGAGTAGGAAACCACGCTATAGATGCCGAACGTGGCCAAAAACAGGGCGATCAGCGCAAATGTCGAAAGGACGGCCAGTACCAGCCTCCTTTGCGCGAAGGCAATGGAGACGAAATAGTTCATTTCCCGGACGTCCAGCAGAGGTACGCTCCGATCTACCTCGCGGATTTGGCTGCGGATGAGGCCCAGAGCTCCCATCGGATTGCCGTCGCTACGAACTACGACGGACAGCGAAGGTCCACGGGTTTGGGCGAGGCATTGGTAGATCGTCGGTTCCGGGGCGGCCTCAACTTTCCCATAGCGCACATCGCCGGCAACACCGACCACGGTCAACCAGGGAAACATCGACGGCGGACCACCAAGCCGGAGCTGTTTTCCGATTGGATTCTCGCCGGGCCAGTAGCGTCGCGCCATGGTCTCGTTGACGATGGCGACCGGCAGGGAATCTGGCAGGTCATGCTCATGGAACCCGCGACCCAGCCTGATGGGGATCCTCAACGCGGAAAATAAATCGCCGCTGACAACTCGATACTCGGCGGATGGGATCGGGATCCCGGTGGGAGTCTCTTGCCCCCGAATCAGGAAGCGCCACCCAAAGGCGTTCCCACGCAACGGAAGGTAGGTGATCATGCCCACGCTGCGCACATGGGGCAATTGGCGGATTCGTTCGGCAACCTCCCGATAAAAGGTCGTCGCGCGCGTGGCGCCCTGCACTTCCTTTGGTAACGGTAACTGAAACGAAACAACATTCTCAGGCTGGAACCCGAGATCTGCCTTTTGCAGAATCGCGAAACTGTGCAGGCACAAGCCGGCCCCTGTCACCAGCATCAACGCCAGTGCGATTTGTACGGCGCCAAAGATCGCCCGCAGCGCATTCGCCCGGCGGCCGCCCGTGGCGCGGCTGGCTGTTTGCATAGACTGTTGCGGATCCATCTGCGAAATCTTCCAGGCCGGCAAACCCCCGAAGAATAGACCCGTGAGTGCCGCAAGCACAAGGCTGAACGTGACGACCCATCCGTCCATCGAGATTTCATGCAGTCGAGGGAGATCGGTGAAGCCCATCGAGGGAATAGAACGGATCAAAGTGAACGCCACGGCGAGGCCAAGCGCGCCTCCGCATAGGCCCAGCGCAAGGTTTTCCGTAAGCAACTGCCTGGTCAGCCGCCAATGGCTGGCGCCCAGGCTTGTCCGCACAACCAGTTCCTTCACTCTTCCCGTTGCCCGCACCAGCAGCATGTTTGCGAGGTTCGTGCACATGATCAGAAGCACGCAAATCACCGCACCCCACAGCACCAACAGGAGCTGCCGTACGCCCCCAATCACACTCTCCAGCAGAGGAATCGCAGTCAGGAACTCGCTGCCATAGGTGCGCGGCTGCGCGCCGGCGAACTGCCGCGTCACGCTTCCCAGTTCGGCGCGAACGGCCGCTTGCGTCACGCCCCCTTTCAGCCGGCCTAGAATGCGCATGTAGCCGGACCCGCGTTGCGTACGTTCATCGGTGAAGCGCAGGGCCGTCCACAACTCCGGGGCCTCAGCCGGGTTGCCGCTCTCGGAGAACGCAAAATGGGACGGCATGACGCCAACGATTGCGTATCGCTCATTGTTCAGGAAAACGTTGCCGCCAATAGTGTCCAGGCGTCCGTTGAAGCGGGTCTGCCAAAGCCCGTGACTCAGGATCGCAACATGTTCCGCCACAGGCTGATCGTCGTCCGCCGTGAAGTCACGCCCGTACTCCGGCCGGACGCCTAAGGTGGCGAAAAAGTTCGCCGAGACCCGGTCAGCTAAAACCCTATACGGCTCATCGACGCCGCCGACATCGAAAGATGTATGGGTAAACGCGGCGATCGATTGGAAGCTGTGTGCCTGCTCCTGTAGCTCCAGGAAATCGGCCGGGGCAACGCCGCTGTGCTTGTCGGGTTCTTCCCCGACGGCCTTCCACACCAGCACCAGTTGATTTGCGTCTGGGTACGGCAGCGGATTCAGCACGACCGAACGCACGACAGTAAAGACGGCGTTGTTGACGCCGATGCCGATAGCGAGAATGACGATCGCCGACAGGAAAAAGACAGGAGTCCGGGTGAACGAACGGCCTGCATACCCTACGTCTCGCAAGAGATCTTCCCAAAAGTTGACTCCACGCATGGCTCGACAGTCCTCCTGAAATTGAGCGATTCCCCCCATGGCGCGGAGCGCTTCCTGCCGCGCTTCAATAGGCGGCAGTCCGGCGGCGGCCTTTTCCTTTACGAGTTGTTCGA
>DATMNI010000289.1:0-2403 GCA_035570275.1 Candidatus Acidiferrales bacterium | reverse complement strand
CATGTCGGGGCTCATTGAGCGGGCCCGCAAGCTGAAAAAGACCATCGCGTTCCCCGAAGGCGGCGACCCCCGTGTGCTGGAGGCGGCGGCCCGGCTGGCGCGCGAAAGCGTAGTGAAGCCGGTGCTGATCGGTCCGGCCCCCGCCAACCCGCCCGCTGGTGTTACGTTCCTGGACCCGGCCACGTCGCCGGCGGCTTCCAAGTACGCCGCCCTCTATTACGAACGCCGGCGCTCCAAAGGGATCACGCAAGTGGAAGCGGCGGCGATTGCGCGCAAGCCGCTGTACTTCGCCTCCTTGATGGTGGGCGCCGGCGATGCCCATGGCAGCGTGGGCGGTGCCGTCAACAGTACCGCGGAAACCGTGCGTGCGGCGCTGCACGCGGTGGGGCCGCATCCCCGCGCGCGGTTGGTTTCGAGCGTTTTCATCATGGCCCTGCAAGACTTTTCCCAGGGGCATAACGGGCTTATGGCCTTCGCCGATTGCGCCGTGGTCGTGGAACCGAACGCCATGCAGATGGCGGATATCGCCATCGCCACCGCCGAGAGCGTGCGGGTGTTGATCAACGCCGAGCCGGCCGTGGCACTGCTCAGTTTCTCCACCAAAGGCAGCGGTAAGGGCAAACAGGTGGACAAGGTGGTAGAGGCTCTGCGCATCCTGCAGGCGCGGGCGCCGGAGCTGAACGTGGATGGCGAACTGCAGGCCGATGCCGCGGTGTCAGCCGCCGTTGGCAGGTCTAAGGCGCCGGGTTCGAAGGTGGCCGGCCGCGCCAACGCGCTGGTGTTTCCCAGCCTGGAATCGGCCAATATCGGCTACAAACTGGTGGAACGGCTGGGCGGCGCCATGGCCATCGGACCGTTTATGCAGGGGCTGGCGAAGCCGGCCAACGATCTTTCGCGAGGCTGTTCGGCCGAAGACATCTATAATGTGGCGGTGGTGACGGCCTTGCAGTCCGAGGCCTGACAGCCCCATGCTTCCGTACCAGTTGGTCTATCATGAGCAGTACGATCTGCATCTGGGCGACCACGTCTTTCCATCCAAGAAGTTCCAGTGGCTGCGCGAGCGCTTGCTGCGCACGGGCTTCGCCGAAGCCTCCGACTTCACTGCGCCCGAGCCGGCCACGGATGACGACGTGCTGTTGGTGCACGGCCGCGAGTGGGTGACCAAACTGCGCAGCGGCACGCTCTCGTACCAGGACATTCTGCAACTGGAGATCCCCTATTCCCGCCAGATGGTGGAAGCCTTCTGGCTGGCGGCCGGCGGCACCATCCTGGCAGCGCGTCTGGCCTTAAAGGCGGGCGTCGGGTTCAACATTGGCGGCGGATTTCACCACGCCTTTCCGGAACACGGCGAGGGCTTCTGCGCCATCAACGACATCGCCATCGCGGTGCGGCGCCTGCAGCACGATGGAGCCATCCAGCGCGCCATGATAGTGGATTGCGACGTCCACCACGGCAATGGGACGGCGGCGATTTTTTCCGGCGACGCTTCGGTATTCACGCTCTCCATTCACCAGCTCAACAACTATCCCAGCGTGAAGCCGCTTTCCAGCCTGGATATTCACCTGGCCGACGGCATCGGCGACACCGAGTACATTCACCGGCTGGGCAACGGTTACCGCGCCGCCCTGGCCATGTTTCAGCCGGAACTAATGTTGTATGTCGCCGGCGCCGATCCTTTTTACGAAGACCAGTTAGGCGGGCTGGCACTGACCTTCGACGGGCTGCGCGAGCGCGACCGCCTGGTGATCCGGACGGCGCTGAGCCACCAGATCCCGGTGGCCATCGTGCTGGCGGGCGGATACGCGATGAACGTGGAGGACACCCTCACGATTCACGCCAACACGGCGGAAGTGGCGCGCGACGTGCTGCGCGGCTGCTGACCGATCGTCACTGACTGATCTTGTAGCCCTTGCCCTCAATACGAAGCCCGGCAATTTCGTATTTGTCGCCCACGTGACGCAACTCCACCGCTGAAGCAGCGGCATCCACGCTGTCGAACCCGGAGTTCCGCTCCATCATCAGGTCCACTGCCGGCCCTGAGGCCGAGCGGATCACGAAGAAGGTTTCGTGTCCATTGTCCTTGGTGTCGGTGACGGTGCAATCGCCGGCAGGCAACGTCACGTTACCGACGGTAACGGCGTAGGGCAGGCTCAATCTGAGGCCATTTACGGCCTGGGCGAAAGCCGGAGCCATACCAATCACCGAAGCCAGACACACTGCGAGCGTCATAAGCGAAGTCTTTTTCATGAATTGTCTCCTTGTTTTGTTGCGCTGTGATCAGTTCATCAGCGGCTATCTAAGGAACGCTGCAGCGGCCCTGGTTGTTACCGCGTGCGCCGGATCTTAACAGACCTTTACAAACGCCGGTCCCAGGCAGGGTAACGGCGTACAACCGCGTACACT
>DATMNI010000288.1:0-25555 GCA_035570275.1 Candidatus Acidiferrales bacterium | reverse complement strand
CACCGTACTACGGCTTTCCGCTGTGGCCCCGTGACACGGGGTTGGGGCAGGGTGTCCCAAAAACAGACCTCCATCGGGCTGGAGGCGCCCGACCGCCGCGAGCGGTTCGCGATGCACGTTCGAAGCCGCTTCGGTGGCTGGCAACGTGAAGGGCTTGGCGTCGGTCTGGCGATGGTCCGGCACATCGTGGCCGGGCACGGAGGCATGATCCACGGAGGCATGGTCAAGGTGGCCAGTGAACCGCGACAGGGCAGCACGTTCACCGCGCTGCTGCCCGCTACGGAGAGATCATGACGCGCAACCTGGTGGTGGAAGACGAACTCGGAATATCCCTCGATCTGGAAGACGACCTCAAGGACGACCTCAAGATGGAAGGGCTACGACGTGGAGATCGTGAACGGAAGTAAGGGACAATATCTGTCGTACCCTGAAGATTAGAGCTTAAGATTAGACCTTCTGCTATGGCTGAATCTCCTATCACGGCACGCGGCGTGGATTTTGCCGCCTGGTATCAAGATGTGGTCCTCCAGGGGGACATGGCGGAGCCCGCCGAGATCGTCAAAGGCTGCATGGTCATCAAGCCTAATGGCTACGCGGTCTGGGAACTGCTCCAGCGCGACCTGGACGACCGTTTCAAGGCTACCAACCACCAGAACGTCTACTTTCCGCTGCTGATTCCGCAGAGCTTTTTGCGCAAGGAGGCGGAGCACGTGGAAGGCTTCGCGCCCCTGCTGGCCGTGGTGACGATCGCCGGCGGCAAGGAACTGGAAGAGCCGTACGTGATACGGCCCACTTCGGAAACCATCGTCGGGCATTTCTTCTCCAAGTGGATTCATAGCTGGCGCGACCTGCCGATGCTGCTGAACCAATGGGCCAACGTGATTCGATGGGAACTGCGCACGCGCATGTTCCTGCGCACCACGGAATTCCTGTGGCAGGAGGGCCACACCGCGCATTCGAATCACGAAGAAGCTGTGGAAGAAGTTCTGCGCATTCTCGATATCTACGCCGCCGTGGCCGAAGACATGATGGCTATGCCTGTGATCAAAGGCGTGAAAACCCAAGCCGAGAAATTCGCCGGGGGCTTCCGCACCTGCTGCATCGAGGCCATGATGCAGAACGGTCTGTCGCTGCAGGCCGGCACCAGCCACGACCTGGGCCAGAATTTCGGCAAGGCTTTCAACGTGCAGTTCCAGAACAAGGAGGGGCAACTCGACTACGTCTGGCAGACCAGTTGGGGCGTGACCACGCGGCTGATTGGCGGCCTGATCATGACCCACTCGGACGACAAAGGCCTGGTGCTGCCGCCGAGGCTGGCGCCGGTCAAGGCGGTGCTGGTTCCCATCTATCGAAAGGACGCGGAGAAGGGCCAGGTGCTGGAGGCCGCCCACCGTATCGCCAGGGAAGTGGGCGCTAAGGTGGACGATCGCGAGGGCCAATCGCCGGGAGCCAAATTCTTCCACTGGGAGCGCCGCGGGGTGCCGGTGGTTCTGGAACTGGGGCCGCGCGATCTGGCGTCCGGCAAGATCGTGGTCAAGCGGCGCGATACGGGAACCAAGGAACCGGTGCCGCAAAGCGACCTGGCGGCCAAACTGCCCGCCGTGCTGCAACAGATGCAAACGGACTTGTACAACACGGCCCGACAGCGGCTCAAGGACAACACGGTGCTGGCGAATTCGCTGGACGAAGTGGAGGGGATTCTCAAGGACGTGAGCGCCGAAAAGGGCGGCGGTAAGTTCGTGATGGCCCACTTGAAGGACGACCCGGCGTGCGACGCGCGGCTCAAGGAGTTTAAGGCCACGGTGCGGTGCATTCCGCTGGTGGACGAATACGATGGACCGGGCAGGTGTATCATTACCGGCGAAACGGTGGAGCGGCGCGCGGTGATCGCGAAGGCGTATTAGGGACGGAGCCGGTGCCCAATCACGAATTGGACTAGATGCCTCTGAGCCAGCTAACAGGATGACGTATCGTAATCGCGGTATGGGGAGCGCGTGGCACACACCGCGGCATTGGGGACGCCGTGATTAATTTGGAATGCTCGGCTGCTTTGCGATCTGAAAATCACCAGGGATGGGCATCCCGGACGTCTGCTCTACATTCGGGCGGATAGAACGCCCTTTAAGTGGAGGTGAGGAAAGACGATCCCTTCCCAGAAGATGAGGACTATGCGACCGGCTCGGTGGTAGGCGGCGGTTGCTTGTTCTTTCGTGCCTTTGTTTCGGTCGGAGGATTAACCCTCTTCTCTCGACGCTGCTTGCTGCCCAGCATTGAGAGAAGATAGGCCTGAGCGGTCGCGTCGTCGCGGATGATCTCCCAGCTCTTAAAGGCTTCCGTAACGGTTTCAAGCTGAGTCAGCATCTCGATCTCCGTCACTTCGTTGCCCATATTATAGTCAGCGTCGATTCGACGCTGTTGGGCTTGAACAAAGGTGTTGGCCACGGTGCGCAAATGCTCGGCGATTTCGCGCTCGGTGCTCTCGGCGGGGTTGTTATTGAAATATGCGTTTAGTTCCGCTTCCTTGTTTGTGGAGGCGGTGTACATCGGACCGTGGTCGAACAGTCGTCCCAACGTTGGCCGGAGTTCCGCGCGAGCCCAATTTAGGGTTGCTTCTGAAATCAGCAAATGGAACAACGCATAGTAGGCGGTAGAAATGGCTCGTCGCATGATCGCTTGGCGGCGACTGTCAGCGGGGAGATTCGCTATATCCTGAGCGAGTTCAAGCAGGTCGTCGGCAAATGCCATTTAGGACGCCAAAGTCTGGTTGATTTTCGCCTGCTCGGATTGGCTGCGGAAATTGAAGTACGGTAAAACACCCCATTGCTCCAAAGGCTGAACCTGTTGAACGATGACGCTTGAGACGTGGTTGGTAACTTTCAGCAGTTGATCTCTTCGGCTCGCGGCGTCCGATAGAATAACCATGAAGAAGACTGCCGGTTGTCCCATCCAGTCGTTGTCAAGGGTTGGTATGATGCCGACAACATTGGGCATCAGGCCCTGGGCTGCTCGGGCTACTGCGGACTGGAACAGGGGTTGTTGCGCGAATGCCCTCGGGAGGTACACGAGTCCATTATTACGCATCTTGGAAGCGTCATTGACGAAGCCTCTGGAGAGCATCCGGAAAAAATCGGATAATACCTGGCTCTCCGCGCTCTGCGTAGCCTTCAGCAGCCAGCAGCCCAGCCAGACAATATGGCGGGTTCATCTTGGTTGGAAGATTTTTCTGAATCCACTCTCCTAGATTGCCGGACTCGGGCCCGCTGAAGATTAGGCCAGCCGCAAGTTCTCTGCCTTGGAACCTGGAAATCATTCGATCAAAAAACTCACGCCAGAAGAATAGACCCGATGGCATCTTACCTGGCCAGATTCTCGCCCGGTCTTTACCGTTCCTGAAACGCGGAATTGAGATCTTCCCGCGAAGGTTTTCTCCAAACGTACTTCATCCATGTGATTTGCCCCATTAGAATGAGCGGCTTTGACCCCGTTGACAGGATGGTGAACTCTCGCTGCTAGGAATCGTTCGAGGTCATCTTCAGCGACCCGGAATACGCTTCCGAGTCGGACGGCACGCAACTCGCCGTAATCCATCCAACTAGAAACCTCTTTGAGTTCTACACCCAAACGCCACGAAGACCCGCTTCTCGTTTGCGCCCCACCAGTCCAACTACACCAGCGGTGTAGAATGGACGTGATGAGCGATCTGGAAACCCAAGACCCCAACCAAGAAGAATATCGACCTCCGCTGCCGCCGGCGTCCTTCACGTTCTTCGTGCTCTCGCTGCGCGCGCAGTGCGAGATGCAGCTTGGCATGATGCCTTTCGCCGAGGAGGAAAAGGCCGAGCCGGAACTGGCGATGGCGCGCCACACAATTGACCTGATGGGCATCCTGCTGGAAAAGACCAAAGGCAATCTGACGCTGGAAGAACGGCGGCTGCTGGAAAACTCCCTCACGGAATTGCGGTTCCGCTTTGTCCAGATCTCGGACCAGGCGGCCAAAGCGGCAGCGCAGAAAGCCTGAATGTGGAGCCTTCCGCGAAGATCACCGTCCTCGGTTCCGGAACCAGCGTGGGGGTGCCCACTGTCGGGTGTCATTGCTCCGTCTGCACGTCCGACGATCCCCGGGACAAACGGTTGCGGCCTTCCATCCTGATCAGTTACGACCGCCACAACATCCTGATCGATACCACGCCCGATTTTCGGACCCAGGCGTTGCGGGCGCGTATGGAACGTCTGGACGCGGTGCTGTTCACCCATGCGCATGCCGACCACATCATGGGCCTGGACGACGTGCGGCCTTTCAACTACCGGCGGCGCACGCAGATTCCGATCTTCGCCGCGGAGGACACCATGACTGCGATCCGGCGCTGCTTCCAGTATGTTTTCGATGGTGTGAAGAAGGAGAGCAACATTCCGCAACTGGACCCGCGCCTGATCGATGGAGCGCCGTTCAACCTGTTCGGCCTGGAGTTCCTTCCCATTCCCCTGGTGCATGGGCGGCAGACCATCTACGGATTCCGTTTCGGCGCCGCCGCCTATCTGACCGATCACAGCGAGATTCCGGAATCGTCCATGGACCAGTTGCGGAACCTGGATGTGCTGTTCCTGGATGCCTTGCGCTACAAACCGCATCCGACGCATTCCACCGTGGACCGCTCGGTCAAGACGGTGGAGCAACTGTCGCCGCGGCGGGCATATTTCACGCATATCTGTCACGATCTGGCTCACGAGCGCGCCGAAAGCCTGCTGCCACCGCACATCCGGCTGGCCTATGACGGGTTGGAGATTGAGATTGGCGAGTCGCACCAGGACTAGGTAATGGAAACCCGGGGATGAAGGTTTACCGCAGCCTCGCCGAGGTGCCGGCCGATTTCGGCCCCAGCGCCCTTACTATCGGCAATTTCGATGGCGTGCATTTCGGCCATCGGCGCATTCTGCGGCGTCTCAAGGCGATGGCGGACGAAAAAGGCTGGAAGGCCTCGGTGCTCACGTTCGATCCGCATCCAACGCGTGTGGTTGCGCCGCAGCGCACGCCGCCTTTGATGACGTCGCCCGAACGCCGCGCGCAGCTTATGGGGCAGGAAGGCGTCGCGCAGGTGCTGATTCTGCCGTTCACGCGCGAACTGGCGTCGCTGGAACCGGCGGATTTCGTTCGCCAGTTGCTGGTGGAGCGGTTGGACGCGCGCGCGGTGCTGGTGGGCGACAATTTCCGCTTCGGCCACCGGCAGGCCGGCAACGTGCAGGTGCTGGCCGGCCTGGGCCAGGAGTTTGGTTTCGAAACCGAGGTGGTCTCGCCGGTGAAGTGCCGCGGACGGACGGTGAGCAGCAGCGGGATTCGCGAGTTGCTTCGCGCCGGCAAGGTTGGGCAGGCCGCGCGCCTGCTGGAGCGGCCGTACGCTCTAGAAGGCGAAGTGGTCAGCGGGCGCGGCGTCGGCTCCAGGCAGACCGTACCCACGCTGAACCTGGCCACCACCGCCGAATTGATCCCCGCCAACGGCGTTTATGTCACCCGCACGCACGACCTGGACACGGCGCGCGCGTGGAACTCCATCACCAACGTCGGCTTCCGGCCTACTTTCGGCGCCAGCGACGAGCTTTCGATCGAAACCTTCCTGCTGAGCCATGAGGCCGCAACAGGCCGTCTTGAAGACGGCGATCCGCGACGCATCCGCGTGGAGTTCCTCTGGCGCGTCCGCGACGAGCGCCGCTTCCCGACTCCGGAGGCGCTGAAGAGCCAGATCTTTAAAGACGTCGGCGCGGCGCAGAGCTACTTTCGCCGCGCCAGGGCGTGGATTGGAAGAGCATGCATTTCCTGCTGAGCGGGCTCTCGATCGTCCTGATCGACCTGCTGCTGGCGGGCGACAATGCGCTGGTGATCGCCATGGCGGTGCGCTCGCTTCCGCCACGCGAGCGGCGCATCGGCATCGCGGGTGGCGCCGCGGCGGCCGTGCTGCTCAGGATCGGCCTGACCGTGGTGGCTGCGCGGATTCTCCAGATCGAGTACGTGAAGCTGGCAGGCGGCCTGCTGATTCTATGGATTGCGCACAGGGTGCTGGTGGATGCCAGTGCGAAGCCGGACTCCGTGCCCGCGCCGCACCGTTTCTGGCAGGCCATCTGGTACATCGTGGTGGCCGATCTCACGATGTCCACGGACAACATTCTCGCCATTGCCGGCGCGTCCAACGGGAACTTCTGGCTGATCGCGTTCGGCCTGGCCCTGAGCATTCCGTTCGTAGTGATGTCGAGCAACCTGCTTTCGAAAGTGATGGACCGGTACCCCGCAACCATCTACCTGGGGGCCGGGCTCCTGGGCAAAGTGGGCGGCGACATGATCATGACCGACGGGTTCATCACCCGCTCGCTGGCGCCTTCGGAGGCCGTGAGATACGGAGTGGAGGCCGCGCTGGCGATTGCTTACGTGCTGGTTGGCCGGCGGATGTGTTCGCGCTAACCGCGTGCTCAGTTGGCCTTCTTCGCGGTAAATTCGACCGGTTGGCCCCCGCCCTGTCCGCCTTCCATGGTCCGGGTGAACTTGATGGTATCGCCCGAAACCGCACCCTTGTAGGTCTGTTTGATGGTGTTGTCGCCGAATGTGCGTACTACCACAAATGAAATGTTGTCACCATCGATCTTGCCATCCGTAAGCTCGGCGTCGCCGCCGCGGCCACCGCTCAGGGTGCCGGTCAACTTGGCGCCATCGGCCTTGAGGACAAACGTGTTGGTCTGCATGTTGCCGCCCCGTCCAGGGACCTCCGCGGTCCACTTCCCCGTGACGTCGGCGGCAAACGCCGCGAATGCAAAGAGGCCCAGCAGGGCGCTCAGTAAGAGAGTTTTCATGCAGGTAATGATGATTTTCCAAGTGCCGATGTTACAGGCCCGGTTCTCGCGCCAGCCCGGCTCTCGCGCCAGGCCAGTTACAGCCCCTTGGCCTCCAGGAAAGCCACCAGATCCACCACGCGGCAGGAATAGCCCCACTCGTTGTCGTACCAGGAAACCACCTTGACCAGGTTGCCGTCCAGCACCTTGGTCATCTCGGCATCCACGATGGAACTGTTGGAATTGCGCAACATATCGGTGGACACCACCGGGTCTTCCGTGTAGCCCAGAATGCCCTTCAACTCACCCTCTGACGCGGCTTTTAACGCAGCGTTGACGGCGGCGGTAGTGGTGGGCGTGTTCAGGATGGCCACCAGATCCACCACCGAAACGTCCGGCGTGGGAACGCGCATCGAATAGCCATCCAGCTTGCCCTTCAAGTGCGGCAGCACCAGTCCGATGGCCTTGGCGGCGCCAGTGGTAGTGGGGATCATGTTCAGGGCGGCGGCGCGGGCGCGGCGCAGGTCTTTGTGCGGAAAATCCAGGACTTTCTGATCGTTGGTATAGCTGTGGATGGTGGTCATCTGGCCCTTCTGTACGCCGAAGGCCTCGTCTAGAACTTTCACCACCGGCCCCAGACAGTTGGTGGTGCAGGATGCATTGGAGATAATGCTGTGCCGGGCCGGATCGTACGCGGCGTCATTCACGCCCAGAACCAGGGTGACGTCTTCGTTCTTGGCCGGCGCCGAGATGATGACCTTTTTCACCGAGCCGCGCAGGTGCTTGCAGGCGTCCTTGGCATCGGTGAAGAAGCCGGTGGATTCGATCACGACTTGCGCGCCCGCCGAATTCCAATCCAATTCCCCGGGATCTTTGGACTTGAAGACCTGGATGGTCCTGCCGCCGATGGTGATGGAGTGATCGTCATGCGTAATGGTTTCCGGCAACTGCCCGAGCACGGAATCGTACTTCAGAAGATGCGCCAGCGTCTTGGTATCGGTAAGATCGTTGACCGCTACAAATTCCACGTCGCTCCGGTGCAAACCGGCGCGGACGACATTCCGGCCGATGCGGCCGAAGCCATTAATGCCAACTTTGACTGCCATTGATTCTCCTGTTTTAAATGCGGTATAGGGTTACAGATCAGGTTATCAGGATACGGGTATCGGGAGCAACCGGACAACGGGATAATCGACTCTGAAATGAACGCCCTCGTACGGCGGCTTGTAACCGGCAGCTTGTCAGGGGCAGCTTGTCAGAGCGACCCTGGGTCCGGCGAATGCTGAAACCAACACAGGCAAGAATGCCTATGCTACTATTTAAGCGCGGGTTCCGCGCGTTGCTGTGAGCCTCCCCCCGGTCGATCCAAATCTCGAACAGCTCGTTTCCGATAAACCGCCCCTGCGCGACGATACCAGGTTCGCGGCGGGGAAGATCGCTGTCTTTCAGTACGCTACGGTCCTCATCTTCCTGTTTCTGATTTCGGGGTTCTGGCGGCTGCAGGTGCAGAACCAGGAAATGTACGACGAGCGGGCGCAGCAGAACAGCGTCAAGTCGGTACCGGTGCTGGCGCCGCGCGGGCGAATTCTGGACCGCGACGGGCGCGTGATTGTGGACAATCACTCGTCATTCACCTTGATTCTGGCGCGCGAACTGGTGAAGGAGGAGCACCTGCGGCCTATCGCCCAGGGGCTCGATCTGGATTATATGGACTTGCAACTGCGCTTTAGCCGTTTCCGCAGGCAGCCTAAGTACGTGCCCATCGTCATCAAGGAAGAATTGTCGCCGGCCGACCTCTCCTTCGTGGCTTCGCACCACGATTTCTTCCCCGAACTGGTGCTGATTCAGGCGCAGCGCCGCCTCTACCCACAGAATGGCATGATGGCCCACGTGATCGGCTATACCGGTGAAATCAGCGAAGAGGAACTGGACCTACCGGAGTTCGCCAAATACAATCCGGGCGACGTGGTGGGCAAGTTCGGAATCGAGCGCCAGTATAACGATACCCTGATGGGCGTGGATGGCCAGCGGCAGGTGGTGGTGGATAACCGCGGCCAGGTGCGCAAGGAGATTGGCATCAAGCCGGCAATACCTGGCAAGGATTTGCAACTGACCATCGATCTGGATCTGCAGGCGGCGGCGGAACTCTCGATGGACGGCAAGAACGGCTCGGTGGTGGCGCTGGACCCGCGCTCGGGCGAAGTGCTGGCGATGGTGAGCCGGCCGGCATTCGACTCGAATAAATTCGCGGTGCGCATTAAGAACAAAGACTGGCGCGAGATTGCCGACAATCCGGACAAGCCGATGATGAACCGCGCCATTCAGGAAGCCCAGGCGCCGGGATCCACCTTTAAGCCGATCATGGCCATCGCGGCCCTGGAGACTGGCAACATCAACGCCACCAGCTACACGGTGCACTGTCCCGGCGGCGCCTCGTTCTACGGCCGTTTCTACCGCTGCCATCTGAAGACCGGCCACGGGACGGTTCAGTTGCACAAGGGCATTGTGATGTCCTGCGACACGTACTTCTACACGGTCGGCAACAAGATGGGGATCGATCCGATTTCCTTCTACGGCGACCTGGTGGGGTACGGCCACCCGACGGGCATCGACCTGCCCCACGAACTGGCCGGCACGATGCCTTCGCGGCAATGGAAGCAGCGCACCTTTCACCAGCCGTGGTACGCCGGGGAGGTCATCTCGGTGTCGATCGGGCAGGGCGCGCTGACGGTGACGCCGATCGAGATGGCCCGGGCGATCGGTGGCCTGGCGGTCGGCGGTGTGTGGCATCATCCCCATTTGACCAAGGCCGGCAACCAGACGGAAAAGCCGAGCGAGTGGAGCTTGAATGCGGACAACCTGAAGGACGTCATCGATGGCATGTACGGCGTGGTGAACGAAGGCGGCGGAACCGGCGTGCGCGGGAGGCTGCCGAACGTCGAGGTCTGTGGCAAGACCGGCACCGCGCAGGTGGCGTCGGCCGAATTCGTGAAGAGCCGCGGTCCGGACAAGAACCTGAAGGACAACGCGTGGTTCGTGGGCTTCGCGCCGCGCGCGGCCCCGGAGATTGTAGTGGTGGCGCTGTACGAGCACGGCGGCGAGAGCTATTTGGCCGTGCCCGTGGTGCGTGATGTGCTGAAGGTGTATTTCGACAAGAAGGCGCGGCTGGCCGGGGGCGGGCAGGTGGTGACGGCCAGTGCCAAGCAGATGCCGGATGCCGGATCCCTGTGGCCGGTGGCCGGTGGCATGAATCAGTGGCCGGTGGCCGGTGGCCGGTGGCCGGTTATGGCAGCCCAAGAACGGTGGCCGGTGGCCGGTGGCCAGTGGCCGGTTAAGGCAGCCCAAGAACGGTGGCCGGTGGCCGGTGGCCAATGGCCGGTTAAGACAGCCTCCATCGTTGACGCGGCCTACATGGAAGCTCAGGCCCCGTCTACCCCGGATCGGGATGTCGAGGCCGCCAACCGGCCACCGGCCACCGGCCACCGCTTTCAACCTACCGGCCACCCGACTGAAATGCCCCGCTACCTGTCACCACGCGATATCGACTGGACGGCCCTGGTCATCGTGCTGCTGATTAGCTCGGTCGGGGTTCTGCAAATCTACAGCGCCACGCGCGAGACGGATTACCAATCTGCCTGGTGGAAGCAGATCGTCTACGTGATCGGCGGCCTGCTGTTCATGTGGATACTGCTGGCGTTCGATTATCACTCGCTGCTGCGTTATGTTCCGATACTGTACATCGGGTCGGTGGTGGCTCTGACGATCACGTTCCTGGTGGGGGATAAGGTGTACGGGTCGCGGCGCTGGATTCCGCTCGGCGGCGGAATTCACTTGCAGGTTTCGGAATTCGTGAAGCTGGTGATAATATTGTTGGTAGCCCGCTACCTGACCGACTCGAAGACAGATGAATTGGAGATTCGGGAGTGCTTGAAGCTGGCGGGTTTGGTGCTCATTCCCACGGCTTTGGTTTTGAAGCAGCCCGATTTGGGCACGGCGTTGGCGTATGTAGCCGTATTGATCGCGGGAGCGTTTCTCGCTGGTTTGAATTGGAAGTATATCGCCGCCATAGCCGTAGTGACGGCGGTTGTGCTTCCGGTAAGTTACGTTTATTTGCCGGATTACCAGAAGGCGCGGTTGGTGGGGTTCCTGGATCCCGAGCGGGACCCGCAGGGGAAGGGATATCAGTTGATCCAGTCCCAGATTGCAGTTGGCGCGGGCGGCATGTTCGGCAAGGGAGTGACCAAGGGGACCCAGACGCAGCTTCGTTTTCTGCCGGTGCCGCACAAGGACTTCATCTTTTCGGCGTTCGCCGAGGAGCATGGGTTCGTCGGCGTGGTAGTGATGTTGGCGTTGTTTTTCGTGCTGATCATGCGCATTGTGCAGAATGCGCAGACGGCGCCCGACCGAGTCGGTATGTACATCTGTATGGGGGTGGCGGCTTTGTTCCTCTACCACATGCTGATCAACGTCGGAATGGTGGTGGGGCTGATGCCCGTGACGGGCATTCCGCTTCCTTTCATGAGTTTTGGCGGTTCGAGCGTCTGGACGGATTTTCTAGCTCTGGGGCTGGTGAATAACGTCCGCCTCAGAAGGTTTGTGAATTAAGAGTTTGTGAATTAAGAGTTTGTGAATTTAGAAGAATATTCGGGAGCCTGTAGAGAGCTTCGGGATGGTGGCGCGAAAGGCGCTCCCCCAGTAGAGGAGCGGTTCCCGGCCGGATGGTGTATGAGGAAAATGCAGCTCCACATTCGGCCAGCGTGAGCTTGTAACGAGTTTTACATCGTTCCCCGGGTGGCCGGGGACTATCGAGACGCACGCAGGGCGCCCTACCTTCCTCACGGTACTTCTCCATGCCCCGGGGAGGCAGTCGATGTCCAAGGAGTTAGTGATCTCGGCGAACCGCCACGAAACACGCGTGGCGGTGATCGAAGACGATCAGGTAGTCGAAGTTTATCATCAACGCGAAAACGAGTATTCGCTCGCGGGGAGCATCCACAAAGGCAGGGTGACGCGGGTGCTGCCGGGCATGCAATCGGCATTTGTCGACATCGGCCTGGGGCGGGACGCGTTTCTTTACGTGTCGGACTTCTTCGAAGACAACGAAGAGTACGACAAGATCGTGACCAGCGTGGAGGAGAAGGTTCTTAACCTGGACCGCACTCCCGCGCTTCAAGCGCACGAAGCAGCGGTGGAGCCGGCGGCGGATACGGTGCCGGCAGCCGGGGCTACCGTTGATACCGCGCCCGCGCAGCCGGAACCGGCTGCCGCAGCCCCGCCGCTGGTTGTTCCGGGTGCCGCTCCGGGTGCCATTTCGGTTGCAAGTCCAGGTGCAGCGTCCGCCATGGTGCCGCCGTCCGCCGGGGGCCAGCCCGATCATCGGCGTGACGGCCGTGACGGGCGGGACGCACGTGACGGGCGGGGCCGCCGTTCGCGGCGGCGCCGGGGCCAGAAGGGTGGGGGAGGGGGCGGCAGAGGGCTGCCCGATTCCAAGTACTACTCGCCCAGGACTGAAGGTTCGCCCGAATCGCGGCCGGAGCCCGCGGTCCGCGCGGAAGTCGAACCGGTGGCGGCCGCACCGGTACGCGAGAGCCGCGACGACGATTTCTTCGTGCTGCCGGGTGAGTCGCTCGCCAAGTACACCGAACCCGCGGGTGTGGTGGAAGGTGCCCTGGAAGAGGAAGAGGTGGAGGAGTCCGGCATTGAGGAAATCGCCGGTATGGAAGGACTCGAAGCTGCGACCGAATCGGTAGTGGAAGCAGCCGCGGAGATGCCGGGGGAACCGATGGCTGCGCCAGAGCCCGAACCCGAGCCGGTTGCGGCAGCGCAACGAGAGCCCGAACCGGTTGCGGTAGCGGAGCCGGAACCGGAGACGGTGGCGGCCATGGAAGCAGCGGTGGAGAAACTGGATGACGCCGCGGCCGAAGCCGCGCCTGGGGAGCCTGCGGCGCCTGCGGCGCCAGCCGAGGCCCCGGCCCCCATGGAGGAATCGCCGGTGGCCGAAGCAGCGGAAGCTTCCGAGGACGCGGAAGACGAAGCCGCGGAACCCGAATCGGCAAGCGAGATCGAAGGCCAAAAAGCCGCGCCATTGGCGGCCGATGGCGGCGCCGAAGCCGAGTCCATCGTCGAACCGGAAGGGCCGGAACCGGCGCGCATTCCTACCAGCCTCACGGCCGCGCTGCGCGAGCAGAATCCGCGGTATCTGCAACACCGGGTTTCGCGCCGCATGCGGCGGAAGGGTGGGCGGCCTGACGACCGCGGACCGCGTCCCGAAGGCGGGCGTCCGCCGCAGGGCGAACCGCGCGGCGAACCGCACACGCAGGAAGCCCGCGGCGATGCGCGTCCGGAACATCGCACCGAACATCGAACCGAACCGCATACCGAACCGCGGACTGAACAGCGTACGGGGCCCAACCCGCGCGGCGGTGAAGCCAGGCAGGAGAAGCCGCTGCCTTCGATCAGCGATCTGCTTAAGGAAGGGCAGGAGATTATCGTTCAGATTGCCAAGGAACCGTTGGGGCAGAAGGGCGCGCGCATCACGTCGCACATCGCGCTGCCTGGCCGCTTCCTGGTATACATGCCCACGGTGGACCACATCGGCGTTTCGCGCAAGATCCCGAGCGACGATGAGCGCCTGCGGCTCAAACGGATTCTGCAGCAAAACCGCACCGGCATTCCGGGCGGGTACATTGTGCGGACGGCGGGCGATGGCCGCACCGAAGAGGAACTGCGCGCCGACATGATGTTCCTTTACAACCTCTGGCTGGACATGCGCACGAAGGCCGAACGGCGGCCGGCGCCGCTGCTGATCCATCACGATCTGAACGTGGTGGAACGCATCCTCCGCGACCAGCTCACGTCCTCATTCAAGTGCATCTGGGTGGACAACGAAGAGATCTACGAGGACGTTCTTGGTTTCGTGCAGCGATTCCAGCCGACGATGGTGGGCCGCGTGAAGCTGTACACACGACCGACACCGATCTTCGACGAATTCAACATCACGTCGGAACTGGAGAAAGCGCTGCGGCCCAAAGTGTGGCTGAAATCCGGCGGCTACATCGTGATCAACCAGACCGAGGCGCTGGTGGCGATCGACATCAATACGGGCAAGTATGTGGGCAAGTCGAACCGGTTGGAGGATACCATCGTCAAGACCAACACGGACGCCATCAAGGAGATTGTGCGTCAGATCCGGTTGCGCGATCTGGGCGGCATCATCGTGGTGGATTTCATCGACATGGACGAGCGCAAGAATCGCCAGAAGGTGATGCAGGCGCTGGAAGAAGCCATGCGCGCGGACCGGGCGCCATACAAGATTCTGCAGTTCAACGATTTTGGCCTGGTGGCGATCACCCGCAAGCGTGTCAAGCAGAGCCTGGAGCGCACGCTCTGTACGCCGTGCCCTTATTGCGAAGGGGCCGGTTACGTGAAGAGCGCGCAAACGGTGGTGGGCGAGATTCTGCAGGAGGCCCACAAGATTTCCCGTGCCGTTGAGGGCCAGGACGTGCTGCTGCGGGTATCGCCGGAAGTGGCCAAACTGCTGAAGTCCAACCAGAATTCCTACTTGCCGGAGATCGAGGAGATTCTGGGCGGACGCACGGTGATTGTGAAGAGCGACGCGCAGTTGCACCAGGAGAAGTTCGACCTGGCGTAAGTGGCCGCGACCGTGGGACAGACGATCGGTGTATGTCGTCTGTCGCCCCCCGGTGGTTTGAAAGCGTGACAGTAAAAGCAAAACCCGAAACCTGACCGACCACAGAAGGCGATGGTCTGTCCTACTTCGCGAAGGTCAGCCGGAAACCGGTGGAGAGCAGCACGTCATTGCGCTGCCGTCCGGCTGACGGGTTGCTCAGGAGGCGGTCGCTGGCCGTCACGTGCCAGCCGAGCCACTTCTTAATGGAGGTGACGGCTGACAGATCGAAATTCATCCGGTATTCGCCGGTCCTGCTCAAGTTGTGGAAGATGCGGAACGACTGCGTGATCGTAGTGGCGGCTGACGCCTTGAACAACAGACTGTCGCCGTAGCTCGCTTCGGCCGAATTGCGATGGATGTTGTTGTTGAAGTTGTCGCGATCGTAGTCGCCGCCGGCCGACAGGTCGAACTGCAGGCTCTCCTTCTTAACGGCGTTCCAGCCGAAGCCGCCGCCGGCCACGAACCGGAGGTTCAGGTTCTGGAAAGTGTCGTGCTCGTAATCGTTGAGCGTGTCGACGAAAAAGCGCGGTGCGACCTGGCGGTTGTACGACCACCCGCCGCGCACAGCGTTGGCCACATCGCTCGAAACGCCGTTGACGCGGGCGCTTGCGTAGATCTGGTTAAAGTATGTGGTGATCTTGTCTTTGGTGGTGATGCGGCTGGCGGTGAACGCCGTGGTCAGCGTATCCGTACGGGCATTACCGCGCGCCAGCGCCAGGCCCAGATCGAAATTGCCGGTCCACAGCTCCAGCAGGCCGGGATGCTGCAGCCGCTCCCAGGCGTGCTGTTCGGCGTCGTCACGCACCGCGGTCACGACCGCCAGAGGCGCCGACTTGGCGCCGGTTGGTGCGGCCACCTGCAGGGCGTCGCCGCTACTGGACAATTTGCCCTTCACGGTTTCGCCGCCGGGCAGAACCACCACCAGCTCGGCGTCGGACTTGATGCTCTTCACGGCCGACCAGGGCATGGAGACTTCGCCCAGAAACTCGCTCTTGATGGTGAGTTTGGCGCCGTCTTTCTTGACAATGGCGCCGGTGATGGTGTCACCGTTGGAGAGCACTACCTGATCGGCGGCCAACATGGAAAGGCAGGGAAGCAACAGGAATTGTAGGAACCGGATTCGACAGGACACGGGTTTTTCAGGTCCTCCTTCTTATTAATGATACCCGCGGACGCATCAGCGACCCTGGTCCGCATCGAGGTGACACTTCTTGTACTTCTTGCCGCTGCCGCACCAGCACGGATCATTGCGCCCGGGCCTGGGCGGTTTCACGACGGGCTCGCTTGGGCCGTAGTCTTCGCCGCAGATATCGTAGATGGTGGCTGGGTCTTCTTCGGCGACGTACGGTCCCATGCCGGCTCCTTCCGCCCGGAGTTTCCTGAGTTCCCGGTGTGTGCTTGCCGAAAGCAGATTGCCATGCTTTTTTAGCAGCGATGCAGCGAATTCGCTGTTGGTTCCCTGCATCACCCATGCCGCCGAGATGGCACCGGCCAGCAGCGCTTCCTGCTCTTCTCCCGGTTCGCGTTCGAAGTTATGAAGCAGGCTCTGCATGGCTTCCAATCGTCCTGGCACTTTCGGCAATTGGGCTATCTGCAGCGCCAGGGTTGCCCGCCTGATCGCGTCGCTCTGTGGGATGATGTCGCGAATCACTTGCAAGGCGGCGGCCGGCTGGCGGAATGAGATGCGGTGGGCGGCCCAGTGCACGACGTTGCCGAAACGCTCGTCTTCCAGTTCCATGAACTCGGTGATCTCCGGTAGCACGGACGGGTCGCCGATCTCGCCGAGCAGCGCCAACGCGCGCAGGACCATGGGGTCGTCATCCTCCGGGATGAGATCTTCACCGTACTCTTTGAGGATCCCCAGCAGCATGGGCGCGCAATCCGCGGCACGGGCCAGAATAGCATCGATCAATTCCGAGGGGAGCGGATCCTCACCGGCTTCGCGAAGCTGGTGAATCAGCCGGTGAGGCTCCAGTTCCAACGAGACTGCCGGCGGTTCCGGCAGTCGCGTCTCCTCCAGATGTTCGATGATGATCTGCAGCAGTTCGAAGTTCCGGTCGCTGCCGGCAAGCAATTTGGCGGGGAGTCCCGGCAGCAGCTTGCCGAAATCGATACGCTCGAGCGCCTCCTCATCGTAGCCGATCTTTTCCAGGCCGAGTCTGGCATAACCTGAGGCGAGTTGTTCGTCGGCGCCGCGGGCACCCAGGATGCGCGGAAGCACCATATACCCGTCATGGCCACTGGGGTGGTTGAGGATGGATGCGCGGGTGAAGCGCTCGGACTTGGCCAAATCGCCGGCCTGTTCGGCATCGAGCCCAAGAAACAGGAGGGCAATGGGATCGTTGGGGTCAGCTGCCACCGCCTGGCCAAAGGCCTCCACCTTGCTCAGGTCGCCGGACCTGGTTCGTGCGAACAGACTGCGGCGCAGTTCGTATAAGGATTCGGATGGAAAAACGATCATCGGCTCAGGCACGGCACGGGCGAGGTATCAGTGAGCCGAGTATTGCTGCTGCGGCGGATTGAGGGTCAATTCGAGCGTTTTTTCGTCTTCCGTGATATCGAAGATCTCTCCGAAGGTCTGGTAGCCTTTGGCGATCACCTGGACCCGGATTTTGCCCTGTGGGATGGAGGGAATCTTCGCCTCGCCATCCTGATTGGTGCGCAGTTCGAACGTGGTGCGCACGGCTTTGCCGAGTTTGACGATGGAGTGGCCCTGCACGAACCGGACCACCACGCTGGCGCGGTCCACCGGGTGGCCGCCCTGCGATTTGACCACAATGTTGATCTTGGTCATAGGCGCGCTCCAGACCGCGACGGCCGAAAGGAGAAGCGCCGCAAACAACAAAAATCGAATGGCAAGGACGCGCGTACGCATACCCTGATTATACGCAAATCATTCTACGCAAATCGGGCCGCCAGTTGACGATGGTGTTACACTGAAAATGTAGTACCTGCCAAGGCTCTTTGATGTGGGGGCGCAACGGATTCGACGGGATTGAATCGTGGTGGGGAGGCGTGCCGGGTTCCGAGCTCCCGTTAAACGATCGGAAAATTAAAACTGCCAACAACACGCAGTTTGCATACGCTGCTTAAGTAATTAGGTAGCCGCTCCAGCCGCTGAGCCCGCGCGGCGGTGAGTGAGCGTCATCCTGCGGGATTGGCCAATGGCTTCGGTCCGGAGCCGGCGGCTGAAACCCAATCGGACTAGGCCGCCGCCGCGCTTGCCGGATTCTGAAGCGGTGGCCGAAATCTTTGAGCCGGCTACGCACGTAGTCTCTTCATTGCGGGCTTTCTCGGACGGGGGTTCAACTCCCCCCGCCTCCACCACTATATTTACATTTAAATCAATCACTTACAGCGATCAAAGACTCCACGTAAGTTTTACGTAAGTAGCGGCGTGCTAAGATTGGGGCGTGCTGAACCTGTTCCGCCGCCATTTTGCCAAATGCTCCAGGTTCGGAGCTCGAACTCAGGACTGTCCTAGTCGGCCCAAGTGCCCGATCCATTTCGAGGGGATTGACGGCGTTGGCATGCGCCGTCAGCCTCAAGCCTTGAAAGATCCGGCATCTGGTAGTGGTGTCCGGGATTGGAATCGCGCGGTTGAAATCATCCGCGAGATGGAGCTGCGGACGCCACCCGAGCAGACCCAAAAACCGCAAGTCAACCTAGCAGATGCAATCGCCTCTTTTTTGGCCTTCAAAGCGAAAAGGAGCGCTGACGTTCGGCGGAAAGCACGTCTCTTGCTAGGTCGATTGAAGGCGTTTATGGAGGGCCGCAAAAAGTCAGCGGTGGGAGAGGTGACGTTCAGCGACTTGGTAGAGTTCCGGGCCGCATGGACCGATGCCGATACCACACAGCGGCGAAACCAGGAAGTACTGAAAACGTTCTTTCGGTTTTGTGTGAAGTCGGATTTCATCCTCAAGACTCCCGCGGCTGATTTAGACCCGATTCCCGAAGGCCGCCCGAAGACAGAGCCGTTCACGCATGAAGAGATGAGCCGGATCTTCTCTGCAGTGACCTCGCTCCATGACCAATACGGGCGTCGAGGACAACCGATAGCCGATCAAACCAAGGCATTCATTCTCGTGATGCGCTACACCGGCATGTCGATTGGCGACACGGCGAAATTGGAGAAGGCCCACGTTCAAGGCTGCCGGATCAGAACTTACCGCAAGAAGACACGTGAGGACGTGTTTGCGAGAGTGCCGTCGTTCGTCGTTGAAGCCCTAAACTCCGCCCCCCACGACAGTGAGCAGTTCTATTTTTGGACGGGGCGAGGAAAGCTCCATACCCGAACGAGCAAATGGGGCGCCCGTCTTCAACGGTTGTTCGTGGCGGCCGATGTGAGGACCGTGGAATCCGAAAAGAAGAAAAGGTCTGGCGGAAAACTGAACTCTGAGCCGCAAGCCATTAGAGTATCGATGGCTACCCCTCATATGTTCCGTCACACGTTGGTACGAGATCTACTGGAACACGGAACGCCCATGGAAGAAATTGCGGAATTGCTGGGCAACTCCATGAAGGTGGTTGAAAAGTATTACAGCAAGTGGGACACGCGGAGGCAAGCGCGGCTCGAAACGCGCTTGGAGTATTTCTGGGACCAAGACCCGTTGACGAAGGCCCTATCGCCAAAGTCCGGGTGAGAGCCTTCGCCTTGCTCAGGGTAGATCAAGCCTTGCCCGACATACGGCGATGAACTCGGCACAGGACGCTTTCGGGAACCCGGAGGGTTACGTGAGACCGCTTGTAGCGGGTACCTGGCCGCACGATCTTCAGAACACCATCCTCGCTGAAAAAAAGTCGTCGAACGGTATCTCGGGAGAGATTCCACATCTCGGCTATTTCGTCAACCTCGTAATGTCGTTCAAGAGCGGGGGTCTGCTGGAACGGCCCGGCCGCGCTGCTTGCCGGGATGGGAGACGCATCGGCCATAAGACTTCCAATTCTCCATTTGAAGGTGTAGTGTGCTGGATTCAGACGCTGATCGACCTGGAATGGCCTTAGCGGAGCCGATCCGCGGCTGGTTCACGGGCCTGCGACGGCCTTGACTCTGCCGAGTGCCGAGCCCAAAGCGCCTTTGGCTCGCCGTATTGAATAGAGGGGTAGGCGCTGACTCCATGCTCATTTGTATCGCATTCGGGGTGCTTGCTCCAAAAGTCTATCGGGGAGTGCTCGAGGACTGGAGTTTTGCGTCCAACCAGGGCCCGGGACGGCCTCCCAAGATCTGGCCGTAACAGCCGCTATTCGAGCGCATTAGCCGGATAACAACCCGCGAACAGGCGCGTCGGTGCTCCAGGAAACATTCTCCGGGGGCCTACGGCCGAGATCGATACAGATCCAGGGACATTTTCGGTTAAGAGCATACCGACCGCACGACGGCGGGGTTGGATAGATCCAGGAACATTTTTCGGGTCACCAGAGTTGAGCGGGCGGCAAAATCTGAAGGAGACTGGAGTCAGCTCCGGCCGGAGACAGAGTTAGGGCTGAAGCTCGGTTCCTCAGAGAATTGGGAACCAGAGGAAGCGGGGCCGGAGCACACGGAATCCACCGAGTTTGGGAAAATTGTTCTCTCTCTTTACGTGATCCATTCGCGGGCCGGGTATTTGTTTGTCGCAAGCCAGTGAATCAGAAACCAGCCGTTAGACGTTAGAAATGCCCGTATGGACGCGGAGCCTGGCTGGTCCAGCAACATTTTTTCGCAGCGACGCCATGGCGTCACGGCGGGCAAAATAGCCGAAATAATGTCTAACAACATTTTTGGCAGCAGCGCCAGGCGCGGCCGAGGGCGAAATAGGTCCAGCAACATTTCTTACAGCTAGCGGGGGGCGGCCGGGTCGGCGCGATGGGGGAGGGCCGAGAAATAGGTCCAGCAACATTTTCCGGTCACCCTGACCAGGGCTATCGAGTTGAGCCATGACTTGGTGAACCTGTCATGGCGGAAGTGTAGTGTCAGCGATCATCGGCGCCCCGTGAGCGAGCACAGGCTGCGGCAGTAAGGACTTGGATGCCGATCAACCGGCCGGCCTTGCAAACCGGCCATCAGCGGAATCGTTCTTCCTCGGTGGTGGAATCACAGCCGTCATTAGAATCCCCGATGGCTTCGATGACCTCTTGCCTGGACGGCCAACAAGGACGCACGGCGCCAGCTTTTTCCTTTCGTTTGCGGTTGGCCAGAAATCCAAAGTGGCGAGGTGGATAAAGGCGAAGGGAAGGACATGGAGGAGAAAACGACGAATGAAAGTCGACCGCGTCCAATGTCATCGGCTTGGTATGGTCGCCAGCGGCATAGTCCTTCCAACCTCCCGGCTTTTCTTTCCGAGATGTACATGCGGAGGCCGACGGTCGGTTCATGCTGATGGGCGTGTGGGACCGTGACCGTACCAACGGCCCTGGTGCACGGTGAAACGACTATTGGGCGGCTCTGAGTCGGATAACGAAGTGCCAGAGTCTCCGCGCACCGATTGCTATCAGTCGTCCCCTTGTACTACCTCTACGTGGCGTGCGGCGACTACCCGCTCCTCGTGCATATTCGCACTGCCACACGGGATACTACTGCAGGAAGTGCTGCCCAGCATGTTCGAAGAAGCCGAATGTCAGAAGAATCGGAACGAATGAAGCAGGCCGTTGAGGATCTGCCCGGCGACCTGGAGTTTCTTCACAGAATTCTGTGGGTCGTGGCGGAACCCGAACTGCGCTCCGCAGAGATGTGCGGTGTCAAGGTTCAGTCGTGCAGGCGGGCGTGGATAGATCTGGTTGACTGTCTCCACGCACCCGCAACGCTTGGGCCGATACCCCCATGTGAGGGTGTCCAGAATTCTTTAGCTGATCGCGCCGGGAAACCGGCACTCCGATATCGCTGCGATAAGCGCTCGCTGGTGATTCCAGCGAGACATTTGCCCAAAGTCCCAAGATGGATTATAAGAGGGCATGGAATCAAAACACCTCCCCTCTGAAGAGCTGCTGACGCCGCGAGAGGTCCCTGATACTGCGACCCCCACACTTCGCACGCCGGGACGTCGGTGGCGGTCGTCAAGCCATTTTCACGAGCCTCATCGCTTCGGTACGGTCTCCAAGCGCAGATCTCGTGTGAACGTGGTTCGCGTCCAGCTGAACTTGGCGAGTAATGGACTCTTCCACATCCTCGTGGCGGAAACGAAGCAACTTCCCGATTCGCACCGAGGCAATCCGAGGTTCCTTTGCGGTCGCGTGATTCTATACCCAGTCAACCGAAACATCGAGCCATGAAGCGGCCCCGTACCTCGATGATGAGAGCAATCGAAATCTCATGCGCATTACGGCAGACCAAAAGATCGCCGGCTATCCCGCCGTCCAGATTCGCCAACTGATGCGTGAGACCGTCGGCCGTTCAATAACGCTCCGGTATGTCCGCAAGGTCCTACAATGTTCCGATTCTGTTGCAAGCAGCGTATTGAATCTCCTGCACGAGGATGGCTTTATCGAGTCGGTAAGAGCTATATTAGGGCCGTCTACCAAAGGAACCGCACTCGCGATGGCTACGGCGGCTACACCTCTGCGGCGCGAAACTGCTGCGCGCCTAATTGCTGGTCTCGTCGAGCGCGCACGCGCTCTAAATGCCGACGATAGCTGGGCTTATCGTGTCGGAATGGTCGTGATATTTGGTAGCTATGTTCGCGGTGTCGATCGCCCGAGCGATGTTGATGTCGCATGTGAACTGCGTCCACGATGGAGGTCCGATAGGCAGCAAGCGCAGGAACAAGTGAGACGGGAAAATCGAGGGAAACCGTTTCGCAACATGAGCGAGTGGGCCACTTGGCCAAAACTGGAAGTGTTCCGCTTCCTGAGGGCTCGTGCACGCGGACTATCAATTCATGAACTCGACGATTGGATCCTTCAAAACACGGATCACCAAGTGGTATTCAAAGACGAGCCGAAAACCGCGGATGCCGAAGAATAGGCCAAGCATAGTGGTTGCGAAAACTGAAGTCGGGTGTGAGCGTTTGCCTCCGGAGCAAAAGGTCGGTGGTTCGAATCCACTCGGGCGTACCACCGTTTAAAAGACTTAGCGCCGTTTCGCTTTCGTTTCTCCCCATCAACTTCAAAAGGAATCCGGAGTCGCCTCGTCCGTCGAACGCAGCCAGTTCGAACATGGCTTTGAGGTGCGTGCGCGCTTTCTTAATGGCCGAGTGGCTGCGCTGCGCCTTGGCCAGGCCACTGAGCGAGCAATCCTTGCAACTGGCTCGCCCTCGCGGCCCGTGCACGTTTCTCCCCAATGGCCGGAAGCACGCAAGTCGGCGCCGTCGCAATGTTCGCGACTTGAAGGCGATGGAGCGTCCATCGGGGAGCGTGCGCGAGCGAGCTACTTCGATCAGGGTTGGCGAGATATCGAAGCCGTGAACGATGGTGTTCTCCGGAGCCCGGCGGAAGATCTCCAGCGTCGTCCCGCCGCCACCGCATGCGACATCCGCGATTCTATAAGGCGCGTCCAGGTGCAGTGCCTGAATCAGTACCGGGTCCACTGGCGCGAGCATGGCTTCCATGCGAGTGAGTTGGGCACGCCATTTCTCGCCGCGTGCGGCGCCCCAATCGGAAGCTGCGGGGGTCTTGGTTCACCATATACAACCCAGCCCGGCGATCTGTGGCTTTGTGGTTCGCACCGGGTACTCTGCGGGGACGCGACCGACGCCGCAGCCGTGTCGCGGCTGCTGGGCCAATCCCAGCCGTTTTTGATGGTGGCCGATCCTCCCTACGGCGCTTCCAGTACCCTCGTGGGGCGCGTGGATTGAAACAATACTGGGCGGCGCCGGGGTTGGCTCGTGCGTTGGTCGCGCCCCTCGTTTGGCGCGTGGATTGAAACCAGCAGCTATTTGCGGACGCAGCACAGCGGCAATGTCGCGCCCTCGTGGGGCGCATTGGCACGCCGCGCCTCTTTGGCCTCGCTGACTTCACACGATGGAATTCAGACTAAACGTCCCAATGGGTCCGGCTGCTCCCTGGGCACCGTTTTGACCGGCATTTCCGAGAGGTCCCTGGCCGCCATTGTTTCCATTGCTATTGCAGCCCCAGAAGTTGCAATCTCCAAAGCCGCCACTACCTCCGGCGCCGCCGACGCCGGGCGAGCCTGCAACGCCTAACGGCCCCCCGGCTCCGCCGGCGACCGGGGCTTGGACATCGCCGATGTTGAAGGCCTTGTACTTCAGAATCACGGCGCCTCCGGCGCCTCCCGGTCCTCCGTTGCCACCGTTTCCAGCGGCGCCGCCCTGGCCTCCATTTCCGCCGTCGGACGCATCTTCGCACCCGCCGCCGCCACCACCATTACCCGCGGCCCCGCCAACTCCACCCGGCCCGCCATTCCCGCCGCGACCGCCGCGTCCGCCGGAGGCATCGAATGTGATTCCGCCCTCGAACGTGCTCACCGTTAGAGTCAGTGTCCCCCCTGGGTTACCCGGGCCACCCGTTTGGCCGTTTCCGCCCGGCCCGCCCGCCTGGCCATCCTGGCCTCGGGTGGAGCCCGCGTCCCCGAAAAAGTGACATTGCGCCCGCTGCCCGTCGACAGCTCTTGGCATTGGGGCGCCGGGAGCGCCGTCTTGTTGATCCGCGCCTGCCGCGCCTTTGAGGTCCCATACTGTTCCGTTGGCCATGTTTTTCTCCTCGTGTTAGTTTCCCGTTATTCGGCCCGCAGCGAGAATCTTGTTCTCGTTGCTGGCAAATCCATTCGACTCAATCGCCCGCCGCTATTCTGTCTTCTGACTCCCTCGACTCCCCCATCCGCCACGGATCAAGGGCGAAGCCCTTGGCTAGTTTGTTAGTCGATCCGTGTTGGACGATCAGGGCTTGGTGGCTAACTCAGCCGCCAAGGACTGGAAGTTTACCCTTAAGACGTCAGTTACGCTGTGAATCAAACTGAAAATGCTGCCCCGCATGATGCCGGTGACGTCGAGGTTCATGTTACCCCCGCGTTGCACGATGCGGGCGCCCGTATACGCCAGCACGTTGTCCGCGATGGCGAATGAGATGTCGGAGTCCAGGACCAGGGTGGCGTTGTGGCTGACGACGATATCCCCGAGGCGCACAAACAGGCTATACACTTTGAAGTCCACCAGGAACTCCGGAACGCGGATCGCCCTAAGGCTGCCCGTCGCCGGTTTTGACTGCGAAACATCCGCGGCGACCGCGGATGTGGCGGGCGCGATGTTGGTAGCTCGCGTTACGTTGCGCGCCTGGTGTTGGCTGGAGGAGCAGTCGCAGGGTTTGTCCACATCCGAAGGGATCAGCCGCTTCACCGACTGGGGAGGCACCCTGTCATTGGGATCGAACGCCTCCAGAACGCCCCGAATGAAGGAAACGCTGTAACCGGCGATCCGGCCGTCCTGGTCGAGCTTCGAAAAGGAGGCGAGACCCTCCGTCCTGTCGATCTGCTCAAAGGCAGCACGGTCCGACAGGCGCGGGGCCGCCGGTGGTGGCTGCCCGGCTAATACCAAAAGCGCGGCCGTCGTGCGCGGTTGCATCGTGAGCATCGGCACCCCGATTTCCCGTGCGTCCCGTGCACTAATCGTCAGTGTCTGCCCGTCCTCGACGAGCAACGACGGATACCGTCCGTCGGGATTGCGATAAATCATATTTACCCTCCGATCAAGTATATGCGAATTAGAGATATCAACCGGGGATATTCTTCCCGGCCAACAGCCCCATAATACGCCAAGAACGTCGAGCGGGCCGTTCTTCATGTCGCAACCGTGTTCGCTGTGGTCACCGTCAGTTGCTGGCCGTTGGCGACTCCCTGCGCCGGAAGAAGTCCGGACATGAAACAAAACGAAGCGAGTATCAGCAGCCGCTGGCTGAGGCGCTCACAATTGAATATCGAGACTTCTCGCAAGCCTCGCGGTCCTCCCACTACTCGAATTCCTGCCGCCCGCTCGAAGTGGGCCATCATCTGTTGCCGGTCATCAGAAAACGTTAGTTTTCTGAGTTTTGGCCGGTTGTAAGGGCCGGCGACTTCATCCTCGCCGAAGGCGCGGTCATCCGTCAATCCTCAGCATCAAAACATTTCAACCAAAAATTGTATTGTGGCTT
>DATMNI010000287.1:0-8367 GCA_035570275.1 Candidatus Acidiferrales bacterium | reverse complement strand
CGGCTTACCTATAATCCCGAGACGCCCGCGGAAGTGTGGGAGCACGAGTTCGGCGTCCGCTTCGGGCCGCAGGCCGGGCCTCACGTGATGAAGGGGCTGCACGCTGCCAGCAAAGTGTTGCCGCGCATCGTGGCCGCGAGCTACCTGTATCGGAATTTCCCCACCACGCGCGGATGGGCCGAAATGAATCGCCAGGGCAGCTTGCCCGAATACGCCGGCGAAGAGGGCAGCGACGTGCAGCAATTCCTGAATGTACGGGAAGAGGCGAAAAGCCTGGTGCAGGGCACCGACACCGCGATGCGCCGGCCCGAAGAGACCAGCCGCTGGTTCGCCCAAACGGCCGACGCGATTCTGGCCGAGGTGAAGCAGGCTGAGGTAGCGCAGGCTGAGAAGCGTGGCGGCGCCGGCAACGAGTTGCGTTCAACCCTCACCGACCTGCGGATTCTTGCCGGTCTGGCACGCTACCATTCGTGGCGGTTACTGGCGGGAGTCACATACAACCTCTACAAACAGAACCCGGGCGATCTGGCTCAGTTCGACGTCGCCATCGCCAATGAGAGAAAGGCGCTCGAAGCCTGGGGGCAGATCGTCACCGCGGCGGGCGACGTATACTCCGAGAACCTGGCGTTCGGAGCGCACGCCGTGGGGTTCAGCCGGCACTGGAAGGAGGAATACCAGCTTCTGGGACGGAATTTCGAGCAACTGCTGGCCGAGCGGCAGGAAGCCGACCACTCTCCGTCAGCCTTCGGGCACATTTTTCCGCTGCGAACCGCCGCGGGCGAACCGCCATCCGTCAAGCTGCTGCCGGCGCCCGCCGCCAAACTCGGACGGGATGTGGAAGTTTCCGCGAAAGTGGCGGCGCCGGCCAGCGTGACAACAGATATCAAATGGCTGCGTCTGCGCTATCGGCACTTGACTCAGTACGAGGATTATCAAACCGCGGAAATGTCGCTGGACCCCAAGACCGGGTTCTACACGGGCCGCATCCCCGCCGCGTTTCTGGACATGAAGTGGGACCTGATGTACTTCGTCGAAGCCGTCGCCAAGAATGGCGCCGGACGAATGTATCCCGACATGGAAACCGAAACGCCGTACGTGGTGGTTGCCATGACCCCTGTGGGGCAGGTTGCCAACCTGCGGCGGATTGGCAATCCGCCTGCCGGGGTCCACGTAAAGCACCTTCAGCGATAAGATATCTTCATGACATTCCGCAGTCTGCGTTCGATTGCGCCGTTGGTTATTGCGGCGACTTTTGCGGCCACCCTCTTCGGCCAGGCCCAAAAGCAGGCCGAAAAACAGGCCCAGAAGGGTGCCCCGCCCGCCGTGGTGGCGGGCATTCCAGTCAACTATGATGAAGCCCTGGTGGGCAACTACACCCTGCCCGACCCGTTGACGCTGGCCAACGGGAAACCGGTGCGCGACGCCAAGACCTGGAACGAGAAACGCCGTCCGGAGTTGGTGCGCCTGTTCGAAGAGAACGAGTATGGCCGCGCGCCCGGCCGTCCCAAAGACATGAGCTTCGACGTCTTCGAAAAAGCCGCGCCGGCGCTGGACGGCAAGGCCATCCGCCGCCAGGTGACGGTGTATTTCACCGCGGACAAAGCGGGTCCCAGGATGGACGTGCTGCTCTACCTGCCTGCCGATGCCAGGAAACCGGTGCCGCTGCTCTTGAACATCAGCTTCACGGCCAACTCGAGCGCCGTGGACGACCCCGGCATCAAGCCCGGCGAAGTCTGGGGCCGCGACAAGAAACGCGTCCCCGCCCCCAAAGGCGGATTCGGCCGCATCAACCCGCTGCCGTTCCTGGCCAAGGGCATCGGCGTGGCCACCATTTACTATGGCGACATTGACCCCGACTTCCTGGGCGGCGTCGGGTTGGGGATTCGCGCGCAATACCTGAAGCCGGGCCAGACCGAGCCCGCGCCCGACGAATGGGGCGCCATCTCCGCCTGGGCCTGGGGCCTGAGCCGGGCTGTGGATTACTTCGAGACCGATCCCCAAGTGGACGCAAAGCGGATCGCCATCCTGGGTATTTCCCGGCTGGGCAAGACCGTGATGTGGGCGGGCGCCCACGATACGCGCATCGCCATGGTGATCGCCAGTTGTTCCGGTGAAGGCGGCGCCGCGCTGAGCCGCCGTAATTACGGCGAGACCATCGCGCACCTCACCGCGCCCACGCGATATCCATACCAGTTCACCGCCAACTACGGGAAGTACGCCCAGCACGTGGACCAATTCCCGGTGGACGCGAACCTGCTGGTGGCGCTGATGGCGCCGCGCCCCGTGCTGCTGCAGACTGGCGATGGAGATGGCTGGTCCGACCCGAAAGGCGAATTCCTGGCCGCCGTCGCGGCCGAGCCGGTTTACCGTTTGCTCGGCAAGCAGGGCTTGGGCACCGACAAGATGCCCGCGGCCGGTGAAGCCATCATGCACGATATCGGCTACCTGATGCATGCCGGCGGGCACGGAACCGTTCCGTCGGATTGGGACCAGTATTTGAAGTTCATGGAGATGCACTTCAAGCCCTGACTATTATTGAAACTGGTTCGCGGAACAGGCGGTAATCGGTCTAAACCGGGCAGCGGCGAAAGCGCGGGCAAGGGAGCAACTGGCGAAACAGAAGGCTCCGAATCAGGCCGCGCAAATCCCGACAATGCCGAACGCGCCCAACGCGATGCCGCCGAAACTACCGCGGGAAGCGCTAGCGCGTCTGAGCCAGGAGGCTCTGGCGAAGCGTGTGAGCCAGATAGCCGTCGCGTCAGCGGATCACCTCCGGTCGGACCCGGCGAGCTTTCTGAAGAAGTATCCGAACCTGGACTTCCGCAATCGGAAGTAGACCACACCAAACCCGGCTCTCTCCATCCCGTCGTATCCCCGGCTTCTTTTCCCAATTGGAAAAGACGTTGCCGGAGATGATGAAGGGCCCGCAGCCAACCGGTCCACTGCTGGCGATGCCGCGAAAATCGCAGGACATCAAACTCGCAGCCACTGGCTTGGATGACTGGCTCGAAGAGAAAAAGGCCACCGCCCCTATCCCGATTAGTGCCCGGCCGCATATCCGGTAAATCCCCGTCCGCTTCAATCGGAACTCGCTTCGGAATCTGCAAAATGGGATTCACGACAGTCCAGGCTAGACTCCTCTTCCAAAATTGGAAGATCCACGCTGTCAATGACTTGAGGGTAGGAAAAAAACACACAGACGCTCCGTTGAAACAGGAAATTCACCGTGAATTTTGTTGCATCGGACCTCTCCCGGTTTTATATTAGGGGGGCCGGTGAAAATACACCAACGGGTAATGGGAATTGCTAAACGTGTCGTAACGGATTAGCAATTACTCCTGTAGCCCGTCGTAATCAGTTTTTGGGTGACTCTTTTTTCAAAATTTTGGGCTGCTGCCCATGCTAGAGAGAGGTTAATGAGGATAGCCGTAACGGGCCTCCTGGCCTGTGTTGGTTTTCCGTCAAGCGTCGCCGGTCAAAAATCCCCTGGCCGCCACGCGACATCAGCGCTTTCACGTTTCAAATTCCAGTCTACTGAGGAGGTTAGGATGAACCAGGTTAGTTTCGTGCGGGCAACGCTGCTCGCCCTCGTTGTGCTGTTATGCACGAGTCTCGCATTCGCCCAATCGGACTTGGGCTCCATTTCGGGTTTCGTAAAAGATCCCAGCGGAGCCGTGGTACCGAGAGCCAAAGTCACCGTCAAGAATCAGTCGGGCCTGGAACGCCAGGCGACGACCAACGAATCCGGTTACTACACGGTAACGAACATTCCGCCGGGCGTTTACACCATCGGCGTAGAGGTTGCCGGCTTTAAGAAGTACGATAGCAAGGACAACAAGCTCGACGCCAGCGCCAACATGAGCGCGGATGTCACGCTGACCGTCGGGTCGGCGGTCGAAACCGTCGAAGTCAGCGCCACCGCCGCGGTCCTGCAGACCGAATCGGCCTCGGTGCAGGCGGACGTCACCAGAGAGCAGATCGACAGCCTGGAACTGAACGGCCGTAATCCGATCTTCATGGCGAATCTGGTCCCCGGCACTCGCGGCGGCAACCTCTCCGGCCTCTCGTTCAATTTCAGCCAGGGCCCCAGCAACATCAATGGCGCGCGCACGCCGGAAAGCCTGATCACCTACGATGGCGCTCCCGCCGTCCGCACGCGATCCAACGGCACCAGCCTGGGCGCAGCCGATGTGGATTCCACGTCTGAGATTCAGATTCTCACCGCGGCATACTCGCCGGAATTCGGCCGCTCTTCCGGCGGCCAGATCCGCATCATCACCCGCAGCGGCGGCCAGCAGTTCCACGGCGCGGCGTATGACTACGTCCGCAACGATGTATTCAACGCCAACACCTGGACACGCAACCATACCCTGGGACAACAGTTCACCGCGCCCGAAAACTACAATCAGTTCGGCTACAACATCGGCGGCCCGTTTTACATTCCGGGCAAATTCAACACCGACAAGAGCAAGTTCTTCTGGTATTGGGGCCAGGAATGGGTCCGGTATCGCTTTACCGATATCAGCAGCCTGACGGTCCCCACCGTCCTCATGCGGCAGGGCGATTTCAGCGAACTGCTGAACCCCAGCAACGTGTTTTACGGGAAAGTGATGACCATTAAAGATCCGGTTACAGGCACCCCGTTCGCCGGCAACATCATTCCCAAAAACCAGCAGAGCCCGAACGGACTGGGCATCCTCAAGGCGTACCCGCTTCCCAATCTGGGCGGATTCATCAACGGCAACCAGAACTGGTCCCTGGCGTTGAACCACCCGCAGCATCAGCGCAAGGATACGCTGGCGGTGGATATGAACCTCAGCGACAAGCAGCGCCTGCAGTTCCGCCGCAATAACTACGCCTTCGACGAGTATCAGCCGCTGGACGGCGGCACCAATGAGACGCCGAAGTTCTTCAACCGGCCCAACCAGACCAACTCGCTGAATCACATCTGGACCATCAGTCCGACCATGGTGAACGAACTCCTGGCCACCGTCAGCCTGGATGACGTCTACATTCCGGTGGATCAGGCACACTTCCTGGATCGCACTACGGTCGGCCTCAATTACCCCTACATTTTCCCGCAGGGTAAGTTGATCCCCACCCGCATCCCCACGGTGAACATGAGCAGCTTCTCGGGGCTAAGCGGCGGGCCGTATCCTTCGCACTCCACGGGACCCATCTATGACATTTCCGACAAACTGACCTGGGTGAAAGGTAGCCACACCCTTAAGTTCGGTTTCCTGTTTGAGAAACAGGGCGAGAATGATAACGACGAAATCAACGTCGCCGCCTGCCCCACCTGCACCAACAACCAGAACGGCCAGTTCAGTTTCACGGACACCCGTTCCGGTTTTCCGACGTCCGGTGTGGCTTCCGCAAACGCTGCTCTGGGCCTGTTCGATACCTATTCCGAACTGGGCCAGCGCGCCTATACACCGTTCCGCGGCAATATGTTTGAAGGATTCGCCATGGATAGCTGGAAGGTTTCGCAAAAACTGCACGTCGATTACGGCGTCCGCTACACCGTGATCGTTCCTTACAGCGCGATCTGGCGGAACATGGCAGCTTTTGACACGAAATACTATGACCCCAGCAAGGCAGTAACGGTTATCGGAACCGGCCCCCAAGCCGGCACCGTCCTCCTCAATGGGGGTGACCGTTATAACGGCCTGGTGATTCCCGGCACCGGCTTCCCGTCTTATGCGGTCGGCCGTTTCCCGGAGGCTAACGACCCCTCCCTGAAGTACTTGTTCCGCGGCGCCCCCCCGCGCTTCTCGGACATCCAATGGAACGATTTCCAACCGCGTGTGGGTATCGCGTATGGGCTCAATGACAAAACCGTCATCCGCACAGGCGCCGGCCGCTTCATCACCCGCCTGGGAATTAGCGATTCCATCTTCCTCGGCGGCAACCCGCCCTTCCAGCCAACCGCCAACGTGACGTTTGGCAACGTCGATAACCCCGGCGGAACCTCCGCCAACCTGCTCCCTCTCACCGTCACCACCCAGAGCAAGAACTTCAAGAATCCGGAGGCGTATAGCTGGAACTTCACAGTGGAAAGGCAGACTTTCATGAGTTCCGTCCTCTCAGTCGCGTATGTCGGCCGCCGCGGTCTGCACCTGCAGCGCGAATCCGATATCAACCAGCCCACCCTCGCCACGGTTCTTGCCAACCCCGGCGTCAACCTGGATGCCCTGCGGCCGTATAAAGGCTACAACTCGATTCGGGAAAGCGACAACATTGCCAGCTCGATCTATAACTCGCTGCAGGTGAGCTGGAATAAGCGCTTCACCCACGGTATCGCCTTCGGCTTGGCCTACACGCTCTCCAAGAGCATGGACGATGGCTCCGCGCAGCGCGACATCATCCCCAACACCTATGATGCTCACAACCTGTGGGGACAATCCGACTTCGATACACGGCACATCTTTATCGCCAACTACATCTATGAACTGCCGTTTCTGCGCAGTCAGCACAATATCGCCGGCAAGGTTTTGGGCGGCTGGCAGGTGAGCGGCATCGTGCAGTTCCAGACCGGCCAGCCATCGAGCGTCGCCACGGGCAACGATTATGCCGGCGTCGGCCAGGATGGCAGCATGTCCAACGGCGGCCAGTTCTGGGTCATGAACGGCACCCCGACCATCGTTCACCAGATTGCGGCTAATGGCTCCGCTGAGGCCAAGTACTGGTTCTCCACCACGGACTCCAGCGGCAACCTGCTCTGGTCGCAGCCTGCTAAGGGCACCTTTAACTCGCAGCCGGCGGGCTTCCGGAACGTGATTCACAACCCCGGCTTCGATAACTGGAATGCGGGATTGTTTAAGAAGTTCCAGTTCACCGAAAAGACCGGCATGCAGTTCCGCGCCGAGGCCTTCGATGTCACTAACCACCCGAACTGGGGTGGCGCCAGCTTCAACCCGACCAATCTTGCCACTTTCGGCAAGATCACTGGCAAGACGGGTGACAAGCGAAACATGCAACTTTCGCTGCGTCTGTTCTTCTAGTTGTAACTACCCGTCGCTTACGCTCAGGGCTCAGATCGGAGCCCCAAGCGTAAGCGAGGGGTGTTAGTTCCCCCACTTACACCGCCTTCGGCAGTCTCTGCTTCCTGGTGTTCCACTCCTCGCTCGAAAATACCTTCGGCCCCACCTGAATCATCCGCGGCAGCAAAGTAAACAAGACGGCCGGAGTCCACGGTTTCCCATCCCGCGTCCGGTACCCTCGCCGGTTCAGCTCATCGGCCACATGCGAGAGCGGCCGGTCTTCCACGATCATGTCCAGCGCGATGAGGATGGTCTGCCGTTCCGGCGCGCTTTCCACCAGCCCGGCGCAATCGTCCGAGACCTTCAAGCCGTAAGGAATCTCTTCGATCACCTGCAGCGGCGGTTCCGCCGGTTGAGCGGCCGCCGGCCGCTCCCACTCCAGCGCGACCAACTTCCACCCGGCGGTAGTACGTTCCACCAGGTGTTCGAGTGTCGGCAAACCGGAGAGCGGTTCGCGAATGCGTTCGTTCTTGGGCATGAGGCCTCCTGGGTAGAGAGGCCTTGCACGTCGATTGCCGTATCCATCGCCGTTTTGCCAGCGCCAGCGGCGGAAAACCGCAGGCGGCGATCGCTCACGATTGGGACTGGGGTGTTCGCTGGTGGGACGGGGAGCGATTGGCCGGGCGCTGAGGACGCAAACCGAACCGGGGGCTCGCCCGGCCCGCCTGGCTCACGGGCGAACGGCGGTCATCAGCCACATGTCGGCGTTGGCGATGCCGCCGCCGTCCTTCACATCCGGCATGCGTTTCAGAAACGGGTCCTCGGTCTTCAGCACCTGAAAGCCGGCCTGCGCCAGCTCGGCGCGCACCAGCGCCGGATCGATTTCGTGTCGCTTGAGCTGTGCAGCTCGGGATTCGGTGCGATGAGCCGGCAAGCTGTAATCGAGAATCACCAGGCGGCCGCCGGGCTTGAGCGCGCGCAGAATCTGCGCGGCCATCGCCTGGTGTTCGGTGAAGTGGTGGTACGAGTTCACCACCAGAACGGCGCCGAGGGAGGCAGCGGGCAGTTTGGGATCGTCCGGCGAGCCTTTGACTACTTCCGCGTTCGGAAGCTGGAAGAGTTTGACTCTACGCTCCAGCCACACCAGAGCCGTGTCGGAGATGTCCTCGGCGAAAACCTTGCCACCGGTGCCAACCAGGCCGGAAAGGCGCATCACGTAGTAGCCGGCGCCGGCGCCCACGTCGGCTACCCAATCGCCGGCGGCGACTTCCAAGGCTTTCAGAATGTCCGAAGCGCGGCGATCCCAGGCTTCGCGGGCGGCATCACCGGCTCTGAAATCTTCCAGGGTGGCCGGGTTGCCGGCGTTGGGCGTGGATGGCTGTTG
>DATMNI010000286.1:0-34584 GCA_035570275.1 Candidatus Acidiferrales bacterium | reverse complement strand
CAGCCGTGGCCGCGCTTCAGGATAATGCCATCCAGCGCGTCTCCGCCGCGGCGGCTTCCACCAAAGGCCGTACCCCCGAGGATATGGCCAGCGATGAAGACTATTGGGCGGAGATCCGCGACGCCTTTACGGTCGATCGCAACGTGGTCAACCTCAACAACGGTTATGTCAGCCCGTCACCGCGAAACGTGCAGGACGCCATGCGCCGGTATCTGGAATACAGCGACATGGGCCCGTACACTACCATGATCAACGTGCTGGAACGGCAGGTGGAACTGGTGCGCAGCCGCCTGGCGGCCGCGGCCGGCTGCGATCCCGAGGAGATGGCCATCACGCGTAATTCCAGCGAGTCCCTGGAAAACGCGCAGTACGGGATCGACCTCAAACCGGGCGATGAGGTCCTCACCACCAATCAGGATTACCCGCGGATGCTCACCACGTTCCGCCAGCGCGAGCGGCGGGAAGGCATCGTGCTGAAGACCATTTCGTTCCCGGTGCCGCCGCCCTCCATGGACGATTTGTACCAGCGGTTTGAGAAGGCCGTCACGCCCAAGACCCGGCTCATCCTGGTCTGCCACATCACCAACCGGACCGGCCAGATATTCCCGGTGAAGCGCATCTGCGCCATGGCCCATGCGCGGAACATTCCCGTGATTGTGGATGGCGCCCACGCCTTCAGTCATTTTCCGTTTAAGATTTCCGACCTGGATTGCGACTATTATGGCGTCAGCCTCCACAAGTGGACGTACGCTCCGGTGGGCACGGGCTTCCTGTACGTGCGCAAATCGCGCATCGCCGGTACCTGGCCATTGATGGCCGCGGACTCGCGCCAGGATACCGACATCCGCAAGTTCGAAGAGATCGGCACCCACCCGGCAGCCAACCACAACGCCATCAGCGAGGCGTTGATCTTCAACGAGAACATTGGCATCGACCGCAAAGCGGCCCGCCTGCGCTACCTGCGCGACCGCTGGGCGCTGCGGCTGGCGCAGAACCCGAAATGCAAGACCCTGCACAGCGCCGATCCGGCCCAATCCTGCGGTATCGGATTCCTGGCCTTCAACGGCGTGGACCCCGGCGCCATCCGCGAGACACTGGTGTCCAAGTACGGAATCTATACCGCCTTTGTGCCGCACGAGGAGTACACGGGTCTGCGGGTGACGCCGAACGTGTATACCACCCTGCGGGAGATCGATTACTTCAGCGAGGCCGTGGAGAAGGAAGTCAAGAAAGGTTAGGGGAACAGCCCTTTGTGGGGCAGATTGGCAATCTGCGGCGGATTGTTTAATCCGCCCGCGCGATGCGGCAGCGAGCGTTCGCGCCTTGCCAGAAGGGTCGTCACGCACGGGCAGACGGATTGCCAATCCGCCGCAGGTTAACGACCTGCCCCACATACGCTTCATCTGGTACTTGAGTCCCCGGCGGCAGGCATGCAAGAAGCCGGAGATGCTGGAGCGGCCACTTGGGAGCGGCCGCACAAGCTGAGGATGTACCATGGAAGGGTCTATGTTTTCACGCGCGTTACGCATTCTGCCCCTGTTATCGCCACTGTTGATTTTGTCGTTGGCCGCGCAGACCTCCGCGGACCCCGCCGCCGCCGCCCGCAAAGCGACCGACCTGTTGCTTTCCGAAAAATACCCGGACCTGATCCAGATGTTCACGCCGGACATGCAGAAGGCCTTGCCGGTAGCCACCCTCACCAAGCTGGGCGCACAGATCAAGACCTACGGCGAAGTCAAGAGCGTCGGTGACCCGCAGCCCCGCAAGGCGGGGGCCAATACCGTGGTGGTGATCCCGGTGAAATTCGCCAGCCAGACCGTCAACTACCAATGGGCCGTTACCCCGGCTGGATTGATGGCCGGCATGGTGCCGCTTCCCGGCCCGGTGGATTGGCAGCGGCCGGAGTACAGTAAGCCCGATTCCTTTAAAGAACGCGGCATCACGGTGGGTGAGGGCGAATGGAAGCTGCCCGGAACTCTCACCGTTCCCAACGGCGCCGGCCCGTTCCCGGCTATCGTGCTGGTGCATGGTTCGGGTCCTAACGACCGCGACGAAACCGTGAGCGCCGTGAAGGTATTCAGGGACCTGGCCGAGGGACTCGGGTCCCGCGGAATCGTCGTGCTGCGCTACGAAAAACGCAGCCGGCAATACGGCCCCAAAATGGCCGGTTTAGCGAAGATGACGGTGGCGGAGGAAACCGTGGATGATGCCGCCGCGGCGGCCGCCCTGCTGCGCCAGCAGCCCGAAGTGGATCCCAAACGTGTCTACGTGTTGGGCCACAGCCTGGGCGGATACGTGGCCCCGCGCATCGCCGAGGAGGACGGCAAACTGGCCGGCCTGGTGATACTTGCCGGCAACGTGCGGCCAATGGAGGATGTGACTGTCGACCAGGCCGAATACCTGGGCATCAAAGGCAAGCAACTGGAGGACGTCAAGGCCCTGCAGGCCAAGGTGAAGAAGCTGGAAGTGGGCGACGAGGATGGCCCCGCCGTGATGGGCGTGCCGGTCACCTACTGGGTGGATCTGAAAGGCTACAACCCCGCCGAAAAAGCCAAAACGCTCGGCCTGCCGATGCTGATCCTGCAAGGCGAGCGCGATTTTCAGGTCAACATGAAAGACTTCGCCCTCTGGAAGGCCGCCGTGGGAAGCAGCAAGGGAGTGGTGATGAAGAGTTTCCCCTCGCTGAACCACCTGTTCGTGACCGGCGAAGGCAAGAGCTCGACGGCGGAGTACGCCAAGCCCGGCCACGTGATGCCGGACGTGGTGAGCGAGATCGCTAAATTCGTGAACCCGTAGGGCGCGGTTTTTCCAGGCCCATGCGCCACAACACCAGCGTCCCTACTCCTGCCTCAGCGCCACCCCCGCATCTACCCTCACCGCCCGCATGGCCGGAGCCGCGCACGCGATGAGCGCCACGATTGACAATACTGCTGAAGCTGCCAGGAACGTCGCCGGGTCCGTCGGCTTCACCCCAAAAAGCAGCGACCCCAGCGATCGTGTCAATCCCGCTGCCGCGGCCAGTCCGATCGCCACCCCCAGGGCAGTGATGCGCAATCCGCCGGCCAGCACCATGCGCAGAATGTCGCCCGGCTGCGCGCCCAACGCCGACCGTATCCCGAACTCGCGCATTCTCTGACTTACCGAAAACGCCAGCACGCCGAAAATCCCCACCGCGGACAGCACCAACGCCAGCCCCGCGAACGCACCCACCAGCCCCGCGCGAAACTTTGGTTGGGCCACGGTCTCGCTTACCAGTTCCTCCATCGTGCTGATCCGTCCGACTGCCTGATTCCGGTCTACACGGGCGATCGCTTCCTTCACCGTTCGCGTCATCGCCGCCGGGTCGCCCGCCGTGCGTAGGGATAGGACGCCCCAAAACCAGGGATTCTGGGCCAGCGGAACGTACGCCTCAGGGCTCTGCCTCAGCTCCTGCGGTCCGTCAACCTTGACCTGACGGATCACACCAATAATTTCCCTCACCACAGGTACGGGACCAGTGTCACTCAACGCTGAGATGCGAGCCTTCATACCCAGCGGCTCGCGTCCCTCCATGTATTCGCGCACGAATTCCTGATTCACGATGCACACCGGAGCCGAGGCCCCGGTATCTTGCCCGGTAAACCAACGGCCCTCCATAAGCGGGATTCCCAGCGTCTCGAAGTACCGCGGCGAGACTATTTGATAGTGCACGGCTTTCCGGTGGGAGGGGTCCGCCGCGGGGCGATCCACCAACTCGGCCGACATCCCGATGTCCCAGCCCTGCGTCGGAAGCGTTGTGCTGAACGCCGCCGACCGCACGCCCGCGAGCGACGCCACCTCGCGTTCCACCGCCTGATACAACGCCAGCGTGCCCGCCGATTTCTGGTAGCGCGTGCCCGACAGACTCAACTGCGCAGTCAGCAGATGATCCGGTCGAATGCCCGTATCCACCTTGTCCAGCGACGCCAGCGTTCGAAGCAGCAAGCCGGCTCCTGTGACCAGCATCACCGCTACCGCGATCTCCGCCACCGCCAGCGCCGATCGGAAGGCGCCCATTCCTTCCGTCGCCGTGCGTCCACCGGCGCGCAAAGCGTCCGTCAGCGATGTCCGCGCCGCCTGCCAGGCCGGCGCCAGGCCGAACAGGAGCCCCGTCATCATCGTCAGCGCCGCCGAGTACGCAACCATGCGTCCATCCAGCACCAGCCGCACGCCTGGCGGCAGCGTACTCGCAGGCAGAAACTTCGGTGCGGCGGTCACCAGTGCCCATGCCAATGCGATTCCCGCCGCGCCGCCCAGCAATGCCAGCAGCCCACTCTCCGTCAGCAATTGACCCAGGATCCGTCCTCGCGATCCGCCCAACGCCGCTCTCACCGCGATCTCGCGCGAGCGGCCGGCGCCACGCGCTAACAACAGGTTCGCCACGTTCGCGCACGCCATCAGCAATACCAGGCCGACCACTCCCGCCAGCACCAGCGAAGTGGTCCTCAGATTCTCGCCCACCGTCGCCTCATGCAACGGCAGCATCGTGACGCCCCAGCCCTTGTTCGTCTCCGGATAGTTGCGCGCCAGATTCTCTCCGATCACGTTCATCGCCGCGCCCGCCTGGCCGATCGTCACTCCCGGCTTCAGCCGGCCGAAGACACGCAGGTAATGCGGCGCTCGCATTCCCGAACGCCGTTCGATGTTGAACAGCGTCCAATAATCGGCCTGCTGCCAGATCTCGAAGCTTGCCGGCATCACACCGATGACGGTCCATGGTTCGCCGTCCAGAACCATCGTCGAGCCCACCAGCTTCGGATCCGCTCCAAACCGCGTGCGCCACATCGAGTCGCCGATGACAATCATTTTGATTCCGGGCTTGGCATCCTCCGCGGTGAAGGTTCTTCCCATGACGGGAGGCACACCCAATACGTCGAAAAACCGCCGCGTGACCTCCTGGCCATGAATCCTGTCCGGGATGCCGCCGGTGATCATCGTCCGCGAGCTCCCGGAAATCCCTGTCATCGATGCGAATACCTGGTTTTGCTCCGACCAGTCGAGAAAATTCAGGGGCGACACGGAGTTTCGGTCATGTCCGGGCGGCTTTTCCCACAACTGCACCAGTTCGTTCGGATGCCCGAATGGCAGCGGACGTAACAGCACCGCGTCCACCAGTGTGAAAATCGCGCAGTTGGCGCCGATGCCGATCGCCAGCACCGTGACGGCGATCAAAGTGAACCATGGAGCCTGCCGCAGCACCCGCGCCGCGTAACTGAGGTCACGCCAAAGGTTGTGCATAGATTAGAATACTCCGTGCGGCAGAAAAGGTTAGCATCAAGAGCTACGATTCGACAAGCTCCGTAAACCGCAAAAGCGTTGCGGAACGCTTGGGTGGCCAAGCCAGAAATCCTTGGCTGGTAAACGCCCCGGGCATGACGCGCGCCGGCGCCCATTCATCCCGCTCCAGGCCACACGGAATGTCGCCATGTTGAACTCTGCCTCCCCGCGATCCATGCAGCCAGTGACAACAGGCAAAGCCAGCGCTCGGACGGCTGAAATCGCCGCCTGACGAGTTGGGCCATAGACCATCACTCCGGACATGGACTCGGCTGTCGGCCCACCAACGGCCGTCGTGAGTGCCGTAAGGGGAAGTTAAATAATAAGTTGGACATTTGAGCCGGGCGCACAAGAAAAAGACGGGATTTCACGCCAAGCCGCGAAGCCGCAAAGTAGCCGCAAAGGAAGAGGGATAATCGAAGTCAACGTGACCGGGAATCCACTGGCGAACAGATTGTGGTGGATGCAGCCTATCTAGTCCATACCAATTCTGACGCGGCCTGCTGGAGTCGGTCTATGAAATTGGTCCTGGCATAGGAACTGGAACACCGCAGGCCGCTCACGATGCGTCAGCACCTGGTTCCGGTGTATCACGGCGTCCACATTGAAGTGGGATTTCGGGCAGGCCTCCCATCTGCGGCGAGTTTAACTATGCTAGCCAACAAGCGTTTGGGCTTACTGATAAACTCCAGAGTGGCCCTGATCAAGGACGGCATCACGCGCGTCGCTAACGGACTCGCCGACCAGTCTTCTTTGCGCCTTTGCGGCTTTGCGTGAAATCTTGCCTTTCTTGAATCCCTGGCCCCCAAGCCGATTCCCCTTACGCTAAACGCAAATTGTCCAGTTTATTGTTTGACTCCGCCTAAGTGTACGGGACGGTGTCGTCGCCTCCCCGGAGCACGAGTCCCACGAACCTTAATCGCGTGTGCGGCACCACACCCTTATGGTCGAGCGACAAGTCGCGGCTCTGATTGGGTTCACGATCCTTTACTTCTTCGATCTCGCACCCACTTCGACGGCATTCCCAATGCCTCGCCAGCGTGATATGATTCTCCCCCAAGGGTGATCGACGGGGATGCTGTCTGGAAGCGGTCATCATAGATTGAAAACTCCCGCCAGCGGGTGAATTGACGGGTTCTCCGTCACCACTGGCCTTCAGGCGGCGAACTTCAACAGATTGCAGTAGGGAGATACACCAATGCGAACACTACTCACCAAGGCCTGCCTGGCGTTGGCCATCGCCACCGTGGCCGCTTTTGGCGCTGACAACACCATCGGCACGTGGAAGCTCAACGTGGCGAAATCGAAGTCTAGCCCTGACCCTTTGCCCGTCAAAAGCCTGACGGTTGTTCGGGAGGCCTCGGATGGCGGCGTGAAGGTCACGACCACGGGCGAACTGGCGGACGGTACGGCGATCAACGGCGCCTACACCGCAAAATACGATGGCAAGGACGTTCAGGTTCCGGGCAACGCACCGTATGACACCATCGCAATAAAACAGGTAAACGCCAACACGCTAACCGATGTACGCAAGAAAACAGGCGGGCCGTATCAAGCCACCGCCCGCATCGTGGTCTCAAACGGCGGAAAAACGCTGACCACAACGGCCAAAGGCACCAATGCCGCGGGTAAGCCTTTCACCAACACTTTCGTTTTTGACAAACAATAACGGCTGAGCTGCGGCTGCTCAATCGAACCGCAGCGCGTCCATCGGATTCACCCGCGTGGCACGCCTGGCCGGGATCAGACAGGCCGCCGCCGAAACCAGCAGCAGCACCGTTCCCGACACGCCAAACGCCACCGGGTCGCGCGGGCTCACGTGAAACAGCAGGCTTTCCAGGTACCGGCCGATCCCCAGCGCGGCCGTGAGGCCCACGGCCAGACCAGCCAACACCGGCATCATGCCCTGCCGTACCACCATGCGCAACACACCGCCCTGTGAGGCGCCCAATGCCATCCGAATGCCCATCTCGGCAGTACGGCGCGTCACCGCGTACGACAGCACTCCGTAGGTGCCGAACGCCGCCAGGGCCAGCGCCGCCGCGGCGAAGAGAAACACCAGCATCATCTGGAACCGCCGCTCGGCCACCGATTGCGCCATCACCTCTTCCAGCGTGTGAACCTCCGGCACCGTAGCTTCCGCATCGATATCCCAAATGGCGCGGCGCAACCCGGCAGTGAGGCCGCGCGGGTCCATGCCGCTGCGCACCAGCAGCGAGCCCGAAAGCCGTGGCCGCTGCCAGTATGGGATGTACAGCAGGTTCACCGGATCGTGGTCCAGGCTGGTGCTGCGGAAGTCGGGCGTCACGCCCACCACTTCCATCAGCCTGTCGGCATCGTTGAGCTTGCGGCCCACCGGATTCTGGTTCCCCCAGACCCTGGCGGCCAGACTCGCTGACACGATGCAAACTTTCCGGCTGCGGTCGCGCTCCTGAAAATCCGTGCCGTCCCGCAGCGCCACGTGCAGCGTCTGGAAATATCCGGGGCTGATAAAGCGCACGTTGGTGGTTGGCAACTCCACAAACGGACGGGTGTCGTGTTCCATGCCGACGATGTCGATCCAGGTTTCGCCCTGCAGCGGCAGCGCCGAAACCAGGGACGCCGATTGCACGCCCGGCATGGCCGCGGCCTTCTCGATGGCGCGCTGGAAAAATGCGGCGCGCTGCGCCTCCTTCGGGTATTTGGTATCGAGCAGAGACACGTTCATAGCGATCACGCGCTCCACATCGAAGCCTTTGTCCACGGCCATCAACCGGACGAAGCTGGCGATCAGCAGCCCCGCCGTAACCAGCAGCGTGCCGCACAGCCCCACCTCCAGGCTGACCAGAAGATTACGCACGCGCAGACCGCCGCGGCCTTCGGTATTGCTGCGGCCGGCGCCCTTCAAGGTTTCAAACGGCGCCCGGGCCGCGCTGCGCAAAGCCGGCAGGATGCCGAAGATCAGCCCCGTCCCGAGCGAGATTCCCAAGGCGAACAGAAGCACCCGCGCATCCACGTGAACGTCGTGCAGGCGTGGCAGATCCACCGGCGCCGATGCCAGAAGCGCGCGCAGTCCCCAGTAGGCGAACAGCACTCCCAGCCCTCCGCCCGCCAGCGCCAGCACGGTGCTCTCGGCCAGGGAGTGGCGCACCAACCGGGCCCGGCTGGCGCCCAACGCGGTGCGGATTGCCGAATCGCGAGCCTTGCCGGCAGCGCGCGCCAGCGAGAGGTTAGCCAGGTTCACGCACAGCACCAGCAGCACGGCGCCCACCGCCGCCATCACCAGGACGAGACCCTGCCGCACGTCGCCCACCATGCGTTCCGTCAGCGGCACCAGGTTGGCGTGCAGGTCCAGGTCGCCTGGAAGCCGCGCCGAAATCCCCGCCTGCAACACGTTCAGTTCGGCCTGCGCCCTGGCCAGCGACACGCCGGGACGCAGGCGCGCCGTGGTCCAGTAATTGAAGTCGCCCATGTGCAGGCCCAGGTCGTCCTTTTCGTAGCCCAGCGGTTTGTATATTTCCACCCACTCGCCCAGCGAGCGGGCGCCTACTTTTTCTTCCCTGGGGAAGTGGAATGACGCTGGCAGCACTCCTACCACTTCATAAGGTTTGCCATCCAGCAGGATCTTGCGGCCCACAATGCCGGGGTCTGAGCCGAAGCGGCGCCGCCAGAGCGAGTCGGCGACAATCGCCACGCGGTCGTGCCCCGCGGGGTCCTCGCTATCCAGAAAGTTTCGGCCGATGCGCGGCTGCACGCCGAGCACGGTAAGCAGGTTGGCCGAAACCACCGCGCCGCGCAGTTGTTCGGGATCCCCCGAGCCCGTAATGTTGAACGCGCCGGCGCGGGCGATGCCCAGGTGTTCAAACGAAGTCAGTTGTTTCCGCCACTCCAGATAGATACCGATGTTCACCGGCAGCGCCGTGTAGGACTTCAGCAGCTTGGGGGCCGCCTGGCTGATGGTGACCAGCCGGTCCGGCTCGCGATACCCCGGCGGACGCAGCAGGACTCCATCCACCAACGAAAATATGGCCGTATTGGCGCCGATCCCCACCGCCAGGCTGAGCACCACCATGCAGGCGAAGGCCCGGTCGCGCAGCAGCGCGCGGATCGCATAGCGAAATTCATTGCGCATCGTAGGCTAATACGTTGCGGCCATCGGTTGGGTTCGCAAAATCCGCAGTCCGCAGTAGGACAGACCATCGGGTTTCGTGGTCTGTCGGGTTTCGTGGTCCGACAGACGACACAAACCGGTCGGTGACATGACAGACGACACAAACCGATCGTCCCACCTCCGGCCTATTTCTTCCGGGCCACGATGCGCAGGCGCCGGTAATCAACCACCCATTGGCCCTGCCGCAACAAGTCCCCCTCGGCATAGCCCTCCACCAGCCGGAAAAACTCTGCATGGCTTGCGGGAGCCAGCCCTTCGACGAACTTCGTGCCGAACATAGTGAACCAATCCTTCAAGCCGGCGGTGCCCCCTTCGAGTGGCGTGGCACGGTCAAACATCGCCACCAGAGTCACCTCCAGGCCCTGGCGCTCCAACAGGGTGGCGTACTCGCCCACGCTCGGGAAGTACCACGGGTTGTAGCGCTCCGGCTCCGGAATACCCAGTTGCCTCAGCGCCCGGTACGCGCTCTCCACCAGCACCTGAACATTGCCGTGCCCGCCCAGTTCCGCCACCAGCCGGCCGCCGCTTTTGAGGGCTCGGGCCATGGCGGCGGCCGCTTCTTCGGCGGGCTGTATCCAGTGCAGCGCGGCGTTCGAGAATACCGCGTCGAACTCGCCGAGGTAGGGCATTTGGCACGCATCGTGGTTCTCGAAGACCAGGATCGGGTAGTTGTCGCGCGCCTGCGAAATCATGGTAGGCGAGTAGTCGATCCCCACCACTTCAGCGCCTCCGCAGGCAATCTCCGCGGTCAGCCGTCCGGTGCCGCATCCGACATCCAAAATCCGCTCGCCGGCCTGAGGCGCAAGTACATGCAACAAGTCGCGCCCGAATTGCCACACAAACGAGTGCTTGGCTTCGTACAGCCCGGCGTTCCACTCTTGGATCACACCTCAATTCTAGCGGCAACGGAGGACCGGGACGGGCTTTAATTCGGCAATATGTCCCCGACCAGCAGTTCGGACTGCGGCGACGTATGCGGCGTCACTTTTTCGGACTCGCTATATGCGGCCACGGAGCGGTATCCGACGGGCGCAGGGTCGCGGTGAACGATCAAGCGGCGGCCGGTCACATCCACCACCCAGTACTCGACGATTCCGGCCCGGGCGTAGAGCCGCGCCTTCACCGTGAGGTCGAACTGGAGCGTGGTGTCCGCAACTTCCACCACCAGGGCCAACTCGCTGGGCTGGGGAGGCCTGGATTGGAAGGTCGAACTTGGCCTTTTGAGAACGATCAGGTCAGGCTGCGGTTCGTTGGTGGGATTGTCTTCGGGCGCTACGTCGATCGGCGTTTCTGGGTTAACCCGGTCCCGCCCGAATGCATCCATCAGCCAAAGCATCATGTTGAGAAGAGCATTCACATGAGGGCGATTCTTTCCCATTTTGCTGATCAACTCCCCATCGATTAACTCGACGTTCTGCTGTTCCCAAATACCGCTCGATTCCAGAGCGGAACACTCGGCACGAGTCCAGCGCCTGCGGGGAGGAATCGGCGGAACCGGCGGATCGGGTGCGATGGTCAGTGCGATGGGCATGTTGGCTCTATTCTATCGCGGCTTCGGCGGCCACCGCTCCTTTACGGTCGCGGCTCGGTTGGGTGTGCGTCGGGAATGTTCGGGCGGGCCTCGGGAATGTCATATAGCAGGATTGACTTACCCACTCTGGCCACCGGTTGGTAGCGGTCCAGCCAGGCAAATGCCAGGTCGCCGCGGCCCTTCTGTTGGGCCACCACCCAACCGTACGTCTTCTGCATGGTGAAGCTGATGGCTACCCATCCGGTTACCGGCTGGTACGGCTCCAGGCTGTCCCATATGGGCAGATCCAGACGCGAATCGTCGCCCGTGTAGAGGCACTGCATGTGCAACCGCGGCACGTGCCGCCGTTTGAGTTCGGCCACCAGCAGGTTCATGTCCTGGCCCCAGTCGAGGTCGGAGTCTACCAGATAGCGCTCGGGGTGGCTGCCGGCGAATTCGTTGAAGTAGGCCAGGTAGTCGGGATGCGCGGCCCATGCGGAGACGGCCGTCCACAGCATCAAAAACACGGCCAAAACGCGGGGCCATACTGAAGCCGAGGACCCCCGCGCCCCTTCCGCCTCGCGACCCAGAGGGTCGCGGCCACCTCGCAACAGATAGACGGCGCCCACGCCGCCGGTCAACGCCAGCATGGGGTACAGCGGCAGCATGTAGCGCACGCCGATGTTGAGGCTGGTGGGCAGGTTCACCAGCAGGATGGCGGCCCCGGCGACGGCGGGCACCCAGGCGCGCCAGTCGAACGGGCGCAGTTTTTCGCGAAACAGCGCGAACCATCCCGCCCCGGCCAGAATCAGCAGCGCTAACGGCGTCTTCAGCGACAGCGCCACGGGAAAGAAGTACCACCATCCATGCAGGCTGTTGCGCCCGAGCAGGTAAGCGGCGTGGCCGCCCTCCACGTGGTTGTGTACCTGCCAGAGGCCGTCCACAATGGCGGGCGCAGGCAGTGACGTGCGCTCCAGCAGGCGATACAGCGGCGCCGGCACTCTGGCCAGAATTCCACCCTGCGCGGCCGCGTCATCGGCCACGTGCTCCGTGATGCGGCCGAAGGAGAAACCGTACGCCGCCCAGATCAGCAGAGAGGCCACCAGCAGCGCGATGCCAGCCGACGCAGCCCAGCCCGGCCCAGCCGATATCCCAGTCGATACCCCCGCCGAGCCGCGACCAGTCGATACCCCCTCCGAGCCGCGACCGTAAGGGAGCGGTTTCCGCGCCCGCAACACCACAATTGCCGCCACGCACACCGGTACCAGCAGCACGCTGGAGAACTTGGATAGAAACGCCAGCGCCAGCCCCACCCCCAGCATGACGCCGCGCCCAGGCGTCGGCTGCTCCAGCCAACGTGCGAAGGCCAGCAGCGCGGCGCACACGCCGGCGCCAATCGCCATATCCATGGTGGCCACGCCGGCATGCGCCAGCACCGGCGGAATGTTCGTGAACAGAAAGACCGGCGCCAGCGCGCCCCATTCGCCCAAGAGGCTGCGGCCCCACAACCACACACACGCCGAGGCCAGCACGAAGAACGGCAGAATCCCCAGGCGAGCCAGCGTGAGCGCCTTGCCGTAGCGCCGGGCAGAGTTCAGAACCGCATTGCCCTCCCGCCAGCGGTCGGGCAAGCGCTGCGACCGCGCGCCGTAGAGGTATGGCCCCAGCGCGATGGCGAGGCGCACCAGCGGAGGATGGAAGGCGCCATAATCATAGCGGCCCAGGTCGAGATACTGCATACCGCAAGCGATGTTCGGCGTCTCGTCCGATGTCTGTGCAATAGCGCGGTAGCTCGACACAATGCGCGCCACGCCGACTGCGGTCAGCAGCAGGAACAACAGGAATGGGGCGCGGCGCTTCATTGGTTGGGCCTTATTGGGGAGCGCTGCGGCCGCAGCCAGGCGACGATCCAGGGAAACGCCTCCACCACCCTGACCTCACAACCGGTGGCAGCCAGGAAGCTGCGAAACCGCCGCGGGTTCCAGTGTTGAATGTGCTCCGGATGGTTGCCCAGGCCGCCAAGATATTTCCCGCGCAGCAGGTTGCCCAGGCGGAAGTAGGGTTCATAGGGCACCGAAAGCACCACCGCCCGGCGCGCTACCCGCAGCAACTCCTCCACCGCCGCCCTTGGGTCTTCGAGATGTTCCAGCACCTCCAGGCACACTACCGCGTCGAAACTGGCGCGCGCAAACGGAAGCTCCAGCACCGAGCCCGAAACCGGCTTGCACCCCTGTGTGTGGGTGCGGATTTCAGCCAGGGCCTGGCGGCTGCGGTCGAGCGATACGGTACGCACGCCGGAGAGCACGCCGCGCCGCAACAACTCGCCTTCACCGCAACCGGCATCCAAAACGGATTCGGGCGCCACCGCGCCTAACACGCCGGCGATGCGACGGAAGAACCGCCGAATCAGGAACGCGACCAGCGGGTTCTTGACGTGGTACTTTTCCTGGGCCACGGTTAGCGGGGGTTCCTGCAGACAGCCGGACACCGCTCCCCGAGAAGGCGTGAAAAAAACAGGTTGTCTCGCCAAGACGCGAAGGCCGCAAAGGAAAAACTCATTATCTTCCTGGCGTTCTTTCCGCCGTTGCGTGAGATCATTCTTCCCGCTCCGAATGTACGCATCAACCGTGCCGCTCCCTGGCGGCGGCTCGCAGGCGGATCACGTGGCGGATGTACTGGAACGGGTGCAGTGCGTGAACTTTGCTCTGGCCGCGGCTGCGTTTGCGCATCTGGTAGCCGCACTCCCGCACCTCCCGCACATTGCCGCGCACCAGAATCTCCATCAGGCTCTTGTAACCCAGCGGCTTGAGGGGAACGCCTTGTATGGCTGTGCGCCGCACCAGATAGCATCCGCTCAGTGGGTCTGAAACGCGCGCGTAGACCTCGGGAAGCAGCACGCGGCCGATCTGCGAAGCCCCCCAGGAACTCACGCGCCGCATCGTGCCCCAGTCGCCCAACCCGCCGCCATCGCGATGACGCGTGGCCGCCACTACGTCCGCGCTGCCCATCCTTTCCAGCAACCGGCCCAGCACGTCGGGCGGATGCTGGAAATCCGCGTTGATGGTGCCCAGCACCGTGCCGCGAGCCACCTGCCATCCGCGGATCACGGCCACCGCCAGACCGCCCTCATTCTGCCGCCGGACCACGCGCAACTCCGGAAAGCCGCTCAACAGGCCGGCCGCGATTTCCCAAGTGCGGTCCGGGCTATCGTCGTCCACCACGATCACCTCATAGCTGCCGGGAATAGCCTGGTCCAGCGTGTGCCGTACGGCAGCCAGGAAGTCGACGATGTTTTCGCGCTCGTTGAGGGTCGGTACCACCAGAGAAAGGCGCATCGGCGCCACCAGAGAAAGGCGGGGCTCCCCAGGCGCGGCTTGCCGCATGGCTGCCGGCATTAGTTCCAACGCTGGTTCCAACACCGATTCCAGCGCTGGAACCACCAGCGGGCCTGCCGGCGATGCGATCACTCCCGCGACCTCACTTCTCTGTGGGGCTGCTGCCAAATTATTGACTCCGCATTCTACTGTAACCCGGTTTCGACCGCCTCAATGTTATACTGGGCGCCTCAGATAAGGAGCACTCTGCGATGCGGGGATTGTACGTGATGGGGGATCGCTTTGTGCCTGAGCATCACTGCCGTCGCGCAGACTACCGCGGACGATCCAATTCAAAACGAAAAAAGAGCGTCGCGATGAAACCAGCCCTACTGCTGCTGACCAAACTGCTGCTGACCAAAGTATTCATTTTGACAACCGTCGCCTGCATTGGGACAACCACAGCCTGGGCCGCCGAACCCGTGTCGGTGGCGAAACTCTACGACGGCGAACTTAAGGCCGTGGAGTCCGAACTGGTTCCCCTGGCGGAGGCTATGCCCGCCGACAAGTACGATTTCCGGCCCTCGGAAGGAGCCTTCAAGGATGTCCGCACCTTCGGCCAGCAGGTAAAGCACGTCGCCACGGTGCTCTACATGGTGACGGCGGCATCGCAGGGGCAGAAGCCGCCCCTGGACCTCGGCAAAGGCGAGAACGGGCCCGATTCCATCAAGACGAAGGCCGAGATTGTGCAGTATCTGAAAGATGCTTTCGCCTTCGGCCACAAGATGACTAACATGCTGACGGCCCAAAGCCAGATGGAGCTGGTAAAGACGCCGTTCGGCGGCCCCGACCAGCCCCGCGCCGGCATCGCCAACGTGGCGGTGTGGCACTCCTTCGACCACTACGGCCAAATGGTGGTGTATGCGCGCATGTGTGGAGTGGTGCCGCCTGCCAGCCGGTAGCACGCGCCGGGGCACCTGGGTCCGCCTGTATTCTTGGTTTTTGGGCAATTTGCCCAAAGGCTTCCCGTATCTAATTGATTAAACGATAGTTACCATCTAATTTGGGCAATTTGCCCAAACAGTCGCCGGCTTCGGACTCACGGCGTGCCCCCGTTCTGCGAAGATAACACCGGTGAAGCCAGGAATATTTATCGGCTCTCTGGGTCGGCGGCGTGGACGTGACATCGGCATGCCCTGCCCTAAGAATTGCCGCCAGCCATTAGCTCACCGACCTTTAGCAACTCCAGCACCAGGTCCCCCTCGGCATTCACGCTGAAGGCCGGTGCGAATCGCCGGCCCCACAGTACCTCATCGTACGTGTAGGAATGCCGCGTCAGCACAATCTGGCTGAACGTGTCATCGTAACCTTTGATCAGAATCAGCACCTCGGCCTGCAGCAGTTTCAGGTCCTCTGCGGTTTTGCCCCATAGCGGGCTTTCGGCATCGATCGGATGCACCACGGTCCACGTCAGCGGCATGAACAGCACTTGTTCGCGTTCCAGCTTCAACAGTCTGTACTGGCGCACGGACTCGCCGTTCTGCTTCTCCACGGTCATCAACAGCACCCGCGCCTCAAGTTCCATCAGGTCGTTGGAGCGGCGGTTGACCACGCGGAATTGCAGGCTGGTGACGTCCAGGTATGGACTGATCAGCATCTGATCGCTGAATCCAATTTTGGCTGAGGGCCGCGACACGCGCCCGAACAACAGCCCCGTCGCCAGGGCGAAGCCGAGCACGCCCACCAGCGATTCCAGCGCCGCCACGACATTCGCCTCAAAGCTCTTTGGGGAAATGTTGCCGTAGCCCACGGTGCTCAAGGTATGCGAGCTGAAGAAGAAGGCATTGAAAAAGCGGCCGGCCTCGGTCGAAGCCTCGGCGCCCTGCAGTTGCCCGGGCCCGAGCCAATAATAGAGCAGCGCGAACACGGTATTGACGGCCAGAAATCCCAGCAACACCCACCCCAGAAACCGCGCCCATCCGACATTGATCAAGTGCAGGTACGGATGAAAGTCGCGCCAGGTGGTGCCGCGGCGATGAACGTTGAAGCTGCCGTCTTTATTGATCACGCGGCGCAATGGCGCGTTGAATTTCTGGGTCAGGCCGGGATCGAATCCTGGTTTCAGCATATGTATCAGTCTTTCCTACACCACTATCTCATTGATTCGTCTATGAGCCAGTGGGGCCCTATTCGCGCCGTTTTGTTCAGCTTTAGCGCGAATCCCCAAACAATTCAACGCCACGGGCACACATCTGCCCCGGGGCCTGCAGGGCCGTGGGGTTCCATTTGCCTGCCCCCACCGTGTCGTCCTCTTGGGAATGGATGCGCTGGGAGAACTCCGGTGCGCGCCGCGCACTCTAAGTGTGATCGACGTGACCTGAGAAGCCGGGCTGAGCCGCCGCTGGCTTAGTACGCCGTTGCAGGAGTTCGCCAACGTATCGGGAAACCGCTTGCTAACGCGCGCGGCTCTGATTAACGCGCGCGGCTCCGATTAACGCGCGCGGCTCCGATTAACGCGCGCGGCTCCGATTAACGCGCGCGGCTCCGATTAACGCGCGCGGCTCCGATTAACGCGCGCGGCTCCGATCAGAGCCGCGACGGTCACGGAGCGGCTGTCTCGAAAATACGAAACCGTATTATTGAAACGGTGTACTTAGCCAGTTGTTCCGCGAGCAGGTGGGGATTACACCGAAGCCGTATTGCCGGTCGCATCGTTTACCAGGGGTTGTGCAGGGGTTGTGCGTACCAGGGGTTGTGCGGCTGAGAGCTCTGGCGACCTCCTGAATCAACGTTCGGGTAGGTTGAACGAGCACTCGGGAGAACTACCGGGCACTTCCCATTTCTACAAGACCCGTGGGCGGCTCGTGAAATCCCTCGGAGCAATCCACCTCTCCGCATACCGTGCAAGCCCGCCCGAATTCCTTCACTGATTTGGACATAAGGATAGAATCGCACATATCCCGGATAAGCTCTTGTTAAAGAATGGCGGCAACTGTAAACCTTCGAATTGATCCCCGTCTAATGCCGTTCCGTCCGCACCTCACCTTGCTCAAAGTGAGACCGGCCTGCCGGCGCGCTTTTCGTCTCCTCCCTTACCAGGAAGCCGTGTGGCCGCATTCGGCGGCGCCGGCTTTGTAACCATGCGGACTGGCTCACCTTGAAGGTCGAGCCGGCAGGGACTAACCGGTTCCCCATCCGTGCGCGCGTCGATTGTTAATTTGCCGCGGATTGTTAATCCGCCTGCCGCGGTCGAACGCAATTTTAATGGCGGTCACCCCCGATCTCACCGCGCTGGCTCCCTCCCGAGGCTATTGGCAGCCGCCCGAACGCAAGCCCAAGCTTCCTCACCGATTCAATCTGCCCCACAATGCTCCGACCCTGAGGGTCGCGGCCACTGGTCGCGAGTACTCTGCGCACTAGAGTATATTAGTGGGACCGATCCTCAATCCCTCCGGTCTCGTTGAAAGGAGTTCCATCATGCAGAATTGGGTGCGTTACGCCGCTGTTTCCTGCGGGCTGCTGGCCTTGCTCGCGGTGTCGATTCCCGGTATTGGCGCGGATGCCGTTCCCGCCGCCGCGCCGGCCAAAGCCACCAGGGCCAACTACGAACTGGCCTCCCGCTGGACACCGGCCAAGGTGGGCAAGCTGGTTTTCGATCTGGCCGTGACGCCGCACTGGATGGATTCGGGAGACCGTTTCTGGTACAGCTTTGAAAGCAACAGCGGCCGCAAGTTCTACCTGGTCGACCCGGCCAGGAAGACCAAGTCGGCGGTCTTCGACCCTGCCAGGCTGGCATCCGCCCTGACCTCGGCTACCGGGCTGCCTTACGACGGACAGCACCTGCCGATCACTGTGATCCGCTTCGTGAGGAGCGAGAGTGCCATCCAGTTCGAAGTCAACGTCCCCAAGGAGGCCGTAATTCCCGGCGAGAAAAAGCCGGCCGCGGCGGCCGCCCAGACCGATGCTTCACAGCAACAAGATGCCTTGCAGCAACAAGACGCCGCGCAGCAACAACAGGACGATGACGCGGACGCCCAGTCCGACGTTCCGCAGCAGTTGGGCGGACGCGGCGCTTCGCTGTTCGGGCCCCCTCCCACCCGCATCCAGAAGCAGCTCACTTTCGAGTTCGAACTGGCCACCGCCAAGCTGCAGTTGATTGACGAGGCGCCGCGGCGCAGGCCAACCTGGGCCAATATTTCCCCCGACGACAAGACCGTGGTCTTCGTGCGCAATCACAACCTGTATATGATGGACGCCGCCAACTACGCCAAGGCGCTCAAGAAGGCCGACGACACCACCATCGTGGAAACCCAGCTCACTACCGACGGCCTGGAGGATTTCGGCTACGGCGGCCGCGGCATGGGCGGCCAGGATCAGCAGCAACAGCAGCAGCAGCAGGAACAGAACGACAACGGACAGGAAGGCCAGGGGCAGGACAACAAAAACGCCCGCGCGACCGCCGGCAACGTGGCGTGGTCCAGGGACTCCAGGAAGCTCGCGCTGGTGCGCCGCGATCAGCGCAAGATCCCCAAGCTCTGGGTGATCAGCGCGCTGGCCAATCCGCGCCCCACGCTCGAGACCTATTCTTACGCCATGCCCGGCGAGCCCAACGCGCCGCAGTCGCAGCTTGAGGTTTTCGATATTGCATCCAGGAACCGGGTGATCGCCAAGGCCGAGGCTTTCCAGGACCAGACCATCCAGATCGAAGTCGAGCGGCCTTCGGCGCGCGCCCGCGAGCATGAGAAGACCGAATCTCTGTGGGCTGGGCCGGGCTCGGACAAAATTTATTTCACGCGCCTCAGCCGCGACATGCACCGCCTGGACGTCTGCGTGGCCGACACCGCGTCGGGCGACGCCAAGGCGGTCATTCAGGAGCGCATGAACGTCTACATCGAGTCCAAACCGCTGAAGGTGATCAATAACGGCACGGAGCTGATCTTCTGGTCGGAACGTGACGGCTGGGGCCACTACTACCTCTACGGCGCCGATGGCACGCTGAAGAACCAGATCACGCACGGCGAGTTTGTGGCGGAGGACATTTCGTACGCCGACGAAAAATCCCGCCAGTTGTACCTCACCGCTTCCGGCCATGAAGACGGCGAGGATCCCTATTTCATGCATTTCTACGCGGCCAAACTGGATGGCGGCGGCATGAAGCTGCTGGACGCGGGCGACGCCTCGCACGCCGTCAGCGTGGCCGATTCCGGCCGGTACTTCATCGACACGTTTTCGCGGGTGAACAGCGCGCCGAAATCGGAACTCTTCGATGTCTTGGGCGCGGCGCCGATGCCGCTTGAGAGCGTGGACCTGGGGCCGATCATGCAGGCCGGCTATAAGTTTCCCGAGCCGTTCAAGGTGAAGGCCGATGACGGCGTTACCGACCTCTACGGCGTCATGTACAAGCCCTTCGATTTCGACCCGAACCGGAAGTACCCGATCATCGAATACGTCTACCCCGGACCGCAGACCGAGAGCGTGACCAAGACCTTCACGCCGCGCAGCAACCAGGTGATGATGGCCAACATGGGCTTCATCATGGTGGAGATCGGCAATCGCGGCGGCAACCCGCACCGTTCCAAGTGGTATCACACGTTCGGTTACGGCAACCTGCGAGACTACGGCCTGGCCGATAAGAAGGCCGCCATCGAACAGCTTGCCGAGCGCTTCCCGTTCATCGATGTGGACCGCGCCGGCATCTGGGGCCACTCCGGCGGCGGTTTCATGACGGCGGCGGCCTTGCTCATCTATCCCGATTTCTTCAAGGTGGGTTGGTCGGAATCCGGCAACCACGAAAACAACATCTACAACAACACCTGGAGCGAGAAGCATCATGGCGTCAAGGAGGTGACCGACAAGGACGGCAAGGTGACCTTCGAGTACCAGATCGACAAGAACTCCGAGATCGCCAGGAACCTGAAGGGCCACCTGGCGCTGATCACCGGCGACATCGATAACAACGTGCATCCCAGCAACACTTACCGGCTGGCCGACGCCCTGATCAAGGCCAACAAGCGTTTCGACATGTGGGTGCTGCCCGGCCAGCGCCACGGTTACACCACCGCGGGCGACTACGTAAGCTGGCTCCGCGCCGACTACTTCGCCAGGTACCTGCTGGGCGATTTCGACCAGAGCGTGGATATGTGGGAGATCAACCGCGAAAAACAACAGGCCGAAAAGCCGCCCGCCGGCGCGGCAGGCCGCGGCACGGTCACCCAAACGCAGCAGCAACAGCAACAGGAGCGCGGCGGGCGGCGGGGCGGGACCGGCGGAGGGCAATAGCAGGAAACACTTGTGGGGCCGGTTGGTAACCGGCGGCGGATTGTTAATCCGTTTCTGGGGGGGCTCTTGTTTCGATTGTCTACAATCGCTGCTTTGCTGGCCTGCTCGACTCTGGCAGCGCAAGATTCGAGAAATATGATTCTTGCCGCCAGCCGATCTGGCGTTGTGGAATTGATCAACCCCTCGACGCTTGAAACGGTGGGCCGAATCCACCTCGATCTCGGGCCTCAGAGCGCTGGGCTCAATGGAGTATCCGCCAGTGCCGATGGCGCCTTGCTCTACGTCGAGGGGCCCATTCCCACCGAACCCCATGGCTGTTGTGCTCTTTACTCGATAGAACTTGCAACGCTCCAAATGAAGGTGGCAGCGTCCGTTCCTGGAAGCCGTTCCCGCAATTCATTCGTCGTTTCCGAGGGCTTGGTTTATGGCGCGGCATCGCTCACCCCGAATGGAATCCCCAAAGACATGAGCAACGACCGTCTACATCTTTCTCCGGGTGGCCGCTGGTTGTTTGGAGTGAGGAGTTTCCGCGGTCCGGCGCTTGACGTGTACGACGTTGGCCGTGGGCAGGTTGTCCGGCAGTTGAGCCCGGAAGGGCTGGAGGGCGATTGGTGGCCAACGGGAATCTGGTCCGGCGAACAGTTTTATTTGTACGCCGCCAATGGCCAGGGCTCAGGCCGGCTGTGGAGCGTTTTGCCGGAGACGCCGCAGTTGGGGGCCGGAGCTACGGTCGCGCCCCTTGGCCGGCTTTCCGGTTGTTCGGACCAATCGTCAAAAGCCCTGGCCGCAGCCGCCGGCAAGCTCTTCATCTATGAAGCGTTCGGATTCAAAGTGGATCGCAGAAACCAGTGTGCGGGCCGAGTCCCGGGGGGCGCCTGGGAAGTGGAACCTGCAACGGGCCAGTTGATCCGTCAGATTGCGCCCGGCCTGCATTTTTCGGCGCTCTTCGCGGACCAGGCGGGTTCGGAGCTTTACGGCTTGTCCGCTGAAAGTCCGAACTGGGAACTTCCCGCCCGGTTGGTGCGGATCGATCCCAGTGACGGCCGAATTCTGCAATCCCGTTATCTCGATCCGGGCTTCTGGCGTGTCGCAATAGCGCCCCTCCGAATCGTTCCATCAGGCGATGTACGTGCCCGCGTCTTAATCGGTATCCGATAGATCAGCGGCACGGGCGGTTCCCGGCAGTCAGCGGGCGCTACTCTTCACTACGGTGCAAGTGCGGGTGGGAATGGATTTCTCCCGTGGGGTGACGATGCCGATGCGCGTGAACCAGATTGGTGCGCCGCAAGAGATCGGTATCGCGCAAGACTTCCGAAGGGATTCGATCCGCCACCAGTTGGCCGGCGTCCAAAACATAGCAGCGGTCGGCGATGTCCTCGATGTCGCCCAGGTCGTGGGTGGCGGTGATCACGGACTTGGTGCCGCCGCCCCATGCCACCAGCAGATCGATGAATTGGCTCTGGCTGCGTGGGTCCAGCGACGCGGTCGGTTCATCCAGCAGCAGCACCGCCGGGTCCAGGATAAGTACACTGGCCAGGGCCACCCGCTTCTTCTCACCGCCGGACAAGCGGTGCGGAATGCGGTCCTTCAAATGCGAGATGCGGAGGCGGTCCAGGATTTCGGCGACCCGCTCGCGCACCTGGCTTTTCGGCCAGCGCAATTGCAGCGGGCCGAAGGCAACTTCGTCGAAAACGGTGGGATTGAAGAGCTGAACATCCGGGTTCTGGAAGACCATCCCTACCTGGCGGCGGAAATCGTAGGCGAAGGCATCGTCGGCGAAGTGCTCTTCGATCAGTTCCTCGCCGCGGAAGCGAACGGTTCCCGAGTCGGGGAAGTACAATCCATCCAGAAGGCGCAGCAGGGTCGATTTTCCGGAACCATTGGCGCCCAGCAGGGCGGCGCGAATTCCCTCGGGGATGGTCAGGCTGAGATCGCGGAGGGCGGTTTGGCCCGGATAGCTGTAGGTGATGCAGTCGACCTCGAAGAGCATCAGCGGCCTGCCCAAATGGCCGCCGCGCTCAGGCCCGCAAACAACGCCAGCGCGGTCCAATCGCGATGGCTCATGCGAAATTCGTCCAGCACGTAGACTTCCCCGCGGAAGCCGCGCGCCTGCATGGCGAGGAAGACTTCGCCGCTGAGTTGAAAACTTTTGCTGAGCAGAACGGCACCGCTGGATACGGCCAGGCGACGATAGTCCCCGCTGCTCATCTTTCCCACCGTGCGGCTTTTGCGGGATTCGAACATCTGATGCGCCGTCTCCAGCAGCAGCAGAATGTAGCGGAACGTCATGCCGAGCGCAACCACAAAAACCACGGGCACACGGAAAACGCGGAGAGCCTTCAGGATATGGGTCCACGGCGTGGTGAAGACCAGCAGCAGCGCGAGCGTGGCCGAAGTTTCGGCGCGCAGAATCAGAAAACCGGCGGTGGTGAGGCCCTGCGCCGTGATGGGCCAATCGAGATTCGGAAACTTGTAGATAGCCACCCCCGGCGTCAGAAAAAGCGCGGGCACGGCGATGGCGCCAGTGAAGGTCAATGCACTGAGCCAGACCGGCGCCATTAATGCAGGGATGGATAGCGCCGACAGGCCGGCGCCCGCGACGGAAACCAGCAGGATGGCACAAATCACCCACAGCTTGGCCGACAGCGCGGTGGCCAGAATCAGCCCCAGCAGCCCCGCCAACTTTACTCTGGGATCGATGTGCTGCAACAATCCGGCCCGGCCGGCGAGCGTGTCGGCATACATGGCCCGGGCGATGGCGGCATGGAGCCCCTCGATGGTGTGTTCCACGAAGTTGCCATGGGAACGCTGGTGGGTGTGGACGCCGCTCATTTGCGCTATACTTTGCCATTGCGTAAGACCTTGCCGACGCCGAAGCTTCCCAACAGCACCAGGCCCACGCCGAACATACCCGAGAGCAGATACCCGAAGGCCGCGCTGCGCACGTAGGGAGGAGCATAGCGCGCAAACGGGGCGGTCCACAGCCCGGACCATCGCTCTAAGCCTTCGGGCGCGCGCCGGGGAGGAGTCTGATTGAGAGACGACGCGGCCATCTGTTGGCGGATCGCCGGATTGGCATAGTCCGAAGCCACCCACTCACCCCAAGCCGAGCCGGCGGCGAGGATTCCGAGGGGCGTCAAAATCATCAACGCGCCCAGGGCCGCCCAGAGCGGTCGCAGAGACGTCGGGCGAGGTTGGAAAACCCCTGGGCTTGGATCGACCGGGCCGGCCCTGGTTGCGCCGATCCGGGTGGCGCCGATCTGGGTCGCGGGAAGGCCACTGGTTGCGCGTAACAGGGAAGGATCGGATTGCTGGAGAAAGGCGACCGCACCCGCGGAGACGAAGAGTTCGGCCAGCCCCGCGATGGTCAGATGACCAATCATCATGGCGGGAATCGCAATGCTCAGCGGGTAGGGGCAGTAGAGCGGAGCCCCGGCGGCATCATGGTAAAGCATCGGCTGGATGCCGAATTCGATGGCGGCAAAAAGTGCGGAGAGATTGATGGCGCAGTAGCCTGCCAGACCGGCGGCGATCACGCGGCGGGGTGAGGCGATGGCGGCGCGCCCGGCAACCGCCCGGTACACCACATAGGACGCCAGGGAGCCGACGATGGCCATGTTGAAACAATTGGCGCCGATGGCCGTGATGCCGCCATCGCCAAAAAACAGGGCTTGAATAATGAGCGCGATGGAAACCGCCAGCATCGCGGCCCAAGGCCCGAGGACCACGGTAGCGAGCCCGATGCCTACGGCGTGCCCCGTGGTGCCACCGGGCAGCGGGAGATTGAACATCATGATGACGAAGCAGAAGGCGGCGAATAGCGATAACAGGGGCACCAGCCGGGTATGCAGGGCTTTCTTGACGCGATTGAGGGCGACGTACCAGAACGGCGCCGAGCCGCCGTAGAGTGCCGCGCACGTGGCCGGGCTCAAATATCCGTCAGGGATGTGCATTTTCCTGTGTCCAGTGTATTACGCCTGTCATATTCGTACTACGCAAAATCCGAAGCAGCGGATTTGGCGTATTACTAACTTGAGATTCGTAGCAAGTTGTGATGGTATCACCTTCCACGTCTTCGTGCTACGAACGGAGGCCGCTCGAAGATGACGATTCCACGCGCAAAACCGGGCTCCTGCTTGCTGGTCTTTTGGCTTGGCAGTTCGGTGGCGTTCGCGGCGGCGAATCTTGCCGGGAGTCTGACGGATCCGCAGGGCCATGCCGTGTCCGGGGCTACCATCAGCCTGCTGCGCCGTGCCGACTCGTCTCGCCGCGCGGCCGTGACGAATGCCGAGGGGCAGTTTGCGTTCGAGGGCATCGAGTCCGGCGAATACCGTCTGACCGCCGAGTCCTCCGGCTTCCCGATTCTCACCAAGACGCTTTCAGTAGCCGATGGCCCCAACAGCGCGAATCTCCAGTTTTCCGCGGTGGCTTCGCAGAACCAATCGGTAACGGTCTCGGCCGATGTGTCCGACGCCTGGGTGTTCGCTCCCGATCCGGCGCAGCGCCTGATGATTCGCGACGAAACCCTGGATGCCAACCCAGGCAGACCGGGGATGCCCGTTTCGATTCCGGGGATGCCTGTAGAATCTCCAGCCGGCGGCGTGAAACCGCCGCAGTATTTTGTGCCGGGCGTAGCCGGGGATCACGGCGAGCCGATTTCGATGTTCTTCCAGATCGGCGGCTTTCTGTTCCAGAACAATCTGCCGGCTAATGCCCACGGCAATGGCTACGCGGACCCCAACGTCATTATTCCAATCGCCGTTGAAACCGTGCAGACGGATGGAGGGGCCTTCAACGTTCGGGAGGGTAACAACTCCGTGAACTCGGCGATTACGTTTGGTCTTCGCGACCGGCTGGAGCCGATGGTGCGGTTGAGCGCCGATTATCGCGATCTAAACCTGGTGACCGGCTGGAGCCCGTCCAATCCGGCAAACAAGGCCTGGGTCGGACTGGAGGTTTCATACGGGAATGGGTTCCTGCACCGACTGGAACATCGCAAGCAGTACAAGGGCAACGTGTCGAAAGTTTTCACGCTGGGCAAGCACGATCTCACGATTTATGGCATCGGCTACTACGGCTTTGCCTATCAACCGGGGGTCATTCCGATCGACACGAAGGTGCCTGACGACACCATCGATTCCAGGCAGCGCGAAGAGACTTCCAACGGCGCCCTGATCCTCAACGACGTGTGGCACCTCACGGAGCGGCGGCAATTTCAGTTCTCTGGTTACTACCGCTATTACACGCTGGATGTGCGGCCGAATTTCGGCGACGGATGGATTCGGCAGAGCGAGCATCGCAACGCCAATGGCGAGGATATTCTTTACGCGGAGCGCTATAGCCAGGCGTTTTCGCTGCTGGCGGGAATGGATTTCCGGCGGGAGGCGCCGCGCGCGCTCGACCTGGACAGGGTCAATCCGGACCGGGCCAACGACGCGGGGATTTTTCAGCCGGTGACGGCGAACAACATCACCATCAATTTCTACAGTCCCTATGTGGCGGCAGATGGCACCTTGTTGCGGTTTCTGCACTACAACGTGGGCTATCGCGGGGACCAGGTGACCATGGACAACCGGGATCTGTACCGCCCCGGCTATTCCTTTTCCCGGCGCGCCATGATCAATTCGCCCAAGGGCACTCTGACGTTTCTTCCGCCGGAGAAGAGATCGTTTTTGCCGACCGTATCGCTGAGCTACGGGCAGGCGTTTCACGTCAACGATCCGAGAATCGGGACGACGGCGATCTTCGGAGGCACCATCGTCAGCAAAGCACGGAGTTACCAGCTTGCCGCCAGCAAGACGATCGCGCAAACCGAGTTCAGGGTCACGCTGGCGCACGTCACGACGGCGCAACAGCTTGCGCGAATCTCGAACGATACCGGATTGCAGCAGGACGAAGGGCCGGGCCTGGTGAGATCGATCGCCGTCACCGCGCGGCACAACTTCGGGCATGGTTTTTTGCAGGCGCTATTCGCACGCGCGGATGCCCGCGACCGCATTACCGGCGAACCGACGCCCGAAGCGCCCCGGCTGATCTGGAGTATTCTTGGAACCATCGATAAATTACCGTTCCATCTGGTGGCGCGCGGCGAGTATGAGGATGTGGGTAAGAAGCCTTTGGGCGACGGATTCGATTCCGTTCCGGTGCGGGAATTCCGCGGCGCCGTGGTGCGGGCTTTTGAAAGCAAGGGAATCGACATTGGTGTGAACGTGTTGATAGCGAGCGGCTACGGGGGCCAGACGCTGGAAACGTTGGCGCTGGCGGGCGAGGGCGACCCTTTCGAACGCGTTACGGGGTTTCCACTGCGGTCTTATGTGACGGCCTCTTTAACGTACCACTTCAGGAGAAATGGAACAAAGTGAAATGACGGCGCTCACCCCCCAGCGTAGCCGTCTTCATAACGCAGCTTCTAACGCAACTCGAACATGAGGCTCGCCCAGTAGCTTTCCCGGTGGGCAACATAAGGCTCGGCGCAACGCCAGGTTATCGCCCGGCCTGGCTTGGTACGGATCGCTCTCGGGAACGAGTCTCCGTTGTGAAAGGCCACCAGCAGTGGCTGCCCCGGCTCAGCGATGAAGCGCCTCAGGCAGCGATGCAGAGATCGTGAGCTAGTTTCTGTCGCGAAACTCGGTTTCCGCGCGTAAGACCGCTCCCTAACGGTCACGGCTCTGATGCGAAGTCTTGTATTGTCAACGAGGTCATCAGAGCCACGACCGTTAGGGAGTGGTTGCTTCTTTCTACAGCGCAGGACCGTTTCGCGACAGAAACGAGTCACGGCAAGTCACGGCCGCGAGGATTGTTGGAGTCTCCGGGTCAAAGGCGCGCTTGGATGCGAGCAGGGAGACTCTCCCTCCGCCCGAGCCAGGCGCGCCGTTTCCTCAGCCCTTAAACGAATGGAAGTCGCCGAGCGGCGTCGGCAGCACGGGACTGAATGGCACGAACGTAAAGCTCTTCGTCGTGTCGAACCCGGCCGCAAGCGCCATGCCCTGATCCACGAATGGCAGCAGCGCGTTCACGGCCTGCTGAATTACGGTCCACCCGAGCGTGCGCTCATAGCCGTTGTTATTTGGCGGATCGACACTCTCGGCAACGCCCTGGATACCAGTGATGTTCTCGATCGGACCACCATCCTGCGCCGCCACGCCAGGGCCTACCACTCGTGCCAGTGTCCGGTGATCGCTCTCAATGCCCATGATGCGCGCGGCGGTGACCTTCAAATCGTCGTTGCTGAATTGCCGCACGCCCACCAGATAGGCCGCGATGAAGGCGTCCTCCAGCGTTACCAGCGTGTTCAACGTCACCTGCGCGTTCGTGAACATGTTTTTCGGATAGAAGAATTTGATGAAGGGGCTGTCCTGTTGGCTTACTGACTTCTCGAGCAGGTAGTGGGACATCTCCTCCTGCCGGGCGGCCGCCAGATAGCCCTGGTCGTCGGGCGCCAGCCGGGTGAAGAATGGCGCGACGTTGATGATGTTGGTATAGGTTGTAACCGCCAGTGCTTCGGCGATCTCGGCCGCAATCAGTATGTCGAAATCGCCCTTCTTAAGCTCGCCTTCGTCGTTCTTGTCGTCATCGGCAAGCGCTTCAGTGCGCGTCAAAGACATCAGGGCGCTGATTCCCAATCCAGTTGCGGCAGTTCCGCGCAGGAACTTTCTGCGGCTTCCCCCTAAAACGCCAGGGTTGAACATTGTTCGTTTCTCCTTATGATGTGACGGTTTTCAAGTACTCGGGGCGGCATTCCGCGTCCTGTACTGAATCGGAATACGAAGGGAGCACGGGTTTGGATTTAGGGTAGGGTAGGCCTCCTGGCCGTATGTCGTGTGTTCTTTAACCTGTGTAACCGAAGGTAGAGCACGAATCATGCCCGAGCCGTTAGACTGCCGGCAACGAGTTAAAACGGTATCGTCACGTTCTCACTACACTGTAATCTGGTGAATCCTCGTCCGCATCCGCAAATCCCGCACGTGATTAAGCTGTCGTTGCTGGCGCTGACTGCGTTGCTGGCTTACGCTCCGTCGCTCAACATTCCGCTGATAGCCGACGATTACCCGAACCTGGCGCAGGCGCAGAGCTACGGGTCGCCATCGGGTTTGCCCATGCTGCTGCGGGACGCGCAGTTCCGTCTCAGGTCCACCAGCTATTGGACGATGTGGGGCTTGTGGCAGGCCGCGCGCGTCAACCCGATGGTCTATCACGCCGCCAGTCTGCTGTTGCACATCGCCAATGTATGGCTGTTGTACTTCGTGGCCATGGCATGGCCGCGAATGCGGGCGGCGGCGTTCTGGGCGGCCTTGCTATTCGCAGTGCAGGAAGGCCATCAGGAAGCCGTGATGTGGTTTTCGGCGATCAACGAGTTGCTGGTGTTTTTCTTTGGCATGGCGTCGCTGCTGTGCTGGCTGCGGGCCGGCGCGGGCAAGGGCGCGGGCAAGGGCTGGTGGCGGCTGGAACTGGCGGGGACCGTGTTATTCGCGCTCGCCCTGCTGTCCAAGGAGTCAGCCGTGATTCTGCTGCCGTTGTTCATTCTCACGGGTCCGGGGGTCGCGACCCGGAGGGTCGCGACCACTTGGCACACTGTTCTGGTGCTGCTGGCGCTGGCGTCGATTGCGGTCAGCCGGTCCAACTCCTTCCGTTTTTCCGACGGCAGTTTCTCGCTGCACGCGCCGTTTTGGATTACCTGGCCTTATGGAGTCGCCCGCGTCCTGTGGATTTGGGGCTGGCCGGCGGCAATGGTGATCGTGCTCTCCAGGGAGCGCGGGTTACAGCGGTCGGGACTGGTGGCGCTGGCGTGGATCGGCATCGGCCTGACGCCCTACAGTTTCCTGACCTATTCCACCCAAATCCCCAGCCGCCAGACGTACCTGGCCAGCGCCGGCCTGGCGCTCTTGTTCGGTCTGGCGCTGGCACATGCGGCACAGAAATGGCCGCTGCGGCCGCGCCTGGCGATTGCGGTCGTCACGCTGATGCTGTTGCACAATGTGGCGTATTTGTGGACGAAGAAGCGGGCCCAGTTCCTGGAACGCGCGGCGCCGACCGAGCAACTGATCGCATTGGCACGGCAGACCTCGGGCGCGATCTGGGTACGCTGCTTTCCGCAGCCGCCCCTGGTGGCGGAAGAAGCGGTGCATCTGGCCGCCGGACGGCCGCCTGCCAGCCTGGTGTGGAACCAGGCGGAGGCCGCGGCACATTCGGCGACGGTCTTTTGCTATCGGGCGCCGTACCGCTGAAGCAGGCCCGCCAACCGGAACTTACGACATCGCCGCTTGCAGCATGGCGCGGGCGTAGCCGACATTGTAGGCGATGGCGGCATAGGAGCCGCCGCCGGGGTAGCCTCCGATCGGGCCGCGCTCCACGTCGTAATCCAGGCGGCGCGGGTGTTCCGGATAGATCTGGTGCGAGTACTTGTGCTTCACCAGTTCCTTCATCACGGCGAACATGTTATTCATCCCTTCGTCGATCCACACTTCGCGGTAGCGTTCGTAGGGCTTGATCACTTGGACGTTGCGGAAATGCACGTGGTTGATGCGGTCCCGGGAAGCGAAATAGCGGCAGACCTCGATCGGGTCCTCGCCCATTTCGCGGGTCACGCCGCAATCGAAAGTGATGCCGTTGGAGGGGCTGTTGACGATGCTGATCAGTTTCTTCCAGCCGGCTACCGAGCCCATGATTTGCTGCGATCCGCGGCTGATGGGCGCGGGCGGGTCGTTGGGATGCAGGGCCATGCGGACGCCGGCCTTCTCGGCGGCTGGGATCACCGCTTTCAGGAAGTAGGTAATGTTGTTCCACATCTCATCCAGATTATGGGCGCCTTCGTTGGGCAGTGCCGGCAGATCCTTGAACTTCATGCCCTTCTCCTCCGCCTTGGCCTGGTATTGCTGGGCGGCGGTCTGGACGAGTTCATAGTCGAAGCCGGTCCAGCCGGAGTTGCCACGGGCGGTATCGGTCTCCTCGAAGTAGCCTTCCATGGCGCGGTGCGCGTAGAAGTTGTATTCGACAACCGGCAGGCCCACTTTGCCCGCAGCCACGACGGACTGTTTGATCTTTTCGATATCCTCGTCGCGCTTGTTGCCGGCCTTGCCGTAGATGATGTCGCCCGAGAGGTTGATCATCAAATTGCCGACCGTGATGCCGGCGGCCTTCCAGCGCTCGGTGGTAGCGTTGAGGCTTTCTTCGGTCCAAGGAGCGGGCCCGCCGCCGCCGAGCACGTTGTCGACACCAAGTTGTTTGATGCGGCGCGGACCAAGCGAGGGATCGGGAGGGGTATTCGACGCAGCGCCGGCAGGGGCCGCGGCGCCAGGAGTCGCGGAGCCAGGAGCCGCACCGCCGCGTCCGGCGCCACCACGGCCGCCGCCAAAACCACCGCCATCTCCGGTACCGACGGCGATCTTGGGAGTGTCCTTTCCTTCCTTGGGCGGAGGTGGAACCTGAGCCGCCGCCAGAGGCAACTGGGCGGCCGGCGTCAGGGCGCCGGCGCCAAGAAACTGCATCACGGTTCTGCGCGAGAATTTCATGATCGAAACCTTTCTTTCAGCACGTCTTTCAGCACGTCTTTCTGCACGCGAGTATATCCCAAGTCGCATTGGCGCGGCTGCCGGGGCAAGCGATTCCTGGCGGCCATCGCCTGCGGCCGATCTAGATGGCGACCGGCGGCGCGTATTGCCCATCGACGGCGGCCTGCTCAAGTATTACCTGAACCGGGGCCAGTGAGGCGGCCCGCAATTCCCCGCCTCGACCCGTTCAAAGGCGCCTGCTCTTGAAGGTGTGCTCATAATCAAGAGTGGCCGAGTCGATTATCTTACGAGTGCTGAGGGGCTCTTCCGATGCGAACATCCGGTTTAGCGAGCTCTGCACACTCCTATCGCGGCTTGGGTTCGCCGAGCGGATCAGGGGCAGCCACCACATTTTCACCCGCGAAGATGTCGCCGAGATCCTCAACCTCCAGCCGCGGAACTCATTGGCCAAACCTTATCAGGTCAAGCAGGTGCGCAAAATCATTATTCAATATAAACTGGCAGAAGGGGCCGAATGACAAAGTACGAGATCATTCTCTACTGGAGTAACGAAGACCAGGCGTTTATCGCTGAAGTGCCGGAGTTGGCTGGCTGCGCAGCCGATGGAGCTACGCGGCAAGAGGCCCTCGCTAACGCCGAAACTGTGATCGCCGAGTGGCTGGAAACCGCTCGGGAGCTTGGACGCCCGATCCCCGAACCCAAGGGCCGGCTCCTGTTTGCTTGAGGGCCTCGATCGTCTCTGTAACGCCGTCGACTTCCGGGTCGCGGGCTGCCCCGGTTGCGGCCTTTCCCATCCCCCCTCGATGGGCGCCGAAGCAGCCCACGTCCCCGAGAGGGCATACAATAGTGCCATGGGAATGCAGGTTGATGCTGTATACGAAAATGGCGTCCTAAGGCCCCTACAACCGCTGGATCTGGCAGAGAATGAGCATGTCCTGGTGACGGTTGTCAAAGCCACATCTGCGCCCGATTCTCCGGAACTTGACCTCACATATCTCGAAAATCTCCAGAAGGAACTGCGGAACTTCGGGCCGGCGCCAGGATTACCAGAAGTGCGACGACGGCTTGCGAAGATTCCGGGCTCAATGACCGCTGATTTCATCGCGGAGCGCGAGGAGCGCTAACTAACTAGCGGAAATAGTCACTCTGCACCCTTCTTCACTACCCTGAAAACGACGTTTGCCTGTAGCTTCGGCGAGCCGAACTTGGCGTAGTACTCGCCGAGGTCATCCTTTTGTTCATCAGGTGGAATCACGTACCTGTCATTGACCTGCGCGACGATTTCCATGTTGTTTGATTTCGCCGTTTGGTCGAACCATTTGTAAAACCGGGAATCGTTGTTGTCAATGAACAGCATCAACGCGCCAGGCCTCACATTGGCGAACAAGTGATCGAAAAATGGCTGCGCCCTTTTCATGTGGGCGAACACTTCGGAAACGAAGTATACGAAGGTGAATAGATCCGCCTTCAAATATTTGGAGTACGGTTCGTAGGAATCCGGCTCGCACACGTCAAGGTCCATGTATGACGTACTCAACCTCATATTGATCTCTAGCTTGCCATCGAGGTCGCACCAGCACTCCTTCCACGTCTTGTTCCTATCGAGCAAGTAACAAGTGAGGGCGGGTTTTTCGGAGCGCCGACTCAAGTATTTTAGAATGCCAACCAGATCACTGCCAGGTCCGCCGCCGATACACGAGGCTGTGACTCGCTCCTTCTTAAAGAGTTCCTTTAGCTCGTCGGCAAGACAGATAGCGCCGCGTACCATGTTTGCGTGCGACGAGACGTACTCATAAATGTACGCGAACCGCGACACCGGATCTTCATAGCAGATGTTCTGACTACGCAGAAGGTTTCTAAACTCAGGCCGATACTTTTTCAGGCGGGCCTTGATTTGTTCGTCCCGATCGTCGCCCGGTATCTCAGCGTAGGTGTCATCCAAGACGCTCTTCACAACCTGGAAGCAGTTCATCATGAGTAGAGTTGCTTTTATCTCGCTTTCAGGATACTCCCTTTTTCGGCAGAACGCATTGAGGAAACAAGACGTCTCACTGGCTTCCCGGTTCAGCACTCTTCGCCTCCTTCGCGCCGCGGCTTTGAAATTCTTACTAAATCTCACTAAATTTCTCTTTGCAAGCTATTTACGTTTTGGTAACCGTTCTTGGAGGCGTCAATTATATGATGAGGGAAAGATGGGAAATCAAGTGGAAACACAGCCGACAGGTCGCATCATGAGCCGAAGCTGCACATGTGGCGGGAATAACGAAAACTGCATGTTCTGCTACGGCACGGGGACCATTCAGGGGATGCGGTCATTCTCGTCAGTGCCCGCTTACCCGATTCATCGGCAGAAGTGCCCGGCTTGTGGCTGTAGTGTGACCAAGCTACTGCGTCATTTGAAGAAGGCCCACCCTGAATATCTCGCGCCTCAGAACAAGGTTCGCGCTCATGCACTGCCACTCGCAGGCGGCAGTAGCGATCACATCACTGGCGCGGCTGTATCGGATACCCAGGTAAACCAGCCAGACACAACTCCTGGGAGCACCCTACACCAAACAAAAACGGCAGATACTGTTACGGCACTTGGGCAAAGCAAAACGGTATTGAAACAGCACCCAACGAAGCCCAATCGCGTTCAGATTTGCCCGGCCTGCGGCAGTCAAGCCACTGATCTGCTCCGCCATTACAGCGAAGAGCACAACCGGCGCTATCTCAGGCCCGTCTCAACTGAGCGATCCGCATCGGGCCGGCACAGCGGAGATTCAGCCTCATTCACCGGTTCATCGCCCTCTGAACACCTATCCGGCTCCGACTTCTTCCAAATTCCATCCGAGTCTGCGCAGAACTGCGGCGACACCTGCGATAGGGAACAAGCCCGTCCACCCTCCATCGCCCATTATTCCCCAGCCGACAGTCAGCCGAAGGCAACTCGGCCGCTCGCTATATCCGGGATCGGTCCGGGAATTAGCACTTGCTGCCCACATTGCGGCACTCATTTGAAACGCAAGAACCTGGAGCGTCACCTAGGCACGAAGTGCCCACAGAATCCCAGTGCAAGTTCGCGAAAGGCTGCGATAAGCGCCCAAAAGGCGATTCGGCTTATTCGGCTGAAAAAAACCAAGGGGAAGAGCCAGGGAGGTAAGAAGAAACCGCGGCGCGTCGCTAAGAAGAGGCGGCCTGGGATCCGGTTGGTCCAGGGAGGGCTATGCAATGGCCGCTGAGAGGAAAGTCAGACGTGTAATCTACAGTGAGCTATACGCTGTGCGAGATTGCAGCGATCGAAGGATTCTCCGTCCTGAACCCGGAACAACCTTGATCCAGCCCAGTCGATCCAGCCTGGTCCCTTCGCATAGACCCCAGCAGGATCCCCCTAGCGCCTCACGCTGCTTACCCCCGGAAATACAGGTACGACCCCAGGATGCAAATCAGGACCACCGCCGACGCGCACACGTCGCGCCAATCCCAACCGGCCCGGGTGTGGGCGTTGTCCGCGTCGGTCGTGGTTTCAAAGGTGAGGTTTTGAATCCT
>DATMNI010000285.1:0-94685 GCA_035570275.1 Candidatus Acidiferrales bacterium | reverse complement strand
GCAGTCTGGGCAATCTGCCCGGCAGCACGCTCGATCAGGGACTGAGCGCCATCAATCCCAAGGATCCGTACAAGGGCGCCAATATCCGGCTCTGGGATCCGAACATCCGTCCAGCTGACGTGCAGCAATGGAACCTGATGGCAGAGTATCAGCTCCCGGCCAGCAACGTGCTCAGCGTGGGCTATATCGGCCAGCACGGCACGCACTTGGTCGCCGCCATGCCCTTCTTTCAGAAGCAGCTCGTCAACGGCCAGGTCTTCGCCAGCCCGTATATGGCCGGCAATCCGGCGCTAACCAGCGAAATCCTGCAAATTTCCGGCACGCAAACCGGCGCCAACCAGAAGTACAACGCCATGCAGGTCTCGCTGCACAAGCGTTTCAGCATGGGGATTGAGTATCAGATCTCCTACACCTGGGCGCACGGCATGTCCGACTCTATCGGCTACTACGGTGACGGCGGTCAGTCCGGTCCGCAGTCGGCCTACATGCAGAATCTCTACGACCGCCGCTCCGAATGGAGCCCGCAGTTGGCCGATGTCAGGCACAACTTTGTGGCCTCCTACTACTACGAAATGCCGTTCGGCCGGGGGAAGAAGTTGGGAGCCGGTATTCCCAAGGCCGCCGATTACGTGGTTGGCGGCTGGCAATTGGGAGGCAGCTTTACGGCGCACACCGGGTTCCCGTTGGTCATTAAGGCCACCGACCGCTCCGGCACTCTAGCGCGCAGCGCGCGCGCCCAGGTTGTCGGCACACCTAGCGATTCCCATATCGTTGGTCCCGGAAACCACTGGCTCGATCAAAGCGCATATCTTCAGCCCGCGGCGTTCACCTTCGGCGATGCCGGACCCGGAGTCGAGCGCGGCCCGGGTGCGGTGATTTTCAACCTGTCGCTCTCCAAGAAATTTCCGGTGACGGAGCACAAATGGTTTGAGCTCCGCGGCGAGGCGTTCAACCTCGCCAATACACCGATCTTCAACAGCCCGGTTTCGCAGACGGTCGGCGCGGCGACGTTCGGCGAAATCTCCAGCACCACGGGCGAACGCAACGTGCAAGTAGTCGCGAAGTTCTACTTCTAGGAAGAGACAGAGTTGGCCGCCGATAAACGCAGATAAACGCCGATAGCACAAAGAACTTTGCTCTATCCGCGTTCATCGGCGTTCATCGGCGGCCATTCATGCTGCTCAGGAGGGATCGCCCCATGCCAAGTAACTTTTGGGAAAACGTCAAGTCGCCGTGGGCGGGTTACAGCCGCCGGGATCTGTTCCGTCAGGGCGGTCTGCTGGCCGCGGCGCAAGCCTTGGGGGGCAGCGTCCGTCAGGCGGTCGGCGCGCCTTTGGAGATCGGCGCCGAAATGTACCGCTCCATCGGGGTGCGGCCGGTCATCAACGCGCGCGGCACTTTCACCATCATCACCGGCTCCCAGACCTTGCCGGAAGTGAAGCGGGCCATGGACCAGGCCTCCCGCGGCTTCGTCAATATGGATGAGCTGATGGATGGCGTGGGCAAGCGTCTGGCCGAATTGACGGGCGCCGAATGGGGCATCGTGACCGCCGGATGCTGCGCAGCCGTTGCCCATTTTACGGCTTCGGCCATCGCCGGCGGCAACCCGGAGCGCATGCAGCGGCTGCCCAATCTCACCGGGCTGAAGAGCGAAGCCATCCTTCCCGCCTACTCGCACAACGTCTATGACCACGCCATCCGCATGCTGGGCGTGAAGCTGGTAGTGGTTCACGACAAGGCCGAATTGGAAGCGGCCTTCAACGAACGCACCGCCGTGGCGTACATCCTGGCCGGTCCTGGAGATGACGGACCGCTGGGAACCAGCGTGGTGGCCGAGGCCTGCAAGCGCCACAACGTCCCGCTGGTGGTGGACGCGGCGGCGGAGATCCTGACCATCAATCCCAATGTTCACCTGCAGCGCGGCGCCACCGCGGTCGCCTATAGCGGCGGCAAATGCATCCGCGGCCCCCAGGCGGCCGGTCTGCTGCTGGGCGATAAGAGCCTGCTGCGGGGCGCCTGGATCAACAGCGCTCCCCACCATGCGTTCGGCCGCGCCCTGAAAGTGGGTAAGGAAGAAATCATGGGCATGCTGGCCGCGGTGGAAATGTGGGTCAAGCGCGACCATAAGGCCGAGTGGGCGCAGTGGGAAGGCTGGCTCGACCACATCGCCACGAGCGTAAAGCGCGTGGATGGCGTAACCACCAAGGTGAACCAGCCGTCGGCCGACCTTTCCAATCGCACGCCGGAACTGATCATTCAGTGGGACGGCGCCAAACTCGGCATCACGGGACAGGAAGTGAGCAAGATCGTACTCGATACGGAGCCGCGGATCGTGGTGGCCGGGGCCACCGGCAACCGGCCGGGAGGCATGGCGGGAGGCATGTCGGGAAACATGGCCAGCACGGTCGCCATTGTGCCTTACCAGATGATGCCGGGCGATGAAAAGGTGGTGGCCGACCGCCTGTACGCGCTGCTCTCGAAGCCGCCGAAGATCGCCGCCCCGCCGGCCCCGCCATCGGGCCAGCCGGCCACCGTGGCCGGGCAATGGGATCTGCGCATGGACTTCGTGCACGGTTCGGTGAACCACACCCTGGTCATTGAGCAGGATGGCGGCAAACTGGTGGGCACGCACCACGGCGAGTTCGCTTCCGGCGATCTCAGCGGCGCCGTGGCGGCCAACACGGTGCGCTTTCAGAGTGGGCTGCCGACCGACGGCACGCGGGTGGCTTTCCAGTTCACCGGCCAGTTCACCGCCACGGCGGAGGGCGGAAAAATGTCGGGCACGGTGGCGCTGGGCGAGTACGGCGAAGCGCGCTGGGTTGCCGATAAGCACCAGTACCGGACCGGCGGACGCCGCGGCTGAGACAGCAGGTACCGGAGTTCCCCTGTTAACCATTGGTAACGTTTCCTGAGTTGTCTAAAAACGCTATTGAGCAGGCACCGCAATGCCGGTAGGCTCGATTACGTTATGACACCTTGCCGATCGCATTTCCTCACGAACGAAGATGGTCAGGATCTGGTGGAATACTCTTTGTTGCTGGCGTTCGTCATGTTCACCATGATCGGCCTGGCCATTGGTATGAAGGGCAGCATCCAAGGGATTACCAGCATGTCGAGTTCGGAGCTCAGTTCCGCGAATTCGATGTCTTCGTAGGCGGCGCGGTTTCGTAGTCTGCGCCGCAACCAAGCCCCAGAAGTCCTGGGTTCACCACGGGGTGTGCTTGTCGTCGGCGCCGTCTGCTACGGAAGATCGACGAACTGCCGGCACGCCGAGGCGCTGCCGCGAAAGCACCCGGGTGTCATAGCCCAGTCATAGCCGCCGAGTCATAGCCACAGAGTCATAGCCGCCGGGCTTGCGTCCATCGCCGCAACGTGAGGATACATACGATCGCGGCTGCGAAGGCAGGCCCCGGAAATCCGCACTCCAAGGCACACGACTCTGCAAGCCCCGCCGCTGGCTCCTCAGATGTATTCGAATTCACCCTGAAAAGAAATCCAACTGTGCGTTTCTCACGGATTGACTATAAACGATCACAAGAAAATAAAAATAAAATTCCTTTTAATTCCAACCATTTAGCGGAATGCCGCCCGGCAGCACAAAACTCGCACGCTAGCCTGAAATCGAGAGATGATCGCTTCGATACCGAAGCGGTCTCTTGCAGTGAACGATGCCTAGTGAGCCGATTATTATTGTGTTTGGCGGTTCGTGGATCTAAACTGACTTGAAGTAACCCACCGCGCTGTCCACAGGCGCGACATGCGAATAACCCCCAATCGGGGGTCCACCTATCTTGGGTGAAAACTGCTACTATTCTTTGGGGGCATTTCTGGAAACAGGATGCCTCCAAAAGAATAGGAATTCCCTTTAAATTCTAAGTAACGAGCTTCGCAGGGAGCCGGAGTCTCTTGAAAACAGCCAAAGTCCTGGCTTGTTGCCTCCTCGCATTCCCGCTAGTCGGCACGGCGCCACCAGCCGTTCCAAATTCCAGGGCGAAGACCCTGCCTTCCGCCGAGGAAGCCAAGGCGACTCGTGCGCGCCTGCTGGCGCAATTGAAGGAAGGTCTTGAACTATTCCGTTTGGATCGCTACCGTGAAGCCGCCGAACGGTTTGAATCGTTGAGGAAAGCGGCGCTCGCGGCGCACGTGGACGATCTGGCGGCCCGCGCCATTGGGGATATCGGCAGTACTCAGTTCGCTCTTCACCAGTATCAACCCGCCCTCCGTTCCTACCTGGAAGCGCAGCGTATAGCCACGGCCGCCCACGACCCCACCTCGACCGCTTTGTTCGCCATGAACATCGCTTCTCTGTATTCCGAGATGGGGGCGCTCGATACCGCCGCACAATGGACCCAGGGTGCGTTGGAGCGGCTGTCGGGCGAACGCCGGCGCGAAGTAATGCCCAAGCTTCTGTTCGAGACCGCCATTCTCCGCGCGCGTCAGGACCGCATGCCCGAAGCTGTCAAAATGTTCGGTCAGGGCATCGACGCCGCCGACCGCGAAGGCCTGGTCGAGCTATCCGCCATCGGCTGGAACCGCGCCGGCGAGGAATTCCTCAAACGAGGCGAGCTGGCGGCAGCCGAACCGGCGTTGCTGGAAGCGTACCGGCTTCGCAAACTGAACCATCTGACGCTCGGCAGTTGCTACCGCAACCTGGGGCGTCTCCGCCTGGAACAGGGCGATCTGGCTTCCGCCTCCGCGCTGCTGGACAGAGCCGTCGAACTGTCCGCCGGCCCCCGGGGGCCGATCCCCTCCTGGGACGTCTACCACTACCGCGGCAAGGTTCGTCTGGCGCAGGGCCGGCTGCGCGATGCGGTGTCGGATTTGCGGATCTCCGTGCGATTGGCGCGCGATTGGCGCTGGTCGATTCCGCCGGACGATGCCAGCCGCATCGGCGCCGAGGGCTGGCTCCAACTGGTCCATGCCGCCATGGTCGAAGCGGGCAACCGGCTCTACCTGCAAACCGGCGACGCGGCGCTGATTGGCGAAACCTTTGAAGCCGCGGAAGAGAATCGCGCCAGCAGTCTGCGGGCGCTCGTTTCCAGCCGCCACACCGCCACGGGCGACGATTTGCCTCCGCAATACTGGGAAATGCTCAAACGGTTGCAACGGGCCGAGGTGGAGGCTCTGCGAACCAAAGCTCTGCCAACCAGATCCCTGGCAACCAGATCCCTGGCAACCAGTTCTCTGGCAACCAGTTCTCTGGCAACCAGTCTTCTGCCAACCAGGGATCCGCGGGCGGAGGAAGCCTCCAGCGTGATTCGCGCCGAGCTGATCCGGATGGAGACCGGGCGTGACGCTATTTCCGCGCCCTTGCCCACGGACTTGCTGCGCAAGGCACAGGCGGCTATTGACGCCGATTCGGTGCTGTTCAGCTTCCATCTGGGCGATTCCGTCTCCTGGATGTGGGCGCTCGACAACCACGCGCTGGCGCTGTATGCTCTGCCTCCGCGGAAGCAGATTGAGCTGGAAGTTGAGGCCGCGGCGCGCGCCGTCCGTGACGATACACCCGGCGCTTCACAGGTGTCGGCGAAGCTCTACCGCACGCTGTTTGGAGAGCTGGGGGCACGGTTTCAGCGGAAGACGCGTTGGTTGATCGCGCTCGACCATGGGATGTTCGATGCTCCTGTGGCCGCACTAATCGATAGTGGCGACCAGGATGGCGGCGGCGGGCCGCAGCCCACATATGTGGTCGAACACCATGTGATCGAGTTCATCCCGGGCGTTGGATATTGGGTGGAATCGCGCGCCCGGCGGAACAGCCAGCCCGGCATTGAGCCGGCCTCTCCACTCTTTGTCGGAGTAGGCGATCCGGTCTACAATACCGCTGATCCACGCCTGGCAGGGAACCGCCACGGGAGGGCATGGCTTCCGAGCCTCTTAAGGACTTCGGTCGAGAGTGGACCGCTGGTGCTGCCTCGGCTGGTGGCGAGCGGCGTCGAACTGGACGCGTGCGCCCGTATCTGGAACGGAGAGCACACGCTGCTCAGAGGCCGCGACGCCTCACGCGGCAGGTTGCTGGAACAACTCCGGCGCAATCCAGCCGTGGTGCATTTCGCCACCCACGTGGTGGAATCCTCCGAGCGCCCGGCTTCCGGAATGATCGCGCTCAGCCTGACCGATCGCAACGAAATGGAGCTTCTGACGCCGGTGGAGATCGCACACTTCAGCACTCACGCGGGTTTGGTGGTGCTGAGCGGGTGCCATTCCGCCGCCGGCGCCAGCTTACCCGGTACCGGCCTGGTGGGTTTGACGCGCGCCTGGCTGCTGGCCGGCGCACAGTCCGTGGTCAGCAGCAATTGGGATACAACCGATGAAAGCGGCGCCTTGTTCCGCGCTCTGTATGCGAACCTGGGCGATTCAAACCGGGGCGATTTAGGCAGGGGCCAGTTAAACCGGGGCGGGCGGCGCGCGGACCCGCCGCGTGCTTTGCGGGAAGCGCAATTGGATATGATTCGATCTGGCGGCTGGCGTGCCCGGCCCCGATATTGGGGAGCATACTCGGTAGTGGGCAATCTATGAATTCCGAAGCCGACCCTGTCATTCGATCCGGCGCGGTGCCGGGCCCGTCCTGGTCAGCCCTCGTGGAGAGAATCCGCGCAGCGGACCCATCCGCCATGGAGGAGTTGTATGCTGTTTTCGCCAAGGGAGTAAGGTACTACTTGTGGCGTCAGGTTGGCCCCCAGGATCTGGACGATCGGATGCACGACCTCTTTCTGATCATCACTCAATCCATCCAGAAGGGCGAGTTGCGGGAACCGGAGCGCCTCATGGGCTTCGTGCGCACCATCGCCCGCCGCCAGGTGGCCGCCACCATCGGCGCCGCGGTCCAGGCGCGCCGCAACCAGGTCGATGTGGATACCCGGCTCAATGTCTCCGATCAGCAGCCCGACCCGGAGCGCCGGGTCATTGAAAAACAGAATCAGGAATTGGCGATGCGCGTTCTGGGAAGCCTCCACAAACGCGATCGGGAAGTACTCATACGCTTCTATCTGAAGGAGCAGCCGCCCGAGCAGATCTGCCGGGAGATGAGCCTTACGCCAACCCAGTTCCGGCTAATCAAGACCCGCGCCAAGGCGCGATTCACCGAACTGGGACAGCGTCGATTTGCTCAACGGACCGGCTTTCGAGCGTAACCTGGTTTTACCCCTTCTCCCCGGCCCTGCAAATTTCTGAGACTCTTGCCACGGCCAAACTACTTTGTCTACGAGAAAGAGTAGTTTACTATGGGTGATGGTGGCATGACACACGGCGGCAACGGTCACTTGGATGAAGACGAACTGGAACAATACTCGATGGGGAATCTCCCGGAGAGCGAAAGCGATGCCTTCGAAGAGCATCTGCTGGTCTGTGAACAGTGCCGTTTGCGCCTGGAGGAAATAGACGAATACACCGCTTCCATGCGAGGCGCCGCGGCGGAGTTTCGAAGCGGCCAACGGCCAGCGCAGGTTGAGCCGCAACGGCGGCCGTGGGGCTGGCTGCGCCTGATTTCCGTGGGGGCCGCGGTGGCCGCGCTGGTGGTCGTGATTGGTTGGTGGTCCGGCAGCTCGGACATGGCGGGTCCACCTTTTGCGATCAGCCTCGAAGCCACCCGCGGCGCTGCCAGCACCGCTTGGGCGCCGGCGGACACCTCGCTGCTGGTCCGATTGGATCTGGCGGGCCTGCCGGATTTCCCGACATATCGCATGCAGATGGTGGACGCCGCCGGCGCCGCCGTCTGGCAGGGCACGGCCGCCGCACACGATTCCAAGGTCGAATCCAAGATCCCCCAAACCAAGGCCGGCACCTACTTCATCCGGGTCTATTCGCCGGCCGGCGAACTGCTGCGGGAGTTCGGGCTCAAGACGCGCGAACGGTAGATTCGAGCTATCAGCTATCAGCTTTCAGCTTTCAGCTTGGAGCGGTCGGCGGTCAGTTAAACCCCAGCGCACGCGCCGTAGGCGCGGAATTCTGGTTAGCTGATAGCTGAACGCTGACAGCTTCATAGCTACAATAAAAGCATGGTTCGTGCCGAGGCCAGCGCGGCGATCTCCGTAGAACGTTTCTTTCAGTTTTCGTTGCTGGGGCTGGTGGCCAGCGGATATCTTGCCGTAGCCGGTTCCGGGTACCTGGACACCCCTACAGTCGCGCTCACCACCGCCGGTTTGCTGCTGCGCGGCCTGTTGATCGGCGGGGCCTGGCGCTTCGATATGTCCGAGCGTGCCACCACGCTGGCGACGGTGGCGTATGCGGGCTTTTTCCTGGCCGATTATTTCTTGATTTCCCGTGACTTCCTCACCGCCACGGTTCACCTGGTCTTCTTCCTGGCGGTGATCAAGGTCCTTACTTCAAGAACCAGCCGGGACTATCTGTACACCGCCGTCATCGCTTTTCTGGAGCTACTGGCTGCCGCCATCCTGTCGGTAAATGTCAGCTTTTTCTTATTTCTGGCCTTATATCTGCTCTTCGCCGCGGCGGCTTTGACTTCGGGAGAGATTCGCCGGTCGATGAACAAATCGAACGCCATGGCGCGCAGTGGGTTGAAGCGTTTTCACCCGCGCCTGGGACTGCTCTCGGCAGCGGTGGCATTCGGAATCCTGGCCCTCACGGCCGGGCTGTTCTTTCTATTGCCGCGCACCGCCGAGGCGGCTTTCTCACACCTGGCGACCCACCGGTTTCACCTGCCGGGTTTCTCCAATCAAGTGACCCTGGACGAGATCGGTGAAATCAAGACCAGTTCGCGGACCGTCATGCACATCCGCACCTTCAGCGCCAGGCCCTTCGTTGGCCTGAAGTGGCGCGGCGCGTCGCTAAGCGAATTCGATGGCAAGCGCTGGTCCAATCCGGCCCACACAAGAATTCCGGTTAAGATCGAAAATGGGCATGCCAATCTGGCGGCGCTCGCCGACATCCGGCCGGGCCGCGGCATCAGCTACCGCGTGGAAATGGAGCCGTTCGAGAATGACGCTCTTTTCTTCGCCGGTACCCCCGTGAACCTGGACATCCACGCGCTTTCTTTGTACCGCACCGAAGGCGGCAGTTACCGGTTAGGGTACCCTACTCCTCCGGGCTTTCATTACGACGCATACAGCCTGCTCGACGACCCACCGGAAAGGGCGCCTTTGGTCTACCCGGTTCCGGTGCTGTCCCTGATCGCCAGGAATCAGTACGTCCAACTGCCGAATATGGACCACCGCATTGCCGATCTGGCGCGCACCGTGACGGCCGGCCTCACCACGGACCTGGAGCGCGCGCGCGCCATTGCGCGCCACCTGCGCACCACCTACGGCTACACGCTGCAACTCCCGGACCGGCAAGTCTCCAGTCCGCTGGCCTATTTCCTGTTCACCCGCAAAAAGGGCCACTGCGAGTACTTTGCCTCCTCCATGGCTGTGATGCTTCGCTCGATTGGCATTCCCTCGCGTATGGCCACGGGATTTCAGAGCGGCGTGTACAACCCCGTCTCGGACTTGTGGCTGGTGCGGGCCTCCGACGCGCACAGTTGGGTGGAGGCCTGGATGCCCGGGCACGGATGGACCACGTTCGACCCCACACCACCCGATCCGAACCCGAACAACTTCGCCCTGCTGACCGAGGTGGCGCTCTACCTGGATGCAGCCGAAACTTTTTGGCGGGAATGGGTGGTGACCTATGACATTACCCGCCAGGGCACGCTGGCCTACCGTATGGAGCAGGGCGCCCGGCGTTTGGGCATCCGCTGGTACGACGCTCTGCTGGCGCTCCGTTCCGGATGGGATTCGTACGTGTTGGCGCCATCCCGCCGTTTCGGCATTTGGGTGCTGTCGGGTCCTGTCGCTGGCATGCTTATCTGGCTGCTGGGCCCTCCAGTGCTTCGATTGCTGCGGGTGCGCCGCCATGTGGAGCGCGTTCGGCGCGGCCAGGCCAGCATGGCCGACGCCACTTTGCTCTATGAGCGAATGCTGCACATCCTCAAGCGCCGCGGCTACCAGAAACCGGCGTGGTTTACTCCGGCTGAATTCGCGGCTGGGCTGCCGCGCACCCCATTGGGCACAACCGTGGTCGAGTTCACCACCACTTACAACGCGCTCCGTTTCGGCGGCCACACCGAAGTGGCCCCGCGGCTATCGGCCTTGCTCGACGAACTGGACCACGCCTTTCGCCGTTAGCGCCATTTGCGCCGGTTGCCACTCGATTGCGTACTTTCCATCGGCAGACGTATACTCGATGTCCGAGGGAGTCCAAGGAGAGTGAAGGTATGCACATCGTCAGTAAACCGTCGGTAGCCCTGGCATCTGTGGCGATGTCTCTGCTGTCTGCCTGTGGCGGACGGCATGAGACAACGGAGGTATATATTCTGGTGACCACCAATTTGCGAATTCCGTACTGGCAAGAGGCTGCGGAGGGCTTGCGGGCGGCAGCGCGCGATGTGGGGGTCAAATCGGAGATGGTGGGACCGGATACCTACGATCCTAAGGCGGAGAAGGAGGAATTCATGAGCCTTCTTCAGCGGAAAATCACGCCTTCCGGCATCCTCGTCTCGGCGGCGGATCCGGAACTGATGCGGGAACCTATCGACGCGGCGGCCGCCGCCGGTATTCCCGTGGTGACGATCGATTCGGACTCCCCCAAAAGCAAGCGGCTGACCTTCATCGGCACCGACAACTACCTGGCGGGTCAAATGAGTGGAGAGCGTCTCGCCAAGGAACTCAGCGGCAAGGGCAACGTGGTTCTCTACACCATTCCAGGCCAGGGGAATCTCGATGAACGGCTTGAAGGTTTCAAGCGGGTTCTGGCGCGTAACCCCGGCATCAAGATCCAGCAGGTCATCAATATCGCTGGTGATCCAACCAAGGCCTTCGACGGCACGCAGAGCCTCATCGAGAAGGGGAAAACTCCTCCGGACGCTTTTGTGTGCCTGGAAGCCTTGTCGTGCATCGAAGTGGCCAACGTGCTGGACCGCGCCGGTCTCAGGGACAAGACGGTCATCGCCATGGACACGCCGGAGGGAACGCTCAACTGGATGGGCAAGGGCATGATTCGAGCCACGATCGCCCAGAAGCCTTTCACCATGGCGTATTTCGCGATGCGTGTGCTCGATGGTTTCCACCACGACAAGCCGACGGGAGATGCGAGCCCGGTTCAGGGCAGCCGTTCCCTGGTGCCGGTCTTCATGGACACGGGCGCTACGTTGGTCGACAAATCGAACATGGCCTCGTTCACCAGGCCAGCTTCGCCCGCGCACTGAGGCTGCCCGCATCGGGCAATCGAATCTACGCCGGCCATGGGTTTGCAGACGTACGCTTACGTTGCCGGCCCCGATGGCTATGAAGTCGAAATCTGCTATGAGTAACGCTGCGGCACTGGGCTTTCGCGCTCACTCCGGGTGGGCCGTGGCGGTGGCGGTCACTGGCTCGCCCGGCAGCCCGATCATGCTGGACCGGCGCCGAATCGATATTGCGGACGCCGCGATTCCAGGCTCGAAGCAGCCCTATCATGCCGCTGCCTCGCTCGACGTCCGGAATGCGGAAGCGCTGATTGGCCGCTGCCAGGAGAGTTCGGCGTGGCTGGCCGCCGGCGCCATCAACGCCCTGGTGGCCCGGCTTTCGGAAACGCATCGGCTGGTTGGGAGCGGCATTCTTTTCGGATCGGGCCGTCCCCTGCCGGAGCTGGCAGCCATCCTTCGATCCCACCCGCTCATCCACACGGCGGAAGGCGAGTTCTTCCGCGAAGTGCTGGCGCGCGCCAGCGAGCGTTGCTCGCTGCCCGTGAAGCGAGTCAAAGAGCGCGAGGTTTGGGACCGGGCCGCCGGGGTCTGGCACCTCGAATTGCGGCCCTTGCAGGAACGGATCGACACACTCGGCCGGTCGCTGGGGCCGCCCTGGCGTCAGGACGAAAAACTGGCGTCACTGGCAGCGTGGATTGCGTTGGCCGAATCGGCGTAGCGCGCGAGGCAGGGGCCCGATGACTCCCCGCGAAATGACGCCGTGCCGGAAGCCGTGGTGACGAATCGCCAAGGGAAATGCCTAATCCAGGTCGATGTCACGCTTGGGCGGCGTGAGATCGGGGTTCTCTTTGGCGCGCTTGAAGAGCTCGTCGAACTTCTTTTCCAAGACTTTGCCATGAGTCTTTTCGGCTTCGAAGTTTTTCTGAAAGATCTGTTCGCGCCGCGCCCCTTCGCCTTTGAGCTTGGCGACCTCTGCCGCCAGATCCTCAAATGGGGGCGGCTTTACCGGAACGGTGTGCGCAATCACGGCTCGGGTCTCAGGGTCAATCTTGAGGACCGCGTTGCAACAGGGGCATTCCACGTCGAACATGACTTGGGCCATTCCACTATCGTAATCGAGATTGGCCTGAACCTGCCATCGGTTGATGACAGGCCCAGGAAGAGACGACTGTGAGGAATGTGTGGACAGCTAGAGGGTTTCAGCGAGGTGACTCGTTGGGCAGGAGTTGAACGCGGGGTCAACCGTCTCTCCGTGGGCCTGGATTATTTTAGTCACGCGTTCCAAAGAGCAATTCACGGGCCAAAGCGCTGTCGATATTCTTTCAAGCACTTAGCTGGGTCGGGAATGGAAAACTCGTGGAACGCCTGTATGCAAAATTGGCCGGGTGTGTCAACTCTTTGCCGAAGGTGTAAATGGCGTTCAGCGATCGGCTTTCAGCGGTCAGCTTGAACCGAGGCGCACGCTCCGTTGGTGACTGGTCTAGCTGATCGCTGATCGCTGAAAGCTTCTTCCTTAAATCGTCTGGCTCATATCGCTCGAGGTGCCGCCCGCGGCCGGGACGTAACACTTCAGCGTGTAGTCCATAACCATTCGGTTCGCGTTGAACCGCCAGCCCAGGGTGCGGATGGTGCGCTTCATGCGCCTGATCCAGCCGCGCGGCAGGCCGTCGCGGTCGCGCTGGTAGAACAGCGGGATCACTTCTTCGCGCAACACGCGGTAAAGGTCCTCGCCATCGCGGGAATCGTGAACGTCCATGTTGGAGTGGGTCCGGCCAATGCCTATGGCAAAGCCGTTCAGCCCGTCATAGGCCTCCGCCCACCAGCCATCCAGAACCGAGAGGTTCAAGCCGCCGTTGAGCACTACCTTCTGACCGCTGGTGCCGGAAGCTTCCAGCGGGCGCCGCGGGTTGTTCAACCAGACGTCCACGCCCTGGACGAAATGGCGGCCCACATTAATGTCGTAGTCCTCCACAAACACAAATTTGTCGGTGAACTGGCCGTTGCGCATCAACTGGGCAATCTCCTGGAGCACGCGCTTTCCGGGTTCATCGTGCGGGTGGGCCTTGCCGGCGAAAACGAACTGGACGGGCCGCTTGGGGTCGTTCACCATGGAGGCCAGCTTTTCGATATCCGCCAGGATCAGATTGGCGCGCTTGTAGGTGGCGAAGCGGCGCGCAAACCCGATGGTGAGGGCGTCCGGGCTGAGCACGCGGCTCAGCTTCTGCAGCGTCTCCGGGGATTCGCCGCGGCGCCCGGCCTGCTCGGCGGCACGGTGGCGCACAAACTGCAGCAGCCGCGATTTCAGACTGAGATGCGTCTCCCAGAGTTCACCATCGTTGACGTTTTCAATGCCTTCCCAGGTGGTGGCCTCGCCGCTGCGCTCCGGCCAGCCGGTTCCTAAGTGGCGGTCGTAAAGCCGAACCATCTGCGGCGCCAGCCAGGTGGGGACGTGCACGCCGTTAGTGATGTGGCCGATGGGAGTGGCGTCCTCCGGCCGGCCGGGATAGAGGCCCTTCCACATGGCGCGCGAGACTTCGCCGTGCAGGGCGGAAACGGCGTTGGTGCGCCGCGCCATCCGCAGGCCCAGCACAGTCATGCAGAAGTGCTCGCCGTTGTTGCCAGGGTTCTCGCGCCCCAGCCCCATGAGCGCATCGTGGGGAAGCCCCAGTTTCTCGCGCAAAGGGCCAAGATGTTCCTCGATGAGGTCCGGGTGGAACCGGTCATGGCCGGCGGGCACGGGGGTGTGGGTAGTGAACACCACCTCGCGGCTGACGCGGGGCACGGCTTCGCCGAAGCTGACGCCTTCGTCCTGCATGCGGCTGCGAATGGCTTCCAGCACCGCAAAGCCGCTGTGGCCTTCGTTCAGGTGAAGAACGCCGGGGGTGATGCCCATTTCCTTCAACGCGCGGAAGCCGCCCACGCCCAGCAGCAACTCCTGGCGGATGCGGACGCGGCCATCGCCGCCGTAAAGGCGCGAAGTCAGCTTGCGGTCTTCCGGATCGTTGCCCTCTACGTTCGAATCCAGCAGGAACAGGTCGCAGCGTCCCACTTTCATGCGCCAGACCTTGGCCCGCAAGTAGCCGCTGCGCGTGTCGATTTTCACGATTACGGGCTGGCCGCTCTTGCCGATCGCCGGTTCCATGGGCAACTGGCTGGTGTCCGTCTGCAGATACTCTTCCTGCTGCCAGCCGCCGCGGTCGAGCCGCTGGCGGAAATAACCCTGGCCGTAAAACAGTCCGATACCGACCAGCGGAATATCCAGGTCGGACGCGCTCTTGATATGGTCGCCGGCCAGCACACCCAGGCCGCCCGAGTAAATGGGAACCGATTCATGCAATCCGAACTCGGCTGAGAAGTAAGCCACCGGCCGCGGCCGCAGCACGCCGGCATGGGTGGCGCCCCAGGTGCGGTCGGCCTCCAGATATTCGCGCTGACGGCGGTAGGCGTAGTTGATGCGGCTGTGCAACACCAGTTGGTTGGCGCGGCGCTCAATCCCAGCCAGAGGAATCTCTCCGAGCAGCGAGATGGGGTTGTGATTGATCTCGCGCCAGCGCAACGGATCGAGGTCGCGAAAAAGACTGGTGGAATCCTGGTCCCAACTCCACCACAAGTTACGGGCCAGCAACCAGAGCCGCTCTTGAGACGGTGCGATGAAGCGGTCCAGCGTGCGGGCCTCGCTGACCACCGGCGCCACCTGGGCCGCGGCCTCGGCAAGCATACGCACTTCGTCTTCGTGAAACACGCGCGCGTCTATCGTCTGCACCACCAGCACGCCTTGCAGTACGCCCCGGTCCAGCAGGGGAACGCCGAGGAAGGATTGATACGCGTCTTCGCCGGCCTCGGTGAAGTACTTGAAGCGCGGGTGATTCTTCACCTGTTCCACGGCGACCGGCCGCACCTGTTCGGCGACCATGCCGGCCAGACCCTCGTGCAGCGCCATGCGCAGCGTGCCGATGGCCGTCGGACGAAGCCCCAGGGTGGCTGCCAGCACCAGGTTGGCCCGATCCGGCTCCAGCAGGTAGGCTGAGCAGACATCGGTGCGAAAACGCCGGGCGATCAGCGCCACCACGTTCATGAGGGTTTCGGCCGGTTTGCCGCCCTCCAGCGCCAGATTGGCAATCTCTTCTAATGTCAGCACGTGGCTTCGGTCGAGTTCGTCAACTGTTTCGCCCATGTTCCCTCATCGCCTTCGGCAAAGTTCGGTTCCGATCAAACGACGGGGTTCATGCGCGACGGAGCGGTATCTAGGTAGTCTAAGCCCTGGTGCGGTTAGTGGCAAATTTTATTCCCGGTTTCGGACTCCAATAAGGAAACACAGGCAGGAACGCCTGTGCCTGGAGTTCGGACATTTCTGGGAGAAGGTGTGACAGACCATCGTCTTGTGTAGTCTGTCATGCCTCGCCAGACACTCGCCGGTGTAGTTGTGAACGCGGGCCTGGATGGGGAGGCGGTTCGCCGCTTCAACCAACTCCACGCGTGCGCGGTCAAGCGCGGTCTGGGTGACAGACGACACAACCCGATCGTCGTCCCACTTTGGCCCGACCAGAATGTAGAAACTCCAGACACACGGGCAGGAGTGCCTGTGCTACAGTTTGCCGAGAGGCTGCGATTGATGCGCGCGAGTGTTATGGGAAATGCAGTGAAAATCGGTGTCATGGCCCTGATGGCCGTCGCGGGCCGGGCCGCCAGCCACGAACTGAAAGCGACGCCGCAGACCGTGGCTGTTGGGTACTACTGGTCGGAGGCCAAGCCGGTGCTGCGAGTGCAGTCCGGCGACACGGTCCGCATCGAAACCGTGTCCCAAAGCGTGCCCCGGCTGGTAGAACTGGGAGTACCGAAGGACCAGATCCCTCCGGCACTCGACGCCATCGCCAACGAGGTGAAGGATCGCGGACCGGGCGGGCACATTCTGACGGGGCCGGTCTACATCGAAGGCGCACAGCCGGGCGATGTGCTGGAAGTGCGCATCCAAAAGATCGAGCTGGCGGTGCCATGGGCCATGAATTCATTTCGTCCCACCGCAGGCTTCCTGCAGGAAGATTATCCCTATTCGCGCAACAAGCTCATCCGTCTCGACCGGGAAAGGATGATGGGCGTTTTCGGCAGCGGCATCGAGATTCCACTTCGGCCGTTTTTCGGCAGCATGGGCGTTTCGCCTCCGGCCGCCGCCGGAAGGTACAACAGCGCGCCGCCGTGGATCCACGCCGGCAACCTGGACAACCGGGAATTCGTTGCCGGCACTACCCTATACATTCCGGTCCACGTAGCGGGCGCGCTGTTCGAAGTGGGCGATGGCCACGCGGGCCAGGGCGATGGCGAAGTGGACATCACCGCCATGGAGACTGCGCTTACGGGAACGTTCCAGTTCGTAGTGCGCAAGGACATGCACCTGGTCTGGCCGCGCGGCGAGACCGCCACCCACTATATTGTGATGGGGATGGACGAAGAACTGGTGGTGGCCACGCAGATTGCGGTTCGCGAGATGATTGAGTTTCTGGTCAAGGAGAAGGGCCTCAGTAAGGACGATGCCTACATGCTATCGAGTGTGGCGGCGGACTTTCACATCACCCAATTGGTGGACGGCAAGAAGGGCGTCCACGGCATGATCCCGAAGGCGATTTTTCGCGCCCGGTGAGTCCATAGGTGAGTGCACAGTTAAGTCGATGCCGGCGGTATTCATCCAGATCGAAGAGAATCCCAACTGCGAACCGGTGCCGGGCCTGGTCTTCCAACCCCGCACTGCGCCGGTACCGGTGGCGAGTGTTCTCCGCGAGCGCAACGGCCAGGAGATTTGGTGCGACATTACGGGATTGGATGCCGGCGGCCAGCCCTGTAAGGCGATGGCATGTCTGATCGACGACTCGGGCGAGGGAGGCTGCCAATTGGTTTTCGGCGGCGAATGGGGGCTGAGGCTGAAGGCAGAGTCCCACGGCCACGCTTGGGACCTGGATGAGCCCGGGCAGTGGGGTGAGCCGTTCCTGATGCTGGCGGGCGACGGGGCAGACTTGCGGTTTGAGTGAGCGGGATGTGGGGCAGGTTGCCGGCGGAAGGTCGCCGGCGTGCTTCAACTGGTATCGTCAAAAGCTGAGCATAGTCTGCGCCAGGAAGACGCTGCTGATACCTTTTGGTCCCTGGTCATGCTGCGCACCGGCATTCGCACCCACCTTCACGTGCTTTCCGCAGTAGAAATTCAGACCCGCGACGTAAGCGACCGAGGTCGTATTCGCCTTGTGAATGTTCGTGGTCAGCCAGTCCGTGCGGGCCAGCGGCTCCCAGTGAGGCGAGAGCCGCCAGGCGGCCAGCGCGTACCCGCCCCGGCGCTCGAGTGTGCCGTCGCTTGCCCAGATCTGCTCCGCGCGAAGGTGGATCGGTCCGCGCTCATAACCTCCCTCCGCTTCCTTACGTCGCTTTTCCGATTTGGCGGGGGCCGAAAAGCTCCTGTACCAGTCTCCGCCTATCGTCAATTCCGGCACCGGGTGCACCGTCAGACGGCCGGCGGTGGCTGGGTAATGCGCGGTGGGTGCGTCCACCAGGGTTTGGCCTCGGAACACCCCCGCGGCGTATTCAACCAAGGCACCCTGGCGCCGGCGCAGCGTGCCTGCGAGTTGAAGACCCACGTCACGGCCCTGAACGCCGGTATCCCGCCCAGGCACAAGGCCATTGACGGCGCGGGCGCGCGCAATAGGGATGTTCAGGTTGTCCGAGATCAAGCTCTCCGAGCTGAATGGGATTTTAAATTGGCCGCCAGTCAAACGCAGGGACGGCGAGAATTTCCAAGTCAGAGCCGCGTCCATAAGAAACGGCCCCTTCACTACGTCGATTTGAAACGTGTAAGACAGCTTCGAAAGCGGATCGCCGGACAGGATTACCCGCGCACGGCGGATCTCCAGGCGGTCTGGAGTGCCTTCCTGGTTGGTGAAGCGTCCCTGGATATAACCATGGATCTGGAATATCCCTTGCGCCCGCAGGCAGACGGAAAAGAACAAGACCAAACCCAGCCGTTTCCAATGAATCACCTCAACCAGTGTAACCGGCCAGCCGGAACGTTCCCAGCGCGGTGTATCATAGCAAAGAAAAGGCGAAAGCTATGAACCTGCCCCTTGGATTCCCCGACCTCTCCCAGGAACTGGCCGTGCGCACCAAAGAGTCGCTGGAGGCGGTGGTGTCGCATTTCCGCGACGCCCATCGCCAACCCGATTCGGCGGTGCGCGCGATTCACCACCAGCCGGCCGTGGAGGGGACGTTCGCGGAAATTCCAGCGGCCGTGGATGCGCGGCTGCGCGCGGCCCTGGCCCATCGCGGCATTGTGCGGCTGTACACCCATCAGGCTGAGGCGTTCGAGCAGGTGCAGGCCGGCAAGAACGTGGTGATCGTCACGCCCACGGCCAGCGGCAAAACGCTCTGCTACAACCTGCCGGTGCTGAATCTGCTGCTGAGCGATGCCGGCGCGCGCGCCATGTACCTGTTTCCCACCAAGGCTCTGGCCGAAGACCAGCTCCACGAATTTCACGGCGCGGTGGAGCAGATGGGTTCGGAGATTCGCGCCTTCACCTACGATGGCGATACTCCCCAGGACGCGCGCAAGGCCATCCGGCAGCGCGCCAACGTGGTGCTCACCAATCCCGATATGCTGCACAGCGGGATTCTGCCGCACCATACGCGCTGGGCCCGCTATTTCGAGAATCTTCGGTACATCGTAATCGACGAACTGCATTACTATCGCGGCGTGTACGGCAGCCACTTCGCCAACCTGCTGCGGCGCATGCGGCGGATCTGCGAATTCTACGGCGCCAGGCCGCAATTCATTTGCTGTTCCGCCACCATCGCCAATCCGCGCGAACTGGCGGAGGCGCTGACCGGCGAGCCGTTCGCACTGGTGGAGCGCAACGGGGCGCCGCGCGGCGAGAAGTTTTTCATCTTCTACAATCCGCCCGTGGTCAACCGGCAGCTCGGCATCAGGCGCAGCTACATCGCCGAAACCCGGCGCATGGCGCTGAAGTTTATCGAAAATAATCTGCAAACTTTGGTGTTCGCCAACAACCGCCTGGCTACGGAGGTGCTGGTGAAATACCTCAAGGACGCCTGCGACCGCGGCCCGATTCCGAGCCAGACCGTGCGCGGTTACCGCGGGGGCTATCTGCCGCGAGAGCGCCGCGAAATCGAGCGCTCGCTACGCGACGGCGCCACGCGCGCGGTGGTGGCGACCAACGCGCTGGAACTGGGGATCGACATCGGTTCGCTGGACGCGGTGGTGATGGCCGGGTACGCGGGCACCATTGCATCGAGCTGGCAGCGCGCGGGGCGGGCGGGACGGCGGCAGGGAACGTCGGCCGCGGTGCTGGTGGCATCGAGCGCGCCGGTGGACCAGTACATTGTCGAGCATCCCGATTATTTCTTCGGCCGCTCGCCGGAGCACGCCTACATCAATCCTCAGAACCTGGAGATCCTGTTGGCCCATGTGAAGTGCGCGGCCTTCGAGCTGCCGTTACGAGATGCTGAGAAGTTCGGGCAGCACGATCTGGGCGAGATCTGCCGGTTCCTCGAGGAATCCGGCTTCCTGCACCATTCCGGCGGCGCCTGGCACTGGACCTCGGATACGTACCCTGCCGACGCCACCAGCTTGCGCTCGGTCTCCAGCGATAACTTTGTGGTGGTGGATATTACCGGCGAAGCGAAGGTGATCGCCGAGGTTTCGTTTCCCACCGCCCTCACCACGCTTCACGAAAAGGCGATCTATCTGCACGAGGCGCGCCTGTTCCACGTGGAGCGCTTCGATTACGACGAGCGCAAGGCCTACGTGAAGAGCGTGGACTGCGACTATTACACCGACGCCATCGACTACACCCAGGTAAAAGTGCTGCAGGAATTCGAAGGCGAGCCGCTGGCCGGCGCCCGGCGCGTGCATGGCGACGTGCGCGTGAACCGGCAGATCGTGGGCTTCAAGAAGATCAAGTTTTATACCAACGAGAACGTCGGGGCGGGCAAGCTCTCGATGCCGGAGCAGGAAATGCACACCACCTCGTTTTGGCTGCACTTCCCGGCGGATTTTCTGGCGCGGTTCGCCGAGTTCACACCCACCGAAAAGCAGAGCGGCATTACCGGCCTGGGCAATGCGTTGCGCACCGTGGCCGCGCTGCTGTTGATGTGCGACCCGCGCGACCTGGGTGTGGCTCTGAGCGAACAGGTTCCGGGCAGTGCTTTGATGGAGACGGGCGGGGCCGTGTTTGAGCCCAACCTGTATCTCTACGATTCATACCCCGGCGGCATCGGGCAGAGTGCGCCTTTGTTCCGCCTGGCGCCGCGGCTGCTCAAACAGACCGCCGAACTGCTGGCCGGCTGCGGTTGCGACGCGGGCTGCCCCTCGTGTGTGGGGCCGGTGGGCGAGGTCGGCGAGCGGGGCAAGGAAGTGGCGGCTCGGATGCTGGCTGCGCTGGCGTGAGGTAGGACAGACGATCGGTCTGTGTCGTCTGTCAAGCGGGCGTCGCGAGATGGCATACAAAAGTGTGTGCGCCAGGTGGCCCATTTGGCGCTGCGTGGCCGTTCGGAATCCGGGAGCGTTGATCAGGATTTGAGCTCGGAGGGAAAACAAACCAATCGATGATCACGCCATCGCATCGCCCCCGCAGACCCAGGATGTTTATTTGTGCGAGGTAATTTCATGGCTTTGCCGGTTCGACTGGCTTGCCTCCGAGAAGGATCATCCCGTCGGCGATTGTTCCGCGCCAGCTGGCGTAATCGTGCGCGCCCTGAAATTCCTGGTAAGACACCTCATAGCCTTTGGCCCGGAGCACATCCCGAAAATGGCGATTCGGAACCAGAAATCGATCCGCCCTTGCCGCTCCGGTCCAATTCCAGCGATCCTGCATCGAGGTAAAAGCGTATCGGCAGCTTCGGGCTGTTGATGAAGAGCTGGGCCACATAGCTCGGATCAGCGTCCGGAGCGAAAGTGTCTGGTTTCGTTGGGTCGGGCGGCGGAGTCCACCAATAGGAGCCGGATTGCGAAATCACGTTGCCGAACGTTTCGGGATGTCGATAAGCCGCACAGGTCGCGGCGAGTCCTCCGTAGCTGCAGCCTCCGATGGTGACTCTCCGCGGATCGAGCGTCACATTGTAGCTCCGGCGCACCCAGGGAATCAGCTCGGAATTCAGAAATTCCGCGAACGTGGGATTACAGGGCAATTCGGTGCCGCGCATTCCTTTGGCGTTGCCGACAATGAGAGCGACGGTGGGAGCGATCCTTTTTTCCGAAATGAGGTTGTCGAGCGTCGTGGGAGTGGGTACGGTCTCGATGAAGGTGTCCCCGTCGAAAACCACCAGCAGATCAGAGGGCGGAGCACTTTTCGAATAACCCGGCGGCGTGTAGACGGAGATCTTGCGGGTGTTCTTCAGAAGCGCACTGGAGAAATCCTGTTTTACGATCTCGCCCGCGGGCACACCCTGCCGCTTATCCGCCCAGGGCTGCGGCGGCGCATCGGGCATCTCGAGCTTTGAGTAGCCGCGATGGACGGGGACATCGGGGTCTTTCGGGGACTCGAATATCGACTTCGGGTTCAGCGGATCCCGCTGACGTCGAGCGGTGACCTGGCTCTCGAGATCGCCGTCGCGCTTGGTTTTCCGGGTGACCTCGGGGGCGTTCGGGGCGAGAGTATAGAGGGTGCGGAGGCGGTGGTCGATCCGCAATGTCTTATACCAGAGGTCGGTGCCTTCGACGTGCCGCAGGAAGCAATCCTCCGGCTCGGGTGGGCAGACCTGAGAGAGCAGGAGTACCCGTTTGGTTTCCGCGTTGCCGCGCCACAGAAAGGTCGTGAGGCGATTGCCGGGGTCGTCCCCGATCGGTTCGATCAGCGGGCTTCCGCTTGGGCCGATCTCCTTCCAGAAGGCGTCCGCTTCGGCTTGATTCGTGACCTTCTGAATACGCGGACTTTGGTCCGCCGCGGAAAGCGCCGGCGCGTGAGGAGTCGTGATCTTCAGGTTTGAAATGGTGTAAGCGGCCGGAGAGTGTCCATCGCGGGCGGCAGCTTTAAGGACCCACTTGCCCGGCTGCGTGGCGAGAAACTGCAGCGCCTCTCCTTCCTGGCGTTCAGACGAGAAGGCGCGACTGAGAAGGCCGTCCGGGCTATAGACCGAGAGGGTCACATCCTTGCCGTGGTACTCGAGAGTCAGCTTGACGATCTGATCTGGCTTCAGATCCAACGTGAATGTATCGGCGGCGCCGGCGGCGAGGTTGCGGTTGAAGGTCTTCTCCGGTTCGAGCGGGACGGGCGTCTGAGACTGAGCGAAAGCGAGTGCGGCAAGAACTGCGATCGGCAAAGGGCCGGTGCGCATATGGGTTCACCTCGGATGAATCGTAACAGTTCTCGTCTCGATATCTCAACGGACCGCGCGCTATGCGTCGGGCGGTTCATGGATTTGCGAGTGCCGTGCAAACACCGCAGACCACGGATGTGGCTAACGATAATTTTCGGGCCTCCTATTGGGTCTAGGAATCGGCGTGGCGGTTTGCAGTAAGATGGTGAGAAATCCGAAGATTGGGAACGGAGAACAGCGTTAGCGGAATGGCGCGTTGACCGATCGGCACGCACGGTCCACGTTGACGTGAAACGCCCGTTGCGCTGAAGTGGCTCCATCCTGGCTGTGTCCGTACCGTCGGCGATAATTCGGAGAATGGTCACCCTTTCAAACTCCGCCCGGCGATTACTCCCCTCACGTCATCTGGACGCCAAACGACGCCCAAGCCGTTAAGGTTTTCCGCCTGGAGTGATTGAAATGAAATGCCTCAAACTGCTTCTGCGAGACGTTCCGACGCGAGGCGGTCAATCCACCGAGACTGAGCTGCGGTCTCGGGAACTGTTAACCCTCGGGCGGCGCTAACCACCTCAATCGCCCTGGTGGCGCCCATTCCCGCGATCACCAGAGCCCCAGCCGCAATGAGCCCCGAGCGACCGATACCCTGACGGCAATGAATCGCGACATTATTGCCATCGTTTAGAGTGGCAACCAGATCCGCCAAGAGCGCAACTGCTCGTGGCCTGGAGGACGGCACTCCGCGATCCGGGATGGGAAATGACACAAAACGGATGCCGTTCGATGCAGCCGCTTGGTCTTCGTGCGCCAGGCCAAGTTCAGCGGCTTCGTCCTCTTCGAGAAGGGAAACCACGACGCTCAGTCCTGCCCGGCGCCATCCGCTAGCCTCGTCGTCCAGCCAGTCTGCGCCCCGCGGGCGTGCGGCAATCGCCAGCTTGCCGGTCCAAGGGCCCGGTATCCAAAATAGGTCGGGGATCACGACTTTCTCTCCAGGCGCCAGCTTTTGCAAGGTCCACCGGCTTATCTCTCGCGGAAGATGACGAATGTCTACGCCACGGTCGATTAGCGCTCGAAGGCGATGATGGCCATCGAGAACGGTTCCGTCGGGCCGGACTTTCAGCGCGCCCGGGCCGGCCCGGTGCCAGTGAGAGGATCAACTCGTCTGTCGGGAGGCTGCGAAACAACTCGATCTTGACGCAATTCGAAGTCGCCTCGGCGTGAAGAAACTTCAGCTCGGGATTTCCCGGTGCATCCACGCCACCATTGTAATTAATGCCGGTCTCGGCGATCGGTGCACTTGGCCGTATAACGCCCTAGCTGCTGAGGTGGCGCTGCCGGGGTTCCGAGCGCCTCTTCGCCCATGACTCAAGCAATCCACGCCGCCAATCGATCTCCAGATCTCCCTGAAAACGAATCGATTCCCGCGAGCTGCCCGAAGTTGCGATCCCCTGCCTCCTGGCGGTCACAGGAATATTTTCTTTTTTGGACCGGCTCATTCGGCTGTGTGGCAGGCATTTACACCTCAGCTCAGATGTTCCTCCAGCCGGTTTCACAAGGGGGCGTCTGCGAGGGTGAAAGCCAGGGGTTGGGACAGTTGTCCCAGCCTCTCACACCACGGCGCCTTTGTTTGCAGCGAGATTTGGAGTCCGTTGGGACAGTCGTCCCAACCGCGGTCATGGAAGGAAACGAAATGGAAGAAATCAACGATGGGCTATCGGACGGCCAGCAGGTCCTGGAACCCGGCATCATGCTCGGACAACGCCGGGCGTTTGGGCTGGTCGCGGGGCGATCAGCACGCCCAGCCGCGAGAGCAATTCCCGGCGCTCGCGCTTTCCAATGTCTTCGATTTCCTCGGCGATGTGCTCAAGATCGGCCTCGCTGACACGGCCGGAGCGCAGCAATTCGCCATTACGAACAGTCCACTCGTAGAAATCCAAGTCGTATAGCTCGGCGGCGCTCATAACCCGATTATACGGCTTGTCATACCGCGCGCTACCGCACTTTCAACTGTTCCGGCAGCACCGCATACCCTTCCGGCGGCGGGAACAGCGCGATCAGCAATTCCAGGCGCCGGCGCAGGTACCGGCTAGGCATTTGCCTCGGGCCGGTCTCCACGTCGATGTCGCAACAAGTGCCATGCAGGTAGAGCGTCAGCGTGTCTTCGAAAGCCTGGCGGGCGTAGTCGCGGAAGAGCTTGGTTTCCTTGCGCACATTGGTCTGGCGCCGCAACAACGCCTGCTTGAGGTGCCAGCTCTTTTCGTCTACTTCGCCATGCACCTCCGCGCTCAGTTCCTCGCGGATGGTGCGAAAGAAACGGTCCTGCACGTCCTGGGACCAGCGTTCCGCCATCAGCGTGGCCAGGGCGTTGTAGAACTGGTAGTGATAGTCGGCCACTTCCAGGTCCTTGATCCCGAACGCCACCATCGTCACGCCGCCCTGGTCGGTGCGCGACCACGGGATGTGCCGCGATTCGTTGGGCCGTTCGAAGGTGATGCTGTCGCCGCCCTTGCCGTTGCCTTTCTCCAGATAGGGCGCCAGAATGATTCCCAGCTTCGGCAGGGCCAGGCAGATGGCCGGCGAAATGGCGGCGATCGGATCGTTCAGGTATTGGCGCAGATCCTCTTCCGCCACGGGGAGGGTGGAGAAATACGAGAACTTGCTGGAAAGTGGGATCAGGTCGCCGCCAAAGCGCGTGGCGAGTTCTTCCACTGGCAGTTTCGACGATGGGGGCTCGATGGACATCCGGTGGTTCCGATTGTAACAGGAGGCGGCCTGAGTCTTCAGGCATCAGTTTTCAGTTTTCAGTTCCGGAACGCACCGCCGCGAACCCGATTACCGATTACCGATTACCGATTACTGATTACTGACCACTGAGAACTGCCATTGCGGCTAAACTTGAACTGCATGCCAAGAATCCTGGTCTCGGCGGGTGAAGCGTCGGGTGACCTGTACGCCGCGCTGGTGGTGGAGGAACTGCGCCGTCTGGACACCGGCGCCGGACGGCGCACGACGAACGCAGGGACGGAATTCTTCGGCTGCACCGGCCCCCGGCTACGGGCCGCCGGCGTCCGCACCGTGGTGGATGCCGCCAGCCTGGCCGTGGTCGGCCTGCTGGAGGTGGTGGCGCACATCCCCCGAATCCACGGCGAGTACCGCAAACTGCTGGCGGCGGCGCGGGAACACCGGCCGGATCTTGCCATCCTCACCGACTCGCCCGATTTTCACCTCCGGGTGGCCCGGCGGCTTCGCCAACAGGGCGTTCCGGTGGTCTATCTGGTGGCGCCTCAGGCCTGGGCCTGGCGGAAGGGCCGCGTGAAACAGATGCGCCGCGACATCAGCCGGCTGTTGTGCATCTTTCCATTCGAAGAGGAGTTTTTCCGGCGCCAGGGGGTCAACGCCACCTACATCGGCCACCCGCTGGCCGGGCTGGTGCGCCCCTCGCTGAGCCGGGGCGAGTTTTTTCGGAAACACAGGCTGCCCGCGGGCCGTCCATTAATAGCGGTACTGCCAGGAAGCCGCCGCGGGGAGGCTGCGCGCCATCTGCCGGCGCTGTTGGATGCCGCCGGCCGGTTGTACCGGGAGCAGGCCGTGAACCTGGTGTTGCCGGCGTCGGTGACCACGGGGGCGGCTTTTTTCGAGGAGCGCGTGGGTGGCTCGCCGATCCGGGTGATAGAAGGGGAAAGCTGGGACGCCATGGCGCATTCCGATGTCGCGCTCGCCGCTAGCGGCACGGTTACGGTGGAGGCCGCGCTGCTGGGCACGCCAATGGTGACATTTTACAAGGTGACGCTGCCCAGTTGGGTGGCCGGGAAGTTTCTGGTGCGGGTGCCGTTTTATTCGATGGTGAATTTGATTGCCGGGCGCGCGGTGGTGCCCGAACTGATGCAGGGCCAGATGACCGGCGAAGCCATTGCCCGCGAGGCCCGGCGGTTGTTGAGCGACCAGGCGGCGCGAGCGGAGATGAAGGCCGGTTTGAGTGAAGTTCGGGAAAGACTTTCGGGCGGTCGGGCGGGAGTTCCCGCTCCACGGTGCGCGGCCACTATCATTCAAGGTATCTTGGAAGGACAAGCGATTCATGTTTCGTAACATATCTGGTAACGGCTTTCGTAAAGGCGTTCGTAAGAGCGGGATTCTACTGTTATTCTGCGGCGTGGCCGCGGCGCAAACCCAGGACCGCCGTTCGCGCATCGACGTGGAGCGGTACACCGTGGATGCCGAAGTTTCGCCGAACACGCAATCGATCAGCGCCAAGGTGGCCGTGCGCTTCGTGCCCATCGACGACAATATCACCTCGGCCTCCTTCGAGCTCAACAACGCCCTGAACGTCTCCAAGGTACTGGACGACAAGGGCCGCCAGATTCCGGCGTCGCGCAATCAGCAGGATTTCACCGTCCGGCTCAGCTTCGAACAGCCTCTGCCCAAGGGCCAGCCCGTCACCATCACGTTTTTCTACGATGGCAAGCTCACCGGGCAGGAGGATTCGCCGGTTTACGGCATCAAGTTCGCGGCCATTCATCCCGATTTTGCGTTTCTCACTTATCCCGCCCGCTGGTTTCCGGTGAGCGGCTACACCACCGACCGCTTCGCCGCGACCATGCGGATTACCGTTCCCATGGGTTACACGGTGCTGGGCAGCGGCCTGGACAGCAAACAGACCGCCGGCGACAAGAATCTCTACGAGATCAAGTTTGAACGCCCGTCGTTTCCCGGCAGCATCGCGGTGGTGAAGGGCGCGCCTGCGAAAGTGGCGTCCGAGGGTGTCACGACCGCCCTCTATTTTCGCGGCGGCGAATCCGAGATGGTTCAGCCTTACGGCGAACATATCGGCAAAGTGATGTCGTACTTTACCGGCCTGTTCGGCCTGCCGCCCTACGCCAATCTTACCGTGGTGGAGACCGAAGAGGGAGCGCCCAACGGATATGCGGCGCCCGGCCTGATTTTCCTGGCCCCGCGCGGCATCGGCAAACAGCCCAACGCCAAGCTGCTCTCGAACCAGATCTCGCGGCAGTGGTGGGAAGATCTGGTCTCCCCCACCACGCGCAACCATCTTTGGCTGACCAACGGGCTGGCGGCTTACTCCGAACTGCTGTGGAGCGAGCACGTCAGCGGCCCTGGCGCCCTGGAAACGCAGCTTCGCGACATGATGGTGGAATCGCTGACCATTGACACGGTGCCGATCATCCAGTCCTCCCGCCTGGAAGACTACTCGCCCGAATTGTGGGCGCTCACCGGAAGCAAGGGCGCGGCCGTATTCGGCATGCTGCGCTACGTGATTGGCGACGAGGCCTTCTTCAAGGCTCTGAAAGCCTATGGGCAGCAGGCCGCCTGGAAATCGGTCAACACCGACGATTTCCGAAAGGTGGCCGAGACCGCCTCCGGCCAGGACCTGGGCTACTTTTTCATCCAGTGGATCGAAACCAGCCTCTCGCCCGAGTTCCGGCTGGAGTACACCATTTTCCGCACCCAAAAAGGCTTTCGGGTGATGGGTAAAATCTCCCAGGACTTAGATACTTTTCGTATGCCGGTGGATCTGCAGATTCAAACCGAGGGCGACCCGGAGACGAAGCGTATCGAGGTGGTGGGAACGTCCTCGGAATTCTCCGTGGACACGTTCGGCAAGCCCAAGACCGTTCTCATCGACATCAGTAACCGCGTGCTGCGCTATAGCCCGCAGGTCCGCGTGGCGGTGGCCATCCGCCGCGGCGAGCAGTTCATGGAATTGAGCGAATTCGGCGAAGCCCTAAAGGAATATCAAAAAGCCCTGGAAACCAATAGGACCAGTTCTCTGGCGCATTACCGGATCGCGGAAGCTTATTTTTTGCAAAATAATTACCAGCAGGCAGCCAACGACTTTCGCGAGGTTTTGGCGGGCGATCTGGAACCCAAATGGACTGAGGTTTGGGCGCACATCAACCTGGGCGAAATTTTCGATATCACCGGCCAGCGGGAACGGGCGGTGAACGAATACAACCTCGCCATCAGGACCAAAGACGACACGCAATCCGCCCAGGAGACCGCTGCGAAGTACCTCAAGACACCCTACGAGCGACAGCGCAGAGTGGAGCAGTAAAAGGCTTCCACGCATCCTTTTCCCGGTTGGGCTCCCGGGTTGGGCTCCCAGGTCGGGCTCCCAAGTTGGCTCCGGTTGGCGATGGGTCAGGCCTGCCAGGCGTTGTTCGCGGAGGCGTTCCCGGCGACCGTTTCCAGAACTGGCCGAAGAACCGGTTCGAGAAGTGGGGCGCGCCGCTGCCGCCCGGTAATCCCCAATAGATGCGCCCGAATTCCGGAGGAGGAACGGCGTGACGGCCTTGTCCGGGAAAGTTGGCAGCGCGCTGGGCTGGCGATTCGGATACGGGAAGAAGGAATCGATTTTTCAGCAGCGGACCAACTTTCAGCAGTGTACCAACGCGTTTCGCGCACGTGGTAATCCCGGACGCCGAGGGGATTGCCGACCCGTTCACCACGCGGAGTCTGCTGCGCTGTGGCCGGAAGTCGTGGCCGGAAAAGGCAGGCGGCGTTCACTCCTTCTTCAAGGCCAGGAAACGTCAACTTAGCAGGTTACCAGCACCGGTATTTCTTCCCGCGGGTGGAGCGCGGCGACAGCCTCATCTTCCATCGCCGAGGCGCGCCGCGGACAAACTCACCCGGCGGCTGCCGGACATAATCGAGGGGGGCCTGGCTCAACAACTTAATAACTTACCAAACCCCGGAATAGTATGTCTGCGATCATCGATAATTATCACAAGAACCACACAAACCACCACAATGTCCGATAGGATATACACGCACGCCCTGTACGGTTTGCCAACATTGCCGCTAAAGCAGGCTTTAGCACAGCAGGTCCGCACGGCAAGGCTTGCTCCGCGCGCGCAACGGAATCACACGGACCGTATCCCCAGCTGCCCTAAGTTTTTCGAATACAAACTTCCAGTTTCCGGCTATTGGCTACCCCCGCCGGAATCGCCGGTTCAGGTAGTTACCCCAATTACCGGGACACCCAGTTAGCGGCCAGTCCAGAACAGTACTACAAGTTTTGATAGTTGTATAAAATAACAGCAATAAAATGCTGTTGGGCGTGCTATCGGATACTTATGTCCCAAGATATCTTGGACTTCGGAAGCATATTAGCCTAAACTAGGTCCAGCCGAACTAGAAGACGAACAAGGTTTCGGAGGACGAATTGCCGCGAGTCGGACAGTTTCTTGGGCTATATTTATCGATAGGCGGCGTACTATGCGCCACCGGGATTATCTCCACCGGGAGCACCACTGGAATTACGAGCTGCGAGAGCTCAGACCCAAATTTAACCCAGTGCTTTAGTCCCAATACGTTCTTCACCACACCCCTCACGCTCGATTGGGGCACCGCGTTCGGTCCGGCGACGTTCCAACCCGGGCCAAATCCCTTCGACCTCACTCAGGGTCCCTTGACTACGATGATTGCCGGGATCAATGTAAGCGTGAATGTGGGCCCCGATTTCCAGGTCGTCATCCCGCCAAACGCTGACGGAACCCCGGGGCCGGGTGATCCAAATGCCCGGTTTTTGGCGCGCACCGATAACGAGGTTTTTGTTTTCGACCCCGTTCGAAACATATGGGTGGTTGCTACCAGTGCTCCCGGAAGCCTTAATGCCGATCTTACCTTCGGCGGCCATTTCGACGCTCCCTCAGTTTCCCAGCCGAATGTACTCGGCACGAACCTGCTGGAAATGTTTAACAACTCCAATTTCGGTACGGGGTCGTACGTGATCACCTTCAATCCCGCCGTCGCAGCGGTTGGCCTCCTGGTATCGGTTCAGGGCTCGGGGTTCAATACCAATTTCGATGCCACCATCGTGGCACACGACCAGAACTCGAATTTGTCAAGCTACACCATCCACACGGTCGGTGTGGGCGCGGGGTGTGCTTCGCTGAGTAATCAGGTGCTTGACCCTACTGGCCAGTTTCTGGTGCCTGCTCCGATGGCTTGCAACGATGCGCCGTTCATCGGCATCCGGGCAGCCGGCACCTTAAGCAGCCAGCAAATCTCCAGCATCGTTATCAGCGCCAGCACGGGTGGAGTGGCGGATTCCGTCCTGATTGGTGCACTGCAAATCGACACGTCTGCTCCGGAACCCTCCGTGGTCTTCCTGTGCGGCGGCGGGTTGTTGCTGATTGGCGTGCTGCGCCGCAGGCAAAGTGCCGCCGGCGGCTCCAGGCGGTATTTCCCAAACCGCCCGCTCTGCCGGATTACGGGGCTGTTTGCGGTTCCTGGAAGTGCTCCTTCAACCTCCGGAACCCATCCAACACCAGCAGCCTGCCCTTACCCTTCCGGAGTTCCTGCTTCTCCAGGACCCAGGTGTGGGCGTGCGGTATGAACACCGCATTCAGCCCGGCTTCCAATGCCGGGTTGATGTCGGACTTGGGGCTGTTGCCGATCATCCACGTCCGCTCCGGGTCCATGCCGCGCTCGGCCACCAGCCGCTGGTAGGCCGGCCGGTCCTTCTCCTTCACGATGGCCGTGCGGCCGAAGTAGCCGCCCAGTCCGGACCGGTCGAGCTTGAGCTTCTGCTCCTCCGGGTGGCCCTTGGTGAACAGGGTAAGGTCGTGGTGTGCCGCCAGGAATTCCAGGGTCTCCGGAACGCCATCGATGACTTCCATCGGGCATTCCAGAATCCGCTCGGCGAAGCCCGCCACGGTTCGGCGGTCCTGCTCGCCGATTTCGCGCTCCGCCAGATGCTCGAAGCATTGCTTCAGGTTGCGGCCAAAGTTCAGCGAGCCGTAGCCGTGGATTTTGGCGTTGGCGTCTTCGATCTGGTCCAGCACCTCACGTACCTGGCCGGGCGACAGGGTGGAGTGGCGCAGAAACGCGGCGAATTCCTCGAAGGCGCGCTCGAAGTAGATGTTGTTCTCCCAGAGCGTGTCGTCGGCATCGATAATCAGGTATTGGCGCGTCATTTGGCGGGTTTCGGAGCCAGATGGAATGGAATTTCGAAGACGGCGTCCACTATCACGGGAGAGCCGTTGTGCGTGGCCGGTTCGAAAACCCACTTGGCGAGGGCCTCCGCCGCGCTGCGATCCAGGCGCTGGTCCAGGCCGGATATCACACCGACTGACTCCACATGCCCGTCGGCGCGAATCACGGCGGAAAGCAGCACCTTGCCCTCCACCCGATCCTCGACGGCCGATGGAATATACTTCGGGTCGACCTTGCGTAGCGGAACCGGCGGCCGGATGTCCGCCAGAGTTCGATCCACTGGCCCGGCCGCGCCCGATTCCTGCAGCGCAAACCAGACAATCCAACTGCCCGAGTAGCTGGTGACGTTGGGCATCTGGATGGCGATGGTGTATACCAGACGTCCGTTCAGGCGGGCGCCGGGCGCGCCGGCAACCCGGGTGGCCTGTGGTTCCCCAGCGAGCGTCTTTTCCCCGGCGAGCGTCTTGGGCGCTGCCGCGGGCGGCGGCGAACCCATGGCGATGCGTGCCGCCGCCAGAAGGTTCTCGCGGGAAGTGGGCGAGAAGTTGGCCACAAGCGATGCCGGACTGTCCTTGGGAATGTCCTTGACGCCGCTTCGGACCAGCAGGCCGGGCACGGAAATCCGCGAATCGGAATCGGCTCCGGGACTGCCCTCGGGCCGCGCCACCGGACCGGCCGAGAAGCCGGCCTTGCGGGGACCAGGCAGGGCAGGGATGGAGGCGGTATTGGCAGGGTTAAGGCCTACGATAGCCAGGGTGGCCTGCAGGGTGGTCTGGCTGCTGGCTTGGGCGGGCCCGTTGCCCCCGCCCACTGCAGCGGCCGCCGGTGCTTCCGCCAGGGTAGGCGGCGCCGTCACTGCGCCTCCGAAGGCGGGCTGCGGACGCGATGGCGGCGTGAAGGCCCTGGGCTGCGGCCGCGGCACGGTGGAGATGGACAACGCCGCGGCAATCGGCAGGAGGCTCTTAATTTCCTGCGCCGAGGATGACGTGGATGGCGCGGCTATGGTGGGCGCCTCCGGCAGCAGCAGCGCCGTCTGCCGCTGGAGGCGGATTTCGGGCGGCGCGGCGAAAGGCAGCGGCGGGGGCTTGGGGCCTGACGGGGGCAGCGGTAAGTGGGGTGTTTCCGCGCTGGCGACGACCGCGCTGGCAATCAGGCGCGGGGCGTCCGGCAGCGAAACCGGCGCCGGCTGCGATTTGGTCTCGGTGGGCGGAGTGAATGCCCGGGGCTGGGGCCGCGGGGCCCGCACGGCAAACGGCAGCTTCGCCTGGTCTGCCGGAGAGGGCCCTAACGAGGCAGCGCGGGGGGCTTCCGGCAGCGCCGGCGCGGGCTGGTCAGGCGGCGGTTTTACGGGCGGCGGTACGAATCGCCGCACGGGCTTGGGCGCCGGGGCCACCGCCACCACGTTCGGCAGCGGCACAGGCTTCGGCGAGTCGGGCGGCGGGACAAGCTCCGGTTCGGGCAGAAAGATCATTTGCGGTGGGCGGTCGTCGTCCCTGGCGCCCGAAACCAGCGTCTGGTCGAACTTTACCCGCGCCCGCGGCGGCTTGCGGTCGGCTGGCGCATCCGCCGGCGCAACATCCGGGGGATGGCTTCTGTCCGCACCGAGGATCTCGTTGAACTTTTCTTCACGCAGGTTGTACCAGACGATTTTCTTCTGGTTCGGGCGGATCTCCTGGTCGTAGATGGACCGTGGCCCCTGCGGCGGAGGCAGCCCCGGCCCCAGCGCCACCCAGCCCAGGATTCCGCCGTGGAAGCAGGCTGAAACAGCGAACGAGCCAGCCGACCGCAGCCGGCCGGCCCTGACGCGAACGGTCATATAGGGCCATCACGCACGGCTACATCCCCGCCGGTTTTCTGCCGAAGCCGTTGGTCGGAGCCAGCCCGCGCATCCGCTCAATAATCCGCTGGCGTGGAATGTACTCCGACAGGTAATGGTTGAACTCCTTGAGCCGCAGGGTTTCCGAGCGCTGCCTCAGGAGCGTGTTCAGAAAATCCAGGTCGGGCAGGATGCGAGCCAGTTGGAAGCTCAGTTGCGGATCCTGCAGATCCGGTTCTTCGTGGTTTTCGGAGCCCAGCGCGGTCAACTCCTGGTAATTGGAAAGCGCCTGGTGGCGCAGTTCCGCGGGCGTAGGCTCGAAATCCTCATCGTCGAAGAAGTTCACTTCGGCCTGCAGGTAGCTCTTCTCCTGGTTCAAGGCCTCGATTTCGAAGCGGCGCTGGCCGCGGGTCAGGATGTCCATGCGCCCGTCGGAATACATCTGCATGACCTTTTCGATAGTGACCGTACAGCCGGCGTTGACGATGCCCTCGTCTTTGGCCAGCACGATTCCAAACTCGGAATTATCGCGGATGGCGTTGCCCGCCATTTCCTTGTAACGTTCCTCGAAGATGTGCAGAGGCAGGCGGGCTCTGGGAAAGACCACGAGGTGCAGCGGAAACAGCGGGATGAGCCGCGAAGCCATGGTACTATTATGGCGTTTCTGCGGAAAGCTGGGCAAGACAGCCGTCAGCTATCAGCCGTCAGCTAAAACCGGCGGCGCGCGCGGGTTCAAGCTGATAGCTGAAAGCTGATGGCTGACAGCTCTTTATGCGCATCGATGGCAAAGTCGTCCTGATCACCGGCGCTTCGGAAGGCGTCGGCGCCGCCTGTGCCGCGGAATTCGCGCGCGCCGGGGCCAGGCTGGCGCTCACTGCCCGGTCCGAAGAAGGGCTGCGGCGCGCGGGCGGGTCGAACGCGCTGATCCTGCCCGGCGACTTGACCAGCGAGGCCGACCGCCGGCGGGTTGTGGAGCGCACCGTGGAAACTTACGGTCAGATCGATATCCTGATCAACAATGCCGGCGTGGGCATCTACTGCCCTTCATGGAACACTCCCATGGAAGAGGTGCGCTACCTCATGGAGCTGAACTTCTTCGGCCTGCTGGGCCTCACTCAACTGGTGGCGCCCGGAATGCGCGCGCGGCACAGCGGCATGGTGGTGAACGTAGGCTCGATCGGGGGCAAAATGGTGCTGCCCTGGATGACCATCTACAGCGCTTCGAAATTCGCCGTGGGCGCGCTCACCGAGGGGATGCGCATGGAGTTGATGCGCGATGGCGTCCGCACGCTGCTGGTTTGCCCCGGCTACGTGCTGACCGGGTTTCAGAAGAACGTGCGGGCCGGCCAGGCGCCCGAAAAAGTGGTCAAGGGCCGCCGCTTCGCCATCACTCCGGAGCGCTGCGCGCGCGATATTCGCCGCGGCGTGGAGCGCAACGCCCGCACCATCGTCACGCCGAAGGTTGGATGGCTGCTGGTGCTGGCGATGCGCCTGTTCCCTTCGATAGTGGAACGGCGCATGGCGGACATGAACGGAACGGCATGAACCTCAGGCTCAAGCGCACGCCCGGGATTTACATGGTGGGCTTCATGGGCTCCGGCAAGTCCACCATTGGCCGCCAGTTAGCGCTCCGGCTCGGGTGGAACTTTTTCGATACCGACGGCGAAATCGAGGCGGCGCGGAAAATGAAGATTGGCGAGATTTTCAGCGCGCATGGAGAGCCGGAATTCCGGCGCATGGAAACCGATATCATTCGCTACCACGTGGGCTGGATCGAGCGCGGACGCCCGGCGGTGCTGGCGCTGGGGGGTGGCGCCTACGTAACGCCGCCGAACCGGGAACTGCTGGAAAACAACGGCATCACGGTGTGGCTGGATTGCCCGTTCGAAACCGTCGAGCGCCGGGTGGCGCCCGCCACGCACCGTCCGCTGGCGCGCGATCCGGAGGCCTTTCTGGGGTTATTTAACTCCCGCCGCGAGTTGTACCACCTGGCGGACGCCCACATTGCGATTCAAACCGATGATCCGGAAGTGGTGGTCGATCTGATTCTGGCGCACCCGTTGTTCCAATGAGCGTCCGTATTCCTATGAGCGTCGTATTCCAATGAGCGTCAGGCTGCTGCGCCGTCATGCGATGACCATTTTCAAAGCCGCACTGGTGGCGGCCGACCCGGCGGATGCCGTGGCGCGCCACCTGAAGCGCCGCGACCTCTCGCGCTACCGCAACATTTACGTGATCGGCGCCGGGAAAGCCGGAGCCTCCATGGCGCAGGCCGCGGAGCGCGTGCTGGGGCGGCGGATCGCAGCGGGCCTGATCAACGTAAAGGACGGCCACCTGGCCCGGCTGAAGCGCATCGAACTGAACGAATGCGGCCATCCGATGCCGGATGAACGGGGCGTGGCGGGCGCAGAACGCATCGCGCAAATCGCCACGGCGGCGGGCCAAGACGACCTGGTGGTCTGCCTGATTTCGGGCGGCGGTTCCGCGCTGCTGCCGCTGCCGGCCGCGGGGATCACGCTCGAAGAGAAGCAGGCCACCACGCGCCTGCTATTGGCCTGCGGCGCCAATATCCACGAGATCAACGCCATCCGCAAACACATTTCGCGCATCAAGGGGGGCCAACTGGCCCGCCTGGCTGCGCCCGCCACCGTGGAATCGCTGCTGCTTTCCGATGTGATCGGCGACGACCTGGACGTGATCGGTTCCGGCCCCACCGCACCCGATGCTTCCACCTTCGCGGTGGCCGGCGGAATCCTCGACAAATACGCCATCCGCAGCCAGGTTCCAGCCGCTGTGAGGGAGCGGATTGAACGCGGCGAGCGCGGCGAAATCGCCGAGACTCCGAAGCCCGCGGACCCGGTTTTCCGGCGCGTGCGCAACACCGTGGTGGGCGGCAATCGCCTGGCGCTGCAGGCGGCGGCCCTGTGCGCCCGCGGGCTGGGCTTCCGGACGCTGGTGCTGTCGAGCGAGATTGAAGGCGAGACCCGCGAGATCGCGCGCATGCACGCCGCCATCGCGCGCGAAATCGTCCGCTCCGGCCAGCCGGTCAAGCCGCCGGCCTGCATCGTCACCGGCGGAGAGACGACGGTGACGCTCAAAGGCGACGGATTGGGCGGACGCAATCAGGAATTCGTGCTGGCGGCGGCGTTGGATATCGCGGGCCTGGAGAACGTGGTGATCCTCAGCGCCGGCACCGATGGCACCGACGGCCCCACCGACGCTGCCGGCGCCATTGCCGATGGCGATACGCTGCGCCGCAACCCAGAGGCGCGCCGCTACCTGAACGACAACAACGCGTACCGCTACTTCGAGCCGCTTGGCGACCTGGTGATCACGGGGCCGACCAACACCAACGTGGCCGATGTGCGGTTGGTGATGGTGGGTGAACCAGCGGGTAAGGCAACCGGTAAGGCAACGGGTAAGCCAAAGGGTAAGGCATGAGCTTCTGGCGCAAGGAGGTGATCGAGCACGCGCTCGATGCCGAGACGCGGCTGCAGATGGATGAGCAGATTGCCTGGATCGCGCGCGAGCCCGCCAATGCGCGCCCGTACTACCACCTGGCGCAGTTGTACCGCGTGGCATTGAAGCAGGATGAGGCTATGGGGCTACTGTTGGAGGCCGTGCGGCTGGACCCGGCGTTGGCCGAAGCGCACGCGGCGTTGACGGAGATTTATGTGGTGCGCGAAGACTACCGGGCGGCCTGGCGCCACGCGCGGCTGGCCGAGCAGGGCGGGGAGCGGCGGGGGGTGGAGTTGCTGAAGAGATATGGGGTGGCGGAGTGAGGCCTGATCAACTCAGCACTTCGATTCCTTCCGCGATGGCGGCCTTGGCATCCGCTTGGCTAAATCAAGATACGCCACGTCGTACGCCGTCAATTCGTGGAGCTTGGCCAGAGCGCGCAGCCGAGGGAAATCTGTCACCTGATAAGGGCCGTCGATCTTGAAATTCAAGGCGGCCAGAAGCACCAGGTCATCCTCGCAGCACCACGGCATGCAGGTGAAGCAAGCTGGAATACTCGTCCTGCTTATGTTGTGCCGGCTGCCCTCGGCCCGCAGCAATCTTCACCTCGATTACCAGTGCGGCATGTCACAAATGTGACATACCAGTACCATTAAATACATGTTTCAAAAAAGTGAGGAATCTACCGTTTTTCGTGATAGAGTAAACCCCGGAGAACAAGATGAGCTCACCACAATACTGCCTCCTGCCTGTAATCTCAACCCTGCTAGCCGGAACGGCCTTTGCAGGTGCCATCAGCGTAAACGGAACCTGTGAGTTTGGCGCCTGCACTCCTGTCGATACCCTTGCCGAGGGCACCTCCCTTACTGATCCCTTCAGCTTCGTGTACACATTTGCAAACACGGACGAATACCGGGCGACGGGAACCTTGGCCGCGAGGAATTTGTCGAACACCACCGGAATTGTTCGAATCGCCTTAACAGGACTAACGTTCACATACCTTGGAAATGATTCTGGAACGCCTTCGGGTGCAGACTCGCTGGTGATCGATTTCCTGCAGAACTTCCAGACGCCTTTCGCGACTGGAATCAACCGTAGCGGCTTTGAGGCGATCAACGGAACTTTTGGAGGTCCGCTCGCGAATGCGAGCAGCGTTCAGGGTCAGGTTTTCTCAAACGGCGGGACCGCCATGGCGCTCTTGGGCCCTTTCTTCCCGCCAGCCCCGTTCTCATCAGGTTCTGTAACCAATCAGCTGTTCGCATTCGGCCCCATAACGCTGGCGGACTTCAGATACACAATTTCCTTCGGTACTGGATCCGGCGTCGGCGCAACTTTTAACATCGATAACACTGCCCCGACCGTACCAGAGCCATCGGCTTGGTTGCTTATGGCTGGCGGCGTGGCCTTCCTGCTGTTTCGCTCTGCGCGACCGGCGAACCGCAGCATCGCACTCAACGGATCAGCTTTCAGCTTTTCGAGCTTCTGCCCTAGCCGGTCACGGGTCGCGGCGTCGCACCGCTCGAAATACTTTTCGGCTGTCCGGGACAGTGAAACGCTGTAGCGGCTCACTTCAACGGATCGAGTCCAGTGGAGCGGCCTCGCCCCGCTGGTGCTCCTCCAACGCCATCGCCATGAGGTCGTCAAGCTGTGGGTCCAGCATTGACTCCACCGCCACCATGCAGTCCTTCACCTGCTCGTTGCAGGTTTCCAGCCAATGAAGGGGCTCGGCTATATCTGGATCGTCGAAGTAACCCCGTTGCCTGGCGGCAGCAAGCATATCGTCAGCCATGCGCTCAAGCGGAAGCAATTTTGAGTGGAGAGCCTGACCAGTTCCGCGTTGAACTGGTCGGATTGCACGACACGCTCCGCAAAGAAAAGCGCCGCCGAGTACGGCCCAAGCATGTCGAAGACAGCGCGTGGAAGCAACTGCTTTGCGCTGGGGCCAGCGCCAACGGCGGAGATGTTCCGGAGAGCAGCGCTGGCCAGCGCGGCATGTTTGTCGATCTCTTCGCCAATGATTCCCGAAGTGGACATCGATACTAACCTCTAGCCGGTCTAGTCGTCATGACACAGCACAGGCATTAGCAAACTAACAGAAGAGGGGGATAGTCCATCCTGCCGACCATGTGCCGCGACCGGCCATCGTCAGCTCTGGCGCTTGGCGATCATTTCTCGAACCATGGGCACGAGGTCGTGAGGAACACTCATCACCGTCTCGGAGGATTCGACGCCAGCCTCATCTTCCTCCACGGCCTCCCCCTCAGTTTGTTCTGCGTAGTGTGTGAGTACCCGTCGTACTTTGTCCTCATCCCATCCGTCTGGAAACTTGTCCTGGCTCATTGGTGCTTCTTCTTTCTGCGTTTGCGTTACGCCGCGAGCGGCTTACCGGTCAGTTCGTACGCTGTGATGACGAACACACTATCCAGCTCCGGGTCTGGAACATAAATCACGCGCAAATACCTGCCAGCGGCCGTTTGACCGAGCAAGACCCTTGAACCGTCACGGCCCATGCGATCCTCTCCGGGTCTCTCCAAAACGTCAATGACTTCATCCTCCTTGATCTGGTGGTTATGAATATGCGGCGCCCCGGTCGCTGAATCGATGTAGAATCGGGCTCGCAAGCTGCCTCGACCTCCATTCTATTGCCAAAGTGGCGATCGGCCGTGTTCCCTCAGCTATCTCTCGGTCCGTACAGGCCACGATGCCTGTGCCACCCACAGCACCCCCGCCAGGACCACCGAGAGCATCGGGATCACATACATCGCGTGGTGCAGCCCGACCGCCTTCGCGCCTTCCGTGATGACGGCCAAGCCGGCGGCGCGCGCGGCATCGCCGGCGAAGTGGTCGCTCAGCTTGCCGGTGATCAGCGGGCCCCAGGAGGCGCCGCCCAGGTACGTCACCATAAAGTACGTCGCCATGGCGATGCCGCGCACCCCCGGTGGCACAATGTCCTGGATGGACGCGTAGATCAGTCCGTAATAGGTCTGCAGCAGCCCGTAGGCCAGCATCAGCAGCGCGATGGCGGCGGCCCCATCACCGGCGGGGAGCCGGATGGCGGCGAAGGCCGGCAGCGCGGCCATCAGCGATAGGGCGGCGGCCAACTGCATGCGTCCGTTGGGGCGTGTGCGGATGATGCGGTCGCCCCAGAGGCCCGCGGCGATTCCGCCGAGCACACCAAATGCGCCGGAGCCCAGGCCCGTCCAGATGCCGGCCTGGGCGACGGAGAGGCCGTGGTAGCGGGTGAGAAAGGCGGGCAGGAACGTGGAGAAGCTGTACAGCACGAAATTGAGCAGAGCGCCCGAAACGGCGATCCACCAAAACGCCCGGCTTTGGAAACTGGCACCGGCAGCGGTTTTGGCGATGCCCCTCTTGGGCTCCGTCAGGCGGAGCAGTGCCGGTACCAGCACCAGGCCCGGCGCCGCCGCCAGCAGCAGGGCCACGCGCCAACCGTAGGCCTGCGCCACCGGTCCGCTGATGGCCGAACTCAGCATGATGCCTACCGGCACGGCCATCATGAAGCCGGCCATGGCGCGGGCGCGCCCGGTGACAGGGACCATGTCGCCGATCCAACTGGCGGCGCCGGGCGTGCAGGCGGCTTCGCCTATCCCCACGCCCAGGCGCGTCGCCAGCAGCATTCCGTAGTTCACGGCGAAGCCGCCCAGGGCGGTAAGACCGGTCCATACAGCCACGCCCATGGCGAGCAGCCGTTGGCGGCTTCCGGTATCGGCGAGCCTTCCCAGGGGCAGGCCTGCCAGGGCATAGACTACGGTGAACATGGTCACCAGGCCGCCCAGTTGTGTGTCGGTCAGGTGGAATTCGTGCCGCAGCGGCTCCATCACCGCGGCCAGGGCTTGACGATCGTAGTAGTTGAGGACGTTGACCAGGAAAAGGACGGCCAGCGAGGACTTCACTGGCCGCTCATGCTAACACAGGCAAAAGGTAGTGCGCTATTTGTGCGTTGATTGCAAATTGGAACGATCAGTCCCCGTTTTGCGGTTTTCGTTTGGATCGCGTCGCCTCCCCATCGGACTTGGCGGACCCCGGTACCGGCACGGGCGGGCGCAACCCCAATCCGCACTCGGCATGCACCGCCTTCACGGCCCTTTCCAGGCCGTCGCGGCCAACCACTACGGCGATCGTCAACTCGCTGGACCCCTGAGCGATGGCGATGATATTCACCTGCACGCGGGAAATGGCGGTGAAGATCCGCCCCGCCAGCCCGGGCTTGCCCTGCATGCCTTCGCCGACCGCGGCCAGCAGGCCCACGGTACGATCGACCTGGATCGGATGCACGTAATGATGCGCCAACTCCAACGCCAGCACGGCTTCCAAGGCCTGCATGCAGCGTTCCAGCTCGTCTTCACGCACCAGCACGCAGAAATTCTGGCGGTAGCTGGAACTGGAAACCACCAGCACCTCCACGTTGACCCGCGCGATGGCATCCAGCGCCCGCGCCATTACCTGCACGCCGTTGAGCTCCGGGCTGGCGGGCTCGATGGAAATCAGCGCCACGTTGCGCATGGATGCCACGGCGCGGGCCCCATACGCCACCGCCATCGAAGGCACAATCTTGGTCCCCGGCTTCTCCGGCGCAAAGCTGTTCTTGCTCCAGACTGGGATCTGCTTTTCCACCAGGGGCGCCAGGGTGCGCGGATGCAGCACTTTGGCCCCGTTGTAGGCTAGTTCCGCGGCCTCCGCGTAGGTGATCTCCTCCAGCACCAGGGCATCCGGCACCAGGCGCGGATCGGCGCTCATGATGCCATCCACGTCGGTCCAGATCCACAACTCGGAAGCGTCGAGCGCCGCCGCCAGAATGGAAGCCGAAAAGTCCGAGCCGCCGCGGCCCAGCGTGGTCGGGCGGCCATCGGCGGTGGCCCCGTTGAAACCGGTAATCACCGGCAGCTTGCCGGCCTCGATCAGCGGCACCAGCCTGGCCTTCGCCTTCTCGCCGGTGGGCTCCATCAGGGGCGAGGCGTTGCCGAAAACGGCGTCGGTCACCACCACGTCGCGCGCATTCACCGCCACGGCCGGTGTCCCATCGGCCGTGAGGAACTCGGCAACCAGAACGGCCGAAAGCCGTTCCCCCACCGCCACGGCTTCATCCACCGACCGCGGCGGCCGCACACCCAACATCGCCATGCCGCGGACCAGGCGCTCAAACTCGTCGATCACGTCGTGGAGCAGGCCCAACACCTCTTCCTGCCTGCCGGCCGGCAGCAATTCGCAGCAGGCCTCCTGATGCCGCCGGCGCAGCGCCGCCAGGTTCTGTTCCACGCCGGCACCATCGCCCGCCTCCGCATGCCGCATAGTGTCCAGCAGCAGGTCGGTGACCTTGCTCATGGCCGACACCACTACCACCACCGGACGTTGCTTCCGTTCCTTGGCGGCCAACCCCGCCGCCACCCGCATCCGTTCGGCGCTTCCGACGCTGGTGCCGCCGAACTTCATTACCAGGAGATCGTTCAATCTTGTCCCTCGCGGTAACGTAGCACAGGCATTCTTGCCTGAATGTCTTTCACCGAATTTCCTTTCCGTTGGTGACGCGCGCCCGCACCATTTTCAGAATCGCCTCCTCCACCTCGCCAATATCGAGCGCCGTGGAGTCCAGATAGGCCGCATCGGGCGCCTGCGACAACGGGGCATCGGCGCGCGTGCTGTCGCGCTGGTCGCGTTCTTTCATCTGGGCGGCCAACTCCTCCGCGGAGATGCGATCGCCTCTGGCCTGGGCTTCTTCCAGCCGCCGCCGCACGCGCTCCTGCGGGTTAGCGTCCAGGAAGACCTTGACGTCGGCATTGGGAAAGACCACCGTGCCGATGTCCCGTCCCTCCATCACCACGCTGGTGCGCTCTCCCATCTCGCGCTGCTTGGCCACCATGGCTCGCCGCACCCCTGGAATCACCGCCACCTTGGACGCCGCGTTGGAGACTTCCGGCGTGCGGATGGCTTCGGTGATGTCCTCGCCGTTGAGCCGTATACGGCCCGGCATCAGCTCGATTTCCGCCGCCAGGGCAAGTTGCTGCATGCGATGCATGTCGCCAGGATCGACGTTTTGCCGGAGCGCCCATAGCGCCACGGCGCGATACATGGCGCCGGTGTCGATGTAGGTGAAGCCGAGGCGCCCGGCGAGCCGTTTCGCGATGGTGCTTTTGCCCGCGGCCGCTGGTCCGTCGATGGCGACCACGACGCGGCGATGGTTTAAGTCTGCCAAAGAATCAGGATAACAGGGGGGCCGGTGGCCGGTGGCTGGTGGCCAGTGGCTGGGGGGCGGTGGCCGGTGGCCGGATGCCGGTGGCCAGTGGCTGAGGGGCGGGGCTCGCTTCGCTCGCGGGGCGGGGGGTCAGGGGACAGTGGCCGGGGTCAGGGGCCAGGGGTCACGGGTCAGGGATCAGGGGCCTGCTCGGCCGCCCGGCGCCAGGTCACGTACAGACCGTTCTACCGGACCAAAGCGGCGGCTTCCCAGCGGACAGCCACTTTTTTGATGCGCTCCACGGCCTCCATAAGGTTAGGCAGGGAATTGGCGTAGCTGAAGCGGATGTAACCGTCTCCGTACTCGCCGAACGAGCCGCCATTGAGACCCGCTACGCCGGCTTCGTACAGCAGCAGGTCAGCCAGTTCCTTGGAACCCATTCCCGTTCCCGTTATGTTGGCGAAGACATAGAATGCGCCTCCGGGCATGGCGCAGCGGAAGCCGGGCACCTGGTTCAGACCGGCAACGATGGCGTCGCGGCGGCGCCGGAACTCGGCAACCATCGCCTGCACGCCATCCCGCGGCCCGGTGAGAGCGGCGATGCCGGCGCGCTGCGTGAAACTGGCCGTGCAGGAATTCGAATTCACCATCAGTTTGTTGACGGCGTCCACCAGCCACTCCGGCATCACGCCGTAGCCCATGCGCCAGCCGGTCATGGCGTAGGTCTTGGAAAAACCGTCGAGGATGATGGTCTTCTCCAGCATCCCCGGAAATGACGCGATCGAAACCGGCGGCTCGCCGTAGCAGATCTCGGAGTAGATCTCGTCGCTGAGCACAATGACGTCGCGGTCGCGCAGCATGCCGGCGATGGCCGCGATATCCTGCGCCGGAATCACGCCGCCGGTCGGATTCTGTGGCGAATTGAGCACCACCATTTTCGTGCGATCGTTCAGCCGGTCGCGGAAGAGGTCCAGATCGAAGGAAAACGCGCGGCTTTCTTCGAGGGGTATCGGGACCGGTTTGGCGCCCAGGAACCGGATCATCGATTCGTAAATCGGGAAGCCGGGATTCGGGTAAATCACCTCGTCCCCCGGTTCCAGCAGGGCCATCATGGGGAAAAAGATGATGGGCTTGCCGCCGGGCACTACCGACACGTGCTCAGGGCCCACCTGGACGCCCCGGCTGCGCGAAATATGGGCGGCGATGGCCTGGCGCAGCTCGGGAAGGCCTTGGGTGGGGCCATAATGAGTCCACCCCTCGTCCAGCGCCTGCTTGGCCGCTTCGATGACGTGGGGCGGGCTCGGGAAATCGGGCTCGCCGATTTCCAGGTGGATCACGCTCCGCCCCTGCGCCTCCAGCGCCCGGGCACGCACCAGGACGTCGAAAGCCGATTCGACGCCGATGCGGGACATGCGTTCTGCGAGTTTCATGTGGTGCCGCCTTGGGAGGAAGCCGGCTGCCGGCTGCAAGTGCCAACAAAAGGCCTCCAACTCCTCAGCTTAGCCCAAAGCACCTCACCGTGAGGGTGCTTTGCAGGATTGCTGATCGCGAAATCCCGGTCGCACCAGGAATAAGGGGTGTCCGGACGCCGAAGGCGTTTCACCTGAAGCGCGAAGGCGCTGTAGGGTAAGGCACGATTCGCAAGTCTCACACCGCCGCAATTTCAGAAAAGAAGCTTTAGCCCAAACTGTATGTCTCTAGGCAGGTTCAATTGCTGGCTGATTACCCCCGCGGTGGAAGATCCAATCACGACCCCAGGCAAGCCAAATAGTGGATGATTGAGAGAATTGAACGCTTCCGCCCGGAACTGCAGCCTGACTCGCTCGATGACCGGGAACTCCTTGTCCAGGGAAAGATCGAGGTTCACAACGCCAGGCCCCCGCAAACTCGAGAGAAGGCGTCCGGTGTTGCCGTACGTAAATGGGGCAGGTGTAGTGAAGGCGGCCGTATTGAAGTAATCATTCAGCCGGTTCGAGATTGGCCCACTGACAGTTTGAATCGCGCCGTTCCAGTTTGGCCGCTGCGTTCCTTCGAACGTCCCCAGCGTGTTGGAAGCCGTGGTCAGGCCGAGCGGAACTCCGCTTCGAAATGTGTTGATCCCATTAAGGCGCCAGTTGCCGAAGATCCCGCTCAGCAATCCCTTATTCGCAAGAAGGGCGTGTCCAGGACCGAACGGCAGGTTATAGACAGCGCTGACGGTGAACGACTGAGGCGCATCGAACGGAGAAAGCGCGCGTTCGCCGCGCCGGTTGTTCGGATCCTGAAAAGACGTTCCCGAGATGGATTCGCCCGGAAAGCCGCCTTCGGTCACATTCGGATCGTCATCCATCGATTTTGAGAAAGTGTAAGACAGCAGCATGCTCAAGTTACTGGAAACCCGGCGGCGCGCGGTAAGTTCAAACGCATGATAGACAGACGATGCATAGGAAGAAAAGCCCATGGTCACGGCGGAGAACTGCGGATAGGGCAGCAATAGCTGTCCGGCGGAAATGGTGGGAGTGTTCAAGGCGGATCCGGCCGGCAGCAGACCGAAAAGAGGATTTGCGACCTTAGCCGTCAACGTACTGCCCAGCGCGAGATTCTGGTCCGGCAGGGCATTGTAGTTGAGATCGCCGACCAGGTGGAGTCCCCTGCTGCCGGCGTAGGCGGCCTCCACCACGAATTGACCTGGCAGCGTCTGTTGAATCCCAACATTCCACTGATACGCCTGGGAGTCGCGGTGGTCCCGGTCCAAACCCACAATGGAGTTGCCCAGCAACGTGCCGAGGCCTAGTGAACTTCCAGTGGCGCGGATGAAACCGTTTGGATAGGGATTCGAGAGGTAATTCGTGGGGGACAAGCCGTCAATCGATCCCACCCAGGCGGTGGAACTCTGAAAGCCGGCTATGGGCTCGGTATTTCCGTTGACGCTCGCGCTACCGGTAGGTCCGTAAAAAACTCCCACACCGCCCCGGACCACGGTCCGAGGAGTCACCAGATACGCGAACCCAAAGCGGGGGGCAACATCGCGCCACGAGGAGCTGTAGTCCCCCCTGGGTAATCCATTGACGCCGGGAAATTCCAGGCCGCCCGTAAGGTTGAATCCGCTAACCTTCAGAGGAGAAGGAGCGGTGAAATTGAAATCTGTAATACGGTTGTACCGCTCGTTTCGGGGGTCGATGTGGTCCCATCGGATGCCTAAGTTCAAAGTCAGCCGGCTGGTGACCTTCCAATCGTCCTGGACGAAGCCCCCGTAGGATTTCTCCGCCAACGAAACGCCTGGCCCGTTCGTGGTTATACTGCCGGTGCCCACTCCAAGAAGCATACTGGCAAAGGCAACACCGCTGGTGGCGCTGGCGGCCTGCGGGTTCGGGCCTTGCGTGAAACTGGGGGTGAACGAGTACGAAGAATTGGCCACGGAGTAGCGATTCGTATTGAGGCGCTTGACCGTGAACCGGGCGCCGAACTTCACAGTGTGGTTGCCCGCGGTCCGGGTGAAGGTTCCATGCTCGTTAAAATTATCGTAACCGTCGTTAAGGACGCCGCAACTTCCGATGAAGCCGCCGCCCACGCCCGAAGCGAGCAGCGGCACGCCGAGTCCGCTAACCGCGGCAACCGGAAAGCAGGGAGTTAACGCAGGTTGTAACTGGTTCATGTAGGCGGGTTGGCCAAGGTTCACTGGATTAAAGCCCACGGCGGGAGTTATCCGCAGAAGAGTGTATCTGACAAAACTGGAGCTGAGGTCCATCACCGTTGTCGGATTAATAATTCGGGTGTAGCCCGTGGTGGCCTGGCGGCTGTTGTCATACTCGTTGGTGGCGTTGATCGGCGTGGCGACCAGAAACTCCGGACCATACAATTTCGGCCTTCCCGTGTCGGTCTGCTGAATGGAAACCCGCGCGAAGAATCTGTTCGAATCGTTAAAAGCCTCGTCGAGGCGCTGACTATATGCGTCCTTCACCAGGGGCGCCGATGCATTGGAGGTGAAGTTGTTAGCAGCGGTAAAGGGCGCTCCCGTGAGGTTGGGCGGGGGCACATGGTTCATGATGTTCACCGCAACCGGATCCTGACGCGACACCGGAATGATATTTCCCGCGAACGGCGACCTGGTGAAGGTGCCGGGCACGCTCGGGTTTGGAACTGTCGAGGCCGGGTCGTATATGGTTACCAGCTGGCCGTTCTGGTTCTTTGTGTTGGAAAAATCGCCGGTCCGCTGGGCGGTAGTGGGCAAAGACGTGGTCATCGGATAGGATTGAACCCACCGGAGACCATCGTAGGAGAAGAAGAAAAATGTGCGGTTGCGGCCGTTGTAAAGGTGCGGAATTACCACCGGTCCGCCAACCGTCCCGCCAAACTCATTAAATATAAACGCGCCCTTCGTTTGTCCCGCCTGATTGATGAAAAAGTTCGTGGCCTCTAATTTGCTGTTTCTCAAAAACTCGAACAGATCCCCATGGACCTGGTTGGTTCCCGACTTGGTGACTACGTTGACCACACCGCCCGTGGTTTCCGTGTACTCGGCGCTGTAGTTGTTGGTTTGCACCTTGTACTCCTGCACAAGATCGACGGATGGGTAGAATCCGGGTCCATTGAAGGCGGCGTTCGAATTGGCTCCTCCGTCGAGGAGAAAGAGGTTTTGATTTGGCCGGGAACCGTTGATGGAGACGTATTGGTCCGTGAAGAAGGAATAAGCCACGCCCGTGAACAACAGAGCGGCTCGAACTCCTGGCACCAGAGTGGCAAATGCGTAACTATTTCGTCCGTTCAGCGGCAGATTCACGATTGCGTTGTTATCGATTGTTTGTCCGAGTGTGGCTGTCTCCGATTCGAGCAGCGCGCCGCTGGCACTGACGGATATCTCCTGATTTACTGAGCCGAGCGATAGCGTGAAATCCAGCCGTGCGCTTTGCGCCACATCCAGTTTGAGCCCTGTCTGGACCATGGTCTCAAAACCTGTCTTTTGAACGCGGAGCGTGTATATGCCTGGCTCAAGCAGGACCAAGGTGTAATATCCGTCGCTGTTCGAGGTTGTGGACCGTGCAGCGCCGGTGCCAACGTTTGTTAGTGTTACCTGGGCGCCCGCGATAAGCGCCTTAGCTGGGTCAGTCAGAATTCCAGTCAACTGGGACGTCCCTGTCTGAGCGGAGAGGAAAAGGGAACTCACGCCAATGGTTCCGGCCAGAACTGCACACCGAAGCATTTTCGACATGGAAAGCATTTTTGTACTCCCTTCAGCGTCGACCTGTCTTCTTTTTCGGATTGGTCTAACGGTATGACCATTACACATATCAGACGAATTTCTACCTGTCAAGCTCTGTTTTGACGTGTCGCGGCAATGCGGCGATATGGATTTCCGGGGGAGTCCGAACCCGGGCGGAAGGCGCCAAGCGATCGGAGCGTCCGTTATCGCCGGGTGTACATTACATTAGCCTACGCGGGGCACCGCGGATTCAGGGGCAACGGAGGGGGAGAGGATGACTGGAGCTGCATCGAGCCGGTTGGGACAATAAGGCGGTAGCAAGAATCTGATCCGGATGGGGCTAGCGGCCCTGACGGCAAGCGCGCGCCCAAACCAACTAATGTATGTCGTGGCAGGTTCCGCAGTCTGTCGATGCCTTGTTCTTCTCGTGGCACTCGATACATGAGGCCATGGACGTGGGTCTTTCCTTGACAATCGCCTCCCGCTCGGCCACCAGACCGTGGCAGGTGTCACACTCGATATGAGCTTCCCGGTAATGAACCTGGTGAGAGAACCAGACATAATCGGGCACCTTATAGACCTTGACCCAGGGCACCGCCTTCCTGGTCTTGTGGAACTCCGAGAGCTTTTGGATCGCCGGGCTATCCGTCTTGACCGTCGAATGGCACCCCATGCAGGCCGCTTCCCCCGGAAGGCCTGCCGCAAAACCAGGCTTTCGAATGGTATGGCAGTCCAGGCATTTGACACCCGCCGCTGTGTGCGTCTTGTGACTGAAGGGTATCGGCTGCGGCGGCCCAGGGTTCGGCTGCGCGGAAAGCACCGCCGCCAGCAGGATTGCTGTCAGCCGGATTGCCGCCCGCGGCAGGTCGCTCAGCCGGCTCATAAGGCGAAAGTGACTACCTGATCGCCCGGCTTGCTGAATCCCTTCCCGCCGCCGCATGCAATCGTGACGAACTGCCGGCCATTCACTTCGTAAGTGCAGGGATTGGTATAACCCGCCGCCGGCAGCGCATACTCCCATAGGATTTCGCCGCTCTTCGAGTCAAAGGCGCGGAATTTCCCGTCATAAGTGGAAGCTATAAACACGAGGCCGCCCGCCGTGGCGATGGATCCGCCAGTCGAATAAGTGCCGGTCTTCGCAACACCCCTGGCCTTCAGAGCCTCGTACTCGCCGTTTACCACCCGCCAGGCAAATGAGCCGCTTTCCAGGTCGATTGCCGTCATATAGCCCCATGGTGGTTTGATCGCCGGGTAGCCGTCCGGATCCAGGAACCGGGCTCGCTGCGTCAGTACATAAGGATAGTCTTTATCGGGAGGCGCCTTCGACAGCGCGGCGACGTTGGCGCTTTCATCCGAGTTCACAAATAGCCTGCCCAATTTCGGGTCGAAACTCGCCCCGCCCCAGAGAACTCCGCCCCGAAATCCCGGGTGGACGATGGTTCCCTCCAGGCTTATCGGCGTGTAAATCGGTCCATATTTTGACTTTCGCACAACCGCCAGGATCGCGGCTTTGGATTCCGGCGAAAGATTTGCCACTTCGTCTTCGCTGAAATTGAGCCGGTTCAGCGGCGGCGGCTTGACCGGAAACGGCTGCGTGGGCCACAGTTCCTCGCCAGGCACAGTGGACGCCGGAACCGGCCGCTCTTCGATTGGGAATACCGGCTTGCCGGTGGCCCGGTCGAACAGAAACACCAAGCCCATCTTACTCATCTGCGCTACGGCATCGAATTGACGGCCGCCCTGTGACATCGTAATTAACGATGGCTGGCAGGGGAGGTCGTAGTCCCAGGTGTCGTGGTGGGTAGTTTGAAAATGCCATACCCGCTCTCCGGTCTCGGCCTTCAGCGCGAGAACGCAGTCCGAGAACAGGTTGGTACCCTTACGGTCGCCGGCGTAGTAATTGAATGACGGCGCGCCAGTCGAAGCGAACACCCACCCCCGCTTCAGATCCACACTCATGCCGCCCCAGTTGTTGGTGCCGCCCGCCCGTTTCCACGAATCACCGCCCCACGTGTCGTGCCCGAATTCGCCAGGCTTGGGGATAGTGTGGAAAATCCAGCGGAGTTTGCCGGTCTTGGCATCGAAGCCCCGAATATGACCGGGGGCCGCATCCTGAGCCTCGCCCACTTCTCCGCCACAGATCAGTATTCCGTTGTAAACCGTGGGAGGGCTGGTGAGCCTCACCCACTGGTCGGGCCGATCCGGATCGTAGCCCTTGACCAGGTCGAGCACTCCCTCCTGAGCGAAACCCGGGTTCGGTTCGCCGGTTTTGGCGTTCAGACAATGCAGTTGACCCGCATCCGGCGCATAGATCCGCCGATCCTTGGCGTCATCCGGATTCTGCCAGTAGGTAACGCCCCGGCTAAACCCCGAAGCGCCCCGTCCTTGCCGGCTCGCCCTGGGGTCGAAGTTCCACAACGCCTTACCGGTTACGGGGTCCAAAGCCCGTGTCTGCAGCTGCGCCGTCTGGATGTACATCACGCCGTCGACCACGGTCGGCTCGCACTCAATCGTGGTTGCCGGCCGCTCCATGGCATCCTCAGTATGATGTACCCATGCCACCTTGAGTTGCTTGACGTTGGAGGGCTTGATTTGATCCAGCGGCGAGTACCGGGTCGCTCCCGGGTCGCCTCCATAATGATGCCACTCGCGGGCGGGATCTTTAGACGCCGCGCGTGCTCCCGGGAGGACCTGTCCGGCAATCCTACCCGTGGCGCCCGCTGTAAGCGCAATACCAGTCTGCAAGAACTGCCGGCGATTCGGCTTCCCCGGGCTCATAAGTCCGTACTCCTTCCCCTTAGTCCAGCCGAATGACGGCGGCGTTCCGGTCTTCGACGGTCGTAGTCAGTGTCTTGCCGTCAACGGCGGTGTGGCTCGATTCCTGCCAGAGTTCCGTGGCGCGTTGAAACGTGGAGGGCAGTGTGATCTTCACCGTCCGCACCGTTCGCGTGGGATTCACAACCCAAATATAAGTGCCGCCGGCTCCTTTATGAAGCCTGGCTTTCACTTCCGGGTCGCTCGACTGCACCTGCTGCTGGATACCCGCCCAGGTTAGCAGGCCAGCGAAGAATTCGCGTGCCGCAGGCGAGTGGTTCCGGTAATAGCTCCCGCCCGGGAATGTGCCGATCAACAGTGTCTTTCCTTTGCCCGAGGTGTGCTCGACGGCTGCGATGTGTCCGTTGGCGTACTGGCCCACCGCCTGCCCTCCCGCCAGCTTGTACTCCTGCAGGAAGTACCCTCCACCGATTTGTTTGTCCCTCACGGTCAGGGTCAGCCTGTCCAGCAGGTCGGGAGTGAACTGGACATAAGTCTCGCGGGCTCCGAACAACTCGTCCAGGCCAAGGTTTGGCTGCACGGCGCCCACCGTGCCACCGTCCCCGAAATACCCGGGGCATCCTTCACTGATTAACTTGCCGCCCTTAGCGACATAGTCGCGCAGCTTGTCCGCCGTGGATTTCTTGAGCATCTCGGGGTAGGCGAGATAGATGACGGGATATTCTCCAATGTCATTGACACCGACGAAGTCAGCCTGGATATTCGAGTCGAAAAAGGCCTGGTAGGCGCCTTGCAGAGATTGGACGTAGGCTCCGGCCGCTGTTCCCCCGCCGCCCCCAGCCGCGGCACCGCGGCCCCCGCGGCCACCGCCACCACCAGCCGCGGCGCCGCTCTGGATCCCGTTAAAATCGTCGGCCTCCGGGACGAAGACAATACCCACGTCGCCCTTGACCGGCCGCGACTTCCAAATGTCACCATGCGCGTTGGTCCAGCGTGCCAACGTGCTGGCCATCTCCGCCCGTGGGGTGACCGAACCGTCCATCCCCATCGGCCCAAACGCCCCAAACAACGGGCCGTCCAACAACGGACGCCAGCGTGTGAAGAGGATGCCGGTAGCGCCGGCAGTCATATCGATCAGGCTCCAGACACGGACGTCCTTATCGTCCGAGCTGCGGCCATCTTCCAATGGGCGATTGATCACCTGCGGCTGCAGCCAGAGCGGCCCGCCCGTCGCTTCGGCGTGCCAGAACGGCTTGCCGCGCGAGGCGCCCCGGACTACGTCCACCGCCTGAAACTGCATCCAGGGATCGTTGGTGTGGCGTGAGGCAACCCACGTGTAGCCGTACAAGTCCACGTCGGCTGCCGTTCGCCACCCGATGTCGGTGAGAGTTCCCACGCCGTGCGCGGTTACCTTGTTTCTCTTGTCCAATCGGCGAATCAGTTCCGTGCGCCAGTGCAGCAGGCGAATCGCGTCGTCCCGCCGGAATGCGATCCAGTCGAGCGAATCGGGGTAGCCGCCACCGCCGCGCGGCGGATGAATCGATTGCCAGTCGCCGAAGCTGTAGCGGTGCCAGGCCTTTCCGAGGGCTTCGATTGTACCGTATTTTGCTTTCAACCAGTCGCGGAATTTAGCCTGGGTAGCGGGACAAAAGCATTCTTGCATCCCCCCCTCGTTCCATACATCGTAGCCCAAGGTGGCGGGATTGTCGCGATAGCGCGAGACCAGCGCAGTCAGGAACTTTCCGGCCTGGCCCTGCACATCGTCATTGTCCAGACAAAGGGGCGCGCTGCTGGTGGCGCTACTGCCGCCGACGGCAGGGTAGCCTTCAGCGCCGGTGCTGTCAATGTGGCGCGCATGGGGATATTTGTCCCACATCCATTCGGGTGCGCCGTTGACAATCTCGGCGATGACGACCTTGATGTGGTTTTGGCCTTCGAGCTCCACCATCCGATCATAGTCGCGCCAATCATACTTACCCGGCGAGTTCTCAATCGAGGCCCACATGAACCAGTGGCGGAAGATGTTGACGCCCATTTGAGCGGCAGTCTTGTGGTCGCGCTCCCAATCCTGTTCCGGGGGATTCGATTTGCGGAAATACACCGCGCCAAAAGGGTAAACCGGGTCCGGGAAGCGATTGTCCTGGGCATGAACACATAGTGTGAGCGTGAAACCGGCAGTCAAAATACCGGCGCTGGCGAACTTGATTGTTGTAATTGTCATAACGGCTAAAATCGTCCGTATATCTTAACTACGCTGGACTCAGTGAGCGCGCCTCGCGCTCCATCAGAAATACAACTTCAAGCCGAGTTGAATCTGCCGCCCGGTGGCAGTTCCGTTGGATAGTTTCCCGAAATTTGGATTGCCGGCGTTACACGCGCGTCCCGCCGGTCCCATACAGGTTAGCGCGGCACTGCTGGCGGCGGGCAGGAAGAATGTCGGTGTGTTGGTCGTGTTGAAGAGCTCCGTGCGAAATTCCAGGTAGCGGCGTTCGGTGAAGTTGAAGGTCTTGAATACGGACGCATCGGCATTCTCGGAGCCCGGCCCCCGCGCAGCCCGCTGCGCCGCGGTTCCGAATAGTTGAATAGGAGCGCCGGTCACGCTCGGAGCCGTGCCGGGCACCGTCCACGCAGCCGGATTGAAATAGCCGTCAACGCCATGATTGCTCAATACAAGGGGCTGGCCCGCCACCGCGTCCGGTACGTTGAAGGTATTGAAAATGGGAGGAATCACGTTGGTCCGGATGTTCGTGGGAAAGCCTCCGCGGAGGGTAAGAATGGCGTTCACCTGCCAGCCGCCGAGGAGTTTTCCGGTGAGACCCTGCCCAAGCCAGTGTCTTCCAGGCCCGAACGGTAATGCGTAACCACCGCTCGCGGAGACGATCTGCGGTACGTCGATCGGCGCCACGCTTTTTTCCCGGGAGAGATTGTAAGTGTCCATGGCGATGCTGGTGCCATTCTGCGTGTACGAATCCGGACCCGACCCGCGAGCTTCGAGGTTTTTCTGAATCGTATAGTTCACCAGCAGGGCAAAGCCATTCGCATAGCGCTTGTCGACGCGGAAATTCACTGAATTGTAGTTGTTGGTCCCGTTCGAAAACACCGGGATGACTGTCCCGTTGATGTTCGGGAACGGACGGTTGGCCTGGGTGTTCAGTCCCTGCAACGCCGACGAGAACGGCAACTGATTCACGTTGATGAACATGCTGGAGAGGTCGCGGCCCAGAAGTCCGCTGTATGACGTTTCCAGCAAAAGCGAGTCCCTGACCTGGTATTGAATATTGAAATTATACTGGTGCACCATCGGATCGGCCGCGGAGTCAAATGCCTGGGTACGCAGGGTCCCGACGAATGGCTTGCTGGCCGTGAACCCCGCCAGCGACGCGGTGGCGGCCACGATCGGAATGGGAGTGTTGATGGTATAAGGCGGCGTCACCGTGTTGGTCGGCGTAATGGTGGGTGACGCCACCACGGGCGTATTCGGATAGTTGCCGGAGAATTGCGTGACCTGCTGATTCTGGTCGCGCTCCCCGTAGAACAGTCCGTACCCGCCGCGCAGCACCAGCTTCTTCGAAGCCTGCCAGGCAAAGCCGGCGCGAGGGCCAAAATTATTATGGTCGCCATTCACAATCGCGGCGCTGAAACCATTCTGGCCAGGCAGCGCGAATTGCCCGGTCTGGATGTTGAAGAGGCTGCCGAGATTGCGGGCATCGACCGGTTGCGTGAACAACTCGTATCTCAGGCCAAGATTCAGCGTGAGCCGGTTGGTGATTTTCCAATCGTCCTGCACAAAACCACCGGCGTAGAGGGAGCGCTGCCGGCCCCAATCCAGCATCGCGTTGCCGTTCCCCGCTTCGGTTGTCGGGTATCCGTACAGGAAGTCGGCGAAGGGCAATCCCGACCCAGGCGCGTTGCTGCTGGAAGTGAAGGTAGAAGCGAAAACGAACGAACCAACGCCGCCCTTCAGAACGTCGAAACGTTCGCGGCGAAGATCCACTCCGGTCTTCACGGTATGCCGGCCATGGGTCCAGCTCAGATTCTCGGCCCACTGAAACCGATTTTCGACATTGAGATTAGGATCGCCGCCTCCCCAGCCGCTGAATTCGGCTGAGCCCGACACGGTTCCGGCATAAATGAATGAGATGCCCGGGAAGCCCGGCAGCGGCGACGGAATGGTGGCGATATTGTGCACCGAGGCGAAGTCGCGGCCCGACCCTGTGTTTCCGAAAGAACTGCCGTTGTGGCGTATGAAGCCGAAGCGGGCTTCATTGACCAATGCCGGTGTAAAGATGTGGATATAGGATATGACGGCCTGCTCACTGTGGTCGATCGAGTCTGAACCGCCTCCGATAAACCCCGGGTAGCTTCCCACGCCGGGCGTGGAAGTGTCGGCAATGGAAAATCGGGCAAACAGATTGTCGTTGGCCGAAATGGTTTGGTCGACGCGGACATCGCCCTGATCCGTTCTCAATGACCGCGCCGGCGCGTAGAAGAAGTTTCGCGAGAGCGCGCCTGGCGCTCCGAAATCAGGCATCGGAATCAGTCCTTCGACGGCTACCGAACTTGGATTCATCTGGCTCTGCGGAATGATGTTGCCGGCAAGGGGGTCTGCGATGACCAGCCCGGTGGGACCAATCCGTCGCGAGGCCGGGTCGTAAATGATTACGCCGGCCTTGGAAAAATCGCCCGCGCGCAAAGCGGCCGGGGGTATGTCGCTGATCGAGTTGCCGCTTGCGGAGGCTTGCCGGGTGCCCTGATAATCCCCGAAGATGAAGGTCCGGTTGTGAACGATGGGTCCGCCGACGGCGCCGCCGAACTGGTTCTGACGAAACGGAGCTCTCGGGTTGCCCGCCGCATTCGCGATGAAATTGTTGGCATCCAGTTTGTCATTGCGAAGGAATTCGAATGCCGCTCCGTGGACCTGGTTGGTGCCGCTCTTGATGGTGGCATTGACCACCGCGCCCGCGGCGTGGCCGAATTCCGCCGAGAAGGTGCTGGTCTTGACTTTGAATTCCTCCACGGCATCCACCGAGGGTACAACCGCGATACCGTTCCGCCCGATCGAGCCGCCGTTCGATACGGTATTGTTATCGACTCCATCCAGCGTGACTTCGTTGGCGGAGAAGCGGCCGCCACCGGCGATAAACGGGAGGTTCGAGCCCATGCCAAACATCGGTGTCGTGTTCCCGGCCAGCAGGCCGAGCGCAAAGGGATTTCGACCGTTTAGCGGCAGTTCCAGGATCTTCTTGTTCTCGATAACCTGGCCCAGCGAGGATGTTTCGGTCTCAAGCGAAGCCGCGACCTCTTGGACTTCGACCACCTCATGGACCTCCCCGGGTTGCAGGGTCATGGTAATTCCAGCAGTCTGGTCTACCTGAAGCACCACCGCCGCAATAGTCGTCGTTTTGAAACCGGGGGACTCGGCGCTGATGGAATACTGGCCGACGGGGAGCAATGGAATCTGCAATTCGCCGCGTTCATTCGCGGACCCCGTCCGTACCAGACCCGTATTGTTGTTGGTGACTTTGATGGAAGCCCCGGGCACCACAGCCCCGGTGCCGTCATGCACAATCACATTCATGTTTGCGTTGGCAACTTGTGCATTGAGGCGAACCACAACACACAGGAGCAGCAAAACTAACGCGCGAGGAAGGCTCGATAACATCATTGGAAGACCCCTGCTTTGGTTGGGCATTAATCCCGACACTCCGGATTGACACTTGAACACGCCGCGCCTTTCAGATCCGACATCAGCATCGGTACAATGGTCCGACCACTATATTTCTCCAACAATTATCATGAACAGATGTGGATGTCAATGACAAATAATAGTGGACTCCAAAACCGCGCGGATGCTGGCGATGCCGGTGAAGGGGGGCGCTGCGCGCTGCCAGCCGCCTTATCGCAGAACCACGACGTCGTAGGTGTCGAGACTCGGCAAGGTGAACGTGACATAGCCGCCTTCTTTCGTAACGGGTAGATCCCGGCCCAGGCTAACCATCCGGGCGGAGATGAAATTACCTGCCACTTCCACCCGGATGTTACTCATGGGTATGGCTGGGTGGTAGGCGGTCTGGGAAGATCCGGAAAGGTTCACGAAGTGCACCAAGGTGCGTCCCTGTTGTCTCTGTTGCTGAAGAGTCATTTCTACCATGGGGTGAGCGTTGGTCTTCAACTGCCGGCCTTTCGGCAGCAGATAGTCGACCAGGTCGCCCACGATCGCCGAGTGGTACACCGGACTGTAACGGTAATAGAGATCGCCCACATCCCACGGGATGTAGGCGAGCTTTCCTCTCCCGTAGTCGGCCACGTATAGACCGGGCTTGGTGGTGTCCTTCCAATCCTCGTGAACCTTCTCCATGGGACCAACCATCGAAGTGGGAATCATGGTCAGCGCCGGCTTGCCGCGCGGCTCCAGCTCCAGATACTCGCTGTAAAAGAATACGATATCGGTATCTCTGAGCGACGGAAACAGCGCGCGATCGTGAACCCGCCAGTAAGCCGATTGTGTCTCTTCCTTCTTCCAGAGCCTCACGACAGGGGGCACATCGAGCTGGGGTTTGGTGGCGCCGGCGACGAGTACGCGTCCGCCTTGACGAAGATAGCGGTCGAGTGCGGCTGGCGCACCCCTATAGGAGATGACCAGGTCGTACTTATTGGGCTCTTTGTCGATCCAGCTCAGGTCGTTAGACATGGCAAAGGGAATATGCTGTTCCGAGAGGATGCGGAAGAAACCGCGCATGGAAGTGTCTCCGTCGCGCCCGCCGCCATCTCCGCGCCCCGCACTGCCGCCAGCCCCGCGTCCGCCACCGCGTCCGCCGCCACCTCCGCCGCCGGCAACCTCCAGCAGCAGTACGCGCGCGGCAGTCTCCTGCCGGACGTAAAGCTCTTCGTGATCCTTGTGGAATTGAAAGGCCGGCCGGGCGCCTTTCAATGCGTTCCCGTCGTTCTGACTCATGTCTCCGTTGATGAATAGATATGGTCCTGCCCCGTTGGCCATGTTCTGATAGGCGCGGATTTCGCCATCGGGCGCAGACCGGTGTGCGAAGCGCCAGTAGCCATCCAGGAAGGCGGCATCATTGTCGAACGCCATCTTATCCGGAAACGTGCTGCGTTCACTGTTTACGGTCTGGCTGGCCGCATATAGCCAGTACGGGCGGTCGCCGATCACCGAGCCGCTATGGATCTCGGAATTGAAGGAATCGGCAAATTGCGCCTGCGCCCTTCCCAGCATGAAATTCAGGCCGGGACGTTTAGCGTGGACGAATTCACTGATCCTGGCGAGAACGGACTGGCCGGCCTCGGCAATGAACTCGTTATACTGCGCGTCCGGCTGCGCCGGGATGTCACGGTTATACTTCGCGCGGAAGAGGCGTTTGCAGTTGTCGCACGTGCAGGGAGCATAAGTATTGCCGTTGTTATCGCTCATTCTCTGCGTCCCGCCATTGAAAAATGTACCGTCGATCGGGTACTTTTCCAGCGCCTCCGCCAGAATCTTGAAGACCTGTTCCTGCATGTAACCGCCGTTGACACACGTCAGGTAGCAACCGTTCCAGACGTTCGGTTTTCCGTTGGCCTGCCGCTGGAACCAATCGGGATGGGCATCATAGGCTTCCTTATGTGCGATCATGCTCCACTCGAAACGCGCCATGACGTGAATACCGCGCGCGTGAGCTTTTTGCAGCACTTCGCCGAACAGGTCCCGCCCCGGCGGTAAGAAAGGGCTGGTGTAGTGAAACGCTATCTTTGTCGGGTAGTAGGCGGCGATCCCGCCCATAGGGAACAAGATAGCATTGGCATTCATATCGACTAACTGCAGAATCAGCTTGTCGGCGTCAAGTGTGGCCAGGTTCTCACCGATGAGTGGCAAGACCAACCGTACCGGCTCGTCCATCCACCACTGCTTCTGCGCGCTCGCATTCTGCGCGCTCGCAGGCAGGCTCAGGACGGCGAGGAACACACCGCAAATGGCGAACCGCTTCATGATAAATGGTCTCCTATCGGGAATGGCGTAGATTACTACAGATCGATGGCCACGACTTCGTGCAGATCGATCGGAGGAGTTGTGGTTTCGATCCACGCTCCGTTTTGCCGCCATTGCGCTTTAGCCGCGCTGACCAGGAACCTGACCTCGCGCGCCTTCACGCCGTCCGGCAGTCTCACCCGCACCTTCTGCGGACCGATAGACAGAATTTCGCGGAACGGCCCCTTCATCATCATCGGGTTGGAGAAGTTGACGAGGTGGACCGTGATGGAGGATTCCTGCTTCCACAGCGCCACATCGATTACGCCGGGGCCCTGGACGCGCAAAGGTTGCTCTTCGTTCGCAGCCCAGCGGACGGCATTGGCCAATACCAAGCCCTGATCCTGGTTCATCAGTTCCCAGAACGTCCGATCGATATCCCATGGGAAATAAACCACCCGGCCCGCGCCGTTGGAGCGCACCATCACACCGGGAATGTCCGTCTTGGTTTCACGCTGGTAGACCTCTTCCATCGGCAGATCTGGGTAAGTGGGAACGGTCATGAGAGGCGCACGCAGGCCCGCGGCCGTGCGAATCTCGATGCGCATCGCCCCATGGACCATTCGGCCCGCATCGCCGAGCCCTTCCAGGAGGGGATGGGTCCGGTCTTCGAGATTCAGGTAGGCGTTCTGTTGGCGTTCGATCACGTTGCCGGCAAACGACGCGCCGAACAGGCCGGCGAGGCCGAAATCGTCGCGGCGCCTGCCCCGCTCGTCGTTGAGCGAGGTCTCGTGGGTGGCGACAAGCCCGCCGCCCTTTTCGACGAATGACTTCAACTGCGCGCACTGCGCGTCGGACAGGTTGGCGATATTCGGCAGCGCCAGGACTTTGAGCTGCCGCAGACTATCCGGGTCGAACTGGCTATCGGGAACCATTTCGAAGGGGATCCGGGCTTCCACCAGGGCGTGGTAGAACCCGGACGTGTGATCTGGCGCGGCCCGTGGCGCGGACACGAGGCCGACGCGAGCCAGCGGGTGCTGGTTGCGCATGTACTTTTCGTTCTTCCAATGCCAGACGAATAGGTCCTCCACGGGCTTGAGCCAGCGCTGGTCGAGCGGCTTCGCATTGAACTTGATGACCCAGGGTCGAAAGCCCTGCGCGATGCCGTCCACGGCGAAAACCCGGATCTCATTCGGGTTCTGGACGGAATCCATCCATCGGTACGGCGAACCCACGGTAACACCGAACAGACCCACGATCGGCTTCATGCCGAAGGTGGAGCGCGCATCCTTCGCGGACTTGCCGTTCTGCCAGGGAGGGAGGCTTGGGGAGCGATTCTGCCGGTCCGCAAAGTGAATCGGAACCGAAATGCTGTCCCGTATCTGGTCGAAGCCGTTGGGGAAGAACGCGGCATCGGGGTTATGCTTCCTGATTTCGGCTTCCCAAAGTGTATAGAGTTCGAGAAGGCGTTTCCGATGCCAGGCTGCGTACTGACTTTGCGCTTCGCTTGGTGCGCCCGCGGCCCCGCGTCCGCCGCCTGCCCCGCGTCCGCCGCCCGCCCCACGTCCGCCCCCCGCGCCGCGTCCGCCCGCCGTTCCGTCTTCGCCAGGGGCTTGTGGTGCGCCCTGCGGTGCTTGTGCGCCCGGGGTTCGTGGAAGATCCAAACCGCTGAATGCCTTGAAATTCTGCTGGCAATGTATGCAGTAGCACATGCCCGAGCCGCTCCAGCGATTCGCGAAGATACCGTCGACCTTGTAGAGCGTCATGATCTCCTGAATGACGGTGGTCATGAACTCAAAGTTGTACGGGCCCAGCGCGCAGGTTACCCAGGAAGTCGGCATCGCCCAATGGCGGTAAGGCTGGCCGTCGGCTTGCACGGCGATCCAGTCCGGGTGGGCGTCGTAGACATCCTGGTGCGCCGCGTGGGGATCCACACGCGCGATCACATTCATGCCGAGTTTGCGGCAGCCGGCGACCATTTCGCCAAAGGGGTCGCCGCTGCCGAGGAACTTGCTGCGGTAATGCAGCGGAACCTTGGTCGGATAAAAGGCCACACATCCGCCGGCGCTGAGGCAAACCGCGTCGGCATGAATGCGTTTGTAGTAGTCGAGCCAGAAGCTGGGCTTGTAGCGGCCCGGATCATCCTCCACGAAAGCCAGTTGAGCCCATCGCATCGGCCGGTCGTACCAGCCTTTAGCCGGGCTTTGCTGCCCGAAAGCCATGCCGGCCGCCGCCAGCACACCGGTTTCCACCATCCACTCACGCCGATTGATTTCCATAATTTACTCCAGACTTTAACAGGTTCCATTGGCTGCGGGAAGCGGAGTTCCGCCGGCTAAGACCCTCGCCCCCCCTCGCCCCCCCCGGATGTGAGGCTGCGCCTTTCTCAAACACGCGCCTGCATTCGTTTCCTAGAATGTGTAGCGCAGCGCGAACTGTAAGATTCGAGGGCTGCCCGCGGACAGTATCCGGCCAAAGTTCCGGTTGTTCAACGCAGCGGTTGGCGCGCTAAAGTTCACCTGGTTGAAAGAATTGTAAAACTCGGCCCGGAATTGTATCTTGCCAAAACGTTCGCCAATGGAAAACGCCTTGACCAACGCAAGATCGGTGGTGGACTGGGCCGGACCGATAACCGCGTTACGGCCAACGTCGCCGTAATGGCCGGGCTGGTTTTGCACGAATGCGGAGGTGGTAAAGAACTGCTGAATCATATCGTCCTCGCTCGAATGGGAACGTACCGGATTACCCACCAAATCAGGACGGTCGTTGCCGACACCCGTAAGAGAGGAGTCCACGCCGCTGGTGATGTTGAAAGGCGCGCCGCTGAGAATGCTGGTCAGGCTGGATATCTCCCAGCCGCCAAGGGCCGTTTGCGCCAGCCCTTTCCGGAACACCGGAAGCTGGTAGACGATCGAAAGATTGAACACGTGCCGGCGGTCATTACTGGACAGGCTGCGATCGGCGGCCAAATTGTAGGGATCCTGCGAAGTGGCGGCGAGGTTCTGGGCCGAAAAATAGTCAAGGTATTTCGAGAATGTATAAGAACTCAGCAACGTCAGCCCCTTGCTGAACCGCTTGTTCAACGAAAGCTGCAAGGAGTGATAAGTAGCATTGGAGTTGGTGTCGATTTCGCGGAAACTGGCGTACCCGTACGCCGCCAGAATCCGGCGCTGGTCGGTGTTGGCGATCGTCGATTGCCCAGGGATATAGACGGCGGGATCCTTTTGTTCCATCCTGACCAGATTGTGCGAGAGCTTCCCCGAGTACGCTGCCTTCAGCACGATACTCCCCGGCAGAGAATGTTCGACGCTGAAATTGACGTGGTGTATGTACGGCGATGTAACATTCGGGCTGAGAACGGTGAAGAGCCCCATTGGCAGGCTGAATTTGGCTGACGCGTTGGTATAGACATATGGGAAAGGATCGACCAGCCCGTGATACATATCCGACAGACTGAAGGGATTGTTTATCAGGACTGAGATGACAAATGGCTGATTCACCGCGGGATATGTCCACAGGTCGGCGCGAAAATTCTCGTGAAACAGACCATAGGATGCCCGGACCGCCATTTTTCCGTTCCCACCTGGATCCCAGACAATTCCAACCCGTGGGCCAAAGTTATTCTTATCCGGGGGAATAAGCCCGTTGACGAATCCGCTATCTCCCGGAAAAACAATCCCAAGCGGCGCGCCAGGCACTACGGTGGATTGCTGGCCCGCGTGGTAGGCATTAACCAGCCCATAAATATTGTGAAAAGGCGGAACGAACTCATATCGAAGGCCCAGGTTCACGCTGACTCTCGATGAAACGCGAATATCGTCCTGCGCGAACAAATACCAGGCGTACCCCTTCACCAGCCGGTCATACGTGCTGTTTTGTGAAAGACTGGTGGGCTTTGCCGATCAGAAAATCCGCAAACGCGTTGGTAGTGATGCCGCCGCCGAACCCGATGACGCCCTGGTTCACGGAGGCGCCATGTCCGAAATATTCGTCGCGCGTAAACTCGCCGCCGAGCGATATGGAGTGCCGTCCGTGGAACCATCGGACCGTATCGCCCATTTGATAAATGTTCGAGACTTCCCCAAACCTGTCGTTGGTGGCGGGAGCGAAGAATCCCGTGACGGTAATGCTCGGAAGCTGCGGGGACACTACTCCCGGAAAAATGGCCCCGTAATCGGTCAGTCGATCGGCGCCCTGAGACGTCACCTCCGAGTGATTCCGATTGATGCCGATTCGAAATTCGTTGAGCAGCGAGGGCGTAAAGGTATGAGTATCATGGAGGGCCCAACTGGTAACCTTGAGTCCTTCGGGAGTCGGCGACCAGTTAGGGATGTTTCCGCTTTGCGAGGTCAAATTGCCATCATCCCGGAAGTAGCGGATGTTCAGGGAGTTCCTGGAGCTGAAACTATGGTCCACGCGCCACAAAAACTGATTACCGGTGCTTGGCATCGGGAACAGAGTTACAAATGCGCCATTGGCGGCATTCGGCAACGGAATGTACTTATCCAACAGCTTGACTGCCACAGGATCGAAACTGGAGGAGGGAATCCTGCCGCCAGGGTATGGCGCCTTAGTGGTCGGATCTACCGGTAGCTTGCCCAAGGCGGAAAAATCTCCGGCGCGTTCCGCCGCCGTGGGTGGAGTCGCGGTGTTGAGCAACTGCGATTGACGTTCTCTGCTGCCCTGGTACGACCCGAAGAAAAAGGTGCGCTTGTGGATGACAGGGCCTCCGAACGTAAAGCCGAACTGGTTTTGCTTGAGGTCGGGCTTGGCCACCGAGAAAAAATTGCGCGCATCGAACGCTGTGTTGCGGATGTACTCCCATAGTGAACCGTGAAACTGGTTCGTGCCCGCACGAGTGATGGCGATGAAAACACCCCCGCCGTATCGTCCGTATTCCGCGCTGAAACCGCTCGTTAACACCTTGAATTCCTGCAGCGCGTCGGGCGAGGGAAGATTGAGGGCGGAATTGTTGTATAACTGCACGTGAGAGGAATCGTCAAAGCGGATCTCATTTTGAGTGTCGCGGCCGCCCGCCACGCTGGCAGCAGGGCCATTTCGTCCGCGTGTAACCAGCGTCGGAGCCGAGACCTGTGTTACTCCAGGGATCACGCGTGCCAGTTGCATTACGTTGCGCCCATTCAGAGGCAATTCCTGGACTCGAAGACGGTCGACTACGTCGCCGACGGTGGACTCCCTGGTGTCCACGCCGGTAGCATCGGCGGATACCGTGATGCTGTCGGAGACCAGCCCGACCGTAAGGATGCCATCGACGCGGGCATTCTCGGCGACTTCCAGCGTAATGCCATCCTGAACGAACCGTCGAAACCCGTCCTTTTCGATCAGGAGCGAGTAAGGTCCGACGGGAAGATTTGTGATCAGGTACGCACCGGTCTCGTCGCTGTTGCCCGTGCGCTCGAATGACGTTGCGGTATTGCGAGCGGTGATCTTCGCTTCGGGCACCACAGCGCCGCTGCCATCCCGGACCACGCCGAAGAGCGTCGCGGTGGTAGTCTGGCCGTTGGCAATCCAAAAGAAACCGCACAATAGGAATGCGGCGACAAGACGCGGCACGTTGACCGTGAGCGCACTGAAGTAAGTACACTTGTTGGGCATGGTCCCCCCGATTGTCGGGAACTGACCGATTCGTTATTTCATCATCGGTACAATGGTCCGACCACTGGAACGATCAACTTTTAACATGAACAGATGTGGATGTCAACGACAAAAGCATAATCCATCTTTAGCCCCTGGCAAACGAGTGAGAACCAATCCCAGATCTGCCGTCCCAGATCTGTATTCCCAGATCTGCGCGGTCGAGACGTCTGCTAATGGATGCTAACTGGAGTTCGCTTACCTGATCCGCTGGGTCATCGGGCAGCGCACAATGTCAGCTCTCTTTAGTCTGTTGCTGTGCTATCAACCGTGCGACCAGGCTGGTCGTCTCTTCGAGATGAGCCCTCATCGCAGCCCGAGCGCTCTGCGGATTGCGATCGCGTATCGCGTGATAAATCGTTTCGTGCCGCTTTAGGACCGTGGCCGGTACATTCGGGATAAGTAGCTTGAAGTGGATCCATTGACGCATTAGATTTCGGAGCAACTGGACCGCATTCTGCAAGATCTGGTTATGGGCAGCCGCCGCGATCGCCAGATGGAACTTAATGTCCTCTTCAAGGATCGGCTTCCCTTGCTTAATGCAGTCTCCCATCGTCCTGACCAGGTGTCCGATGACTTCGGTTTCAGTGTCGGATGCCCGTTCCGCGGCAAGCCCGGCAATTTGCTCCTCCAGAAGGGTACGGGCTTCCATGATGTCCCGGAGCTCGAGGTGGTCGGAACCCGTAAAAGCCCACAATAAGGGCCTCGACAGAAATTCGGAGCGCTCGCAGACAAACGTGCCATCGCCCACGCGGCTATCCAGCATCCCAATCAGCTCCATGGCCTTAAGCGCTTCTCTCAAGGAACTGCGGGCTATTCCCAACTGCTGACATAGCTCGCGCTCCGGTGGAATCCGGTCTCCCGCCTTCCAGTCGCCGCTGACCACGTGGGAAATCAGCTTTTCAAAGGCTGCTTCAGTCAGTGTCGACCTGGGAATAGGCATCACTGCCTTTAACGCAGTGGGACGAGGTCGCAAAATTTAAGTCTTCTCCATAAAGGCAGGGGCTAAGGCCAGAACCTACTTAAACGGCAATAATATCACATCAGAATCGTGCGGACTCCGGGAGGCGGGAGTGGCGGTGTTGCTGCGGATGCCCGAACCGGGTCATGTCAGCCGGGCCGGCCTATACCGTGTTTGTGAAGGCCAGGCACTTCCTCACTTCTTCCTGTGGCGTTCCCAGACCGATATATTCGTACTCGACAAACGCGGGGATGGGGAGCTTTTCCTTGATCAGAGTCAGGACGTTTTTGATGGGCGTGTCACCTTCGCCGAACCGTTCGTTGGCTCCTCCGTTTCGGGTGCGGTCCTTGATCTGGATGTGCGAGATGCTGGCGTGGTTCTCCTGAATGAAGGCGACCGCCTCATAATTTGCCGCCGTGAAATGGCCGATGTCCAGGTTCAGCCGGAAGTTGTTTGAAAGGGCGAGCGCGCTCCTGAAGCTCTGTGGGGTGGAGATGGCATCCGGATCTTTCGTGTTGGCCGTGTTGTGCAGCGCGACCGTGATCCTATGCTTTTCCGCGAAGGGAGCGAGCCGGCGGGCGCCGCTCAGCGAAGTCATCGAAGCCATCGTGCGCACTCCAAGCGCTTTGGCCTGCTGGAAAGTCACGTCGATCTCTTCATCGGTGAACTGGTCGTCGTAGTCCACACGATACGCAAACAGGTTGATTCCGGCAGCCTGGAATCGGGTTCGGAAAGCTTCATGTTTCGAAGCCGGTGTGGCCAGCCGCCAATGGCGCAGTGCATTTCGGACGGCCAGTTTCGCCGCCGCCACCTCTTCCGGCGAGGGCGGTTTGATGGGCGGAGGATATGCCGACGGGGGTGGCGGAACCGCGGGGCCGCTATTCGGTCCGGCCGGCTCGGTGTTCGCCGACCCGAGTTCGATCTCTCGAGCGCCGGCAAATTGTAACGCCTTGATGACATCGTCGACGTTGTCACGCCCGGGAGTTCGCGGGAGATCGCGAAAGCTGTACGTGGCCACGCCGAGGCGTACGCCGCTTGCCGTCGGGCCGGCCGCCGCGCGCCGCACTGTAGTAAGCGCTGCGGTAAGAGGCAGACCGGCCAAAGCCGTCTTGCCGAAATCGCGTCTGGATAGCATAGGCCCTCCGCATTCCGAATTCGAGGCGGACTTCGGATAGCATCGATTATAATCAATTTGCAATGTCCGCGAAGCCCACCATGGTCCACCGGCTTTCGGGGGTCCACCGGCTTTCGGCTGTCCTGTTGCTGGTGGCGGGCACTTGCGCCGCCCAGACCGCCACCAACGGCTGCCCCGACCGCCCGGTCCGCTCGATCTCCTCACCCATGATGCCAGCCGACGTGTGCATCCCCGACGGTTTCACGGATGTGCCGGTGAACTACTTCGACGATTATTCCTGGCGTGCATTTCTGGCGATAGTGTGGCCGGCGGCTCAAGGGCATCGAGGTGTTGCCGACCGGAATAAGCCACTCGACGCCACCGGTCCGCGCGTATTTGAGACGCTCAAATCACTGTGGGAGGTCTTCCCGGAGGACGGTTCGGCTCCCGTATCCGATTTCCAGTCCTACGACATCCCGGCCCACAACGCGTGCCAGGTGAATCCGCAGTTCGGGGATCTGGTGCTCGCATCCTTCTCCGGAATTGACGATATCGGGCAGGCCGGAGCAGGCGAACTGACGGCACCGCTGGCGGCGCAGAATGGCAGGTATGTCCGCTACCAGACGCTATATAATCAGGCGGCCTTCGATTTCATCGTGCGCAACCGGTATTACTTGCGCGGCAACCTGCCGACGGTGCCGAGCCCACGCCCATCCAGGCCGGTAATGGAGTTTCCGGCCGGCAGCGTCGTGATCAAAGCCGCCTGGCTCGATATGGCCGGGTTTCCCGCTGAACAGGTGAAGCGATACTACACGCGCAACGCCTGGGTGCGCCAACCGGGAACGGGCACGTGCTCGCGAGTCACGGTCGGGCTGGTAGGTTTGCACATCGTGCAGAAGACGCCCAGCCGTCCGCAATGGATCTGGTCCTCCTACGAGCAGATCGACAACGTTCCGCCTTCGCGGTTCGGCGACCCGGTGAAGTTCACTTTTCACGATGGGGGAAAGGCTGCCATGCCTGCCGAAAACCCGCTCGCGCTGGAGCCGCTTGGAAAGGAGCCGGTGACGCCGTTCAACGTGGAGAGGCCGTTCTTCGCCAAAGTGCACCCCAAGACGGAACTCACCAACTATCAATACCAGGAGCTGTTGCGGGCGACCGTCTGGCAGTATTACGGCATCGTGGTGACGCAATGGCCGCGCATGGAGGGCAACCAGGCGCCGCCCGTACCCGCCTCGCAGAATGGCGACATCACCAACACCTTCCCCGGTGCGGGCGCGTTTTCGGCATTTGCCAATGCCACCATGGAAACGTTCGACCAGGGGCGTCCCCAGTTGGGGTGCATGAGCTGCCATAACCAGGCGCGACTGGCCGCGGATTTTATCTGGACCGTGCTGGACCATGCGTATCCCGCCAAATTTGTTCCGGCGCCGGTTGCGCCGCGTAACTAATGGCTGGCAAAAACACGTCCTCCATTCACAACCCTACAAAGGAGTAGAATTCCCTTGGGGAATGAAAAGGAAGGAAGACCCAGTGGATCTGACCAGACGTGATTTAGGAAAACTGGCATTGGCGGCCATACCGGCATCGAAACTGCTGGCCAAACCCAGTTCAAATTTCGACGGCGTACAGGTTGGCGTAATCACCTACAGCTATCGCTCCATGCCGGGCGCGAATGACGCCGAGGCACTGTTGAAATACATCGTGGATTCGGGCATCAACGGGATCGAGTTGATGGGCCCGGCGGCGGAGATCTATGCAGGCTCGCCAGCACCGGCAGGCCGCGGTGGTGGTGGCGGCGGACGGGGAGCGGGCGGCCCAGGCCGAGGGCCAGGCCGCGGACCCGATGGCGCTGTCGCGGGCGGAGGTCAGGGCCGGGGACCCGGAGGTGGTGGCGGAGGCCGTGCTCCGCTGACTCCGGAACAGCAGGCGGCGCAACAGGCCAGAGCGGCGGAATTGAAGGCCTGGCGCTTGTCGGTGCCGATGGACAAGTACAAAGCCCTGCGCAAGATGTACAACGACGCCGGGGTGGACATTTACGCCTTCAAGCTGGAGCCAAATCCGACTATGTCCGACGAGGAATACGAGTACATCTTCCACGTGGCGGATACACTCGGCGCCAACCATGTAACGCTGGAGCTTTCCAATGACGCTGCGTTTACGAAGCGGATCGGTGATTTCGCGGCGAAAAAGAGGATGAGGGTGGCTTACCATGCGCATACGCAGGCCACGATCACGGCATGGGATGCAGTGCTGGAGCAGTCCACGGGTAACGCCCTCAACCTGGATTGCGGCCATTATGTGGCCGGGACCAGTGAGAGCCCAATCCCATTGATTCGGAAACACAGCGGCCGGATCGCCAGCATGCACCTCAAAGATCGCAAGAAGGCATCGAACGGTGGAGCAAACCTTCCGTGGGGGCAGGGCGAGACGCCCATCAAAGAGATCCTGACCCTGATGCGGCAAGAAAAATACAAGTTCCCGGCGAGCATCGAGTTGGAATACCAGATTCCGGAGGGTTCCGATGCCGTGGTCGAGACGTCCAAGTGCGTACAGTTCTGTAAGAACGCGCTGGCGTAGTTCCGTTATCATGATCCGCCATCTTAAGCATCTGCGCGTTAAGCATCTGCGCGTGCCTACGCTGGTCCATTGCGCATTGGTCTGGGGCGCGTTGGTCTGGAGCGGCTCAATCGCTTCCGCTCAATGGCCCGACAGCCCCGGCAAGGAAACCACGCTGCAGCTTTGTGGAAACTGCCATGACGCAACCATCATCCAGGCGCATCGTCAAAGCCGGGACGAGTGGATCGCGACCATCCAGAAAATGATGGCCGCCGGGGCCGAGGGCACGGAAGAACAGTTCACGGCCGTGCTCGAATACATCTCCAAGAATTTTGCCCCGAAGGCCGCCAGCATCAACGTGAATCAGGCCCCGGCCGCGGATTTGAGAACCGGGCTGGACCTCTCGGAAAAGGAGGCTGCCGCGATCGTCAAGTACCGAACCGACAAGGGCGCTTTCAAGACCGTGGAAGACCTGAAGAAAGTGCCGGATCTCGACTACAAGAAGATCGAGGCGCAAAAAGATCGTATCGTGTTTTGACCGTGACTGCCGAATTGGAAGGGTGCACTCGCAAGCATGTACTCGCAAGGATTGAAAATGACACTCCGATATCGAATGATGACCCTGGCGGCGGCCTGTCTGCTGGCTGCTTTCGCCCTGGTGGCTCAGACACCACCAGGCACTCAGGACGCTCCTCCGCCGGGCGGCCGTGGACAAGGCGGCCGCGGCGGCGGAGGCCGGGCAGGCGGCAGGCGCGGCGGGTTTACGCAGTTTACCCGTCCACTGGCGAGCCAGGACGTGCTGGCCCGCGGTAAGGCCCTATATGAAACCAACTGTGCTTCGTGTCATGCGGCGGACCTGCGCGGGACTCCCACCGGCATCCCCCTTCTCCGCTCCGGGGTCTCTCTCAACGATCAGCACGGCGAACTGATCGGCAAAGCCGTGGCCGATCATAATCCGAAGATCAATCTCGTCGAGCCGGATTGGGTAGCGGTCGCCGAGTACATCCACAGCGTTCTGGCCACCACCGGGGGACAGGGCAGCCCTCCCGGCCGAAATCCCGTGGGAGTACAACTGAACATACTCGTCGGCGATGCCAAGGCGGGTGAAGCGTACTTTGCCAAGGGTTGCGCCAGTTGCCATTCGGTCAGCGGCGATCTGAAGGGTCTCGGCACCAAGTACGCCGATCCTCGAGCGCTGCAGAACGCATGGGTGGCGGGTGCTGCCGCCGGTAACCCGTTCGGTGGACGCGGCGGCGGCGGCGCGGGAAACCCCGTCACCGTGACCATGCCGGATGGGAAGAAACTTGAAGGCAAGCTGGTTCGAAAGAGCGACTTTCTCATCATCCTGACACTGGCCGACGGTACTCGCAAGTCTATCGCTCGCGATGGAGACGTGCCGAAGGTGGAAGTAAAGGATCCGAATGAGCCACACAAGAAGATGGTTCTCGCGCTGGACGATCCGGAGAACAAGAACCTGCACGACGTAACCGCATACCTGGCCACCCTGAAGTGAGAACCTACCGATGAAAAAACCATTTATCCTCACATCCGTGCTGTTTACCCCGGTGCTGCTGATTGGACAATCCGGGCTTGATCCGGCCGATACCTTGAAGCCACTCAAGGATCAGTGGACCAGCTATTCGGGCGATCTCAGCGGCAAGCGCTATAGCGCGCTGAAGTCGATCAATAACAACACCGTAAAGAACCTGGGCCTGAAGTGGGTCGCTTCCAATATCACCACGGGCTGCGGCGCCACAGGTAGTGCTCCCGCGGCGGCGGGCGGCTTCGGCGGCGGGGGTGGCGGCCGTGGTGTCCCCGCGGCGCCGGCGCCCATTATCGTAGGCGGACTGGGAACGGGCGAAGCCAACAATTGCGGCCCGGCGCGGCTGGGCGGCGGAATTCTGTTCGTGGATGGCATCATCTACGCCTCGTCGCCCGACAACGTGTGGGGCATCGATGCGCGGGACGGTACTGTCCTCTGGCACTACTACTGGAAGACACGCGGCGGCACCAGCCTGCAGACCCGCGGTTTGGGGATGTGGCACAACTATATCTACTTCGAACTGCATGACGATTGGGTGGTGTGCCTGGATGCAAGAAACGGCAAGGAAATCTGGAAGAAGGAGATCTCCAGCTTCGACCAGCAGTACTTCTCGTCCAACGCCCCGATGATCCTGGGCAATCACGTGATCGTCGGCACCGGAAATGACATGGACTCGCCCGCGTATATTAAAGCCTTCGAGCCCGAAACGGGCGCGCTCCAATGGACGTTGTACTCCACGCCGCAGAACCCCGGCGATCCAGGAGCCGAAACCTGGGCCAGCCTCGACGCCGCGCGCCACGGCGCTGGAATGACCTGGATCCCGGGCTCGTACGATCCCGAAACGCATCTCTACATTTACGGCACCGGAAACCCCACGCCCGCCTATACCACCGGCAGAGGCGAAGGCGACAACCTGTACACCTGCTCGCTGATCGCGGTGAACGTGGACACGGGAAAGATGGCCTGGTTTTACCAGACTTCGCCGCACGACACGCACGACTGGGATTCCACCGAGACGCCGATCCTGGCCGATATGCCGTTCAACGGCCGCCCGCGCAAGTTGGTCATGACGGGCACGCGTAACGGTTACTTCTTCGTCCTCGACCGGGTTACCGGTGAGCACCTGTTGACCACCAAATTCGGCCTCGTCAACAATTGGGCGTCGGGCTTGGACGCTAAGGGCCAGCCCAAGCGGAACCCGAACAAGGATGCGCTCATCGCGGGCGCTCTGGTGAATGCCGATGTGACGAACTATCCTCCTCCGACCTTCTCGCCGGATACCGGCTTGTTCTACATTCACGAACAGAACACACTCCGGATCAGCTACCTCATGGACCCCGATCCCCGGGGATCGATGGGCTTGGGCGGTACGGGCGGCGGAGCGGGCCTGAGCTGGGGCACGCACATTATCGCGATCGATTACAAAACGGGCAAGATCGTTTGGCGGCACGAGATCAATGGCGGCAGTTCCGGGCTTCTTTCGACGGCCGGCGGTCTGCTGTTCCTCAGCAACGGGCAGAACGTCGAGGCATGGGACGCAGCCACAGGCAAAGCGCTGTGGTATTCCCAAATCGGCGGCCTGTCCAGTCCTCCGGAGACATTTACGCTGGATGGCAAGCAGCACTTGCTCGCCACGGGCGCCGGCGCCCTCTACATGTTCGTTCTGAATTGATTGAACGCTGACCTTTAATGCCGTCCATAAACCGTCGGTCAACGGACGCTCCGTCGATATCGACTCCTGGGACACGCACCAACCCCTGCTTTACGCACCACGCAACACCCTGAACCTTGACGTGCCAAATTCGGCTGGGGGTTGGGTCAGTGCGGCGCATGCACTGTCCTGATGGATGGCCGCGCGATACGCTCCTGCATCACTCCCCTGCGTCAGGCCGCGGGCCGGGCAATCACCACCATCGAGGTATCGGGACGCCGGAACAACCGAGCCCGGTGCAGGCCGGAGGAGAGTAAGAGATGATTAACGTGATTCCCTTCGCGCTGATTGCGATTTGGACAAACTTCCTGCGTCGCGACCCAGAGGGTCGCAATCACTTTGCTGTTGACCTTCGACACCAAGCGGATCTACACTAATGTAGGCGTTCGACATCACGAAGCAGCGGCCCGGCTTACCGCCGCGATCAGCCGGCGTTGGAATTGGCCTGACATGAAGTGGAGCGATGGCAAGCTGCGCATCCGCGCGTTGTGGTTCCGCCGCCGCGTAGAGGATGAACTCGAAGAGGAATTGAAATTCCACCTCGCCATGCAGACCCGGAGGAATCTCGCCTCCGGTATGAGCGCGCCCGAGGCAACTCGTAAGGCCGGCGTCCAGTTTGGCGGCTTCCAACAGGTGAAGGAAGAATGCCGCGACACGCGTGGGCTGCATTTCGTCGAGACGTTATGGCAGGACGTCCGCTATGCCCTAAGAGGATTTCGTCGCACGCCGGGCTTCGCCTTGACAGTGGTCGCAACTATCGCACTTGGCCTGGGCCTGAACACGACCGTCTTCACCATTTTCAACGCATATGTCCTTCAGCCCCTGAGTGTCCGCGACCCACATAGCCTGTATCAGCTCACGTGGCGCGATACCAGCGGAAACGGACACGGGTTCACCTGGCAGGAATTGCAGGATTTCCGGAAACAGAACCCCGCTTTCTCCGAGGTGATCGGTTTCGATCGCCTCTCCTTCACCCGCGTGCAAGGGCGTATGATGTTCGGCCAGATGGTGACGGGCAACTATTTCCAGATGGTCGGGGTGAACGCCGGGTTGGGGCGGACGCTGCGGGCCGAGGATGATGTGGCTTCCGGAACGGCGCCGGTGGTGCTCAGTTCCACGGCGTGGACAAACAAGTTCGGCGGCGATCCGGACATTGTCGGGAAAACGATTGTGGTTCACGGCTATCCACTGGAAGTAGTGGGCGTCGCGCGAGCCGGCTTTAGCGGACTGAGTGAGGTGCCCTTGGATTTCTGGGCGCCCCTGAGCCTGGCTCCGCAGTTAGAAGAAGGACCGAGCCTCTTCGGCGCCAGGCAACCCGAACGCATTGGCATTATTGGCAGGCTGCGGCACGGTTTTACTCCTCGCCAGGCCGAGGCCGCTCTGACAACATGGGCGCAGGTACGGATCGCCAGGCGCCCCAATCCGGAAAATGTCCCGGAAAAGGCCCAGGAAAAAGCCGGGAGCGCGATCCTGCGTTCGAGAGCAACCACCATTCCTCTGGATCCGATGGTCATCGCGGCTTTGTCACCCATCATTATGGGCTTCGGATTGGTGCTGCTGATCGCCTGTGCCAATGTTGCCAATATGATGCTGGCCCGTGCCATGGCCCGGCAGCGCGAGATCGGCGTCCGGCTGGCAATGGGGGCGGCTCGCTCGCGGCTAATCCGGCAATTGCTGACGGAGAGCGTGCTGCTGGCGTTGCCTGCCGCTATCGCCGGCTTTGGCATCGCGCAGGCAACCACCGAATGGGGCGTGCGGCTGATGTTGTACACGCTACCTCGCGGCTATCTTGACTTCATTAGTCTCTTACCCCTGCGGCCGGACGCGCGGGTCTTTGCCTTTATGTTAGCGGCAGCCGTTTTGTCGGCGCTGCTCTTTGGCCTCGCCCCCGCCATCCAGGCGACCCGTTCCAACGTAATGCAGGCCGCCAGGGGCGAATTCACCACCGACGTTCGCCCGGCGCGGATGCGCGATGCGCTGGTTATCGGACAGGTCACGGTCTCCGTCCTGCTACTGGTCTGCGCCGCAGTGCTGCTCCGCGCCAGCAACCGGTTACAGAGACTCGATGTGGGTCTGCAGACGCGGGGCCTGGTGGAGATGGAAATCAAAGATAGCTTTCGATCCCAAGTGAATCGACAACTGGTCTCCGAACCGGGCGCGCAGTCCATCGCAGCCGCCAGCAAAGTGCCTTTGGAGGGTGTGCTCGCCAGAGTGCCGGTGGTGCCGGAGCACAGTTCGGCGCCGGTTCCGGCCGGTTACCTGTTTGTCTCGCCGGAGTATTTCCAGGTCTTCCAAGTGCCCATCCTGCGAGGCCGCAACTTTACCGGCGCCGAAGCCAGAGCGGGATCTGCGGTGGCCGTGATCAGCCAGGCGACAGCGCAGCGGCTCTGGCCGGCGGAGGATGCCTTGGGAAAGTCCTTCCGCATCGAGCGCAACCTGCGCCAGCGCCCGAGTTTGGCCGACCCGCAAGCAGGAGTGCCGTCTTACTCGTCAGTGCGGATCATCGGAATTGCACGCGACGCCGTGAACGGCTGGGTAGGGGACGGAGTGGATAAAACCTGCGTCTACTTTCCGACCACCGCTCAAGCGCCAGGCAACGTCCTGTTCGTGCACGTCTTCGGTGACCCGGAAATCGTACGGCGAAAGCTTGACTCCACTTTTTCCGCGTCCCTTCCCGGCGGAATCGTCCAGATCCACACCATGGACGAGATCCGGGACGGCCAACTCTACCCATTCCGTGCGTCGTACTGGGTCTCGGCGGCGATTGGCTTGCTCGCACTGCTGCTGACGCTCTCCGGCACTTACGGCGTGCTGTCGTACCTGGTTACGCAGCGCACCAAAGAGATCGGCATCCGGGTAGCACTGGGCGCAAGCACCAGCCGCGTTGCCGGACTGGTGCTGAAGCAATCGCTGAAACTCTCCGCTGCCGGCACAGTAATTGGCGCGATGGCAGCGCTGGCCGTGTTCCCAATTCTCGCCGCGCAGGTCGACGTCTTCACGTTTGACACCTTTGACGCGGCGGCCTACGGAATGGTGGCCGCGGTGGTGATCGCAGCCTCGGCGTGCGCCGCCTGGTTCCCGTCCCGCCGCGCCGCACGAATCGAGCCGCTGGCCACCCTGCGCTGCGATTGAGGCCCGCCGCGGCCCGCCGTTCCTTTCGGCCCTGTTGTCATCCAGATCAAAGACCGGGGAAATCAACTACTCCTACCATGGCGGCCTCTACGCGGAGTTGGTGCGATACTCTGAAAGTTCATGCCCACTGTACCGGTCATTGAACTTACACGCTTCTGCGAACAGATTCTGCAGGGCGGCGGCGTGCCGATTCACAAAGCCGAGGTCACGGCCGCGTGCCTGGTGGCCTCAAACCTGCGCGGCGTGGATTCCCATGGCATCCAACTGCTGCCCTTTTACATCGACCAGTTGCTGGCCGGGGAGATGGACGCCCACACCGATGGCGAGGTGATCGCCGAGGCCGGCTCCTGCCTCACGTTCGACGGCCAGAACGGGATCGGCCAGTGGATCGCGGAGATCTGTTGCGGCCACGCCGTGCGCATCGCCGGCCGACAGGGGATGGCGATGGTGGTGGCGCGCGAGTCCAACCACTTCGGCGCCGCCGCCTGGTGGGCGCAGAAGATGCGGGCGGCGGGGCAGATCGGGATCGTGATGTGCAACGCCTCGCCCCTGGTGCCGCCGTGGCAGGGCAGGCAGGGCAGGATGGGAACCAACCCCATCTGCATGTCCGTTCCCGGGCCGTGGCTTCTGGATATGGCCACTACCACGGTGGCCGCCGGCAAAGTCTTCAAGGCATTCCTCAACCATCAACCCGAGATCCCCGCGGGCTGGGCATTCAACTCCGAAGGCGTGCCCACCACCGACACCGCCGCAGCCTACAAGGGCATGCTGATGCCGCTTGGCGGTTACAAAGGCAGCGGCCTGGCCATGATGGTTGAGATTCTGTGCTCGGTACTGTCGGGCGGCGCCATGGCCAACGAAGTGGGCGGCATTCGCTTTCGCGGTAAGACCGTGCGCGTGAGCCAGATGTACATGGCGATTGACGTGGCCCGGTTCATGCCCGTCGCGGAATTCACGGCGCGCGTGGAAAAACTGGTGGCGCTCATGAAGTCCACGCCCACCGCGCCCGGCTACGACGAAGTGATGGTGGCCGGCGAACCCGAATGGCGCATGGAGGCCAAGCGGCGCCAGGACGGCATCCCCATCGCGGACGGCAATTGGGACGCGCTTTCGAAGGCCGCCGCACGCGTTGGCGTAGCGGCGCTGGCGGTGTGAGTGACACCGGCGGGGTGAGTGACACGGTGTCCGATCTGCCAACGCTGCGATGCGCGTTGATCTCTCTGGCCGTCTGCGCTCTGGTCAACCCCGGCAACTTCGGCACCATCGATACGGTGTACCGCCTGCAGGCGGCGCGATGGATTCGCTTGGGGGAAGCGCCCGCGGTCCACATCGGCCTGATCGGCAAAGATGGCCGCCGCTACCCGTGGTATGGGATCGGCCAGAGCCTGGTGCTGCTCCCTTTCGACGCGATTTCCAGCGCCACCGTGGCGCCCGCGCTGCGCCGCATGGGCATGGACTCCGAGAAGCAGCGCCAGGGCGCCGAAGTCTGCACTGCGTTCCTGATGCAGTTTGTGCTCACCAGCGGCGTGCTGTCACTGGCGTACCGGTTGCTGCTGGCGCTCGGCTTCACACGGTTCATCGGCAAAGCGGGCAGCCTGGCGCTGCTGTTCGGCACCACCTGCCTGCAGTATGTGCAGTGCGCCCAGGAGAATCTTCTTCTGCTGCTGCTGGCGTTGATGGCGCTGGTCGCCGTTCGCCGATGGCTCCGGGTTGGCGGCGCGGTATGGTCTATGGCAGCCGGCGCCGCCTGCGGTTTCGCTTTGCTGGTGCGGCTGACCTCAACGCTCGAAGCCGCGGCCATCGCGCTGGCGGCGCTGGGCTGGAGCGCCAATCCCAAGCGTTTCCTGGCCGGCTTCCTGCCCGGCTTCCTGCCACCCATCGCACTGGCCGCGCTCATCGATCGCTGCTATCACTGGTACCGATTCGGCGACTGGTTCGGCACTTACATGAGCGTCTTCGCCAGACAGTTCCGGCCGCCCGATGCACCCGCATCCTACCCCTTCTCATACCCATTTTGGAAGGGATTCCTGGGCACGCTCTTTTCGCTGGATAAGTCCGTTTTTCTTTTCGACCCGTTACTGCTGCTACTGCTGGCGGTGGCGATTTGGCGATGGCGTCAAATCGGCCGCGACCTGCGAATCCTGCTTCTCGTACTGACCCTGCTGTTCTTCGTGTATTGCGGGTTCTACGCCCGCTGGATGAGCTTTGGCGGCGATGTGGCTTGGGGGCATCGCTTCATGACGCTGCCCGTCCACCTGCTCTGCCTGCTGGCGGTGCCCCTGCTGATGACGTACGGCTCAGGAATGCCGAGGGCGTTTTGGGCCGTAGTGATCGCGTCGGTGGTGCTGCAAGCCGCTTCGACCGCCATCTCGCCCCAGATGGAGTACCTTCAGAAGAGCATGGGCTACGGGGCGGCCGTGATCTGGAATCGCGCGGTTAACCTGGAGCAGTTGGCGACCGGCCGGCAGGAGCCTGCGCGAATCGCCGGCATCCCCATCGAGTGGCGCACCCTGAACTATCTGCCGTTTCAGTTGCGGTTCCGGTTTCCCGGGCTGGCCCGGTGGGCGATCCTGGCGTGGCTGGGGGTGCTGGTGTGTTTGCCTTGGCTGGTTTGGCGGAGGTAAGTTACAAGCTCAAATGCTCGACTCTGCCCGGCTGTCGCCGATCTTTTCGGAGTGCATGCCCGCTACGTCTCGCGTGGCTCGTGCGCAGGTTCGTTTATATGATGGGCGTGTATATGATGGGCGTGCCTCGGGGTAGCGGATCAGGCCGCTCTTGAACCGGCCCGATCCGCGCCGGCCAGCAGGGCGGCCCAGAAGGGTCGCGGCCATTGGTCGCGGCTACTACGATTCCTCTTCGCCTTCCTGGCGGCCTTCGCGTTGCGCTTTCAGGCGCTCTTCCTTGCGCTTGGCGCGATCGGCGGCGCGCTTCACCAACTCCGAACCGACCAGCTCGATCATGGCCTGCTCGGCGCCGTCGCCCTTGCGGGGCCCCAGTCGCACGATGCGCGTATAGCCGCCGTTGCGCTGGCCGAACCTGGTGCCCAGCGTGTCGAACAGCTTCTTCACCGATGCCGGGGTACGCAGGTAGGAGGCGGCCTGGCGGCGCGTGTGCAGCGTATCGGCCTTGGCCAGCGTAATCATATGGTCTACGATCGGCTGCACGGCTTTGGCCTTGGGAACGGTGGTGATGACGCGCTCGGCCTCGATAATGCTGGTGGTGAGGTTGCGCAGCAAGGAGTTGCGCCCGGCGGTGTCCCGTTTGAGTTTGTAACCGGCGTACCTGTGTCTCATGGATTATTCCTCGACCGGCTCCTGCTGGCCCTCGTCCTCGGAAATGTAGTCTTGCATGCCCCCGACTTGGGGCGGCGGTGCCACTAGGCGGCCATGCGCATCGATCCGCATGCCGAGCGACAGGCCCATGTTGGCCAGAATTTCTTTGATTTCGTTGAGCGACTTGCGGCCGAAATTCTTGGTGCGCAGCATCTCGGCTTCGGTCTTCTGAACCAGCTCGCCGATCGACTGGATGTTGGCGTTCTTCAGGCAGTTGTAGGAGCGAACGCTCAATTCCAACTCCTCCACGGAGCGGTTGAGCACTTCGCTCATCTTGTCCATGCCGCGCTCGGAAACTTCCTCGGTCTGCTCTGCCACTTCCTCGAAGTTGATGAAGATGGACATGTGGTCTTTGAGCAGCTTGGCGGCGTAACCGATGGCGTCCTGCGGCGAAACGGCGCCATTGGTCCAGACTTCGAGTGTCAGCTTGTCGTAATCGGTCATCTGGCCAAGACGAGCGGCTTCTACGGCGAAGTTGACCTTGCGCACGGGCGAGTGAACCGAATCGATGGGGATATAGCCCAGGGCCAGGTCCTCGTCGAAGTTCTTGTCGGCGCTCACGTAGCCGCGGCCGCTCTTGAGCCGCATCTCGATGGAAAGCTTGCCGCCTTCGCTCACCGTGGCCACATGAACATCGCGGTCGAGCACTTCGACGTCGGCATCGGTCTCGATCTGGCCGCTGCGCACGTCGCCTGAATGGTCCACGCTCAGGCGCACGGTTTTGATGCCTTCGCCCATAATCTTGAAGGGGATCTGTTTCAGGTTCAGGATGATATCGGTGGCGTCTTCCACCACGCCCGGAATCGGGCTGAATTCATGCTCGACGCCCTCGATGCGCACCGCGGTGATGGCCGCGCCTTCAATCGAACTGAGCAACACGCGGCGGAGGCTGTTACCGATGGTGGTGCCGAAGCCCCGCTGGAAAGGCTGCGCCGTAAACATGCCATACCGGTCCGTCAGGGTGTCGGTATTGGCGACCAAACGTTTGGGTTTCTGGAAGCCCTTGAACATATGAAAATCTCCTGTGACTGGTGGCCAATGGCCAGTGGCCGGTGCCTGTGGTTGTCCGGCCACTGGTCACCGACCACTGACAACCGGTCTCCTTATTTCGAGTACAACTCCACAATCAGCTGCTCGTTCAACTGGATCTGCACCAAATCTTCGCGTTTGGGCAGACTCTGCACCCGGCCTTTCAGAGCTTCCCGGTCCACATCGATCCAGTTCGGCGCCGGCGCATGGGCCGTGGCGTCGCGGGCAGCCAGAATCGTGGGATTCTTCTTGCTGCTCTCGCGGACGGAAATCACATCGCCGATTTTGACCTGGGCGGAGGGAATGTCGCACTTGCGGCCGTTGACGTCAATATGGCCGTGGCGCACCACCTGCCGGGACTGGGCGCGGCTGGTGCCGAAACCCATGCGGTAGATGACGCTGTCCAACCGGCGCTCCAGGCTCGACATCAGGTTTTCGCCCGTGATGCCTTTGGCGTGAGCGGCCTTTTCGAAGGTATTGCGGAACTGACGTTCCAGAACGCCGTACACGCGCCGGCATTTTTGCTTTTCGCGAAGCTGGAGACCGTAACCGACAATCTTCTTCGCACGATCCTTGCCGTGCTGACCTGGAATGAAATTGCGTTTCTCAATGGCGCATTTCTCGCTATGGCAGCGTTCGCCCTTGAGGTAAAGCTTCATGCCCTCCCGCCGGCATTGCCGGCAGACCGGGCCAATGTATCTCGCCAAGTTTAACTCTCCTTACCCTTCGTACATCAGGTGCGGTTTACAGCCCATGGCAGGCCTTCGTCCCGCTAACACAGCTCTCAGCTTTCAGCCATCAGCTTTCAGCTTAAGACCGCGCCTTCGGAGCCGCCATGCTTAGCTGACGGCTGACCGCTGAAAGCTAAAAGCTATTTCACACTCTCCGCTTCTTCGGAGGACGGCATCCGTTGTGCGGAATCGGCGTCACATCCTTGATGGAGCGAACTTCGATACCGGCGGTGGAAAGCGCGCGCACCGCCGACTCCCGGCCCGAACCCGGACCGGCCACCCGGACTTCCACCACCCGCAACCCGCTCTCACCCGCCTTGTTGGCTGCCGTCATCGCCGCCTGCTGCGCCGCGAACGGAGTGCCCTTGCGCGAACCCCGGAAACCCAGCGAACCGGCGCTCGACCAGGAAATGGTGTTCCCTTCCTGATCCGCGATGGTCACGATGGTGTTGTTGAAGGTAGCCTGGATATGCACGATGCCGGTGTGGACAACGCGCTTTTCCTTCTTCTTGAAGCTCTTCTTCTTGCCGGCTTTGGCTTTTGCCGGCGCTTTTGCCGATGCTTTTGCTGCTACTTTGGCCATTATGTTTTGCCCGTCGCCTTCTTCTTATTGGCCACCGTTCCGCGGCGCGGCCCCTTGCGCGTGCGGGCGTTGGTGTGCGTCCGCTGGCCGCGAACCGGCAAGCCGCGGCGATGCCGCAAGCCGCGGTAGGAACCCATCTCGATGTGCCGCTTGATGTTCATCGAGATTTCCTTGCGGAGATCGCCCTCCACCGCGCCCTCTTCTTCCAGAATGGTACGCACGCGATTGAGTTCTTCTTCCGTCAAATCGCGAATCTTCTTGTCGAAATCGATCCCGGCCCGATACAGGAGCGACCGGGAACGGGTACGGCCGATGCCGTAAATGTACGTGAGCCCGATCTCGGCTCGCTTCGATACTGGCAGATCCACACCGGCTAAACGCGCCATATGTCTTTACCTTTGCCTCTGTTTCCTGACTCTTACCCTTGCCTCTGCTTATGTTTCGGGATAACGCAGATGACCCGCACCACGCCTTCGCGGCGGATCACCTTGCATTTATCGCAGATCTTCTTTACCGACGCTCGTACTTTCATAATGTCTCCAGTGGCCGCGACCCTCCGGGTCGCGACTACAGCTTCCGCGTGATCCTGCCACGCGTCGGATCCTGAGGGGCTAATGCAACCTCGACCCTATCGCCCGGAACCAGCCGGACAAAATTCCGTTTCACCGCGCCCACCAAATGGGCCAAAACTTTCTGCTGGTTCTCCAGCACCACCACATAAATCGCCGACGGCCGCTCCTCAACCACCGCGGCAGCTACCAACCGGCCACCGGCCACCGGCCACCGGCCACCGTTCAAGGTCTCGTCAGCACCCACGGCCCGTTCTCCGTAACCGCGATGCAGTGTTCGAAGTGGGCCGAATTCGAGCCGTCCTTCGAAACCGCCGTCCACTTGTCCTTCAACACCACCGCTTCGGGCCGGCCGGCGTTCACCATCGGTTCCACCGCCAGCACCATACCCGGCTTCAACCGCGGATTCTCGTTCTTACGGTCCACATAATTCGGAACCTGCGGCTCTTCGTGGAGCTGGGTGCCGATACCGTGGCCCACATACTCCCGCACAATCGAAAACCCGTTGGACTTGACGTGCTGCTCAACGGTTCCGCAAACGTCAAAAAGCCGGTTTCCGGCCCGCATCCGGTCAATCGCCATGTTCAGGGATTCCAACGTCACCCGGAGCAGCTTCTCCGTCTGCTCGCTGACTTCACCAACCGGAACCGTAATAGCCGAATCGCCATAATATCCGTCCAGCTTCACACCGGTGTCGATGGAAACGATGTCCCCCTTCTTCAGCAGGCGCTTCGCATTCGGCATTCCATGAACAATCTCACTGTTCACCGAGGTGCACAATGTAAACTTATATGCCTCACCCGCCGCCGCCACATAGTAACCTTTGAATGCCGGCCTCGCCCCGGCGTCGGCGATCATCTTATCGGCGGCCATTTCCAGGTCCATGGTGCTGACCCCTTCGGCCGTCATCTCCTTCAACTTCTGCAAGATCTGCCATACCAACAGACCGCTGCGCCGCATCTTGTCCAGTTCGGCGGCGGTTTTTCTAACGATCATTCGATTCCAAGCCCAGTGATTCCAAGCCGGGCGATTCCGAGGCTGGCGATTCCAACGCCTGGCAAACCTTGCGAAAAACTTCTTCCGGCGGATCTAAGCTGGCATCCACCTCAACCGTCCGGCGCCCGGAGGCCCGGTAAAACTCCAGCACCGGCCGCGTCTGCCGGTCGTACGCTTCCAACCGGCCGCGAATCACCGCTTCGCTGTCATCGTTCCGGATCACCAGCTTCTGGCCGTCCAGATCGCACAGTTCATCCACCTTCGGCGGCTGGGAGGCGACGTTATACAGCGTGCCGCAGCGGGGACACTGACGGCGTCCGGTCAAACGGGCGATAATTATATTGTAATCAACAGCGAGATGAATTACCACCTCGCCAATCTCCCGCCCGTCAAGCCACTTCGTCAGATGGCAGGCCTGATCCAGCGTGCGCGGGTAGCCATCCAAAATAAACCCGTTCGCCGCGTCCGGCTCGGAGAGCCGTTCCCACACCATCAGGTTCACCAGATCATCCGGCGCCAGTGCGCCCGATTGCATACTGGCGGCTACCGACGCGCTAAAGGTCGAACCATCCCGGATGATCCCTTCTCTCAACATGTCCCCGGTCGAGATGTGCGGGACTCCGAGCCTCTGGGTGAGCATCCTCGCCTGCGTGCCTTTACCGGAACCTGGTGAACCGAACAGGACGAGCGCCTTCACAAACTAGAATGAACTCCTGCGGCCGCGGATGCGGCCCGAACGGGGCGTGAACCCCTCATAATGCCGCATGATGAGCTGCGCTTCGACCTGGTTGATCGTATCCATCGCCACGCCCACCACAATCAGCAGCGAAGTGCCTCCAAAGTAGAAATTGACTCCCAAACCGTCCAGAATCGGCCGCCACATGTGTGAGTCGATCCAGTTTCCCAGCAGCGGCAGATGCTGCAGCTTGATGCCGGAGATCATGATATCCGGTATCAGGCACAAAATCGACAGGTACAGACCGCCAACCACCGTGATCTTGGTCAGGATGGTGTTCATATAATCGGCCGTGTTCCGGCCGGGGCGGATGCCCGGGATAAAGCCGCCGTACTTCCGCATATTGTCGGCCGCTTCGTTGGGGTTGAAAATGATCGACACGTAGAAGAAACAGAAAAAGATGATGCCCGCCACGAACAGCACATAGTACAACGGTTCGCCGTGCTGGATGGAAGTTAGCGTCTTGGTAAGCCAGGGAGTGTTCTTGACCCAGCCGATCTGCCCCGCCAGGTTCGGGAAGGACAGGATCGAAGAAGCGAAGATCACCGGGATGACGCCGCCCGCATTGACCTTGAGCGGCATGTGCGTCGACTGCCCGCCCATCACGCGCCGGCCCACCACGCGCTTGGCATACTGCACCGGGATGCGCCGCTCGCCGCGCTCCACCAGGACGATGAAGGCTACCACCGCGATCATCATCACTATGAGCACGATCAACTGCATCGGGTTCCAATCCCGAATGCGGAAAACGTGGTCGTACAGGTTGGAGATGGCGTTCGGCAGCCCCACCACGATGCCGGTGAAGATGATCAGCGACATGCCGTTGCCCACGCCGCGCTCGCTGATCTGCTCGCCCAGCCACATGATGAACGCCGTTCCCGTGGTCAGCGAGATGATGGTCATGAATACAAAACCGAAACCCGGGCTGATCACGATCCCTTGCGACATAGCCATCAGGCCCTGCGAAATACCGAAGGACTGGATGATCGAAAGGCAGATGGTCAGGTAGCGCGTCCACTGCGTGATCTTGCGCCGCCCCAGTTCGCCTTCCTTCTGCAGCTTTTCGAGTGTGGGAACCACCACGGTCAGCAACTGCAGAATGATCGACGCCGTGATGTAGGGCATGATGCCCAGGGCGAAGACGGTCAGCCGCCGGATATTACCGCCGGCGAACAGGTCGAAGAAGCCGAAGATCGAACCCGACTGGGAGCCGAAGAATTCCGTCCACCGCTGCATGTTGATGCCCGGCGTCGGGATGTGTCCGCCCAAACGGTACACCGCCAGCAGCCCCAGCGTGAACAGGAGTCGCTTGCGGAGATCGGGAACGCGAAAAATGTTCGCGAACGCTTCAAAGAGCTTGTTCATGGTACCCTTCGATTCCCGGCGCTATGCAACAGCCGCGCCGATGACCTGTGCCTCTCCACCGGCATTCTGAATCTTCTCCAGAGCCGACTTCGAAAAGTGGTGGGCTTCCACCGTAATCTTGCGTGTCAACTGGCCCGTCCCCAACACCTTGAGGCCGTCTCCCAGCTTCTTGATGACGCCGAGTTCCACCAGGCGGTCCACATTGAAGGTGTCGCCATCCAGCTTTTCCAGCCGACCGAGGTTGACGATGGCGAACTGCTTCTTGAAGATGTTGGTAAAACCGCGCTTCGGCAGCCGGCGGTGGAGCGGCATCTGGCCGCCTTCAAATCCGCGCTTCTGGCCGAAACCGGTGCCCGCGCGCTGCCCTTTGGACCCGCGCGTAGATGTCTTTCCGTGGCCCGACCCCATGCCGCGTCCGATTCGCTTGCGGACCTTGGTCTGGCCCTTCGGCGGTTTTAGACTACTGAGATTCATGTCAAAATCCTCATGGGCCGTGGCCACTGGCAACCGGCCACCTATTCCACCACCACTAACAGATGCGGGCACATCTTCACCATCCCGCGAAAAACCGCCGTATCCGGCCGCACCACAATCTGATTGAGCTTGCGCAGGCCGAGACCCTTCACCACCCGCTTATGGTGATCCGGCGTGGAAATCGGGCTGCGCACCAGCTTGATCCTGATCATGCCTTCCATTAGAGTTTCTCCACTGCCAGGCCGCGCATTTCAGCCACGGCGGCCCGGTCGCGCAGCGATTCCAGCGCCACGATCGTCGCTTTCACCACGTTGTGGGGATTCCGCCGGCCGATCGATTTGGTCAGCACGTTCGAAATCCCGCATGCCGAAATCACCGCCCGCACCGGGCCTCCCGCGATCACGCCGGTACCGGCCTGGGCCGGCTTCAACAGCACTTGCGAACTGGCGAAAATGCCCAGCACCTGGTGCGGGATCGTCCCTTCCAGAACATTCACGCGGCGCAGATTTTTCTTGGCCGCTTCGATTCCCTTGCGGATCGCCGACGGCACTTCCTTCGCCTTGCCGATGCCGAAGCCTACTACTTTGGCCGACGGATCGCCGATCACCACCAGAGCCGAAAAGCTCATGTTCTTGCCGCCCTTCACCACCTTGGTGACGCGGTTGATCGCCACTACCTGCTCCTTGAGATTCAGGCTGGCCGGATCGATGCGTTTCGCTGTGACCATGTATTAGAACTCCAGTCCCGCTTCCCGCGCGGCATCGGCCAGCGCCTTCACGCGCCCGTGATATACATAGCCGCCGCGGTCGAAGACCACACTCTTGATGCCCTTTTCCTTGGCGCGCTCCGCCACCAGTTTGCCGATCGCCCTGGCCGCCGTGACATTGCCGCCGTCGGTCCGGCCGCCCTTGTCCACCGACGATGCCGACACCAGAGTCTTGCCTTCGGTATCGTCGATGACCTGCGCGTAGATGTGCGCCACGCTGCGGAACACCGCCAGGCGCGGGCGCTGCGATGTGCCGCTGAGCTTGCGCCGGATGCGCCGGTGAATACGATGCCGGACTTCCTTCTTTTCGATTTTATTGATCATTTGGCACTAGCCCCGGTCTTTCCGACCTTCTTGCGCAGCGCCTCGCCAGTGTAGCGGACGCCCTTGTTCTTGTAGGGATCCGGCTTGCGAAGCGCCCGTATGTTGGCGGCCACCTGGCCCAGCAGTTGCCGGTCGTGGCCGCTCAGAACCAGGTGCGTCTGCTTGTCGATTCTGAGGTCCACCCCATCCGGCAGCAGCACCTCGATGGGGTGCGAATAGCCCAGTGTAAAGGTCGCGATCCTGCCCTTGACATCGCCGCGGTAGCCGATGCCCACGATGTCCAACTCCCGCGTGAACCCACTCGAAACGCCCTGCACCGCGTTGGCTGCCAGCGCCCGGGTAAGACCGTGCAGCGCCGCGTGGTCGTCGGAGTCGCGCTTGACTTCCAGCTTGCCGGCCGATTGCTCGAAGGTAATTCCCGGCGGGATCGGCACCATCAGTTTGCCCTTCGGGCCCGTCACTTCCAGTGCTTGACCGACCTGTATTTTTACGCCGCTCGGCAGCGGGATCGGCTTTTTACCAATTCTCGACATATCTCAAATCCTCGCTGTTACCAGGCCCACCGGTACCGGACCCACCGCCACCGGACCCACCGCTACCAGACCCGGCAAAGGATCTCTCCACCGAGGTGCTCCTTATGGGCGTCCCGGCCGGTCATCACGCCGCGCGGCGTCGTCAGAATGTTGATTCCCATTCCGCCCAGCACGCGCGGGATATCGGTCTGCCCGACGTACACGCGGCAACCAGGGCGCGACACACGCTCGATCGCGGAGATCACCGGCGAGTTATTGGGACCATATTTCAGATAAATCTTGATGGTCTTTTTCACGCCTTCCTCGGCCACCTTGAAGTTCATGATGTAGCCTTCTTCCTTCAGAATGCGCGCGATTTCCGCTTTCAGGTTGGAGGCCGGCACGTCCACTTTGGGGTGGCGGGCCTGGATCGCGTTTCGCACGCGAGTCAGCATGTCGGCAATGGGATCGCTGGTCATAAAACTCCTAATAGCTTTCAGCTCTCAGCCATCAGCTCTCAGCTTGGCCCGGTCGCGGGCTGAACGCTGACCGCTGAATGCTGAACGCTTCTTTCTCACCAACTGGCCTTCGTCACGCCTGGAATCTCGCCGTTCAGAGCGAGCTGGCGGAAGCACAGGCGGCAAATGCCGAACTTCCGCAGAAACGCGCGCGGACGGCCGCATCGCCAGCAGCGGTTCCGGTGCCGGCATGCGAACTTGGGCGTCTTATTCTGCGCGCGCGCGAGCATGCGGGCCGCTTCCAGCTTAATGTCTTTCGCAATCTTGGCAGTGGTGGCCATAATCTATCTGCTTCTCCTGGACTAGCTCTGCTGGCGGAACGGCATCCCCATTCCCTTCAGCAGCGCCAGGCCCTCCGCATCGGTGCGGGCCGTAGTGGTGATGCTGATGTTCATACCCTTGGTCTTATCCACCTTGGCGTAATCGATCTCCGGGAAAATCAACTGGTCCTTCACGCCTAGGGTGTAATTGCCGCGGCCGTCGAAGGATTTGCTGGACACGCCCCGGAAGTCGCGGACGCGGGGCAGCGCCACGTTCACCAGGCGGTCGAAAAACTCGAACATGCGGTCCCCGCGCAGCGTCACCATGCAACCGATGGCCTGGCCTTCACGCAGCTTGAACTGCGCGATGGATTTGGTGGCCTTGGTGATCACCGGCTTCTGGCCGGCGATCGCCGTCAACTCGTTGACCGCGCCATCCATCAGCTTGGCGTTCTGGGTGGCTTCTCCCAAACCGATGTTGATCGATATCTTCTCGATCCGCGGAACGGCCATGACGTTTTTATAGGCGAATTCCTTGGTCATCGCCGGAACCACGGTTTTTTGAAAATGCTCTCTCAATCGTGCTGCCATGTGACCCTCGGATTACTTCCTGTCCAGCGTCTGCCCGCATTTGCGGCAAACCCTGGTCCGCCGGCTCTTCCCGCCGGCCGCCTGTTCCACGTGATGGGCGATCCGCACCGCCTTGTTGCAGCCCGGGCAAACGATCATCACATTGGAAACTTGAATCGGGCTCTCACGCTCCGCAATTCCGCCCTTGATCTGCTTGGCCGGGTTGGGACGCGTGTGCCGTTTGATCATCATCACGTGTTCCACCAGCAGCCTGCCCGTCTCGCGGTTCACCGCCAGCACGCGACCGGTCTTTCCGCTGTCGCGGCCGCTGATCACCTTGACCGTGTCTTCCTTCTTAATATCGATGCGCACCGGCTCGGCCGGCATTCTCTTTCTAATAGCCATTCAGATTACCTTAAAGCAGCCACTCAGATTACCTCGGGGGCCAGCGAAACGATCTTCATGAACTTCTTTTCGCGCAGTTCCCTGGCAACCGGCCCGAACACGCGCGTGCCCACCGGCTCGCCCACGTCATTGATCAACACCGCGGCATTGGAATCGAAGCGAATGTAGGTTCCGTCTTTCCGCCGGGTCTCCTTGCGCATGCGGACAATCACGCAGCGCACCACCTTCCCTTTCTTGATGGCCGAATCCGGCGCCGCCTCTTTCACCGCGGCCGTCACCACGTCGCCCAGGCCGGCGCGCAGACCGAGGTCGCCGCCGCGCGGCAGAATGCAGGAGAGCCTGCGCGCGCCGGAGTTATCGGCAACCTCGAGAATCGTTCGCATTCCAATCATAAAAAAGCTCCAAGCTGTCAGCTATCAGCTTTCAGCCGTCAGCTCTCCGGGCGGCCGGCGGCCGCCCCGGGGTTAGCTGATCGCTGATAGCTGACCGCTGATAGCTACACCTTCACGTCCAGATCCTTCGGCGCCACCGCCACCTGCGCCGCCCGCCTGATCACTTCCGCCAGTTGCCACCGTTTCAGCTTGCTCAGCGGCCGGCACTCCACAATGCGTACGATATCGCCGGTCTTGGCCGACTCCTCCGCATCATGCGCGTAGAACTTCTTCCGCTTGCCGATGATGCGCTTGTACAGCGGGTGCGGCACTCGGCGGCTAACTTCCACCACGATGGTCTTCTGCATCTTGGTCGAAACCACCTCGCCGACCTTCTGGTTCTTCAATCCCTGCTTGTGTTCGGTTTCGGCCATGTTACTTTTTCTCCGCCGCCAGTTCCCGCTGGCGCAGGACGGTGTGGATGCGCGCCCGGTCCTTCCGCATGGTCCGCACTTTCTTTAATCCGTCCATCTGTCCCATCGACATCTGAAACTGAAGACGGAAAAGTTGCTCATCCATTTCCGTCAACTGGTTCTTTAATTCGTTGTCGTCCAGATCGTGAACCTTCAAGCCCTTCATACTTACTCCACGTCGTCCCGGCCGATGAACTTGGTCTTAATCGGCAGTTTGTGCGCGGCCAGCCGCATTGCCGCCGCCGCCGTGGCCCGGTCCACGCCCTCCATCTCGAAAAGGATCTTGCCGGGACGAATCACCGCCACCCACTGGTCCGGTGCGCCTTTACCTTTACCCATACGGGTTTCAGCCGGCTTCTTGGTGATCGGCTTGTCCGGGAAGAGCCGGATCCACACCTTGCCGCCGCGCTTGATAGAACGGGTCATGGCCACGCGCGCGGCTTCGATTTGCCGGTCGGTAATCCAGGCGCATTCCATCGCTTTGAGGCCGAACTCGCCGAACGAAATCGACGACCCGCGCCACGCCTTCCCGGTCATGCGCCCGCGCTGCTGCTTTCTGAACTTAACCTTCTTCGGCATCATCATCGTGGTATGCCCTCAATGTCGTGGTATGCCCTCAATCGCGGTATGCCCTCAATCCCTTACGTCTTGTCGCCGGACTTGTCGCCAGACCCCTCCGGCGCATCGCTGGATGCCGGCTTAGTCTCGGGCTTAGTCTCGGGTTTAGTCTCGGGCTTAGTCTCGGTTGCCGGACTCTCGGCGCCCGGTGTTTCGTGCCGCGCATCCTGCTTCCAGGAAGGCTGCTGCGGCGACATCAGCGGCGGCAGAATCGGCGCCACGGGCCGCGCCGCCGGACGCGGCAGATCCGATGGCGGCGTCTGCACGGCCGGACCGCTGGCTTCGGCGGGTGGCGCCCCGCCTGCCGGACTCACTGGCGGACGGTCAAAACGATGCTCCCGGGGACGGCGATCGTCACGTCCGCCACCACCACCACCACGGTCTCCGCGGTCTCCACGGTCGCGCCGCTCGCGCTGTTCCCGCCGTGGTTCCGGTTCCGGCAGCAGGCCGCGCCGTTTGGTAAGATCCAGAATCTCGCCCTTGTACAGCCACGCCTTGATTCCAATCACGCCGTACGTGGTGTGCGCCTCGGCAAACCCGTAGTCGATATCGGCGCGCAGGGTGTGCAGCGGAAGCTGGCCTTGCAAATACCATTCGCTGCGCGCGATTTCGGCGCCGTTCAGCCGCCCCGACACCCGTACCTTGATGCCCTTGCAGCCGAAGCGTAATGCCGAATCCACGGCCTTGCGCATGGCGCGCCGGAATGCCACGCGCTTTTCCAGTTGCAGCGCGATCGATTCGGAAACCAGTTGGGCGTCCAACTCCGGCTTGTGAACTTCCTGGATGTCGATGAAGACTTCCCGCTTGGTCTTCTTCGCCATGTCCTGCTTGAGTTTCTCGATCTCCGCGCCCTTGCGGCCGATGATAATGCCGGGCCGCGACGTGCGGATGGTCACCCGCAACTTGTTGCCGGGCCGGTCCACTTCGATCGAACTCACACCGGCCGATTTCAGCCGGTCTCGCAGATTCGCCTTGAGCTCCAGGTCTTCCTGCAGCAGCTTCGCGTACCCATGGTTGGCGAACCATCGCGAGCGCCACGGCTTGTTGAAGCCCAGCCGGAATCCATACGGATGAACCTTCTGTCCCATTTACGCTTCCTTCTCCGCCACTTTAATGACGATATGCGACAACCGGCGCTGGTAACGGTAGGCGCGCCCCATCGGCGCCGGCCGGACCCGTTTCATCCGGGGCCCCTCGTTGACATAGGCTTCGGAAACCACCAATGCGTCCACGTCCAGATGCTCCGACTGGTTGGTGGCGTTGGCGATGGCCGATTGCAGCACCTTCTCCACCGCCGGCGCGATGCGCTTGTTAACGGTGCGCAAGGTGGTCAGGGCGGTTCCCGCTTTCTGGCCGCGAATCATGTCCACGACCAGGCGCGCTTTCTGCGGGGAGACTCGGATGTATCTGGCTTCCGCTTTGGATTGCATAAAAAGTCCTCAGTTATCAGTCATCAGTTTTCAGTCATCAGCTTTTCCGTCGCCAGCTTTCAGCCCGGTACGCGCAGCCGAAGTGACTGACAACTGATTACCGATCACTGATAACTCTGTCTTCATGCCGGCTTGCTGCTCTTCTCCGTAGCCGCTTTCACCGAGTGCCCCTTGAAAGTCCGGGTCGGCGAAAACTCGCCCAGCTTGTGGCCCACCATGTTCTCGGTGATGTACACCGGAATAAACTTCTTGCCATTGTGCACCGCGATCGTCTGCCCCACGAATTCGGGGAGAATCGTCGAGCGCCGCGACCATGTGCGAATCACTTTCTTCTCGTTGGACGCCGCCAGCACCGCCAGCTTGGCTTCCAGATGAGTGTCGGTAAACGGACCCTTCTTGACAGATCTGCCCATTAGTTACCTCTTCTTACTCTTGTGCGTGACGATCCACTTATCGGTGCGCTTGTTATTCCGCGTCTTGAAGCCGCGCGTCGGCTGGCCCCATGGCGTAACCGGGTGGCGTCCGCCCGAAGTCTTGCCCTCGCCGCCGCCGTGCGGGTGGTCCACGGGGTTCATCGTGACGCCGCGATTGTGCGGGGTCTTGCCCATCCACCGCGTGCGCCCCGCCTTGCCGTACGAAACGTTTTCGTGGTCCACATTGCCCACCTGGCCCACCGTGGCCATGCATTCCACCGCCACACGGCGAATCTCCCCCGAGGGCAGCTTCAACAGGGCCAGCCCGCCTTCCCTCGAAACCAGTTGCGCCTGCGTTCCAGCCGAGCGCGCCATCTGGGCGCCCTTGCCGGGCTTCAACTCAATGTTGTGGACCACCGTGCCCGCTGGGATGTTCTTGAGGGGGAGGGCATTGCCGATCAGAATATCGGCGGTGGCGCCGGACATGATTTTCATTCCAACCTTCAGCCCGTCGGGCTGCAGGATGTACCGCTTCTCGCCATCCACGTAATGCAGCAGGGCGATGCGCGCCGACCGGTTGGGATCGTATTCGATGGCCGCGACCACGGCCGGAACGTTTTTATCGCGCTTGAAATCGATCTCCCGGTAGGCCTGCTTGGCGCCCCCGCCGATGAATCTTGAAGTCACCCGGCCGGTGCTGTTACGGCCGCCCGTGCGCTGCTTCGATGTCACCAACGATTTTTCCGGCCGCTGTTTGGTAATGTCTTCGCGCGAGACGATGGTTTGGAAGCGCCGGGTCGGTGTAGTTGGTCGAAATGTTTTGATCGGCATGTGTTTAAGCTCTCAGCTCTCAGCCGTCAGCTTTCAGCGCTCGGCTTTCAGCTACCCCCAAGCGGTTTTAGCTGATCGCTGATAGCTGATCGCTGATAGCTAGATTTCCGCGAAGTCGGGCACCTTCTCGCCCGCTTTCAATTTCACGTACGCCTTTTTCCAGTCCGAGCGATAACCCGCGAACCGGCCCCGGCGTCGCAGTTTGCCTTCGAACGTGGCCGTGCGAACCTCCGAAACCTTTACTTTGAAAAGCTTCTCAACCGCCGCCTTCACCTGCGTCTTGTTGGCTTTCGCCGCTACTTCGAAGCACAGGGTGCGCTCGTTGTCTTTCTTGTCCTGGCCCTTTTCAGTCACCAACGGGCGCTTGAGCACGTGGTAGAGGGTCATTTTGGGAGTGCCGGTCATTTTGCAAGTGCCTCCGAAAACTTCTTCGCCGCCGCTTCGGAAATCAGCACGCTCTTGTGGCCCAACAGGTGGTAAGGATTCACTTCCTTCGTCGCCATCAGCGTCACACCCTTCAGGTTGCGAACGCCCAACTCCAGGTTGTGGTTTTCGCCGTTGTCTACCACCAGAACCGTGCGGCCGCCTTCCAGCTTGACCAGCGTGTTCATGGCATTCTTGGTCTTGTGGTCAGTGAAATTGAACGCCTGCACCACTTTCAATTCGCCGTCCCGTACCTTGGCCGAAAGCGCCGACCGTAGCGCGCCCTGCAGCATCTTCCGCGGCAGTTTATAGCTGTAATCGCGAGGTTGCGGCCCATGAGCCGTGCCGCCATGCCGCCAGATTGGCGACCGCACCGAACCCACGCGCGCCCGTCCCGTGCCCTTCTGCTTCCAGAGTTTCTTGCCCGACCCGGCCACTTCGCTGCGCACCTTGGTCTTGTGCGTGCCGGCGCGGTTCGACGCCTGAAACTGGCGGACCGCCTCGTACAGCAGGTCTTCGTTTACGCGGGCTCCGAAGACTTCGTCCGCCAGCTCCACCTCGCTGACTTTCTGGTTATTCAGATCCACTACATCCACTGTGGGCATAGTTACCTCTTCGACCTTCGGACCAGCAGGTATCCGCCAATGGGTCCGGGAACCGCGCCCTTTATGGCCAGCACGTTATCCTCGGTATCCACGTCCACAATCTCGAGGTTGCGCACTGTCACGCGCTCGTTGCCCATGTGACCGCCCATGCGCATGCCCGGAACCACGCGCGACGGGAAGCTGGATGCGCCGATGGAACCGGGAGCGCGGTGGAACATGGAGCCGTGCGAACCTTCGCCGCCGCGAAAGTGGTGGCGCTTCACAACGCCCGCGAAGCCCTTGCCCTTGCTGATGCCGATCACGTCCACCTTGTCATTAGGCTTGAACTGATCCGCCAGCACCTGGTCGCCGGGCTTAAAATCGTCGTCGCCGGGGCGAAGGTGGAACTCGCGCAGGAACTTGGCGCCGTCCACGCCCGCCTTTTTCAAATGGCCCGTACTGGGTTTGTTGATGCGCTGCGGCTTGACGAATTCCACCAGGCCGAGCTGCACCGCGTCGTAGCCATCGGTGGCGGGCGTCTTGCGCTGCACCACCATGCACGGACCGGCCTTCAGCAACGTGACCGGCACCACCTGGCCGTCCGCCCGGAACATTTGTGTCATTCCAATTTTCTTGCCAAGTATTCCTGGACTCATAAAAAAGCTCTCAGCTTTCAGCTCTCAGCATTCAGCTCCCGGCACTCAGCTAGCGGCTACCAGCCGGCCTTAGCTGAAAGCTGATCGCTGACTGCTGAAAGCTATTTCCCAAACGCCTTGATCTCCACATCCACCCCCGCCGGCAGATCGAGCTTCATCAGCGCGTCCACCGTCTGCTGGGTCGGTTCCAGAATGTCCAGCAACCGTTTGTGAGTCCGGATTTCAAA
>DATMNI010000284.1:0-5424 GCA_035570275.1 Candidatus Acidiferrales bacterium | reverse complement strand
ACTGAAAGTAATCCAGGAAGATGCCGATGGCTCCTGGGATGATCCCGGTTGCTTGAATGTGAGCGAACCGTCTTCCAGGATGGACCAGTCCGTCTGGCTCACCATGATGCGCCCGCGTTCCGGTACCGGGGCAGAAGCGGCTGTGATTTCGAAGGCCGCTGTCTTTTCAGTGCCTGGATTCACCTCAAGTTCCATTTTTCCGGGGTTGACGCTAAACGCAGGCGTTTGACACAGCAGGGGGCTGGAGAGGCTGACATGAACGGCCATGCCCAGCCCCAGCAGCAGAACGAGTTTTCGGTTTTTTGACCGTAACTTTGCAATGTGCATACCAGCCCCCTTTAATCGCTTGCTTGCAGAGCCTCAGCGCTGTTTCTAGGTCCCTGAGGCGGCGATGGTGAACGTAACCGTGCCGCTGAAGTCTCCAGGGGTCAGGTACTGGGGCAGGGTGGCGACGCCCACCGTTACGGTGAGGAAGTTGTCGCTGCTGCTGTTGTCGCCACTGGCACTGATGCGGTCCCCACTCATAATCTGAGTGTCGGCAGCAAAAATATCGTGCAGGGTTTTGGTGAAGGCGGGTGTGTGGCCAGTACTGACCGAAGGCCAGCCTGCGGTCACATCAAATCCGGTCACAACCGAGTCCGTGCGCGTGGGGCTGGCGCCTCCGTTAACCACGCTGAGACCGGACCGGTCAACAGCCGTCGTAAAGCCGATCCCGATGTCGCCGGTCTTGATGGCCTGGAGAGTCGTGCTCACGCCGCTAGGCGCTCCATCGGTGATGCCTACCAGCGAGCCGACCTGCGCCGTCAGCTTGTAACCAGCGTTGCTGCGCAGCCGGAACGCGAGTGGGGTAGGAGTGGAAAGAACATTCTTGCCGATGGTCAAGGTGCCGAAAGTTCCCAAGGCTGCTGCCAGACTTCCGTTGCTGGTGTTGGCGATGGAAAACGTGGTTGGAACGGTGCCACCGAATGTTCCGGTTCCAGTGGTCCCTTGTGCCAGGACAATGCCCGGCAGAATTGCGAGAACGGCAGATGCAGACAGCAAAATACTCATGCGTTTCATAATGTTAAGCAGGTCCTTTACCTGAATTGCCTAATTGCTGATCGTGGAAATTACTGCGAAGGGATCAACCTGACCGTTCCGGAGAAACTGCCCAGTGTGAAAGTTGGGTTGGCACAGCAATCCGGACGCTGACAGTCAGGGTCCCTCCGCTCGCTGGAATTGCGCCGGCGGTAGTCCTTTTCGGCCCGAAGAAACTGGCTTGGGCGGGTAAGTCCGCCCCCATGAACAGCTTACCTTGTACGGGGAATGAATCACAGTCCGGGCCGTACTCAGAAGGTACTGCTCGAACGCTCACGCAACCCATGCCACGAACGGCTCAGATTTCTGTGATCAGTGTGTAATCTTGGTTGATTTTCAACGCCATCGGGCTTGGGGCACGACCCATCGCTCCGACCACTCGGCAGATGCGCCGCCGCCCGATGGCGTGAAACGCGCCAGATACTGGTTCCGGACGGACGGCTGTTTCGTTCGGCTCCAGTTCGAACAAGATCGCGCCGCGGGTGATCGTAGAGTCCTGCCGCCAGCGGAGAACGCTGCTGCCAGAGGCGGTTGTCATGGTCCGGGGCGGAGATCGTCACCTTGCCAGTGAACTTGGTTCGCGAAACCCCGGTATAGCGGTATCGCGGATCTGGGTCTGCGCAGGCAGGGTTGCCGCCGCCATAGACACCAGGAAGATTCGCTTCACAAAAGAGTCCATACTTCACGCCAGTTCGTGCAACTCGATCTCGACGTCGGACCTTCCCGGCCCGGCGACTGCTGCCAATCGCCGTTGAACGCGACGATGTACCGGCCAATGGTCACCACGCCAGCGGCATCGTACGAGAACCTCGGGAGCGCCTGCGATCTGCTATTTCACGGCATCCCTTTGGGTTTGATTTCGTTCGTCATATGGGGACGCGCCTTTGCCGGCAGCCCGCTTTGCGTGAGCGGGCTCTTCCGTCTTGCGAATCTCGAAGTGAAATTCGGCGGCCGGCGTTTCCTTGCCGGCGCGGAGAGAGAGGGTGACGCTGCCGGGTGTCGTCAGGACGGCATTTTCAGGCAGCGTCTTCTCTTCCAACACAACGGTGTAATCGCCGTCGCGGAGCCTGGGGAAACGGAAATTGCCTGCGGCGTCGGCGGTGGTCTGGCGTTCGCTACCGGCGAGGCGGATCACGATACCATTCAACGGCAGACCGGGCGGGCCGCTGACCCTACCTCCCAGGAATGCCATAATGACGACGCTAAAGTCGACCGTGGCTGCCCTGCCGGCGGTGACGGCGACATTGGCTTCACTCGCAGGTCCGAGGTCGAACTCGACCGGCAGTTGTTCGGTGACGATTCCAATGCGGTGATCGCCCGCGGGTACGTCCGTGAAGCGGAAGCGGCCATCGGACCCTGAAGCGGCAGTGCGTCCCTGGTCGAGCCGAACGGTGACTCCCGGCGCGGGTGCGCGGCCGCCGGTACGGATTTCCCAAACGAAGCCTTCGACCGCGCCTCGCGAAGGAGCTGGGGCCGATCGCACGATCACCGGTCGAAGGATGCGGAACTCCGCGGCGGCCGAGATCTTGCCGGATTTCACTTCCACGGTTTGCATCGCGGGTTGGCAGACGAAGCTGCCGGGCACGCTGGCAGGGTCCATCCGGAGTTGGTAGGTGCCCGGGGGCAGATCGCCCAGGACGAAGGTGCCATCGCTCTCGGAAAACGTATCCCGGTTGCCGGTGGCGAGAATTCGCGCGTCGGGAAACGGCTTCACCATTTCTCGGCCGGCATCGTCCAGGGTGGCGATGGTCACCGTGCCTTGGATCTTCCCGGTCCGGATGGCTCGAAAGTCCTGCTGGTTGGACCGGTACGGCATGACCGCCACGTGCAGTTCCTCCTGGACAAGAATGAGGTTGGCGGGAAGGGTGGTGATGCGCGCGCGCAGGAGATGGCTGCCGGGAGTGAGGCCGTCGAAATGGAAATAACCCGCCGAGTCGGTGGTGGTGCTGACTTCGCCGTCCAGCCAGACCTGCATTTGGGGGATGGGGCGATCCACGCCGGCCTTGAAGCTTCCGTCCAGATCTACGTCGAAATAGACCTGGCCGGTGAGCGATGCAAGAACGATGAGCGCCGTCTGTGAGTTCGCCGTCACCTGTTCTCTTCTCCGGAGAATCGGACCGCCGATCTCGATACGGAACAAGGATGACCCACCGACGCTGAGATACGACATGGTCAAGGTTTGTCCACGGAACAGGGGAAGTCTGAGCGCCGCCACGGGAGCGAGCATCGCTTCCCGTTGCCGCGACGTCTGACGTTCCAGACCGCCCAAGACGTAGGCCCCTGACCGCCCGAACTCCTTAGACCAGTCGAGCCCGTAATTGTTGCCGCTCTGAACCTGCAACTGGTCGTGGAGCGACAGGCGGCCGAAGCGCCTGAAATCGGCCGAGAGAGTCTCGGTGATAGATCGCGACAGCAGACTGCCGAAGTGAACATCGGAGTAAATAGCGCTCACCCCAAAACGGTTCCATCTGGGCACTTGGAGAGAATACTGGGACAACTCAAAGAGAGTGCCCGATGGACCGCCATTCCTCTGGACCGACCGGAAGTATCCGCCTTGAATCGGTATGCGCCCGGGCGTCGAGGCGTTGACCCCATAGGTGTAGCCTCTTTGGGATCCGATGCTCCCCAACAGCTCTGCGTCCTGATGGATGCTGCCCATGAAGCTGATATACCGGCTCGGCCGCAGGCTGGCGGAAAAAGACTCTCTCGCAACCGCGCTGAAACGCGACTCCTCTCTCACGATGAGGAAATTCCGGCTATAGTTCTCCCATAGTCCGGTGAATGACACGATGTTGCTCTTGAGCGGCGTATAACTGTCCACCACGCTGATCCCGTAGCCCAAGCCTTTGACGTGCTGCGTTTCCTGCTCCACCTGCACGATGCCGCCTGGGGCAACCGTTGCCGCCGGCTGGGAACCCAGGGCGGTGTTCACGGATTGCAGCAAAGGGCGCAAGCTGAAGCCGGAGAAGTATCCGAGCAGCCCTTGCAGTTTGAACTCGTTCCGGGCGTAGGTACCGCTGTAGGCTGCTCCGAGAGTGGTGCCGCTGCGCCGTGCTCCGCGGAACCCATTTCCCGCCAGCGAGAAGTCCGAGGTCTTGACTTTCCGGCGCAAGCCGAAGCCTGCCAGGGTGGTGTCGTAGTTGGCCAGTCCGGCATTACCAAGACCAACTGACGTGGTACTGGCAGCGCGGCCTCCGTACCCATCCACTAGAAACCCCCGCCACCCCCACTCGTAACCCAGCCCTCGAACGGAGTTCATCAGCGCCTCAACACCCGTATAAGTTCCTTGATCTCCGGCTGTAATGGCGCGCCTGTTGGCCATCTCCAGGCGGAGGGAACCCTGCCGGAAGTCAAGGAAGGAGCCTCCCGTGGCCCGGGTCAGGTCCAGGGTACCGGTCAGGCGGCTGGCGCCCATCAGGCCTTCTCCACGGACGTTGAGAAACTGCTGCCAGATGTCGCCGTTGCTGATCAGTCCATATCTGTCTTCCAGCGAGGCGAACTGGAACATAGGCCCGTTTCCCCCCCCTCCGCCACCGGTGGACGCCAGCGACTCGATATCCAGCACCTGTTCTTCCACATTTTCCCGCGCGGTCACCCCGAACAGGGCGACCGCTCCGCTGAGGGGGAACACCACGTTCTCCATGCCCACATTGAGCTGCACCTGGCGGAAGTTCACAACCTGGCCCGCCAACACGGAACCCTGCAGGATTCGGCCCGTCGGACCGTCGTACGTGGCGGTTACGCCGTTGCTTCGCAAAACGCGAAGCGACTGAGCGATGGGGTCCAGGCTGAGGTTAGCGCCCAATGACCTGGCGAGCGGCGCCAGCGGGACAAACCATTCCCCGGCCACGCGTGTGGCCGGCCGGCTGGTCACTACCGGGGCTCCGTTTACGCGCAAATTGTAGTCCTGTGGCGATTGTTGCCCCAGAGCCAGTGTGGACAGTATACCCATTAATGTTGCCCGGAGCAGACTGAGCAGGGAAAAACGCGTCCGCACGGACGTCATAATTCTCCCGTTTGTCGAACTGCATCCGGGGTCACGGATGGAATGGCTCTTCAACAGGGGGCTTCAGTACCGGGGGTGCGGGCGCCAGCACCTCAAAATCGCGAGACATCGACTGCTGCGGTTTGCCATCTTGGAAGTCAACGAAAACCGATGCCTGGTAACGGCCCGGCGCCAAGGACAGCTGCTGTAAGGAATAAGCCTCTCGCATGGTGGCGTCGGGCAGCAAAACGGTGGCCTCCACTTTCCCTCTGGACTCCGTCTCCGCCACGCCATCGCGGCGAATGCTCCAGAAGACCAGTGGACGGGCGTGCCGGTTGCCCGTGTTCTTCATTTCGCAGATC
>DATMNI010000283.1:0-6462 GCA_035570275.1 Candidatus Acidiferrales bacterium | reverse complement strand
CATGTGCCCCTGTCCAACGCTTCGAGTGCGGGGTTGTCCGCCGCCCTCGCATGGTTGGGGCCAGGATGGTTCGCTATTCCTTCTCCTGTATGACTCTTTCATTCACTACTTCACGCCGGTTTATCCCGACGCTCCAGATTGTTAATCTGCCCCACAAAAGGCTGACAATCTGCCCTACAATAGGCTGGCAAGCTGCCTCACAAAAGAACAGGTCAGCGCTCTTCTAGGACGTAGCCCATGCCGCGCACGGTGTGAATGAGCTTCCGTGGGAACGGGTCGTCCACCTTGGAGCGTAATCTGCGGATGTGGACGTCCACGAAGTTGGTGTTGCTTTCGAAATTGATTTCCCAGATCTGATCGGCGATGAAGGTTCTGGAAAGAACCTCGCCCGCCCGGCGCATCAGCAAAGACAGCAGCAAGAACTCCTTGGGCGTTAAATCCAGGCGCTTGTGGGCTCGCTCCGCGCGGTGGCGTATCAGGTCCAATTCGAGATCGGCGAGAACGAGCATCATCGAGCTTCGGTCCGGACCCCAGGAAAGCAACCCGTGCACGCGGGCCAGAAAATCCGAGAAGGCAAATGGTTTGACCAGGTAATTGTCAACCAGGTAACCGTCAACCGGGTAACTGTCAACGGCAGGGCTATCGGTTCGGCAGGGCACGGAATCGCGGTTCGCCAGGAAGAGTACCGGCGCCTTCTGGCCGGCGCGGCGAAGCTCGGAAAGCCGGGGCCAGCCAGGCACGACATCGCAGACCAGCAGATCGTACAGCGTCCGGTTCGACGCGTCGAACCTTTCGGTATATGGCTGGGCAACGTCCACCGCAAACCCATTTTCCACCAGGCCCTTTCGGAGGTACTGAGCGGTTTGGGTCTCGTCCTCCACCAACAGGATTCTCATCCGGCACTCCCCTTCAAGCAGTTTTGGAACTTGCAGCAAGATTGCGCTCCCACCCGGTCCTTGTCAAGGTTAAGGTTGTCAATCACAGCGGGTAAAGGCAACGATACCCCGATTGACATCCAGCCTGTTCCTTGGCAAGATGGAATCCAAAAGAGGGTTCAGGGGCTCCTGTTAATAACGTTGTTAACCGGGTAAAAGGCGGGAGAACCCCCGTCGTTCCAGGAGATCGGGAATGTCGGCGGAAGAGCAGAGGCAAGAGGTTGAGCGCGTTCTTCACTCGCCACAATTCCGGCGGGCGCCGCGGCTGCAGCGTTTCCTCCAGTTGATCTGCGACTACCACTTCCAGAATCGGTCGGCGGATATCAACGAGTTCGCGATCGCCACCGAGGCCTTTGGGAAGGGCCCGGACTTTGCGCCGAGTGAGGATTCGCTGGTGCGCGTCCAGGCCCGCGAGGTGCGGCGGCGGTTGCGCGAATACTATCAAAACGAGGGCAAGTCCAGCGGCTTGATTCTGGATCTGCCGGTAGGGAGTTATGCGCCGGCCTTCACGGCAGCCGGGGCTGAACCGGCGGCCCAGCGACGCCCGCCTTCCATCACGGCGGCATGGGGGCGCCCGCCTTCCATCAGGACGGCATGGGCCATGATGGCGGGAACGGCGCTGACTTGTGCGGTGCTTCTGTTCGCCGCGGATCACGAGCGGCGGTTGCTGGTTCGGAGTACCGCTTCGGCAGCGGAGCGGGCGGCCACGGGCGGCTTGAGCCCGCCTCTGGCCGGACTCTGGAAGCGGTTTTTAGATTCCGACGTGGCGACTGTGCTGGTGGTGAGCAATCCCGATGTGGGAGCCTGCGCGGCTGAACCTTGCCCGGACCAGTACACCGGGATGGGCGAAGCCGTTGCCATCCATCTGATCACCAGTCTCTTCCGGCCAGCCAGGCAGCCGCTGATTGTCAAGCAGAGCCGGATGGTGAACGCCGACGACGTCAAGCGGTATAACCTGATCCTGCTGGGTGGCAAATCGGTCAATGTCTGGACACGGCGCCTGGGCGCGGACCTCAGCCTGAACGCCACTCCCCAGGATCTGCCAGATCCGAGCCAGGCGCAACAATACGCTACCGTATTTGACAGTAAGACAGGCCAGATCACCAAAGACCGGGCCATTGTGGCGCTCCGTAAGCATCCCTTGACTGGCCGCTGGGTATTGTTTCTATACGGCAAGCATAGTCAGGGCACTCACGCGGCGGCGGAAGCGTCCACCGACGAACACTTCCTCTCGCAGCTCAAGTGGCCGGGTTCGGCGGCTGCGTTCCCGGACAGCTTCCACGTGTTGGTAGGTGTGACCGTCAACGACGGAATCCCGGAAGGGCCCGTACCGGTCGCGGTGCGGATTCCCTAGCGGAGTTTACTGGGAGTACCGCTAGCGCGGCTCCGCCGCAGACCGAAAGAGCTCTTCGGAGAGACAGCTCATCAACTTCAGGGATACCCAGCCTACATGTGCCCCTGTCCAACGCTTCGAGTGCGGGGTTGCCCACCGCCCTCGCATGGTTGGGGCCAGGATGGTTCGCTATTCCTTCTCCTGTATGACTCTTTCATTCACTACTTCACGCCGGTTTATCCCGACGCTCCAGGTTGGCAACCTGCCCCACAAACCCACCGACAAAAGATTGAGAGGTTTCGGATGCTGCGCGCACTAGCGGTCAAAAGTGATTTGTGTGCTGTTTGGCCGAGCCAATGAAGCCAGCTCCGGCGCTATTTCCAAAGCGGTAAGGGGAGTAGTTCCGGTACGAAGCTGCCATTGATCGCCGGGCTTTTCCATGTGAAGATCCCGGACAGATGGAGCCTCTTATCCCCTGTCCGGCCGACCCCAGAGCCTCAGCGGAGGCGTACCTGATGAACCAAATGCCGCCCCATGAGATTCGTGAGTTTGAAGAGCACGTCGCCATCTGTCCGCGTTGTGCCGAGATTGTTGAGGGTGCCAGAGATCCACCGCCAGTCAGCCTGGTACATCAAACCGAGGACGGTCCCGTGCACTTGTGGGCATCGCCAGACAAGGAAGGCGGATGGAAGGCGAGAATCTGGGGTCAGCAACTGGCCGGAGCGCAGCGCTTCCAGACTCTGCCGGAAGCCAACCGGCACTTGCTGGACTCCTTTGCGCGAATGTTTCCGGACCATGAGTGCTCGGCCGGCTGCGAACCCCTGGATGAGGCCGCACAGGAGGGCGCTGCGGCCCGCATGCAGTTCTGGGACTACTGGGAGTAACTGAGAAGGCCAGGCCGTGGCTGTCGGGTGATCAGGAAGCGGCGTCGAACGTGGTCGGGCCAGCGACCAACCGGTAAACACGCGGGATGGTCTTGGTACTAATGCATGAGCGCGGAATTTCCCGCGTTTCCTAAAAGCCTCCTGTCGAGTTCTATCGCCCTGTCTGCGTATGCCAAACCGCGGGCTGCGCGCGGTTTCCGCTTTCTCTGCACTGATTCGAAATGAGTTGTTTTACAAAACCGCTGTGGCTAGCGGTTTTCGGTTTTTGGGGGCAACTATAGAGTCGCGACCCAGAGGGTCGCGACCACTTTGGTCGCGGGAACCGTCAGTCGTAGATGAAGTGGAGCAAACGCTTCAGGTCTTCCCATGCCTCGCGCTTGGCGTCCTGGTTGTAGGCGCGCAGCAGGTACGACGGATGGTATGTCACCATCACCGGGATTTCCTGCCATTGAAACCACTTGCCGCGCATTTTTGTAACGCCTTCTTTGTGTCCGGTGAGGGCGCGGGCGGCGGTGCCGCCGAGGGCGCAAATGGCGCGGGGCCTGATGGTGGAGAGTTGACGGAAAAGGAACTGTCCGCAAATCTCCATTTCATCGGGCTCGGGGGTGCGATTGCCCGGCGGGCGGCACTTGACCACATTGCAGATATAGACCTGGCTGCGCAGCAGCGGGATGCCCTCCTTCTTAGCGGTGCCCTCGATCATCTGGGTCAGCAACTGGCCGGCGCGGCCGACGAACGGGATGCCTTGGGCGTCTTCATCGGCGCCCGGCCCTTCGCCAACGAAAACCAGCGGCGCTTTTTCGTCGCCAACGCCGAAGACAATCTTGTTGCGGCCTTCGTGCAGAGCGCAGCGGCGGCAATCGCCAATGTCTTCGATGATCTTGAGCAGAGTATCGTCGGGTGGCGCCATCGGCGGTAAAGGCAAAAGCGTGGGAGGTAACGGCGTGGGCCCGGGTTCGACGGTTGGTTCCACCGGTGGTGGTGCCGCTTTCAGGGCTTGCGCTGGCCGGCGCCGGTACAACGTGGCGATCCCCAGGTCGCGATAAAACTCCAGGTATTGCCGGAGGAGTTCAGCGTCCATTGGCTGCGTGGAGGGTCAGGCGCAGCTTCAGCACCTGGTCGAAAATGCGGTCGGCAATCTGGCGCTTGGGGGCGCGGGGCAGGGTAATGTTCTCGCCGGTGCGCAACACCAGCAGGACTTCGTTCTCATCCGACTCGAAGCCGAGATCGGCGCCGCCCACCAGGTTTCCCACCACCATGTCGCAGTTCTTGGATTCGAGCTTGCGCCGGGCTTCCTGCAGCAGATTCTGGGTTTCGGCGGCGAAGCCGATGAGCAACCGGTCGTCCTTCTTGCGGCCCAGTTCGGCCAGGATATCCGGCGTGGGGTCCAGTTCCAGGGACATCCGCGCGGCGGTTTTCTTGATTTTCTGATCGGGCACTTTGCTGAGGTGGAAGTCGGCCACGGCCGCGGCTTTGATGACGATTCCCGCGTCCGCCAGATTCGCCATCACCTGCTCACGCATTTCCACCGCGGTGCGCACCGACACCACCTCCACGCCGCGGGGCGGGGCAAGATGTACGGGGCCGGATACCAGGATCACGCGGGCGCCGCGGAGAGCGGCGGCTTCCGCCAGCGCGTACCCCATTTTGCCGCTCGACCGGTTGGAGATGTAGCGTACCGGGTCGAGGGGTTCCTGGGTGGGGCCGGCGGTGATCAGAATGGTCTCGCCTTCCAGATCGCGGCGCGTTCGGGAAGCCTGCAGAATGGCCTCCACGATGAGTTCGGGGTCGGCCAGACGGCCAGGGCCGGTCATCCCGCAGGCCAGGTAGCCGCTATCCGGTTCCACGATGCGGTGGCCGCGCTGCCGCAAGGCTTCCATGTTCGCCTGGGTTGCTGCGTGCCGCAACATATTGACGTTCATGGACGGCGCGATCACCACGGTTCCGGTAAAGGCCAGATACAACGTGGTGAGAAAATCGTCCGCCAGTCCGTGGGCCAGTTTGCCGATGAGATTGGCGGTGGCCGGAGCGATCACCAGCACCTCATGCTCCACCGCCACGGAGATGTGCTCAATGGCAGCCTCGATGGCGAAGAGATCGGTGAGCACCTTGCGGCCGGTAAGCGCGGCGAAGGTAAGGGGGCGGATGAATTCCTGGGCGGCTGAGGTCATGACCACCTGCACCTCATTGGCTTCTTCCCCTTGGCCGGCCTGCATCAGCAGGCGCGCCAGTTCCGCAGACTTGTAGGCTGCGATTCCACCTCCGACGCCCAGAATAATCTTCATGCGTGCTTAGAGAATTTTGTCGGGCGGCAGCGCTCCATGAATCAGCGGCCCGGTGAGTTCGTACTTCACCAACCCGCGCCGCACTTCTTCCATGGCGATGACCGTGGGCTTCTTCGAGGACGTGGGGAGCACCGGCCGGGCGCCGCCCTGGAGTTGGCGGGCACGTTTGGCCGCTACGATGATAAACCGGTACGTGCTCTGGTCTTTGTCGTCCGGGATGGTGCAATGCGCGTTGTTACGTGGAGCTTTGTCTGCCATAAATTTCGAAGGCCTTTTTTTTCAAAAACTTCCAAAACGTCAAGAACCTCTAAACCGCTCAACCTTGAAATGTCTCCAGAATGGGCCGAATCCGGTCTTCGATCCGGTACCGCCGGACGCGCTCGCCCAGGACGATGGCATCCAGGGTGGCGTGGGCTTTGGCCAAATCCTTGTTGATCAAGACATAGTCGTAACGGTCGTAATTGCGGATCTCTTCGGCCGCTTCCCTAAGCCGTCTGGCAATCACGTCTTCCCGGTCTTCGCCGCGGGCGCGAAGTCTCTGTTCCAGGACCTGCTTCGAAGGAGGCAGGACAAAAACGGAAACGGCTTCGGGGATCTGCTCTTTCAATTGTCTCGCACCTTGGACGTCGATGTCGAGTACCAGGTCTTTGCCCGCGGACCGGGCGCGCTCCAGAATCTCGCGATGGGTGCCGTAATAGTTGCCAAATACTTGAGCCGATTCGAGAAACTCATGGTGGGCGAGCATGGCCTCGAAAGCCTCCCGGGAGACGAAGTGGTAGTCTTTGCCATCCACCTCCGCGCCCCGGCGGGGGCGGGTAGTATAGGAAACCGAGAAGATCAAGTCGGAAACGCTGGCCAGCAGGTGCGCAACCAGCGTGGATTTGCCGGATCCGGAGGGGGCGGAGATGATGAAGACGGTAGTCATTTGAGATGCCGGAGGCCGGTGGCTGGTGGCCGGTGGCCGGTGGCTGGTGGGCGGTGGCTGGTGACTGGTGGCCGGTGGCTGGTGGCCTGTGGCCAGATGC